>CAYQWE010000047.1:0-36068 GCA_964421275.1 uncultured Prosthecobacter sp.
CCAGCGTGCGCTACGCAGCTTGATTTATGTCCCTACTAAAACGCACTCCTTAATATCAGCCCAGCAAGCGGGTGAATCCCGCCTGCTCAAAATGGTGATCACCAGTCAATGCCTCCAACATCCCCTCGTCGGACATCACCAGAAACGAGATGCAGTCCGTCAATGACCATGCTTTGTCCGGACGTTCCTCATAGAGCGCCAGCTCGCGTTGGAACAATGCCTGTGAATCCGGGGTGATCCGTGTGTCGGACGCCGTGCCCAGCTCACGCAGAAAGGCGGCGCAAGTCCTGCGGGCCCTGGACCCGGCCAGCATGTTCGCCACCTCCGTCAGCACCCAGCGCGTCGTGACAAATCCCGCCACACTTTCATCGGCGTAAACGGCGCGGGCGGCAGCGTGCCCCGCATCATGCGGATCGAGCAGCGCAATGTAGAACCAGGCATCGGCAAAGACACGGCGCATCGGCTTAACGCTTGGATGTTCCGTAGAGGTAGTGGTCGTGCTGGGCCGCCGCGTCAGGCGGCAGGTCATCCGCCACTCCGGCGTATTTGAGCATCCAGGCTCCCGCGCGCGGCTTCTTCGGCGCTTCCTCCAGCGTGTGGATTTCCACCAGCGTGCCGTCAGCGATCGCGACATTCGACGGCAGCGTGATGCTGTGGTTGTGAACTTGGGCGGTGATCGTCATGCTCAGATAATACCCGATCCGGCCAGATGGTCAATTCCAGCGTCCCTCACGGCTCAAGGCTGGAGCACACGCGTCCCGCGTGTCGGCTGCGGTGTCCCGCCGCAGCCTGTCCCTGAAGTCACGCCAACTCTGCCAGGATCTGCGGAATGATGTGAACTTAATACGGTTCCCCTCTAGGACGCGGGAAACAGCACGCGGGACGCATGCGCTCCCTCCATGCCTGCGTCCCTCACTTCTCCACCATCACATCCGGGCGGGCTTTCTTGAAGGCTGCGAGACCGGCGTCGGTGATAGGAACTCCGTGAATGAAGAGGTTCTTCAGGGACTTGGTTTCCATGAACAGCTCCAGCCCGCGATCCGTCATCTGGCAGCCGTGAAGTGTCAGCGATTGGAGTGATTTGAGCCGTGCGATGGGGGCCAGACCGGCGTCGGTGATTTTGCCTGCGCTGATGATGGAGAGGTTCCTCATCGCAGGTGCTTCGACCAATCCTGCACAGGCATCGTCGCTGAAGCCCAAGGAGTAAGTCAGGATGTTGTTGAGCTTGGGAAACGACCGGCCAAGCAAGGCGATTTCCTGGGCGGTGTAGGATAAGTTGCGCGGCAGGGTGAAACTCGTCACGTCCGGGAACAGCTTGGCCACTTTGGGTAGATCGGCGGTGAAATCTTCCGTTGTCTTGCCGAAGCCGATTTCAGTGATGCCAATGTACTTCAGATGCTCAAGACCTTGCGCCGTTATCTGGGTGACTCCTGCGTTCAGGACTTTCAGCTTCTTGAAGTCCGCTAAATTCGCCAGGCCGGCATCCGTCACCTCCGTGTCTTCGAGGTTCATGGCGACGATCGACTTGAAGCCTTTGATCGCTGCCAGTCCTTGATCATTGAAGTTGGAGCGGTAAACACGCAGGTTTTCGATGGGCAGACCGGCCAGTTGCTCCAGCCCCAGGCCCCGATAGCCGACTTTGCCGACGATTTCCAAACTGGTGAGCTTTTTCAGCCCTTTGAGATGAGCGAGCCAGTCTTCATTGAGGCGCATGTCCTCGAAGACGACCTCGGTGAGGTTGAGACACGTCTTGATAAAACGCATCCCTGCTTCCGTCAGCGGCACCTTGCGGAAAACCACCTCCTTCAATTCATCCTGCCCGGCAAACCGGTTCATGTCGGCATCGCTGATAACTTTGAGGTTGCCGTCCTTGCCATCCAGCACGATTCCCCAGTTCCCCAGCTTGCCCGCAGGCAGTTCCTCCACCTTGGAAATGGTGCGTCTTTTGCCATCGAACAGGATGACTTTCTCGCCAAGACCAAGCACCCATTCTGCCGCAGTTCTTGGATCGGTCTTCGGCTGCTTCCCATTCGCCGCAGGCGTGGCTGCTGGCGTCTCTTTCATCGGTGTCGAGGCAGCAGGTGTCACTGGTGCCGTCGGTGCCGGATTCGTTCCCAAGCCTTCGCGATAGGTCTTCACCGCCACAGCGTCTGCAATGCGGCCGGCTTTGGTGAGGTCGGCCTCGATTTGCTGGAGGCGCGTCGCGTAAGGTGTGAGCAGGGCGGTGTGGTTGGCGGTGCGCTGCTCGTCGAGCTTTGCCAGACTGGTGCGGTAGATGGTGCGCAGGTTCTTCAAGGCCGCAGGAGTCCCGGCGTCGTCCGTGGCGGACACGGGCTGCTTGGCCTCCAGCCGTTTCTTTTCAGCCGTGAGCGCCAGCACGGTGTCGAGTTCCCCGGCGCTCTGCGCGGTGGCGGCGGCACGGTCGAGACCGGCGAGATAGCCCGCGTTCAGCTTCGCCACATCAGCGTCATAAAGGCCGGTGACGCGTTCGACGAGGAGCTTGTCGTATTGCTGCTGGAGGGCGGTGAGTTCGGGCGGGAGCGGGGTTTGAGGGGCAGCGGAGGGAGGAGTTGCGGGTATTGGTGTTTCTGCCGGTGTTTGGGCGATGGCGGGAGTCGAGGCGTCGAGAGTCTGGTATTCGATGTCGCGGAAAGCGCCGTCCGTTGATCCAAAAGCCATGCTGCCGGACTGGTATGTATTGTCAGACACCGAACCAAGCTCAAGGCCGCCAGCCCAAACAGTGAGAACGCTGCCCGCCGCGCTGAAGGTCAAATGCGCACCACTATCTTTGAAGGACACGCTTGGCGGTATTTTGAAACACTTCAATTCACGCATCGGACTGACTCCTTTGACGTAGAGAAGTATCGAGACATCTTTGTCGGTGACATTGAGGTGGTACGCGCCCAGCGTATCATCAGCACGCAGCATCAACTTGCTCACCTCTCCACTTTCCTGCCGAATAAAGGCACGAATGGCACTGTTTGCATAAGTTTGTTTGGTCTTGAACCGCTTGTTGTCCGTGACTTTCCAACCCCAGTCGCCGCTGGAAAGAGCGAGGTCTTTGCCTGCAACACAATCCGCTTTCGGATCGAGTTTCACCCATTTCGCCGGATCAGGCTTGCGGGCGGGAACGGGATCAGCCGATGGAGCGGACTGGCCGAGTTGAAGTGCCTTCGGCGTTGTGTTGGCCTGAGCGACGAGGACGGGCTTCGCAGGCGGAGCGGCTGGGGGAGTGGTACGCTCAGTCCCCTGTGCGGTGGTCTTGGCGTCATTCGACGGACCGCTCAGAGGATTGCCTCGCCCAGCTCGCCCTTCGGGCAGCCTCTGGCTGGCTATCTCCGCTTCGCTCCGGTTGAGCGGGCCACTTTGCTTCGCAGCAGACGTGGCTTGGCTCTCCTGAGCCGAGTTCTGGCTCTGCGGTGCGTTTTCGGCATCGGCCTGCGGTTGCTTGAGCACCAGGAAAGCTCCAGTGGCGAGGACGGCGGCGGTGGTGGCGAGCGTGATCATGGCGGCTTTATGATTTACGATTTTTGATGGATGATTTTGGGAAGCGGCTCGCGTGGCGGGCGCTTCCTCACGAACTTGGAAGTTCGTGCTACTTTGCGGAATCGCGGCGCTGCTCTCGCCACCGGCCTGCACGAGCGGCAGGGTGAGGATGGCGTCGAGATCGTGACGAATGGCGCCGCTGCTCTGATAGCGCTCCTCGCGGTCCATCTTCATCGCCTTCAAGATGATGGCGTCAAAGCGCGGATCGGTGCCGATGCGGTGGCTGGGAAGATCAAACGCGCCGCGTGGCACCTCGCCGGTGAGCATGTGGTAGAGCATGACGCCGACGGCATACAGGTCCGCCCGTGCATCGACCTGTGAGCCGAACACGAGCGCCTCGGGCGCGATGTAATCGGGCGTGCCCATGGCCATGCCGGTCTTGGTAAGGCCGGTGGTGCCGGGTTCATCGATCTTGGCGAGACCGAAATCGGCCACCTTGACCGCGCCTTCGCGGTTGATGAGGATGTTGGCCGGTTTGATGTCGCGATGGATGACACCGTGGCTGTGCGCGTAGCCGAGCGCATCACACACATGCGCGGCGATGGCGAGCGCGTGCTCCGGCGGCAGGCGGCCCTGCGTCGCGATCATCCGCGACACATCGGAGCCGTCCACATACTCCATGACGATGTAGAGCTGGCCTTCGGCGGTCTCCCCAAAGTCATGGATGGCGACGATGCCGGGATGGATGAACTTCGCCATGACCTGCGCCTCGTTCTTAAAGCGCTCCAGGTAGCTGGCATCCCCGTCCTCCACCTCGGGCGGCAGGATTTTGATCGCCACCAGACGGTTCAGTGACTTCTGCCGCCCTCTGTAAACCGCGCCCATGCCACCGCAGCCCAGCAGGCATTCGACCTCATATTACGGCAGCAGCCTAGAGAGATGCTCCGCGCTCGGCGGCAGCCACATGAACCCGCCGCCAGCAGAGCGCTGGTAGCCGGTTGGTGTCGGGCCGGGGGTGGATGCGTCGGACATGCGGCGGCAGTTTTACGAAGACGGGCAGGGAAGCGCAAGAAGGGAATGACACCTGCATGTGGGGATTGAAGATTGTTGCAAAGCTAATGAGGAAACCGAAGCTCCGGCTGCGTGTTAGAGACCGCTTCCCAGGAGCGCACCGTCATGAACCCCGCATCTTCCTCCTCAGGCTGGCTGATCCGGCTGCGTCATGCCGCCGTTTTCAGCGTGCTCGCTCTGGCGGCGGCCTGGGGGGTGGTGGAACTGCTGAAACCACCGGTGAGCGCTGTTGCGGTGCATCCTCCATTGCCGAAGGCAAAGTTGGAGGAGGTGCTGAGCACAGCGCGCACGGTGGATGCGGCCTTTGCGGCGGATTGGAGGCAAAAGAACCTGCAACCCACGACGAAGGCCGATGATCTCACGCTGGCGCGCCGTTTGTCACTGGCGCTGACGGGCAGCATCCCGTCGTTGCAGGAGATTCGCGTGCTGGAGGCGATGCAGGATGTGGACGTGGCGCAGTGGTGGCTGTCGCAGCTTTTTGCGGATCGTCGTGCGAGCGATTATCTCGCGGAGCGACTGGTGCGCGTTTACGTCGGCATCGAGAACGGGCCGTTCCTGATCTATCGCCGTCGTCGATTGGTGGAGTGGCTGAGCGAGGCTTTGCAGCAAAACCGGCCCTACGACCAGGTGGTGCGCTCGTTGATCAGCGCAAAGGGCGTGTGGACGACGAGCCCGGAGGTGAACTTCATCACGGTGACGAACCAGATGGGCAACAAAGGCCCTGACGAAGCGAAACTGGCCGCGCGTGTGAGCCGCGCCTTCCTCGGTGTGCAAATGGACTGTGTGCAATGCCACGACGGCAAGCTCGGCAGCACCTGGAAGCAGGAGGACTTTCACAAGCTGGCCGCGTATTTCGGGCAGACGGACTTTTCGCTGAACGGACTGCGGGATGATCCGAAGGAGAAGTACAGGTTCCGTTATCTCGGCAAGCCGCAGGATGAGGTGGTGCCCGCGATGGTGCCGTGGAGGCCGGAGCTGCTGCCGCAGAAGGGCGCGTCGCGTGAGAAGCTCGCGCGTTGGGTCACGGCGAAGGAAAACAAGCCTTTCGCGCGCACGATCGTGAACCGCATGTGGGCGCTGCTCTTCAACCGCCCGCTCATCTCGCCGGTGGACGACATCCCGCTCGAAGGACCGCTCCCGCCGGGCATGGATTTGCTGGCGGACGACTTCATCGCGCACGGCTGCGATTTGCAGCGCCTGATCCGCGTGATCGCGGCCACGCGCGTGTTCCAGCAGTCGAGCCGTTCGGTCGATCCCGCGCATCCGGTGACGGAGGACGCGGAGAAAGCCTGGGCGGCGTTTCCGGTGACACGATTGCGGCCGGAGCAGATGGCGGGCAGCGTGATCCAGGCATCGTCACTCAGCACGATCGGCGCGGACACGCATGTGCTGTTCCGCATCAAGCGAGATCTCGACGTGGCGAACTTCGTGAAGCGCTACGGCGACTCGGGCGAGGACACCTTCGATGATGCCGGAGGAACGATCCCGCAGCGCCTTCTGCTGATGAACGGGAATATGATCAGCGACAACACGAGGGTCAATCCGCTGCTCAACGCCAGCACGCGCATCAGCATGCTCGCTCCGGACAATGTCACGGCGGTGGAGGCGGCCTACCTGTCCGTTTTTACCCGGCATCCCACGACGGCAGAGGCTGCTTACTTCATCGACCTGCTGACCGGTGCTGGGAAGGGTAGGTCACGCAGCGATATCTTTTCCGACCTGTTCTGGACGTTGATGAATGCCACTGAATTCTCATGGAACCACTGACCCGCGAAGCGGGAATGACGAAATCTGAAACCAGAATGACGAATGAATGCCCCAAGCTCCAATCGCCCCCTGATTTCCGCTTCGTCATTCGTGCTTCGGATTTGATTCGTCATTCGCCATTCTGATTTCGTTATTTTTATGAACACTTCCTTTTGCCAAAGCCGCGACCATTTCACGCGTCGCACCCTTCTCTGCGGCACGGGTATCGCAGGCGTCTCGTGGCTCACACCGCTGGCTGATATGCTCGCTGCCGAAGCTGAACAAGCTCCGAAAGGCAAGCCGGCGCGTTCGGTGATCCTGCTCTGGCTCGGCGGCGCTGCGAGTCAGCTCGACACCTTTGATCCGCATCCGACGACGAAGATCGGCGGCGGCGTCAAAACGATCCCCACGGCGATCAAGGGCGTCGAATTCGCCTCCGGTCTCGAACAAACCGCGAGCGTGATGCAGGACGTGTCGTTGATCCGCTCGATGGTCAGCAAAGAAGGCGATCACGAGCGCGCGTTCTACAACATCAAGACCGGCTACCGGCCTGATCCCACGCTGATCCACCCGAGCATCGGAGCCATCGTCTGCCATGAGCTGCCGGAGGCGAAGATCGAGATCCCTACGCACGTCTCCATCTTGCCAAACCAGTGGCCTGCACGCGGCGGTTTCCTCGGCGCGAAGTTTGATGCGTTTCAGATGTATGATCCAAAGCAGCCGGTGCCAGATGTGAAGGCCCGCGTCGATGATAAGCGTATGGAGCGCCGCATGGAGAGCCTGTCCGTGGTCGAAAATGTTTTCGCGCAGGGACGTGCGCCGAATCTCGACCAAGGCAAGACCCTGCACCAGCTTTCGATGCAGCGCGCTCGCCGCATGATGTCTTCTGAGCAGTTGAAGGTCTTCAATGTGAGTGATGTCCCGGCCAGGGACCTCGCCGTGTATGGCGACACGCCGTTCGGGCGCGGCTGCTTCACCGCGCTGCGATTGATCCAGGCCGGGGTGCGCTGCGTGGAGGTCACACTCAACGGCTGGGACACGCACGCGAACAATTTCGAGGGACAGGCCGCGCAGGTGAGGATACTCGACGCCGCTTACGCGTCCTTGATCCGTGATTTGAAAAAACTCGGCCTCCTCGAAAGCACCATTGTGCTCTGCGGCGGCGAATTTGGTCGCACACCGAAGATCAACAACGTCGGCGGTCGTGATCACTGGCCGAGCGGTTTCAGCATGCTCGTCGCTGGCGGAGGGTTCGCCCGCAGGCGTGTCATCGGTGCCACGGATCCTGAAGGCGTGAAGAAGGAGCCTGAAAACCCTATCCATGTCGAAGATCTCCACGCCACCATTCAGGACATGTTCGGCATCGACTATACGAAGGAGATCATGACGCCCATCGGTCGCCCGATGGCGTTGAGCAAAGGTGATGTGGTGGCCCAGTTGAAGGCGTGATCAGCGCTGCACCGTCTGTTTCTTATTTTCGAACGGGCTGCCTTCGACCGGCTGTTTGGAGAGTTCCTTGGGTGGCTCAGGCTCGGGATTCAGCGTCATGATGTAGGCGACTACGTCACGCAGCATCTGCTCGTCCTCGATGAAGAGCGTGGTCATCTGTACCATCTTTGCACCGTTGATGTCGTTTTTGGCCGCGCCGCGCTTACCATTCTTAAACTTTTTGAGCTGTTCTTCCAAATACCATGACTGCATGCCGACGAGTGGCGGGCTGCCGAAGGTCATTTCCCCGCTGCCGTTGTAGCGGTGGCACTCCATGCAGCGCTCTTGGAAGAGTCGCATGCCCTCTGAATGGTCTGTGTCAGCCATCTCGCGATTTTTGCCGGTGGGGACGACGAGCGGCATCTTCTCCGTATGGGTGACGACTGCCTTGATCTGCTCAGGTTGCAGCGCCTTCGCGATCGAGGCCATCATGAATGACTGTGGATCGGCGGCGTCATGGCCACGGCGGCCTTCGCGGAAGTTGGCGAACTGGGTCGTCATGTACCACGCTGGCATACCTGCGATCGACGGCGTTTTCAGTTCGACTTTACCTTCGCCATTTGTGCCATGGCATTGGGCGCAGACGGTTTGAAAGACCGTCTTGCCATCATTGGACTGCGTGGAGGGAACCGCAGGCACTGCCGGATCAGCGGCATGCAACACGGCACCGGAAAGTAGGAGCATGAAAGGCAGGCGGATGAGGAGCATAGCGCGAAGTAACGTGCTAAGTTGCACGCTGATTACAACAATGCCAGCGTCAGCCGTTCTATGACAATATCGGCACATCGCAGGACAAATCCGGCGCGTGCTTGCACCCCTCGCAGCTCTGTGCCTCTCTGCGGAATGTCCGCGCTCCCACAAAATGTCGTCGAACTCACCCAGGCGCTCGTGCGCATCCCGTCGGTGAATCCGGACGGCGATCCGGGGACGGATGGCATCGGCGAGGAGAGGTGTGCGAAGTTCATCGCGCAGTTTCTGGAGGCTTCAGGTGCTGAGGCGTTTCTTGAGGAGGTGGAGTCCGGTCGTCCGAATGTGATCGGACGTTTTCCCACGAATCCGGGCGCGGACGGCAGGCCGAAGCCGCGCATTGTGTTCGGCCCGCACACCGACACCGTGAGCGTCGGTGGCATGACGATCGACCCATTCGGTGGTGAAGTGCGTGATGGCAAAGTGTGGGGTCGTGGTGCCTCCGACACAAAGGGGCCGATGGCTTCATTTTTGTGGGCTTTGCATGAGATGCGTCACGAGATCCCGGATCTACCCGTGGAGGTGCATTTCGCCGGTTTCATGTCAGAGGAGAGTGCGCAGCTCGGCTCGCAGCACTTCGCGAAACATCATGGACACTATGACCTCGCCATCATCGGAGAGCCGACGGGTTTGAAGACGGTGTTCCGTCATAAAGGCTGCCTGTGGGCTGATGTACACACCACGGGCGTGGCCGTACATGGCGCGACACCGGAACTCGGCGTGAACGCGATCGTGAAGATGGCGCGGATCGTAGAGGCGCTGGACGCTGATTTTCGCGGCCTGCTGGCCGAAGCTGGCGGTGCTGACGAGTGGCTCGGCCCCAGTACGATCAATCTCGGCATGATCCACGGCGGCACGCGCAGCAACATCGTCGCCGATGCGTGCAGGCTGCGTGTGGACATTCGCACCACGCCCGGATTGCAGCGTGCGGGCGGCGCGCTGGCCTTGCTGACTGACTTTGTGAAGCGTATCGACGAGACCGCATCCGTCACCGTGGCCAGCGAGGCGTTTCATCTCGATACCGACACGGCGAATCCGTTCGTGCGGAAGTTGGTTGCGGCAGGAGGTGAGCTGACTGGTGCGCCATGGTTTTGTGATGCCGCGTTTCTCGCTGTGGCTGGCACGCCCGCGATCGCCATCGGCCCGGGCTCGATCGCGCAGGCACATACGAAGGATGAATTCATCGCTGTGGACGATCTGGAGGCGGGCGTGGCGTTTTTCGTGAAGTTCCTGCGCAGCCTGAAGTAACTGCGAGAGGTCGCCAGGGGTTCGTGGTCGCAAAAAACGGCGGTCAAAACTGACCGCCGTTGGATGGGAGGGAATGGGAAATGAGTGGAATTACTTCGCGGGCTTCCAGTTTTTCACGAAGTTGAGGCACTGGGTGATCTCGGGTACGCTGGTCTCCCAGTTGTGCTCGTATTCGCAGTGCAGTGGACCGGAGAAGCCCTGCGCGTGGTATTCGGCGAGGATGCCGGCGATGTTGCTTTTGCCCTGGCCGAAAGGGAGGTCATGGGCCTTGACGTTGCCGAACTCGGTGAGGTCTTTCATGTGGCTGTCAAAGATGCGGCCTTTGAGCTTTTTGATGCACTCGACGGGATCGAGGCCGCTGCGCACCCAGTGGCCGACATCGGCGCAGGCACCCATGCGAGGGTCGCGGTCTTTGACGAGGCCGAGGACGTAATCAGGATCCCAGAACATGTAGGCGCGGTCGAGTGGGCGCTTCGGATGGTTGTGGATGGCCATCTTGATGTCGAACTCCTTCACGAGCGCCTCGATCTTGTCGAGCGCGGTCACGTCCGGCTCGGTGACGACGATACCGATGCCGAGCTTTTTGCAGAACTCGAAAATCTTGCGGTTGTTCGTGTCGTCTTGGCCGAGCTTGATCACGCCGTAGCCGACGGCAGTGAGGCCTTTGTCGGCGAGTGCCTTCTGAACCTTTCCGATCATCTCAGGCGTGGCGTTGTGGTCCCACTTGGCGGTATCATCGAATTTCTGACCGGGGTAGAACTCGATGGTTTTGCCGCCGCACTGAGCAGTTTTGTCGATAGCCTCGAACACATTGTACATGCGGAAGCTGTAGGCCTGGCAGCCGGCGTAGAACTCGCCGACTTTGGCCGAATCAGGGATCGTGGCCGCGAAGCTGGACGCGGCGAACAACAGGGAGAGAAGGAGTGTTTTCATGACGGTGGGGCGGCAGCGTAGCGGGAGGAAGGAGGAATGGAAGAACTGAAAATAGAAAATTGAGAAGGGAAAATGGCCGATGGCGGGCGTTTGGAGGAAATGACGAAAACTCTTTTCCTCTTTCTTGCCTCAACGGTGGTCGTTTCGGCTCAACTACCTTCGGCGAAGCCCGTTCCGCGCGTGCAGGCGGTGCCGATGCCGCATCACATCACATCGTTTCAACTCGATGGCCGTGAGCTGACGGCGATGCACTTTGATCCGCTGGACATGCGTCCGTTTTGTTATCCGATCCGCGCCTCGCATGACGTGAGCCTGACGCGCATGGGGCATCCACATGATCCGCTGACGCATTCGCATCACAACAGTGTGTGGGTGACGCACAACATGGTGAACGACCTCGATTTCTGGGGTGATTATGCAAAGAAACAGGGGCGCATCGTGAATGTAGAGGTATCGCACGAAGGCTACGAGGACACGGACGAGTTCGCGTCGATGCGCATGGTGAACCACTGGATCAGCGAGGCGGACAAGTCGATCCAGCTCATCGAAGTGCGGCGCACGGAAGTCCGCCCGTTGGATGGAGCGAAGAGCTGGCTCATGATCGTGGACATGGAATTCATGCCGCCAAAGGGCAAGGCGACGACGTTTGGTGCCACAGGCTTCGGCTTGATCGCCGTGCGCGTGGCGAAAAGCATCGGCGTGCATGATGGCGGTGGACGTATCCTGAATTCCGAGGGGCAGCTCAATGAGGAGCAGATCTTCCGTAAACCGGCACGCTGGTGCGATTACAGCGGGCGCATCACGAACGACGCGGGCGGCTTCGGCGGCATCACCTTGATGAATCATCCGATGAATCCGCACAACCCGACGGCCTTCCATGTGCGCAACGACGGCTGGATGGGCTGCTGCCTCAGTCTCGACACGCCGGTGGAGGTGACGGAGGAGAAAAAACTGCGCGTGCGTTACGCGCTGTGGGTTCACGATGGTGTGGCGACGCAGGAGCAGAGCGAGGCGCACTGGAAAAAGTTCATCGCGATGCCGGTGATCGATTTGAATCCGCCAAAACCGGTGAGGAAGTAGGCATGCAGGCTTACCCCGCCGCGTTGAGCGAGCTCATCTCCTTTTTCGAATCGCTGCCGGAAGGCGAGCGGCGGGAGAATCTGATCGATCTGGCGGCGCAGTCTCCGGCCTGTGCGCCGAAGGAGGGGGAGCGGTTTGACCTGGAGGACGTGCGCAAGGACGCGGAATGCACGGACACCGTCGGCGTGTATGTGCGGGTGGGCGCGGACGGTCGTGCGCGCTTTGCGATCAGCCTAGGGCCGAAGGTGCAGACACTGACGAAGGCTCTGACGACCATTCTTTGCCGTGGTTTGAACGGCTGCATGCTGCACGAAGTGATGGATGTGTCGCAGGACTTCGTGCCGCGTATCATCGGAGCTGAGCTGGTGCGAGCGCGTAGCCAAACCGTCTATTATGTGCTCAACCGGATGAAGGAGGCAGCGCGGGTACTTTCTACGAAAGGTGGATGATCCCAGCCTCAGGTGAGCCGCACGGTCTCGCCACTGCGGAGTTCGTCGGGAATCTGGCCGACGAAACGCGGGCTGAGATCGATAGCGTCGAAGATTTGATGAATCTCCTGTTGGCTGATGTCCCCAGGGCGGTCGATCTCGAAATAGACGAGGTCGTGGCGGGAATCGACCTTGTAGCGGACGCGGGGGAAGTGGTCCATCTGATTGCGGAGCTGCATCATCGCGGATTCAGAGCGCACACCGGGGGCGTAGATTTCGACTTCGATCATGGTTGGCTGGTTTGCCGCTGTTTTACCGGATCATACCTTTTGAGCCAAGGAAAAATGGGATGGGGAAGGGGGCTGGATTCCAGTTTGACAGGCGGGGGGTGGCGTCCTATTCTCGCCGCCCTTTCCCCCGCCCCCATCTTTATGGCCAACATTCGCTCCGCAGAAAAAGACATCCGCAAAACAACGGCCCGCACCGCCCACAACCAGACGGTAAAGAGCCGCATCCGCACGCTGCGCAAGAAAGTGCTCGCCGCCGTGGAGAAGAAGGACGCCGCCGCCGCTAGCGCCAGCCTGAGCGAGTTCGCTTCCGCTGCCGACAAGGCCGCCAAGACCAACGTCCTCAAGAAGAACACCTCCTCACGCCTGAAGAGCCGCCTGGCCCTCAAGGTGGGTGCGCTGACGAAGTAATCCGGTCAGTTTCAGAGTTTTGAAGACGGCGTCCTGATGAGGGACGCCGTTTTTGTTGCCGGCGAGGCATGGGGAAATGGAAAATGATGGAATGGAAAACTGAAAATGGTTCGGAAGGGCCGCGTTGACGGATTTCAGGCCCTTTGCCATTTTCAGTTCCTCCATTTTCCATTCCTCCATCCCTTTCCATGATCACCCGTCATCGCATCGCTCCCAACGGCCCTGAGTTCTCCCGCCTCGTCTATGGCACCTGGCGCATCCTAGATGACGAGGACAAGGCAAATTGCACACCGCAGGCGCTGCTGAGCCGCTTCAAGGCTTGCGCGGACATGGGGATCACGACCTTGGACACGGCGGAGATTTACGGCACCTACCATGTCGAGGAAGCCATCGGCGGGGCGTTGAAGCTGGATCCCGCCTTCCGCAGCAAGATCGAGATCGTCACCAAGTGCGGCATCTACATCCCGTGCGAGTTTCATCCGGAGCGCAAGGTGGCCTTCTACAACGTGACGACGGAACGCATCATCAAGAGCACGGAGAAATCCCTGCGCCTCATGGGCATCGATCACATCGACTTGCTGCTCGTGCATCGCCCGGACTGGCTCACCGGCGCGGATGAAACGGCCGCAGGCCTGAACAAGCTGCTCAAGGACGGCAAAATCCGCAGCGCCGGTGTTTCCAACTACAACGTGCAGCAGTTCGAGCTGCTGAACTCGCGCATGGACCAGTCGCTGGTGACGAATCAAATCGAGTTCAGCCTGCTGCACATGGATCCGATCTACAACGGTATTTTTGACCAGTGTCAGCGCCAACGCATCCTGCCCATGGCCTGGTCGCCGCTCGGACAGGGCCGCCTGATGAAAAATGACGATCCCGCCGCAGCGCGGTTGCACGCGAAAGCGGCCGAATTGTCCGCCAAATACGGCGGCGCCACGCTGGACCAGCTCGCCTACGCCTGGCTCATGGCCCATCCATCGATGCCGCTGCCGATCATTGGCTCGAACAAGCTCGAACGCATCCAGGCGGCGGTGAAGGCCGCTGACATCAAGTTGGAGCGCGAGGATTGGTATGCGCTGTGGACGGCGGCAAAGGGGCACGGAATTCCCTAGCCGTCATGTCCGCGGGCTTCAGCCACCCATCTCACCCCCGTGCCGCGGCATGAGTTCGTGCCAGAACATCTGCATTCACGCGCCTACGAGGACGTGCCGCTGCCCATCGGCCACGAACAGACGATCTCGCAGCCGTTCATCGTGGCCTTCATGAACGAGGCCATCAATCCGAAACCCGGCGAACGCATTTTGGAAGTCGGCACGGGCAGTGGTTTCAGGCCGCGGTGCTGTCAGTGCGCTTCGTGCCAATGACGGGCAAGGCGGAGAAGAAGGGCGGTTTTGGCAAAAAATGAGATCCCGAATGCGTCTGTTGGCTTTTCATCAGCGCCGTAGTGGTGACGCGAAAGCGATGTGCGCGACGTTGGTGGTTGCAGTCGGACAAGCATCTGAATCCAACCTGCCTCGCTGATCATGTGCGAGCCAAGCGGCTGAAAGAGAATCTGACGATGAAGGAACTGGCAGAGAGGCTGGGTGTTGCCAAGGGCACTCTCAAATACTGGGAGATGCACAAAAGCTCCCATCGGGTCGGAATCGTGAACGGTTGGTGGCATATATACTCATGAAGAAGAATTCAGTTTCGGTGCCCAGAAAGAACGTGCGCCATCGACGCTGACACACGCCGCAACTTCTTTGAGCAGCAGATGAACACATGCCCCACAGATTGACGGACTGTATCTAGCACGAGATCAGGTGTCTGCGGCTCCTCAAAAACAAGATCCCTACCGGTGAACCCACTGGAAAGCGCTTTGTCGAGTGTTCGCTTGGGATTGTATTTCTTCAGGAACGCGTCATTAAGCGACTTCATTGAGTTCATGCGAAGCGCTATATGCGACCGTTTTTCAATTACCAGCAGGTTTATGGCCTCGTGGGTTTAGCTTCGATAGCCTGGCTGGGCAATAAAACGAATCGGCCTTGTGATTCGTATGACACAACACGGCAGTAAGTTGACAGCACACGCGGCTGGCCGCATGACTCGCGCGCATGACCAGCATCGCTTCGCATGAACAAATCAGCGCATTGATCCGCCATCGGCGCTCAATCAAGCCGGTGGACATGGATGCATCGCGGACGGTGGAGCGTGCTTTGCTGACGAAGGTCCTCGAAGACGCGACGTGGGCGCCGACGCATGGATTGACGGAACCTTGGAAATTCATCGTGCATCAGAGCTGGGCGCGGGAAAGACTCGCGGAGACGATGCAGCGGGTGTATCGCGAAACGACGCCCGCGAACGAGTTCCGCGAGGACAAGATGAAGAAGATGGGGGAGAACCCGCTCATCGCGCCGGTGGTGATCGCGTGTGTGATGGAACGCAGCGGTGGCGCGAAGATCCCCGAGGTTGAAGAAGTCGAGGCGGTGGCCTGTGCGCTGCAAAATCTGCAACTCTCGGCCACGGCGGCCGGTCTGGGCTGCTACTGGTCATCACCGCCGTTACTGAGCACGAAGCAGTTCGCGGAGTGGCTGCAGATCGGTGCGGAGGATCGTTGTGTGGGTTTGATTTACCTCGGCTGGCCTCGTGCGGGATTGAGTTGGCCGCAAAGCAGGCGCGAACCGGTGGAAACGAAGACGCGTTGGTGCGATGAATGATCCGATTGGCCGAAAAATGGTGGCCACGCTTTGGCCTGTCGTCGCGGTTGCGCTGCAATTCCATTTCTACAATGCGCAGGGAGGGAAAATGTGCGGATCATCTCACTTCTCCCATCCGCGGATCTTCACATGCACCTGCGCCACGCGGCCCATGTAGTGCTCCATGGAGTAGTCTTTGGCGGCTTTGAGCATGTGGTTCTTCGCTTTGGTCTCGTCGCCGGTCGCTTCGAAGAAGAGGCCGAGGTAGAGATGGGCGTAGCAGCGGTGATTGCGTAGGCGCTCGCCGTCACCTTCCTCGGCGGCTTTCAAGATGGCCTCCTCGCTGCCTTTGCCGGCGAAGAGTTCGTGAACCTGTTTCATCGGGATGCGCGAGTCACCTTCGATGGGGATGAAAACCTTGCGCGCAGCTTCCACACCTTCGCCTTTGGCGATGCAGAGGAAATGCCACGCGGCATTCTCCACATCGTTGCCGTTCACGGTCTGATGCACCTCGAACTGCTCGCGCCCGCCTTTGAAATCGCCCGCGTAGTAGAGCGCCAGACCGCGCTGCCAGAGTTGCGGCTTCGAACCGGGTTCCAGCACGATCAATTTGTCGAACGCGGCGACGGATTCCTTCGGCTTCGCGGCGAAGAAGGCGTCCACGCCCCGCTGAAACAACGCATCGGGGGATTCCTGGGCCGAAACAGAGGCCACGAGGCTGAGGAGAAGGAGAAAGCGCAGTTTTTTCATCAAGATCGTCAAACGTGGCCACCGCCATGTTTCGCGCAACTCACAGCCACGCGAGCGGCAGGGGCAGGATGAGCGCCAAGATGGCCAGCACGCGATGCGCGTCGATGGCGAGATGCCCACCGACGCGCCAAATCCCCAAATGCAGCACGAGCGCACCGAGCACGACATGCGCTTGGGTACGCAGATTGTGACCGGTGCCGCCAGCGCCATCGAGCCACAGCACACCCAGCGTGAGCAGGAGCGCTATCAGCACCAGCATGAAGTGCCGACGGCGTGGCTGGCCCTGCTTAAGGCAGGCGATGCCGTGGAGGCCGCAGGCAAAGGGCGATGCGAGCAGAAGGCATTCGAGCAGTGGCTCCGAAATCGTCTCCGGCATGGCGAAGAAGCGAGTGCCCGTGCTACAGCCGAGCGCGAAGAGCAGGGCGGCGGCTATTTCTCTCGGCAGCAGGCGACTGATCTGCGCTCCGATCTGCCGCAGGAAACTTATAACCATCACCGCGAGCACGCAGACGCTCAGTGTAAGCCGGAAACCCGGAGGCGCAGGCAGATGTGAGATAAGGAAGATGCCACCAAGCCCTGCGCAGGAGATGAGCAGGTCACGCGTCATACGCCCGGTCTGCGTCGTCCAGGAGGACAGATAAAGCGCCACGAGCAGCGACATGCCTGCCGCCTGCCAGAGCACACCCTCGGGAATGACATAAAAAGCTATCCATGCGAGCAAAACTAGCGCCGTTGGCACGATGACGTGCAACAGCACGCGGCGGTGGCACAGGAAAAAAGCGCGCCGCAGGCCGGGGCCGCTCGCTTGCTTGGCAGTGAAATTGCCGAGCGTGTCGTCGAGCACAAGAACCACCCAGCAGGCGAGCGCGAGGCCCGTATCGAGCATTGGTGTGAGTTGGACGCCATGCGCGTGTGCCAGCATGCGCTGCCACAGCACGGCCACTAGCGGCGCATCCAGGCCCAGTGCATGTGCCCAAAGCCACCATGGCATGGTTTTCATAAGCGTTGGGTCTGGGAGAGCGGCGCTCAAAGCGTGTCCATTAGGAGCGGTTCACTGCGGCGGCAAGCAGCGATGCGGAGGAAACCTGCGCTCGAAGGTTGCGATGGATGAAGCGTGCGGCACTTTGCAAGATTCCCCCGCATGATAGGTGATGATTATTTTGAACTGCGTTCGCGCATCGGCACAGACATGCTCGCGCTCGGTGCCGCGTTGCGTGAGACGGGCGGAGACGCTGAGTCCGCCGCCATCATCGACAATCTCATCGCCAGCCTGAAGGAGCCGTTTGTGTTCGTTGTCGTCGGCGAGGTCAATGTCGGTAAATCGACCTTCCTCAATGCACTCTTCGGCCAGGACTTCTCGCAGACCGGCGTGATGCCTACCACGGGCAAGATCCTCTTCTTTCGCCACGGCCAGGAACACTGCGTGACGCCCGTGACACCCACACTCGACGAGGTGTACGCGCCAGTCGATTTCCTGCGTGATTTCCATATCGTGGACACCCCCGGCACGAACTCGGTGGAGAACGAGCACCAGTTCATCACCGAGCGCTTTGTTCCCATCGCCGATCTTGTGATCTTCGTCTTCTCGGCGATGAATCCGTGGGGCGCGTCCGCGTGGCAGTTTCTGGAAAAAGTACATCGTGAGTGGATGCGGCATGTCATCTTCGTGCTCCAGCAGAGCGACCTGCGCAGCCCGGAGGAGATCCAGGTCATCACCGACTACATGGGCCAGCTCACACGGCAGCGTTTCGGGCGCGATTTCCCACTGTTCCCCGTCTCCGGGAAAAAAGCGATCCTCGCACGTGACGCAGGCATCGAACAGGGGCGGATGCACCGCGAGAGCGGCTTTCACGCGCTGGAGGCGCACATCTCCTCAATCGTGCGCCACAACACCACGCGCCTGAAAAAACTCAGCAGCACGATGAGGCTCGCACGGCAGATTTTGAACCAAGTCAGCGGACGCTACGATCAGGCGATGCATGACGCACGGCGCAAGCGCGCCGTGCTGCAGGAGTTACAGACAGAGCGCGAGCTCCAGGTGGAGCGCACGCTGAAAAAAATACTGCCCGCTTTCGACGCAACCGAGCGCGACTACCACGAATCCGTGCTGCGTGTGGCTGGGCTCGCCAGCGACGCGCTCGCCACACGGAAGGCATTTCAGCGCAAGGAGGCCGCCGAAGAGTCCGGGGAGCGCCCTCAAAGCCTCGATCATCGTCTGTTCCAGGAGCTGCAGCACCGCACTGGCGACCGCTGGCGTCAGGTGGGCCTAGTGCTGGAGGAGGACGTGCATCAATTCGAGCGCTATCTCTACGCACAGGGACGCGGCGTGCTCTTCCCGGTGGATGCCTCGATGCCCGCGCATGCCTATGATGCCGAGGAAAGCGAACTGCGCCGCCGCTTCGGCACGCATGTGGACTCCTCGCTGCGCCGCTTCGTCATCAGCCTGAAGCTCGACGCCGACATCGAGCCCGGCATCGAGCGCGCACGCCGCACCGCACGTTGGGTGCCGCGCCTGATTCCCGTAGTGCTGCTCGCCGCCGGCTTTTGCGGTTGGCTCGACAGTATGAACGCCGCCGGCATCGCCGCCGCCGCAGGTGCCATGCTGGTCGGCGTCGTTTACTTGGTTACGCAGTTGCGCCTCAGCAGCTCGCGGAACGCCATTCTCGACAAGCTGGAGCAATCCTCAGCCACGCTGCGTGAGATGCTCTCCAGACAAGTCACCGAGGACGTGTCGAATCACTTCGCGAAGTTCCTCGACACCCTCAACCCCGCGCAGGCCGACGCCGCGCACTCCGAACGTGAGCAGGCCGCGCATGTCGAGCGCTTGAGCAGGCTCGCAGGCTCCTTCGACGAGCTCGACAGGCAGATTGCATCGTTGGCCCCTGCGGGAGTCGCGCCTAGGTCTTGACGCGCCGCCCGCCTCAGTCACTTCGTCGCAGCCAGTCCACTAGGCATGTCCCCCGCAGAGATCAAAACCGCGCTCATTGCCAAGGCCCGCACGCTCGGCTTTGACGACTGCCGTGTTGCGCCAGCGCTACCTGCCGCGCATCGCGAGTTATATGCGCAATGGATTGCCGAGGGAAAACACGGAGACATGGCCTGGATGGCTCGCAATATCGAACGCCGCACAGACCCGTGCATCGTCCTACCCGGCGCACGAAGCGTAATCGTGCTGGCCGTGAATTATTTTCAAGGCCCGGGCCCGCAGACGAACTACCGCATCGCCCGTTACGCATGGAACGACGACTACCACGACCTCGTCGAGAAAAAGCTGCGCGAACTCGACACCTTCCTCACCACGCACGGCGGCGTGCAGAAACCCTATGTGGACACCGGGCCTGTTTTGGAGCGTGATTTCGCCAGTGAGGCCGGCCTTGGCTGGGGCGGCAAAAGCACGATGCAAATTCATCGCCATCTCGGCACTTGGTTCTTCCTCGCGGACATCCTCACCACGCTCGATCTGCCCGCCGACACGCCTACGAAGGACATGTGTGGCAAATGCGCACGCTGCATCGACGCCTGCCCCACACAGGCCATCACCGCACCACGTCGCATGGACGCACGCCGCTGCATTTCATATCTCACCATCGAAAGCAAAGGCCCCATCCCGCTCGAGTTCCGTCGTGCCATCGGCGACCGCATCTACGGCTGCGATGCCTGTCTCGACGCCTGTCCGTGGAACCGCCACGCCCGGGAATCCCGCGAAGCCGCCTTCCAGGCCCGCGAAACCGTCTTCTCCAAATCGTTGCGCGACTTCCTCACCCTCACCGACGACGACTTCCGCGCCCTCTTTGCCAAATCACCCATCAAGCGCATCAAACGTCCCGCCTTCCTGCGCAACGTCTGCGTCGCGCTCGGCAACACCGGCACGCCGGACGACCTGCCCGCCCTGAAAGCCGTCGCCGCCGACCCACATCCGCTCATTGCCGAGCACGCTGCCTGGGCCGTTACGGAAATCTGTCAGCGCCACGGTAGTTGACAGGGCAGAGGCATCCGCCTACTCTCCGTCCGCTTTCGAGCACGGCGAGGTAGCAAAGTGGTAATGCACTGGTCTGCAAAACCGGTATGCGCGGGTTCAATTCCCGCCCTCGCCTCCAATTCATTCAAAATCAATGAGTTGGAACCGATTGGACTAAGTGTAATTCTTATCAGTGTAAACTGGAATGTAAACACGTTCGCTCATATTCGCCAAGGTTTGCAGATGAAAAAGAGGGGTGAAAAACAGGCGTGAACCGCGCTTTGGAGGCCATCAGCAAAAGGCAATGGAGGTGCGCCGAAGGAAATTTTTTGGGTGCCGCTGCTGTGAAGGCAGGGAAAGCCGGTGAAGAAAAAGAAGAAGAGAGGAATCTTCTTCTCTCTCATTCCTTGATCTCTCAGCAGTTTCCAAGATCACTGCATCAGCGTTTGATTCCCTTC
Organism: uncultured Prosthecobacter sp.; assembly: GCA_964421275.1. Lineage (GTDB taxonomy): Bacteria > Verrucomicrobiota > Verrucomicrobiia > Verrucomicrobiales > Verrucomicrobiaceae > Prosthecobacter. The sequence continues at coordinate 20,764 of CAYQWE010000047.1, forward strand.
TTGCCCTCAATCGGTGATGCAAATTCAGGGGGCAAAACTTGGGGCAAAAGTGTTTTTTATGCCTCCCGTGCAAACACCATGGGGGACGAGATACCCGCTTGAGCGAGGGGGTAGGTGCAAAAAGATTCCTTACTGGGGTGGGGGTAGGGGCAAATCAGGATTCAGTCACAGAAACCAAGTGTCAAAAAAACAGAGTGCCAAAAACTTTTGGTGCGCTTGATGCGCCGAGTGTGTGAGCGAGCGCGGCTCATGCTGTTCGTGAATGAGTGCCGGAAGCCTCCTTAGTGGGGGGGTATCGTGTGACAAAGATAGAGAATTACTTCATTCCCCTCTTGGAATAGTGCCAGAGTCCCGGCAAAGCACACGGACAGCTTTTCGAGTGCGTTACGATCACGGATGCCCGCGCATGTGCTCTATTGAAAAAATTTCCTTCGGCGCGGCCTTTCCTTCCTCTCCACGTCTTGCCTTGCGGCACAATCAGCAAATCAGCAGAAGCCCGCCTTCCCTTGATTCTACAAGGCGCGGATGTGCTGCATAGGCTTTGGAGCAGAAGAGAAGCAGAAGCCCCAGCTTTGCCCTTTTCCGGCCCGCTGGCGTTCACTATGCGGCCAGTGCGGCTTTCACACGCTGGACAGTGGAAGCCCCTTTCCCTGCGATCTTGGCGGCGTTGCGCACGCTCTGCCCATCTTTGAGCAATCGCACCACGTCCTTATGCTTCTCAACCAGGCTCTCATCATCCAGCCCGCTGCCGACAGGACGGCCCAGCGTGCTGCCTTTGCGGCGTGCTTCGGCCAGCCCGCTCTTGATGCGCTCGCGCAGTGTCTCTGTCTCATGGCGTGCCATCTCGGCAAGCAAGGCCAGCATCACAGAAGCGGCAGGATTGCGCTTACCCGAAGGCAGAAGAGTTTCAATGGCTTGGCTGTGCCAGTAGAGAGACACGCCAAGCTCTTCCAGAGTCTCCACGAAGCGGTGAACGATGGAATTTCGACGGGCAAGGCGTGAGACTTCGTGAACCAGAACTTTCTTGATCTTCCTAGCTCGCGCCAGCTCTTCCACTTCATGCAGCCCGTGCCGCTCGTTCTCTATGGCGCGGCCAGACACGGCCAGCTCTTCGCAGACTTTCACCACGGCCCAGCCTTTCGACTTTGCCAGGGTGCGGAGTTCATGCACTTGGCGCGTTGTTTCCTGTTTGGCCGTGGAAACACGAACGAGGATGGCGACGGGAACGGCAGCGGCGGCAGGCTTGGCTTTCATGTGTGCATGGTGCCGAATGTATTCAAATAATCAAATGTATTTGCGAATACATATTCAGACACGAAAAAGAGGCCATGCTTCCCAGCATCCAGCTCCTTGATTTGCGGCAATGATTATTTGAATACGTCCCACGCTCACTTCCGGCCCTTCTCCGTGCTTGGAAGGAAGAAGGCAGCCTCCGGCTTGCGGCCCGTGCCTTTGGCCTCACGCTCGCGTTTCGTGAGCCTGCCCTCTGCCGTCCATGCTTCCAGCATCTTGCGAGCGGCGGCGGCAGTGCTGGCGAAGCGATGGGAAACCAGGTTGCGCGGCGTGATGCCGGTTTTGTGCCAGTCGTAATCCATGGCGCACCTTGTCAGTTTGGAAAATGACTCATCACGGGCGGCCTCGCGCTGGCCTGCGGTCATGGCGGCCAGTGATGCCTTGAACCAGTCTCGCAGCATCACGGCGCGGCGCATCATCTCGGCTGTGAGCGGCTTCTCATGGCCCTTGCAGGAATGCGTTTTCCACGTCCCGCCTTGCCCCGTGCGCCGAAACGTCATGCAGTCGTAAATGTGAAGCACTAGGGCGATTCTAGCGGCCTGTTCAGTCTCGCGGGCGATCAACTCGCGTTGCTCTTCGGCGGCCTTCCATGCCGCGCATTGCCGCAGGCGGTCTTCATGCAGCACGCGCAATGCGCCTTCATCGCACTTGATCACGAATGGCTCGCGCTCGCCTTCCTGCGCTGGCGTTTCCTCTTCCTCTTCCTCGTCTTCTTCATCCGGCCAGCTCTCGATTACCAGCCCGCGAGGGCGATGATAAAAGGCCAGAGCTTTCCAGATGGCCGATTCATAAGGCTGGGAGACATCCGAAGGCAGCGAAGGCGAGGCCAGAGCTTCTTCAAAGGTGCCCTCGTTCATCTCTGCCTTGGGATCACAGAGCAGCAGACGGCCCAGAAAGCCCGTTTCCAAAAGGCTCTTGTCTTCCAAATGCTTCCGCGCCGTGCTTGGCGTAATCACAAGCAGCATGGCGAGGCAAGGCCGCCGAAGATGCACCGTGCCGCGTGTGCGGGTGATGGTGTGGCTTTCGTTGCTGAACGCTTTCAGCCAGAGCGCATGGCTTCCATCTCGTGAGCTTTTATCACGATAGCATCCCAGCATGGAAGAGAAGGAATCCCCAGCATCAGGATTCAATTGCGCGAGCCTGTCACCATTTGCAGCCAGTTTTTCTGCTAGAGCTTCGGGCGTGCTGTCACTTGTCCAGAGCAGCGGCTCGCGCATGGCTTCTTCATTGCGCTTGAGCTTTGCCATGATGCCCCGCAGTTCTTCGCGGGCTTTCTCACGCCCCCCGGCATCTTCAGTGGCCTTTTTGTATCCTGCTTTGCAGTTCTCTGATTCAATGGTGAGCGTTGCTTTCTCGGCTTCCAGTCTCGGCAGGTCTTCTTCCCGAAAGGTGCGCAAAATGCGTGCCTGCATCCCGCCCAGCGGTGCCGTGATGGTGCCAAAGGCAGAGCTGCCGCCCGTGCCGCTTTCCTTGCAGACGCATACGAATAAGTTTGGCGGTGTAATCTTGCCGCGCAATCCTTCCAGCAACACGCCACGGCCCAGCGCGGCAGAGGCCACGCCTAGCACCATCGGCCCGGCCATCGCCACGGGCAGGCGTTCCAGCTTTGCCACGCCTTCGGCCATCTCTCGCAGCACTTTGGGCAGGCACTCCGAAGGGAAAGGCGGTGCCACGATCTCGCCGGATGCTTCCGCTTCGGCACGCTCCGCAGGTTTGAAAATGCGGGCGTTCTTTTTGGGCTTTGAATCTGTCTGGCTCATTCCATGCCCTCCATGAGGCCCAGCGCGGCCCGTTCGTTTGCTTCCATGCGGCAGCAGTCATTCAAGTCTTTGACGGGCTTCCCATCGGCTTGCAGCAGGCCGCCCAAATCAAAGGCATCACACACGGCCCCGGCCTCGCGCAACTGGCCTTCCCAGCGCACCGCAGCACGGCGGCCTGATTCATCCGCATCACAGAAGATGCGGACAACAGCGCCGGAGAAAAACGGCAAGCACTCAGCAGGAATGCGCAGGCCGGAACCTGTCATGCACAGCACCGCGCAACTTGCCGCGCATCCCGTCTCAAGCAGCACTTGGAAAGCGGCGAGGGCATCCGGCAAGCCTTCCACGATCACGGCGCGGCGGTAGCTCCCGGAGGCAAGCGCGGGCATCCCCAGAGGCCATGCAGCCCAGCCGCCCTTCACTCCCAGCGTCTTCACTTCGCGGCCATCACTCAGCACATACGGTGCGCCATCAAAGCGGCGGAACTGTGCGTTCCAGCGTTCCGCATCAGTCAGCACCCAAGAGGCCAGGCCCAGCCGCTCCCCCTTCCAGAGCAAACCCTCTGCGGCGGCCAGCATCACGGCATCCAGCATCAGGCCACGGCTTGCTGCGATGGCCGCGCATTCATCGCGGCCCAGCTCGCGCAGGGTGCCGAGAAACGGCTTGTTCTGCGGCTTCACATCGGGCGGCGGCGATGGCCGCACAGGCGTGGCAGGCAGCGGCGCACGCGGCCCCTGTGCCGAGTCTTTGATGCCAGCCAGGGCGAGGAAGCGGCGGCAGGCATCCCCATTGCTCAAGCCCTCCATTTGCGCCAGCAACGCGATTTCGTCCCAAGTCTCCCCGGCCTTGAAGTCATGGAAGCACCATTCACCACTGGCTTTCTGAAACACGCTCGCACTCTCGCGGGTGTCTTCTGGCGAGTAGGGACGGCGGCAGCTCTTCTTTGGTTCTCCCGGCCAGCCCAGCTTCCGCCACAAATCAGGCAGCGGCAGCGCGAGCTTGGCGCGTGTGATGGCATCACGATCATTCATCGGTTTGCCCTCCTTTTCTTTTTGCGCTGCGTCTTGCTGCGTTGCTTGCGCGGCGGCCCGGCAAAATGGGGGCCGGAGGCAAGGCAGGTTTGAAACCACATCACCGCAGATGCACGGCGGGCATTCTTGCGGCAGCCAGACAGGATGCTCTTGGCGCGGCGTCTCATGGCCTGCCTCCTTTCTGCTTCACGGGCTTGGAAGAGGCAGAAGGCAGGGCTTCGGTTCCCTCGTCATCCGCTCCGATCTTGTCGGCCTCGTTCGTGAGACTGTCCAGATAGGTGAGCAGTGAGGCCAGATGAATGAGCCTTGCCCCACGCGCCGCGCCTTCCTTGCGCAGGCACACGTTGCGCACCTTGCCCGTTTTCAGCGTCTCCCAAGTCTTGCTTCGGGAAAGCCCCGTCCAAGGGCAGAGCGTGCCAGGCTTGGGAAGCCGTATCCACTCAGGACGAGCGGCGGCGGTGGGAGTTTGTGAGGGGATTTGAACGGGCGAGCTAGTGAAGCTGGCAGCGTTCCCGGTGTTTGTTTGCGGATGCTTTAGAGAGTTCATAAGAACTCTGCGACATTGGCGAATTGCCCGGCAAAGATCGTGGCGGCCAGCTAAGTTTTCCCGCCACCTTTCTTGTCTTTTTTTGCACTTTTGCCCCCGGCCTTGCTCATCCTCGGAACAGTGCGTCTGCCAAAAACAGGCCGAAAGCTCTTTCCATCGCGTGAGTTTTCAAAGCGGCGAACCACCAATGAATCTGGCCTCATTAGTCCATACTCACGACGGAATTTGCGCAACTTGTCCAGCGTCACTTCCGGCCATTTGAAGCCTTGCAGGAAGTCAATCAACGCCTCATCCGTCCAGAAGCAGAACGGCCAGAGTTGCTTTAGCTTTCCGCTCCAATTGGCGGTTGTCCAGAAGAGCGCAAGAAACAGTTCCCATGGAATTTTTTCGGGCTGGAAAAGTGGAGCTCTGTAAGATTCTGAAAGCTCTTGAAGAAAGCCCATCCATCCATTTTGCACCGCCTCTTGCAGCAGGCCGGGAAAGTCCTCTTCTACGTTTCCTCCTATGCGAGCAAAGGCTATTGCCAACGCCTTTCGGCTTGAAAGAGCGGTGGCGAAGGCCGTGTTAGAATTTAGCAAGTTTTTATCGGCCCAATACATCCAGGCTTTGCGCCGTGACTCTCCAATTTCTCCCCATCGCAGCGGCTCGCAGTATCTCAATTCCTTGCCAGACTCATAATCAAAATATGCCTCTGGCTTGTGCTTCATTTCAAAGAGGGCGTGATTCCTCACGGCATCAAGCAACCTGTGATAAGCGTCATCCGCTTGAGTCTGTGTGCTACTCATGCAGAGAGAGTATTTTGCAGCCGTTCTGCCGCGTGAGGCTTGCAGCACATCCGCACCTTGTAGAATCAAGGGAAAGCGGGGTTCTGCTGATTTGCTGATTGTGCTGCATGGAAGAGAGGAATCACAATAGCAGAAGCATCAAAGAAACTTTTCCTGACATCATGGCAACTCGTCTTGGCTCCTCTCGCGCAATTGCAGCTCATCACGATAAGCGGCACGCAAATCCGGCACGGTTTTCTTGTCTGCCCAGCCGCGTTTCTGCGGTTTGCACAGACCGCAGGCGCTCGCCTTGCTGGCACGGATGCGGCGTTGCGTAAGTTTCGTTTTCATGTTGTAAGCTGCCATCAAGCCACAGCAAAACAAGAGGTGAGTCTAACGCCAAGGTGGCGGATCAAAGCGTTGACTCACTCCCGTTTGCGAGTGCATGATGAAGGCATGATTTCCGAACTCGCCCCCCTAGCTCACGCGCTGGACGGTAGAGAGCGGCAGGAAGCCTTTGGGCAGTTCCTCACGCCCTCGCCAGTGGGCGATTTCATGGCATCGCTGTTCCACTCGCTGCCGTCTGCCGTGCGGCTGATTGATGCGGGGGCCGGGGCGGGAGCGCTCACAGCGGCACTCGTGCGGCGTGCTTGCGCGAAGGGTTCGGGGGTGAAGTCCATTCACGCCACGGCTTACGAACTCGATACGAAGATTGTCCCTGCATTACGGGAGACGTTGGAAGAGTGTGAATCTCTTTGCAGGAAACGGAGAATTTCTTTCACGGCGGAGATTCATCACGCTGATTTTATTCAAACGATGGCCGGGAAGTTGTCGGGTGGCTTGTTCAGTTCTGCCGCTCCCTCGTTCAACGTGGCTATCGCCAATCCGCCCTACAAGAAGATCAACACGAACTCCCCCGAACGTTTGGCGCTTCGTTCCGTGGGCTTGGAGACAAGCAACCTCTATACGGGGTTTGTGGGACTTCTGGCGCGTTTGCTGGACGATGGCGGGCAACTGGTAGCCATCACACCCCGGAGCTTCTGCAATGGCCCTTACTTCCGGCTGTTCCGTGAAGACTTTCTAAACCGGATGGCACTCCAACGCCTTCACGTTTTCGAGTCACGCGATGCGGCCTTTCGTGACGATTCAGTGTTGCAAGAGAACGTCATTTTTCACGCCTCCAAAGGCAACGCACAACCGCCTGTCGTCACCGTTTCATCCAGCAGCGGTGAAGCGGGCGCAGTCATCACGGCGAAGGATTTTCCTTTCGGCAAAATTGTTCATGCGAACGACGCGGAACGATTCATACACATTCCAGCCGATACGGGGCACGCCAGCGCAACGGCGCGACTCTCAGATTTGCCCGCTAGTCTCTCCTCGCTTGGCTTGACCGTCTCCACGGGGCGCGTAGTGGATTTTCGATTGAAGGACTCGCTACGGCCCGCGCCGGTTCCAGGAACGGTGCCTTTGCTCTATCCGTGTCACTTCAACGGCGGAACGATTCATTGGCCCAAGCTGGAAGCGCGCAAACCAAACGCGATTCTCGACAATGAGGAAACGCGTCCTTGGCTCGTGCCTTCCGGCCTCTATTTGCTCACAAAACGTTTCACATCCAAAGAGGAGCGCCGTCGTTTGGTGGCTTGCCTTTTTGATCCTGCCGACGTGAAAGCGGAATGGCTCGGTTTTGAAAATCATCTGAACTATTTCCACGCCAACGGCAAGGGCTTGGGACGGAAGCTCGCTCTTGGCTTGTTCGTTTATCTGAATTCCACAGTCGTTGACCAATATTTTCGTTGTTTCAGCGGACACACTCAGGTCAACGCTACAGACCTGCGCAAGCTCGCCTATCCCGACCGTGCAACACTGGAAGCGATGGGAGACGGATTGAAACGCCCCGATGCTTCCCAAGACGAACTTGACCAACTTGTAGAGCATCACCTTCATGCCTTCTAACAAATCCGACCGTAAAAAAACCCGGCTCGCAGAGGCCATTGAAGCACTGACAGCATTGCAGTTCGGCCCCAAGCAGCGCAACGACACGGCTGCATATTCGCTCTTGGCGTTGCTTGATCTGTCGCCAGCGAAGGCATGGAAGGATGCGGAAAGTCCGTTGCGCGGAATCACGCCTATCATTGATTTTATTGCGGAAGCCTACGGCACTCGCTATGCGCCAAATACGCGGGAAACAATCCGCGATGAAGCCGTGAAGTTCTTCGTTGAAGCAGGCTTATTGCTGCGAAACCCGGACAAACCAGACCGCCCGACCAACAGCGGGAACACGGTTTATCAGGTGGAGCCTACGGCCCTCGCTTTACTGCGCACCTTTGGCACGCTTCAATGGCCGGAGGCATTGAAAAGCTACCTCGCCAACGTAGAAGAGATGAAGCGCGAGATTGCCCGGCATCGTGAAATGGCCCGTGTTCCTGTGCTCCTGCCGAATGGTAAGCGGGTGGCACTTTCGCCCGGTGGGCAGAATCCTCTTATCAAAGCGATCATCGAAGATTTTTGCCCGCACTTCGCGCCCGGCGGTGTGGTAGCCTACATCGGTGATACAGAAAACAAATTTGCCCATCTTGAATCCGATTACCTCGCCGCGCTTGGCGTATCACTCGACAGCGCCGCGAAGATGCCGGATGTGATCGTTCATTGCGTGAAACGAAACTGGCTCCTCCTGATTGAGGCTGTCACCAGCGCCGGGCCGGTGGATGGCAAGCGCCGGAAGGAACTCAAAGAGCTATTCGCAGGCTGCAAAGCGGGCCTCGTCTTTGTGACAGCGTTTGATACTCGTCGCGTGATGCAATCGTTCCTCTCACAAATTGCGTGGGAATCAGAAGTGTGGATTGCGGAAGACCCGGCACACATGATTCATTTCAACGGTGATAAATTCCTTGGCCCGTATCCTGATACGATGCCTGAGAAGTTTTGAGAAACGGCCATTATCTGCGGAGGCTTCACGCTTTGCGTTTAGCGGTCGTTTGTATGGCTAGTGGTGTTTGATTGCTCGTGATTTTGGGCAGCTTGTCCATTGCCCCGCGCAGAGTAGCGGCCTCGTGATGCGTGTATTTCGCGTGAACGTCTCCGCTGGCGTGCAACGTCACCTTGCGCCGCAGCTCTTCGGGAACGCCAGCATTTGCCATCATGGAAACGGCGGTGTGCCGCAGGGAATGAAAGGAACGCCGCGCCAGCTTCCGCGCCTTGCCCTTCTGCTTCCCTCCCGTCTTGGCTTTGAATCCGGTCTCTACGGCCATCGCATCCACGCCAGCGGCGGCCATGATGCGGGCAAAGGTTTTGGAAAGGCCATGCTCTCCCGCCACCTTTCTAGCTGCCAGCTTCGGAAACAACGGCGCAGCCTCGTCATCCACGGAAGGCAGGCTCAGAAGGAAAGCATTCAAAGACGGATGCAGCGGCAGAGAGACTTTCTTCCCGCTCTTCTTCGTTTTCTCCGGCAGAAAGCAGAGCGTGCCCTTCACCAAATCCACATTCGCCCAAGTCAGATGTGCCAGGTCTCCAATGCGCCCCCCGGTGTAAAGGCCCAGCATGATGAGGCCGCGCCATTCCACATCCGGCGCGGCAGCAAGCAGCCTCTCAAACTCCGCCAGGCTGAACGGCTCGCGCTGGATGGCTTCACCGTCCACTCTTTCGACACCAGCGGCGGCGTTGCGCACAACCAGCCCCTTCTTGTGCGCCGTCGCCAGAATGGCACGGATCACCTTCACATTCAGATTCACCGTGCGGGAAGACTTGCTTGCGCGGCACTCCGCATCGCGGAAAGCGATCACGTCTGCCTCTTGCAGATGCTCCAAAGAAATATCAGCCCGCTTGCCCAAAAAGGCCAGAAAGTCACGGGACACCGCGCCATAGCGTTTCGCCGTGCCAGGCGTGATGCTGGGGAGCTTGTTCTTCATCCAGCTCTCGAAATACTGGCGCACACTCACGGCATCCAACCGCTTGCCGCTGCATGATTCCGTGAGGCGGGAAAGGACACTGCGAGCACGATCAACGGTCAAGATGCCTCTCGACGCATCAGCGGCGGCCTCTTCCAACGCGAGCGCGAGCTTCAGCGCAATGGAGCGGTTCTTGCGCTCGCCCGTTGAACACGCACGGCGCACTGTGGAACCATCAGCGGCCCGCTCATTCCAAGCAGCCCAGAAGAAGGGCGAATTTGGGCGGCGATAGATAGAGGCCATGCAAAGGAATCGTTTTAAGTCGGATTAGTGTAAACTAAAATGTAAACTAACACCCGTGTTTTCGACGTTTTCACACGTCCTAAATCATTGAAAATCAATAAAATAAGAGTCGATCAATTTTGCGCGGGTTCAATTCCCGCCCTCGCCTCCATAAGCCCTCCAAGGGCTTGATACACAGGCAAATCATTGATTTATCAGGCTTATGCCCCGCAAACTGATACATCAACGTGAGACATTACAGCCTGAACCCATGCCGAAGCTGAACCACTCTTGGCGCAGAGATAACGGCGTCTATTATTTTCGCATGGCGATTCCTACTGAACTCAAGGAGGCCAAAATTGCCTTTGAGATCGGGAAGAAAAAGATGGGGAGTGAGATCAAGTTTTCTCTGGGAGTCTCTGACTACCGTTCAGCCGCCAGCAAAATTCCGCTTCATGCCGCCATCTGGCGGGAGAAGTTTGATGCCAGCTTGAAGGAGCTGGCCGAAGCACGCGAGCGGAGAGAACTAAAGCCCCTTGCAACCAGTGACGTTCGCCCGGCAAGCACCAACCCTGCCCCGATAGTCACAGATGAACGCATACAGGCCATTCTGTTTCGTGAATTCGTGCGGATGCAAAAAGACACTGCCGAAGCAGTGGAAGCCCTCAGAAGCGCTGACAAAGAGGATAAAGCCGAGGTGCTTTCGGATTTGGGGATGGAGATTCGCGGCTATGAAAATGACCGTGAAGGGGAATCCGGCATCGTGGGTATCCTGCGAAGAATGCTACGGGCCTACGGGCTGGAGTCGTTGCCCATCGAAAGCAAAGAGTTTCAAAGCCTGCTATCTGGCTATAGGGCCGCTTTGACTGAGGATTTATACCGGCGTTATTTCTGGATTGCCAATGGCACCCCTACGGAGCGTGACCCCATGTTTAGGGGCATCCATGCGGGCAGCACTCCGCCCGATGCCACGCAAGGAATGACGCTGGCAGAACTGAAAGAGGCTTTTAGCAAAGCTCAGACAGCAAAGGGTGTTGGTGAAAAAAATCATCGTCAATCCCGCTCAACCTTCCGTGCTTTATTCGAGTTTTTTGGTGATTCGATGCCAATTGCAAAAATCGACTCCCTGCAAATCACGGCATTTTTCGATTTCTTGGACACAGTGGAAACTCACACCGCGCAACGATTCAAAGGCAAAACTTTGAGGGAAGCGGCGAGTGTGGCATCACAAAAGTCTGAGGTTAGGCTGATGAAGCCGCGAACCAAAAACAACTACTACCAAGATGTGGTAAAAATTTTCGGATACGCCACCGACGTTGAAGCCATCAGCAGGAACCCAGCAAAGATCCGCTCATTGCAATTACGCTTTAAACGCGTGAAAAAGACAGAACGGCCACCTTTTACGGTCGATGAAATGACCGCCATTTTCAAAGCCCCTTTATTCACTGGCTGTGTGGATGATGCGCGCGGGTTCAACAAGACCGGACCGAATTTTCCGCGCCGAGGCCGCTTTTGGGTCAATCTACTCGCTATGTTCAATGCGCTCCGGTGCAATGAAGCATGCCAGCTTGAAATTGGTGACATCAATACCGTTGAGGGGGTTCCCTGCATTCTCGTCACAGATGAGCCTGATGATGAAGAAGAAGACGAGGGCACACAAAAATTTGTCAAAAACGAGACGAGCAAAACGACAGTGCCGATTCATCCGATTTTGCTAAAGATGGGATTCTTGGAATTCGTGCAATCGCGTAAACTCGCCGGCGATGGCAGGCGGCTTTTTCCTGAGCTGCGGAAGAATCCACAGGGCAAATATTCGGACTACTTTTCCAAATGGTTTCACCGCTTTTTCAAAAGGGCGTTGAACGGCAAGAAAACAAAAGCGGTCTTTCACAGCTTCCGGCATAGTTTCCGCGATGCAGAACGTAGGGCTCAGATTAACACCGAGATTTCCGACAGGCTTGGCCGATGGGCAACGAGTTCAAGTGTCGGGCAAAATTACGGCCACGGATTCCCTATGCCACTGCTCCGCGATGAACTGGCAAAGGTTGATTACCCCGGCGTTGACCTGTCGCACCTGCTGCCAAAACCGCAGCGCATCCGAACCCCTGTCCATATCGCACCCGGCTATCCGAGAGCGTGAACGCTTTACAAGAGCGTATCAGTGATTAGACTAAAACCGTTCAGCATCCGCTGAACCGGGGCTTTACAACTCCGCACACATAGCGCCGTGGTGTCTCGGCGCAAAACGACACCCCAGCTCAGCAATGAGCCGGGGGCCGCTCGCTATGTCCAGCCACCCGGCACGCCGGGCGGTAAAGGCGTGCGGGGTCGTCTATGTGCGGCTTGTAAACCTTCCGGCTCACCTTTGGCCGCGAGGGCGAAGGGCGGATGCAACTGCATCTTTCCCCTCAACAAACCAAACATCACAAATATGTTCTGCCGAACCTGCGCCAAAGAGCTGCCCGAATCCGCCGTCGCCTGCATTCAATGCGGTTGCCCTCCCCACATCGGAAACAAGTTTTGCCAGGGCTGCGGAGCTGAGACGATGGAGCAGGCCGTAATCTGCGTGAAATGTGGTAGCAGCCTTAAAGGAGGCAAAGCACATCTAGCTCACGGAAACCGCCCGATTGATAAAACAGCTCTTTGCATTCTGACATTTTGCCTTGGCGGGCTTGGAGCACACAAATTTTATACTGGAAATTGGGGATGGGGACTCATCTACTTGGTGTTCTTTTGGACGTTTATCCCTGCATTCGTGTCTTTCATTGAGTTCGTTATCTATCTGACAAAGGATGAAGCGACCTTGCAAAGCTCTTGTGAACGAATTCGGGGGCAGCCATTTGGATTTCTCGTGTGAGGAATTGAAGCGGCCCCGTAAGCTGTATTCAAATAATCGTTAGCAGAAATTAGCCCGGTTTTCCCTCTGAAAGCCGGGCTGATTTTTCATCAGCACTGTATTCACGAAATTATTTGATTATTTGAATACACTTGGCATTGTGGAACAATGCAGCCCAAGCCCGCCGTTCCCGTTGCCATCCTCGTTCGTGTCTCCACCGCCAAGCAGGAGACAGCCCGCCAAGTGTCCGAACTCCGCGCCTATGCCGATTCCAAGGGGTATGCCGTGGTTGAGGTTTGCGAGGAACAGGGGATTTCAGGCCGGGCTGATGAATCCGCCCGCCACGGCTTGAAGCGGGTGGAGGAACTGGCAGAAGCCGGGAAGGTGAAAAAGGTGCTCGTTCACGAAGTTTCCCGACTGGCGAGAAAGAACAGCATCGTTCATCGCTTCGTTGAACACTTGGAAGAACTCGGCGTGTCCCTCTATTGGCACGCGCAGGGAGTCGAAACCCTGATGGCAAACGGCAAGCGCAACCCTGCCGCTTCGATCATGCTGGCCCTATTGGCTGAGATGGCACGCAATGAGGTGGAAACCCTCTCCACCCGTATCAAGTCAGGGCTTGAGGAAGCAAGGCGCAAAGGCCGCACGCTGGGCCGTCCAGAGGGAACCAAATTGGCACGTATCGACTTCCTCGCCAAGCACCCCGATATTATCCGCCTGCTGAAAGCGGGGCAAAGCGTGAGGAACGCCGCCAAGATTACCGGCAAGGGCAATAGCACGGTTCAGCGGGTGAAAGTAGTGATGTCGGATCAATAAAATAGAGCATTACATTCCCTAGATTCAGAACGGTATGTGGTTTATTTGGGTGCCATGAATACTGACGAATCTACTGACGGCATTTGCGACAACTGCGCAGAACCGATTGAACAATGCGAATGTGAAATCAATTGCAATGCTTGTGAAGATGCGATGCCGCGAAAGCATAAATGCAGCGAATCGGACATCTGCCCCGATTGCGAAGAGCCTATTGATGATTGTCAGTGCCAGCCATCCGGCCACTACGATTAAGCCCCCCTTTCCTATGCACACAGCCAAAAGACTTCCTGTTTCACTCGGTTCGACCTCGGCTTTCAAAGTGGACGTTTACTTCACTGAAACCCCTGACTATGCGATTGCACGCAGCACCAGCGGAGAGATTGGCGTCACATGGAATCGTGCACCAGATCGGCCCAATGGGTTTCCTCATTCATACAGCAACCAACAATGGTTCATTTTACCCCAGCCCCTAGCCAATTTGGTTTTGGCTGGCGTAGATTTGTTCGCTGACACGCCTGATGCCCAATAGTGCGGAAAACCAGACATAAGCCAACTGGAGACGCTCAAAATTCAGGTTCAAAAACTCCAATGGCACACTTTGCACAGTGTCGCCGGTTCAAAGAGGCATGCAGCTCCTCAGTCTCCTCAAAGACCGGCCAAAGACACCATCATGCTTTCGACATCTGCTTGGTTCATTCCAGCCACGGTAAAAAACGTGAACTCGTCAGGCCCTGGCAAAAGCGCGGAAACAGTGGCATCTTCGATAGCTTTAAATTTGTTCAGATAGGAAATTTCATAGCCGACCTGAGGAAAGATTTCCCATGAGCCGGGGGCTGAAGTTGATGCGCGGACAAATGGACGATTCATTGTGTCGGATTATGGGTAAAAGCCCTCGGAAGGCCAGACATAAGACACAAAAAAACGCCCGAAAATCGGGCGTGAAAACTCAATTGGCACACGTTGCACTGTGTCACCAGTTTTAGAAGAGGTTCGGAATGGGGGTGTTGTCCTCATCCTCCTCATTCAACAACGGATCAAAGCGGGTGCTCTTGCCCTCATAGACCCTGTTGAAAATGTTTGTCAGCTCGCGACTTATCATCTTGTTTTCACTGCCTCCGTTCTCCCTATAGCCCCGGTCTTTGCCGCGTGTCTTGAGGAAGAAGATGATGGAACGCTCCGCGCCAGCTTCGATGCGCTCCAGTAGTTTTCCCTCCGCGAAATCAACCGCCTCTTCGTTCACGTCCTCAACGGCACGTTTGAAATCCTTATCCGTATCAAGCCAGTTGTAGAACGTGCGTCGCGCCACGCCAGCGCGAGCGCAAGCCGTGGACACAATGCCACGTGTTTCCCTTAATGCTGCAAGCAGGCTTTGCTTCCGATTATCCGCTTCCGTGATTCTCATAAAAAGACACTCCCCTTTTTTCTGGAACTCGTTTTCTCCAGAATGATGTTTGAGATCATACATCACAATTCATTGATTTTCAATGATAAAAATCTAAAAACACTTTGCAACCAGTTGCAAACGGCGGGGGTTTGAATCGCTCTCTATAGAGTGCTACGGCTATGCATATACCACATGCCACTGCCTACATTTTCACCTGAAATACCTGTCTATTCAGCCAATGCAAAGCAGGATAAAATAGAGGTAATTATTGATATGGGATGCATCCGTCTGAACGATTACCCCGGCAGAGAACCTGATGACGTGAGAGGGCTTTTGCAGGGCGTGTGGAGACACTTTGCCGGACCGGGTAGAGACCCCGGTGATTTGGAACTGATGCGGACTGGCTACCATTCACGTTTGTTTGGTCGTAGCCGACCTTTGCAGATCATCACCAATCCACGCCCCGGTATTGGCCCCGGTTCGTTATTTGCCGGGCAACTTCGCCTGAATGCCCGCACAAGTCCAGAAATTGAGATCGGGTTGGAGTTTGTCGCCTATCTGAATCCATCCCGCTATGTGGCGCACCAATGGCCTGAGTTCGTAGCAGGGGGCCAAAGTCGTTTTGCGAATGAAGCTGAACAACGGGACAGTCTCGAATGGCACGGGATTAAGCCGCTTTGCGGTATCTTGAGCGGTGGGGGATTTCGA
>CAYQWE010000048.1:0-35597 GCA_964421275.1 uncultured Prosthecobacter sp.
GACTTCGCGGCGCAAATCAAAAAGCAGGCGCTCGATGCAGGCGTGCCCGTGACACAGGTGCATGACACAGGTGTCTGCACTTCTTCGGATTTGCAGCGCTTCTATTCCTATCGCATGGAAAAAGGCCGCACAGGCCGCATGCTGGCCCTGTTTGGCCGCAAAAGCTGACCATCCACGATGACCCTTCATTCCCCTGCCAAAATCAATCTCTGGCTGCGCGTGCTTGGCAGACGCGACGATGGTTTCCATGAGATACAAACCCGCCTTTGCCGCCTCGCGCTCGGTGACACTGTGGAAGTCGAGCATCTCGGCACTAGCACTGGTACCACCCTCACCTGCTCAGCCCCAGGCGTACCTCTGGACGAGTCAAACCTCGCCATGAAAGCCTTGAGAGCCTTTGAGAGCCGTACCGGAAAAGAATCCTCATGGCGTATTCATCTGGAAAAAAAAATCCCCGCAGGAGCCGGTCTCGGCGGCGGCAGCAGCAACGCAGCCACCGTGCTCCACGCCTGCAACGAACTTACCGGTAGGCCACTCTCTAGGGCGCAGTTGATCGAACTCGCCGCACAAATCGGCTCCGACGTCCCTTGCTTCCTACTCGACACTCCCGCCGCTGATGGCGAAGGGAGAGGCGAGCAGGTCACAGCGGTGGAGTTTCCCTGGCAACTGCCCCTTGTCCTGATCAAGCCCCCCTTCCCGATTCCCACCCCCTGGGCCTACAAGCGCTGGGCAGACTCCAAGGAAATCCCCGGCATACTCTATGCTCCCCAGATATGCGAATGGGGGGCGATGGCAAACGACCTTGAACGCCCGGTGTTTGAAAAGTTCATCTTGCTGCCCACCCTCAAGATGTGGCTGCTCGAACAGGGCGAGGTCCGCGCCGCGCTTATGTCCGGCTCCGGCAGCACCATGTTCGCCATTGTGGACAATCCCGCTCAGGCCACGCAGCTTGTTGAAAAGGCACGCGCATGGTGCGGGGAAACCTCCTGGATACAGGCCACCACCACGGTAGCCTCCCCCTCTTCAGTCTGAAAAGATTTGGGGCCGAGCGGCTCCCGATTCCGCTCGGCCCCTGGTTTGATCAACCTCAACTTAGACCTGCGGTGAAGCAGGGTTTCAGTTAACAACCAATCACTCTCAAGACCCAGTCTATGGAGGGTTTTTGAATTCCCCGCATGAACTGTTGAGTGATTAGTCACAGGGTTGTCGGAAGTGTTGAAAAAAATTGTTGGAAAAAATGACTCAAGGCCGTCCTCACTCTTCTCGTTCACCTCCTATCCCCCATGTCTGTCATCCCCGAACTTACCGCCGAAGAACGAGCCATCTATGAATGGCAGATGTGGGTGCCAGGTGTCGGCGTGGAAGGTCAGCTCAAGTTGAAGGCCGCCTCTGTCCTCATCTCCCGTGTCGGCGGCTTGGGAGGCGTGGTCGCACAGGAACTTGCCGCCGCCGGTGTCGGCCGCCTCATCCTAGCCCATGCGGGTGATCTGCGTCCCTCCGACCTCAATCGCCAGCTCCTGCAGACCCACGATCACATCGGTAAACCACGCATGGACTCGATCGTCCGTAGGCTGCGTGAGCTAAACCCTCGTTGCGACATCATCGGAATTCCAGAAAATGCAAGTGAGGCCAATGCGGATGCGCTCGTGGCGCAGGCCGACATCGTGGTGAATGCCGCACCCATGTTTCAAGAACGACTGGCGTTGAACGCAGCGGCCTTCCGAGTGGGCAAACCGATGGTGGAGTGTGCCATGCACACGCTCGAAGTCAGCGTCACTACCTTCATACCTGGAGTCACCGGTTGCCTAGCTTGTTATGTACCGGAAGTGCCTCCGACATGGACGCGTCAGTTTCCTGTGTTCGGTGCCGTGTCAGGCGCGGCGGCGTGCATCGGCGCCATGGAAGTGATCAAACTGATCACCGGTATCGGTGAAACGCTCTCCGGCACGCTGCTCTCGATGGACCTCGGCAGTATGCGTCTCCGTAAAGTCCGCCTGCCGAAGCTAGCTAACTGCCCAGTATGCAGGTGACTGCGGTCACATTTTTGCCACATAGTCAACCACACAAACCTTGTCGAGCAGTGGTTTGAGCTTGGCCACAAAGTCCTGATGTGCCGCGTGCGGGAGATAGCCATCAAGGCCGGCTTTGTCCGCAAAAGTGACTAAAAAGCAGTGCGTAAAACCGTCATTCAATCCCTCAGGACTCACATTGGTACCCCATTCAAAACCCTTCACGGTGTCGATCTTGGTAACGAGTTCGCCGAATGCCTTTTCAATCCCCTGCACCTGCTCCCGAGTGGCACTTTCCTTGAACTTGAAGAACACGACATGGCGATAGGGTGCGTGGTCGGCGGCAGCAAGGGCGGTCATGAGGATGGTGGTGAAGAAAATCGCGATGAGGATGGATTTCATGCAGCCAGACTGACGCAAGACGCCCCCTGCGTCAACGTCGGGGCAAAGTGGTTGCAGCGAGGCGCTGAAAGTGCTTTTTGACAACTAGCGCACGCGCCCGGTCGCAACACGCCGCCCCCTCCAACCAACAAACCATCCTCAATTCAACTCTCATGAGCCACTGGGATCGCTTTCAGCAGTATTTTGTCCGTTATCCACGCCTCGGATTTTCCATCGACATCAGCCGTATGGGATTCCAAGACGAGCTGTTCACAAGGATGGAAGGAAAGATCGATCATGCCTTCAAGGCGATGCGAGAACTCGAGTCCGGAGCGATCTCTAATCCCGACGAGCAGCGCATGGTAGGGCATTACTGGCTGCGTGACTCGAAGCTCGCGCCTGATGCAGCGATTAAAAAGGAGATCGATGAGACACTCGAAGCATCCCTGAAGTTCGCAGCAGCGGTGCATTCGGGAGCAGTCAAGGCAGCGAACGGTCAGAAGTTCACCCGGGTGCTCGTGGTCGGCATCGGCGGCTCGGCACTCGGCCCGCAGCTCGTGGCCCACGCCATCGCGCCTGTGAATCCACCACTAGCGATTTCATTTTTCGACAACACCGACCCGGACGGCATTGACCGCGTGCTGGCGGAGATCGGCGGCGGCCTCGCCACGACGTTGACCCTCGTGATCTCCAAATCTGGCGGCACCAAGGAGACACGCAACGGCATGCTGGAAGCCGAGGCAGCCTACATGAAGGCAGGATTGAATTTCGCAAGTCACGCCGTGGCCGTAACTGGGGTCGGCAGCGAGCTGGACAAACATGCTCTCAAACAAAACTGGCTGGCTCGCTTCCCGATGTGGGACTGGGTAGGCGGGCGCACCAGCGTGATGAGCACCGTGGGCACGATCGCCGCTGCATTGCAGGGCGTTGACGTGCGGCAGTTCCTCGCCGGAGCCGCCGCGATGGATGCGGAGACGCGTTCACGTCAGACGCGTGAGAATGCCGCGATGCTGCTCGCGTTGATGTGGCATCATGCCGGTGGTGGTAAAGGCATGAAGGACATGGTGGTGCTGCCATACAAGGACCGGCTGGTGCTTTTCTCGAAGTATCTACAGCAGCTCGTGATGGAGAGCCTCGGCAAGGAGCATGACCTCGACGGCGCGGTGGTAAACCAGGGTGTGGCCGTCTATGGCAACAAGGGCTCCACCGACCAGCACGCCTATGTGCAGCAGCTCCGTGACGGGGTGGACAATTTCTTCGCCACCTTCATCGAAGTGCGCAAGTCGCGTGACACGGCCCCGCTGGAAGTGGAGCCTGGATTCACCAGTGGTGATTACCTCCAGGGGTTCTTGCGCGGCACGCGCAAGGCGCTGTCTGACAAAGGTCGTGAGAATATCACCCTGAGCATCGAGGAGGTTAGCGCCTTCACCTTGGGGATGCTCGTTGGCCTATTTGAGCGTGCGGTGGGCTTCTATGCCAGCCTTGTGAACATCAATGCCTACCATCAGCCCGGTGTTGAGGCCGGAAAAAAGGCAGCGACGGACTTCCTTAATCAGTTGGCACGAGTGCGTGAAGTCCTCGCATCATCTCAAACACCCCAGAGCGCGGCGGACGTCGCAGATGCTCTCGCTATTGATGCTGAGGACGCCTTCCACATGCTCACTCACCTAGCCGCCAATGGTGACGCAAGCCTCGCCTCCACGGGCACCAGTCCGGCACAGGATCAATTTGTCGTCATGTGACAAATCGCCGTTTGCACACCGGAAGGCCGCATCCTATAGATTCCCCTTTGCGGGACATCCTGCCTCTACGAGAGAGTCATGCGTCAAATTCCCATCCAATACCAAATCGCCTGCGTCATCCTGACCGCCCTCTTCATCTGGTCTTTCAGCGTGGCACGTGAGCCGCGGGGCTGGAGAAGGTTGTTTCAGTCGATTTTCTCTAAGTCGGAGCACTTTTCGGTCAACAAGAACAAGGTGATCGACGAAAGCCTCAAGAAATATGGGATCATCATCGCCATGATCATCTTGGTGGCTGACGTCTCCTGCTTTGTGCTGGGAGTCACCTATTCATTTCGCGAAAAGGCCCGCCATCTCTCCCCCCTGCAACGGGACAGCATGAACGAGATCAACAAGATTCAGAGCGGCTCAGGCACCTCTCCGCTGAAGTGAAGCCGCAGGAACCCGGACCACCTTCGTGTCTGCCACTAGATCGTGGAGGCATCTGCGCCCTTGGCGAAAAATCATCAGTGCATCCACCGCCAAAACCGTGAGGCCCACCGGCCCGAGGAGACTCGCCGCGAAAAACAGAAAGCTGCGCAGCATCACCACTTTCAGGAACCCCACGCGCCCCCCATCGTTGAAGCGGACGATCCTCACCCTTAGCAGAAGCTTTCCGATCGTTTGACCGCGCACAGTGAGCAGGATGACATTGATGATGATGACACCGTCCATAACCCAGCCCATAGCCAGCATGAGCGGATTGTGGACTGCTACCGCTTTCTGAATTTGCTTTTGAAGTGCTTCCATCAACGCTGATGGGTCGTTTTGCAGGCTTATGACCCGATTCTCGAAAGCAGGATCCATCAAAGTCGAGAACATGATGAGAAATGGTACCAGCACCAACGTCCAGTCGATGAGCTTGGCCGCTAG
Source organism: uncultured Prosthecobacter sp. (assembly GCA_964421275.1). Classification (GTDB taxonomy): domain Bacteria; phylum Verrucomicrobiota; class Verrucomicrobiia; order Verrucomicrobiales; family Verrucomicrobiaceae; genus Prosthecobacter. Next base: position 5,042 of record CAYQWE010000048.1, read on the forward strand.
CCTTCGTATCACCGAGGCGGGTTCCAGTACGGGCTGGTGGTCATTCCTAACCTCCTCAAGCAAAGCGTCCAATGGTAGCGGCGGCGGCACACCTGCCTCAATCGCCAGTTCCTTCATTCGCATCTCCAAAGGCTGCCAGTCCTTCATTCCCTCTGACCAGCACAAATCCGTGGGCAGGAATTGCCCCCCACGCATGCCTGCGCTCACCTCCAGGTCACTGAAAGTGCCGAGCTGAGTGTCTCCGCGAGCGAGGTGGTATTTCATGGGGTTGGAGGTTGCCGTGAGGCGCTTGCTAGATAGCTGCTAAGGCCCGCGCATCAAGTTCCCCTTCTCCCACCGCACGTTGAAAACCATCCTCCGCGTCTTTTCCTACCTCCGCCGCTATCCGGCAATGGCTGCTGCCCAGATCGCATGTGCCACGGGCGGCACACTCATGGTTCTCGTCCTGCCTTCCGTGACCAGGGAGATCATTGATGTGATCATTCCAGCACGGGATTGGGAGCGCCTCGCCCCTTCGGCGATGTGGGTTGGAGCGGCGTTTGTCGCGCAGAATATATTCAACTCGCTACGCATCCGGCTGAACAACAGCTTCGAGCAGAAGGTCATCTATGACCTGCGCAGTGACCTGTATGAGCGCCTCCAGCGCCTCCCGCTGCGCTGGTTCGACAACCGCCCCACTGGTGACATCATGACCACTGTCTCCGAGGACATTCCCGCAGTAGAACGCGTCCTCATTGACGGTATTGAGCAGGGCCTGGTCGCCGTGCTGCAAATTATCATCGTGGCCGGTTTCATGTTCTATGCGGACGCCGCGCTCACCTGGACCGCCATGCTGCCCATGCCCTTCCTCGCACTCGGGGCGGCCCTCTACACCAGAAGCGCTCGCGAACGCCACCGCCGCGTCCGCAAGGCGTCCAGCAACATGAACTCGCTGCTCCATGACAACGTCAGCGGCATGCGCCAGATCAAGGCATACGCCATGGAGCGCGAGGAGCATAACCGTTTCAATGAAAGCTCCGGTGCGCTCAAGGACGCCACGCTGCACCTGATGCATGTATGGTCCATCTACCGTCCGAGCATGTCACTGCTGAAGGATTTCGGCTCTGTTATCATTCTGTGGTTTGGCGCACGGGCCATCATGCACGGGAGCATGAGGCCGGGTGATCTCACTGCCTTCCTCCTCCTCGCACGCTTGTTCTACGAGCCTGTCGAACAACTGCATAGCCTCAATCAGATGGTGCAGGCTGGACGCGCTGCGGGGGAGCGTGTCTTTGGCATCATGGATGCGGAGGAGGAGGCCGGAATCGACGACGGCACTGCCATCACCGACATCAAGGGGCACATACGCTACGACAACGTCGGCTTTAGCTACACAGGCAGCCTCCCCACCGTTCACGGCATCACGATTGACGCACGGCCCGGGCAGACCATCGCCCTCGTCGGGCCCACCGGCGCTGGTAAGTCCACTCTCATCAACCTTCTTACCCGATTCTATGAGCACGACGAGGGAGATCTGACCATTGACGGCACTCCAGTAAAAAACATCAGCAAGAGCAGCCTTCGCCGCCTCATCGGCTACGTCACACAAGAGAGTTTTCTCTTCAACGGCACCGTGCGTGACAACCTCGTTATCGGCAAACGTGAGGCTAGTGAGGATGAGCTGTGGAGTGCGCTGGAAAGTGCCAACGCCGCTGGATTCGTCCGCCGTCTGCCGAAGCTGCTCGACACGCAAGTGGGAGAGCGTGGCGTCAAACTCTCCGTCGGTGAAAAGCAGCGTATCAGCATCGCCCGCGCCCTTCTGCGCAATCCGCCCATCCTGCTGCTCGACGAGGCCACCGCCAGCGTGGACACCGGGACGGAGCAGCAGATCCAAGAGGCCCTCGAACGCCTCATGGCGCACAGGACGAGCTTTGTCATTGCGCATCGCCTCAGCACGGTACGCAACGCCGACTGCATCTATGTACTCGAACAAGGTCGTATCGTCGAACAAGGAACACATGACGAGCTTGTCGCCAAGGACGGAGCTTATGCGCGTTTGTGTCGCACCTCACTCATTGCCGCTGAACGGGCGGCGGAATGAGAATGACACCCATCATCAGGCCGCCAGCTCGTAATGCGGCCCGACCACCTTGCCTCGCAGGCGCTCCGCCTTGGCCCCTGCCTCATCACGTTCGATCACACCATCACGCAGACGGATGATGCGTGTGCAGCGTCCGACCATGCGTTCGTCATGTGTGACAAAGACGAGCGTCTTGCCCTGCTGGTTGAGCTCATCGAACAAGTCGAGGATTTCCTTGCCGGACTTCGAGTCGAGGTTGCCGGTGGCCTCGTCCGCTAGAATGACGAGCGGATTGTTGGACAGCGCACGGGCGATGGCAACGCGCTGCTGCTGACCTCCTGAGAGTTCGTTTGGTTTGTGATACAGGCGGTGCTCCAATCCTACCTGCTTAGCGAGGCGCGTACCGGTCTCAATCATATCATGGTCTTTGGCACCGCCATAATACATCGGCACGGCGATGTTTTCGATCACGCTGAGCTGCTGGATAAGGTTATAGCTCTGGAAGATGAAGCCAAGATTACGATTACGCGCCTCGGAAAGTGCGTCGTCCTGCAACTGCGCCACATTCTGCCCTCCAAGAAAATAGTCCCCACTGGTTGGCTGATCGAGACAGCCCAGCACATTGAGCAACGTCGATTTACCGCAACCAGAAGGCCCCATGATGCAGACATATTCACCGGGATAAATCTCCAGCGATACCCCCTGCAGCACATGCTGGGTGATGTCGCCCATGCGGTAGCTTTTGCGGATGTCTGCCAGCTTGATGATGGGATCAGGGCCAGGCATCACGTCAGGATTGGACTTCGGCCACTTCTTTCTCCTTGGGCTTGGGAGATTTTGGCCGGGCAGCATCGTCACCAGTAGGACTGTGCCGAGCTGAGTTCGCCGCCTCCACTTCTGATTTCTTCGGCAGAGCCAATGCCACGGCCTCCCCCCCACTAAGGCCGCGTTTGACCTCGATGAACTCATCATTGAAAAGACCTGTGTTAATCTCGCGACGCTCCAGCCCCCCTGCGTTGCTGATGTAACAGAAATGGTGGTCCTGATCCACTTCGACAGACTGCACCGGAACATAGATAACGTCAGCGAGCTGATCCACGATGATCTCGACCTTCGCGTTCATGCCCGGCTTCATCCACGGATGATAGCCGTTGATGTGGATGATACAGGGATAGACCTTCAGGTTAGGCGTGAAGCGGCTGCTGCTGGAGTCGGGCAAGATAGCCAGCTCGGCCACGCGCCCGTCCAGCTCCTTGCCCGGTTCCGCATCGACACGGACTTTCACCGGTTGCCCGATACGCACTTTTTTGATCTGCGATTCATGCACGTTCACCTTCACCCCCATCTGGCTCATGTCTGGAATGGTCAGCATCGTCTGGCGCAGGCGCACCGTCGCGCCCTCCTCGATGCTATTGTTGTAGTTGTAGGAGGAGCTGGCGTTCAAGTCGCCATAGGCGACCAGCCCTGGCTGCGCCGCCCTGATCACGCAGGCCTTGAGCTGCCGCTCCAGTTCCTCGCGCTGGGTGAGTTCCATCTCGTAGCGACGCTTTGCGGTCAGGTACCGCGTCTCAGCCTGCGCCATGCGTGAGCGGTTGGCGCGGATAGTGCGTTGAAGTTTGTTCAATGCCTCACGATACGCAGTGATCAAGGTGGAGCACTGCTTGTTGAACTCGTACTTTTTGAATAGGGAGAGCGCCGTGGCCGCAGTCTTTACTGAAAGCTCGATCTTGTCGTAGGACACCTGGTCGTTCTCCAACTGCGCGTCGGTGATGAATTCCTTTTTTGCGAGACGGGTGGAGGACTCCACCTTTTGCCGGGCGAGGGCCAGTTCCGATTTATGCACCAAAAGCTCATCTTCGAGTCCCCGGAGCGTCTGCAGGGCCTCCCCGTCGCTCTCGCCTTTTGTCTCAAGGAATGGCGCAAAATTGATCAACTCGCTCGCATGTGTCACGGGAGGAGTCTTCTCCACCGGCGTGGCGGTAGCAATTTCCTTCGCAGGCACATCCTTTGCCTTACCAGGGGACACCGAGGTGCTAGCTTGCGTGTCGAGGACATCCGCATGCTTTTCAAAAGCCTCCACATCTCTAGGCAGACCGGCCGCATTAAGAATGGTGGATGTGACTTCGCGTCCGAGGTACTTCTCAAAATCCATCAGGGCGAAAAAGCCCGCCTGCTTCGCCTCACGGACAAAACTCTGGTTTTCGCTCTTCTGGATCTCCCGGTTCTCATCCGCATCAATGTAATTGGAGACTGTGGTCTGGAATTCGATCTCATGCGTCTGGATCTTCGTTTTGAGATCCGTGCTATCGAGTTCGATCAGCACCTTTCCGTCCTTCACATCATCATCGTTGATCAGGTATCCTTCAGGAATGATGCTCAGGATCTTGGTGGGGACTTCGATCTCGCTTTTCACCTCTGTGTTGTGCAGTGCGCGGATTTCTCCGCCCTGGAGTACGTTGATTTCCAGCGGGCCACGCTGCACGAGAAATGTGGGAACTTGAGCAGACTCTACGGCGCGTCCGGACATGAACCACCAGCCGGTCATGACACCCAAGCCAATTCCGACCAAAGCTAGCATTCCTTTGATAGTCTTTGCCCTTTTCATTCTCCTTTCGGGTTTTCCTTCTTCAATACGTCCACCCATGAGCCGTCTTTCTCAATAAAGAGAACTCCCATGTCGCGCCAGAGCCTCAGCCGGACGAGGGTGTGATTGATGGAGGTGGACACCATGAGATTGCGGGTGGTGTTCATATCCTTCTGCGCGTCCACCAAGTTGATAGCGGTTCCCTGCCCCTCAGCGTTAAACGCCTCCTCAAGTTCAAGACGGGCGCTACTGATCTCCATACCGCGTTTGGCCAAGTCGTATTGGCTGCGGGCCAGCCGCAGGTCACGCCAGCCGGTGCGCACATCCTCACGCGTGTCCTCCTCGCCGAGATCCAATGCGCGGCGGGCCTGCTGCTCGGTGATGATTGCGGCGCGCAGCGTGTTGCGCTCTGGTTTCTGGTTGAGGTTGAGGTCGGAATTGAATCCCATGCTCGTTCCACGGTTTTTGGGGACAAGCTGGAAACCGGTGTTGTCGGGATTATCGAGGATGTTATAGGAAACCAAGGCGTTCACAGTGGGAAGCACCTGCTGCCTAGCGATGAGAACCTTCCGGCTTGCGTCCTCCATCGAGTCCCGCAGATTCCAAATGTCTAGCCGCGAGGTCAGCGCCGTGGTAATGGCCTCCTCCAATGTACCATCAGGATCCAGGATCTTCAGGTCCCGCATGTCTTTGTAATCGAGAATAATTCGCTCGGTGACAGGCAGACCGAGCTTGATCTTCAAGTCGTCCAGCGCCTGCTCATAGTCCCTGATGGCGGTGAGCCAAGTACGATTGAAGACCAGCCGCTGTTGCGAAAGGCGGTATAAGGACGACTTCGTGCTCGCGTTCTCCTTTTGCATCGCCGTCTCTCGTTCCACCACGAAATTAAACGACTTGAATCCGAGATAGGCGTTGCGCGCGGTCTCGCGCGCCTGGATCGTGGAGAAATATTGAGACGCCACGTCCACGGCGAACGTTTTCCGATACTGCGCGAAATTACGAATGGCATACAGCACATTGCGTTCCGCCTGTGTCAGCACCTCGGACGCAGGGAGGTAGCCTGATCCGGCTAGTAGCGGCTGCGCCAGTGAGAAGCCCAGTTGGGAGACGCCATTGTCACTGCCACCCGTGAAGAAACGCACAAAGTTCGTTGTGAGATTCGTCGCCAGGAGTGCTCCCGTGCGCGTCAAGGCAGAAAGGCCCAGGTTACCCGTGGTGGTCAGCGTGGATGTGCGGACGAGATTATTCACTCCAGTGAGCGACACCGTGCTCGCCTTGGTGGACGCGCCGCTGCCGGACATGATCGGCCCGTACTGTTGGCGCGTTAGCGTCAGATTAAGTGCTGAGAGATACACCGTTTCCTTCTGCGTCAGATAGGTCCTATTGCGATGCACCGCGAAGTTCAGCGCCTCAGCCAGGCTGACGACGCGGGCGTTTTCCTCCAGGTAGGCGCGGTCCCCGAGGAACTCCACCTTATCCATGTTTTTCCTGAGCTCTTCCATCTTCACCGGCGGCGGCGGGTTGATGTTCAGGAATGCTTGGCCTGAGTTAGGCACCTTGCTCGCCTTCTTGCTCAACAGGCCGAATACCTCGTTGTCCGCCCATTTCTTGTAAAACCCCGCCGTGCAGCCACTCGTCACCAGCGCCGTCAGCGCCGTCAGCGCCGTCAGCGCCAGAGACGCGACAGATGACTGGATGAAGGGAAATTTCAGCATAGGCAAGACCACCGGCATGGACGTTGCTTGCCGGAAGTTTGTTTTTCTTTTTTGGGGGAAGCGCAATACGCCCCGACGCACGCTGGTCTATCGCAGCATTGGAGAAAACATCGTTGCCTGCGCCAGCCTCGCCGTTACTATCGGCATACACCATGTCAGACGAACCCAAAGTCGCTGAAGCAGAAGAACTCCTCAAGGAGACCTCTGGATCGCCTCCGACCCGGAAAACGCTCATCGAGAAACTCGACAATTGGGATGACTGGGCGAGTTGGGATGAGTTTTACCGCACCTACTCCGGTTTCGTCTTCCATGTGGCACGTAAAACCGGCCTCAGTGACGATGAGGCCAGCGATGTTGTGCAGGAGACCTTCATCGGCGTCGCCAAGAACCTGCAGAAGAAGAAATTCGACACCAGCCTCGGCTCCTTCAAATCCTTCCTCCTCAATCAGGCCCGCTGGCGCATCCTCGACCAGTTCCGTCGCCGCAAAAAACAGCAAAGCCGCGAAGCCAATCTCTACGCCGGAGAGGAGGCAGAGGACCGCCGCACCGCGCCGATCGAACGCTGCGCGGACCCGAACGGCGTCGCCCTCGAAAAGCTCTGGGAGAAAGAATGGCAGGACAAGGTGATGGACATCGCCCTGCGTCGTGTGCGCGCGCTCGTCTCGCCACGCCAGTTCCAGATTTTCTCCTGTTATGTGCTCAAAGGCTGGAGTCCTGAACGCGTGAAGAAAGAGTTGGGCGTCAACGCCGCGCAGGTCTATCTCGCCAAGCATCGCGTCGGCCGCATCTTGAAGCGTGAAGCGGCCAAACTGGCCGAGATGGAGCAGTGAGAACGTCTTTGCTTGCTGAAAGCCCTCTCCCCCGCCCCGCGTAGCCTCCGCATGCTCCGCACTCTCGCCTTCCTCCTCGTCGTCTCAGTCCTCCGCGCGGCCGATCCCGTCCCGCTTTTCATCGAAGGCTATGCCGGCCAGCGCAGCGTCGCGCAGGGTGAGGAAATCCCGATTCACGTCAGCACCACGGCGGCGAAGTTTGAGATCGAGGTCGCGCGGCTCGGCTCGAAACGCGAAGTGATGTGGAAGAAGAATGATGTGCCCGGCGCGGCGCATCCGGTGCCGGAGGATGCGAGCGCGAATGGCTGTCGCTGGCCGGAGAGCGTGCGCGTGCCCATCGGCGCGGATTGGAAGAGCGGCTACTACGAGGTCACGTTTCGCGCGGCGGATGGCGGCGGGAAGTGGACGCATCGCGGACGACGCACAGCGGAAAGCAGCGCGTGGTTCATCGTGCGCCAGGCGAAGCCCGGCAGCACCTCGAAGATCCTTTTGCAGCTCTGCACGAACACCTACAACGCCTACAACAACTGGGGCGGCTTCTCCGTGTATGCCTACAACAGCCTCTCGAAGAACCAGGGCAGCCGCGTGAGCTTTGAGCGCCCCTGCTACTCGCAGTTCGGCCGCTGGGAACTTCCCTTCATCGCCTGGGCGGAGCAAAACGGCTACCCGCTCGAATTCGCCGCGAATGACGACCTCGAATTCCGCCCCGAGATGCTCGCCAGCTACAAGCTCGTCCTCAGCGTCGGCCACGACGAGTATTGGAGCACGCCGATGCGCGACAACCTGGAGGCCTGGATCGCCAAAGGCGGCAACGTGGCCTTCTTCAGCGGCAACACCTGCTGCTGGCAGGTGCGCAGCGAGGCGGAGGGCCGCGCCTTCACCTGCTTCAAGCAGAACTACCACCTCGATCCCGTTTTCCAGACGCGACAGTTCAAGACGCTCAGCACCGCGTGGAGTCATCACCTGCTCCAGCGGCCGGAAAACCAGCTCACCGGCGTCGGCTTCCTCTGGGGCGGCTACATGCGCAGCCACGGCCAGTTCATGGACGGCGACGCCAGCTACATCGTGCACCGCCCGGATCACTGGATCTACGAAGGCACCGGCCTGAAGCGCGGCGACCGCTTTGGCGGCAAGGACACCATCGTCGGCTACGAGTGCGACGGCTGCGAGCTCGAGTGGCGCGATGGCCTGCCCTTCGCCACGCACCAGGACGGCACGCCGAAGACCTTCGAAGTCCTTGGCACCTGCCCCGTGCGCTGGCACCCGGATGACGTCGAGTGGTATGAGAAATGGGAGATCGGCCGCACCGGCGCCGCCTGCCTCGGCCTCTACACCAACACCGGCACCGTCTTCACCGCCGCCACCACCGATTGGTCGCATGGCTTGCAAGGGAACGACGCGCATGTGGTGCGCATCACGAAGAATGTGCTGGAGCGGCTGGGGAGGTGATCATTGCCTCTTGGTGGAGAGCAACCATGTTTTGATAAATGAAGCCAGAATCCAGTCCTGAAGAGTTACTTTGACACCTTCACACATCAAGATACTGCTCGGTCATTATGCCATGGTGGCGAAGTTGAACTATTTTGCGCTAGGGGGGGGTGCTTGAACATTAAAGTCTTGTTCTAGCGGCCTAGGTGCTCCAACTGATGTGGGAACGACTACTGTGAGGGTCTTGTTTTCGGTGCTTCCTTCGCATGTAGCTTCTAGTGTGACGTCATCTTCAGCAGCACTCGGCGCAATCTCTGTTACTTTGAACTTTGCGCTTGTTTCACCTCTTACTCCCAGAGCTTCAATAGTAACTTTATCAGCGCCATTACTCGCTATTAATTGAATATTATTAGGGTTGCAATTAGGTGTTGAAACCGTCACCTCAACTGAACGATCCTTATTGGCAGTGCTAATTCCAATACGGCTTGGGGCTTCAATTGAAAGTTCGCAGGAACTGCTTGAAATCAATGAAGAGTGCGATGAGCCGCTGCTGCTCGAAGCCCAAGAGGACTCTGAACTTGATTCCGCCGATGACTCTGAACTCGGCTCCGAGGAGGATTCACCCGACGATGAATAATAACTAGACTGCTCGGAACTTTCCGTACTCGAATCCGAAGAAAAGGACTCTTCACTGGAGTTTGCGGAGGATGAATCTTCAGGCATGGCAAATGATTTTGAAAAATGAATGTGTTGGGAAAATGCTATGAGGCATTGGACCTAGTTATGCCGACGGCGGGGCAGGCGCGGGCGGAGTTGGTTCCGCACCGGGACCGTGACTGTTGTCCCGGACCGTGCGGGCAGCGTGGTAGCCGCCAACGAAGGTTTTGTCGGCGAACTGCTCGACCAAGCCGTCGAGGCTGGCGAAGACAGCCTCGACCGCGTTGAAGCGATCCCGCATCTGGCCGGTGGTGGCCTTCCGGCCCGCGATGGCCTGCGCGGGGCGCTAATGGCGGCCTCATAGTCGTCCGCCTCCTTCTTGCAGGCCGCCACGCTGGCGGCAGTGATGCCACACTCCCCCGCCACGGCAGCCTGCGTCCCGGCCAGCAACCCTTCGGCGATGCGGATGACCTCACGCGCATTCGCCAGCAAGGCCGCGTCCCGCATGCCGCGCCACGCGCTCTTGGAAAAAGCACAGCGGGCGGCGTCCGCCGCGTTTCCCAAGCCACGGCAGCACTCCGCCACCGCCTGCCCCAGCACGAAAGCGGCGTTCTCCAGCTCCTTCTCTTCCCGCGCCTTGTCCACCGCCGCCCCCTTGATCACCGCGCCCTGCTGCTGGCAGAACTCCGCCAAGGCCGCGACGGCAGTCACCGCCTCCGCCACACGAGTGGTGAAACGCACGGGCGGCTGCCCGTCCCACTTGGACTTGTTGGCTGGAGCTTGCAGAAAATCCAACGTGGTGCGGAAAGCATTGAGGCGGTTGGTGAATTCGTCTTTCATGGTTGTTTTTTCGTTCTGGGTTCCTGGTTCTTCGTAGACGTTTCGGAGAATGGCTCAGTTCGCTGTTGTTCCTTGGTTTCCGGCTCGTCCTCGTCCTCCTACTCGAACTCGTCCTCGTAGGATTGGTTCAGTGTTCGGGGGACGGGAGTCTCCCGCTCCTTGATTTAAACTGCCGACCCGGCTGTTTTGGCGCGTGACCAGGCCATTTGAGAACACGACCGGAACGTTCGAGCGGGCGACTGCGGCGTTTGGACAGCCAGCCGTGTCTTTGGGAGCCCTGACCACGCCATTTTGAGCACCACCCGCTGCATTTGGGCAGCCAACCGCGTCGTTTGGACACCCGACGCCTCCATTTGGGCGTCCGACCGGGCTGTTTGAAGCTCCGACCGTGCGATTTGAACACCCCACCGCTGGGTTTGAAACGGCTTCTTGACAGCCCCGACGGTCAGTTCCGCGAACCGCGAACCGCGAACCGCGAACCGCGAACCGCGAACCGCGAACCGCGAACCGATGAAGCGCTGGAGAAAGGACGCTCATTTGAATTAATCATCCTTTTATTAAATCACGAGCAACTCATCAATGAAAAGATGGCTAAACTTAGGTCTAAATAAATATTTATATCGTTTTTTTTGATGATGAACCGAATGGAGCAATGATGCCACTGAGTCCTGTGGCTCAATACCTTCGCATTTGCCATGCGCTGACATCTGCCGACTATCCAATGGTCCATTTTCTCTCCTGACATGTTCGCCACCCTCACTGAAAAACTCGAAGACGCCTTCAAAAAGCTGCGCGGTCAGTCCCGCATCAGCGAATCCAACGTCAGCGATGCCATGCAAGACATCCGCATGGCCTTGCTGGAAGCTGATGTGGACTTCAAAGTCGCCAAGGAACTCGTCGAGACTGTCAAAGCGCAATCCGTGGGCGCAGAGGTGTTGCGCAGCGTCTCCCCAGGCCAGCAGATCGTCAAAATATTCCACGACGAGCTGGTCAAAATCCTCGGCACGGCCACCGCGTTGAACGTGGACCCGCCGCAGCGCATCCTCATGACCGGCCTCAACGGTGCGGGCAAGACCACCACCTCCGCGAAGCTCGCCAACTGGTTGAAGAAGCAGGGCCGCCGCCCATTGCTCCTCGCGCTCGACCTTTATCGTCCGGCCGCCATCAAGCAGCTCCAGGTGCTCGGCCAGCAACTCAACGTGCCTGTCTTTGCTCCCGCTGAAGGCGAGACCGATCCGGTGAAGGCCGCGAAGGCTTCCCTCGAATGGTTGAAGCAACAGGGCGCGGGCATCGCCATCTTTGATACCGCCGGACGACAGGACCTCGATGAGGAACTGCTCGCCGAGCTGAAAAAAGTCCGCGAGATCGTGCAGCCGAGCGAAACCCTGCTCGTCGCCGATGCCGCGACCGGCCAGCAGGCCGTCAGCGTCGCGCAAAAGTTCAATGACGCGGTCGGTGTGACCGGTTTGATCATGACCAAGCTTGATGGCGACGCCCGTGGCGGTGCGCTGCTCTCCATGCGGCAGGTCACCGGCTGCGCGGTGAAGTTCCTCGGCGTCGGTGAAAAGATCGAGCAGCTCGAAGTCTTCCACCCGGACCGCATGGCGCAGCGCATCCTGAACATGGGTGATGTCGTCAGCCTCGTGGAGAAGGCCGCGGAGGAGATCGACGAGAAAGAGGCCATGAAAATGGCCGAGCGCATGCAGAGCAACAAGTTCGACTTCAACGACATGCTCCAGCAGATGCGCATGATGAAGAAGCTCACCTCCGGCGGCGGCATGGGCGGCCTGCTCGGCATGCTGCCCGGCATGGCGAAGATGAAGGATGCCATCGGCACGGATGCGGACAAAAAAATGAAGCACACCGAGGCACTGATCCTCTCCATGACGCCGAAGGAGCGCCAACGCCCCGAAATCATCAACGGCCAGCGCCGCAAGCGCATCTGCAACGGCGCGGGTCGTCCCGTGATGGAGATGAACCAGCTCCTCAAGCAGTTCGAGATGATGAAAAAGATGATGAAGAACCAGGGCGCGATGATGCAGATGGCCAGTGCCATGATGGGCGGCGGAGGTGGCATGGGAGGACTCGGCGGATTGCTCGGTGGACTCGGCGGCGGCGGCAAAATGCCCAAGATGCCACCAGGGATGAAGTTTCCTGGCAAATTCTAACCTCTTTCCGTTCCTGACATGAGTTCCCCTTTTCGCATCGGAGTCGCCGGAGTCGGCGCGATCGGCAAAAATCACGCACGCATCATGGCAGAGATCGCCGCTAGCAGCGATGGTGCCATCACCTTCGCAGGCGTGTATGATTCTGATCCCGCCCGCGCTACCGAGTTCGCCGCGCAGTACAATACGCATGCCGCCAGAGACCTTGAGGACTTCGCCAAGCGCGTTGATGCGGCAAGCGTCGCGGTGCCGACGATCTACCACCGCAACGTCGCGGAGCCGCTGATGCAAAAGGGCATCCATGTGATGGTGGAGAAGCCCATTAGCGAATCCTATGCCGAAGCGCAGACCATGATCGAGCTAGCGAAGGAAAAACGCGTCATTCTTCAGGTCGGACACATCGAGCGCTTCAACCCCGTGCTGCGGCAGCTCGAAGAGCGTATGGACAACCCGCGCTTCATCGAGGCACACCGCCTTTCCCCCTTCCCGAACCGCAGCATCGACATCGGCGTCGTACTCGACCTCATGATCCACGACATCGAGATCGTGCTGCATCTGGTGAAATCAGACCTCATCCAGGTAGATGCCGTTGGCATCCCTGTTTTGACAAAACGCGAGGACATCGCCAACGCACGTCTCAAATTCGCCAACGGCTGCATCGCCAACATCACCGCCAGCCGCATCTCGCCGGAGAAGTTGCGGAAGATCCGCGTCTTTCAGAGCAGCAGCTACCTTAGCCTCGACTACCAGGAGCAGAGCGGCTGGATCTACCGCAAGGACGGCATGCAGATCATGCGTGAGGAGGTGGAGGTTGAGAAAGGCGAACCGCTAAAGCTGGAGATCGCCGCCTTCGTCGAATGCGCCCGCCATGGCCGCCGCCCGGTCGTCACTGGCCAGGAAGGTGCGGAGGCCGTGCGCATCGCCCTGGAGATCACCGACCAAATCGAGCGCAACGCCAAACTCGCCGTGCCATGAACCGCGTCTTCATCATCGCAGGCGAGATGAGCGGCGACACGCATGCAGCGGGCCTTTTGCGTGAGATGAAGGAATTAGTGCCGGACTTGCAAGTCGTCGGCCTCGGCGGACCAAAAATGTGCGAGGTGGCCGGTGAAGGCATCGAAGACTGGGTGGAGACAGCCGGCGTCGTCGGTCTCTGGGAGGTCGTGAAGATGTACCGCTACTTTAAAGCGAAGATGGACGACGTGCTTGACGCCATCCTCGACCAGAAGCCCGAGGGAGTTATCCTCGTTGACTATCCCGGTTTCAATCTGCGCCTAGCGAAGTCACTGCGACTCGGAGGCTACAAAGGGCGCATTCTATACTACATCAGCCCGCAGGTGTGGGCGTGGAAGAAGGGACGCGTGAAAACGATGGCGAAGGTGCTGGACCTTATGATCTGCATCTTCCCATTCGAGAAGGAGTTTTATGAATCCAGCGGCCTGCGCACCGAGTTCTGCGGGCATCCCATGGTGGATCGCGTGGTCGCCCTGCGACGTGATTGGAAGCGCGAGCCGGGCCTCGTCGGTTGGTTTCCCGGCAGCAGGCTCAACGAAGTGCGCCGTCTTTTCCCCCTCATGATGGACGCTGCTAAGATCATCCTCAGGAATGCGCCGGACACACATTTTGCCGTCTCCGCCGCGAATGAGACACTCGCAGGCTGTATGCGCGCCATGGCTGACGCACACGGCATGCCGGAGGCCAAACGCTGGATCGAGACCGGCACTGTCTATGACCTCATGCAGCGCGCGGAGGCGGGTGCCGTCGCCTCCGGCACGGCCACCCTTGAGGCCGCGTGCTTCGGCCTACCCTACACGCTGATCTACAATGTGAGCTGGCCTACCTACATCATCGGCAGGCTCGTCGTGCGCATCAAACACCTCGGCATCGTGAATATTCTAGCCGGGCGCGAGGTGGTACGGGAGCTCGTCCAAGGAGGACTGAGCGCGGGAACGCTGGCCGACGCCATGCTCGCCCTGCTGAAGGATGGGGACATGCGTGGGCGGCTCCAGCAGGATCTCGCCACTGTCGTCGCCACTCTCGGCGCAGGGGGCGCGTACCGCCGCACCGCGCAGACAGTGCAGGCCGCGCTCCAGATTCCTGCTACGCGATGATCGCGTGTTTCACCTCACCGTAAACATCGGTGAGGCGGAAGTCACGTCCGGCGTGACGGAAAGTGAGCTTCTCGTGGTCCAGGCCCAGTAGATGCAGCATGGTCGCATGCAGATCGTGCAAATGCACCTTGTCCTCCACGGCTATCGCCCCGGTCCCATCTGTGCTGCCATACCTGATGCCCGGCCTCACTCCGCCGCCGGCCAGCCACATCGTAAAGCCCGCGTTGTTGTGGTCGCGCCCGTTGTTCTTGTTCAGCAGCGGTGGGCGACCGAATTCGCCGCCCCACAACACCAGCGTGTCCTCCAGCAGGCCACGCTGCTTCAAATCCGTGAGCAACGCGCCGACCGGCTGGTCGGTTTCCAGCGCGTGTTGAGGATGTCCTTTGAAAATGTCGGTGTGGTCATCCCAGAACGAGTGGTTCACCTGAACAAAACGCACCCCAGCCTCGCAGAAACGCCGCGCCATCAGACAGGCCCGGCCAATTTGATCCGTGGGCTTGCCGTCTCCGATGCCGTACATCTCCTGCGTCGCCACGCTCTCTCGGGTGACATCCATCACTTCCGGCATCTCCCTCTGCATGTTGAAGGCCAACTCCGCTGAGGTGATCAGACCTTCCAGCACCTCGTTCGTGCCATCGGCGGCGAGCTTCTCGCGATTGAGCGCCTGCACAAGATCCAACTGCCTGCGCTGCCCGTCCGTATTCATCCGCTCGTTCCGCATGAACGGCAGTTCGATGCCCTTCAGCGGCTTTGGTGGCGCACTGGCGCTCCCACCGCCGCCATGCCCGATTGGCATCCCCGCACACGCTGCGGGCAAGAACGCGCTGCCATGTTTGAGTGGACCGCCGCCGCTAAACTCTGGATTGATGGTGATGAAACCCGGCAGATTCTGGTTCTCCGTGCCAAGGCCGTACACGCACCAGGCGCCCACGCTGGGCCGCGTGAACGCGAAGCTCCCCGTGTTCATCTGTAGGATGGCCTGCGGGTGTGCGTTGTGGTCCGTGTGCATCGAATTGATCACGCACAGATCGTCCGCATGACGTGCGATGTTTGGCAGCAAATCGGACACCATCATGCCGCTCCCACCGCGTGGACGAAATTCCCAGGGCGACTGGTAATACCGATTCGGACTGCCTGCCTGCGCCGCCCGGCCATGCTGCCTCGTCAGCTCCGGCTTGAAATCAAACGTGTCCACCTGCGAGGGACCGCCCTCCATGAACAGAAAGATCACCCGCTTCGCCCGCGCAGGGAAATGCGTCCGCCGAACACTGAGCGGATTCTCCGCGCCGAACAATCCATGCAACGCCAACATTCCAAACCCAGCGCTCGATGTGCTGAGCAAATGGCGGCGGGTATGGGTGGCGTGATTCATGCCGTTGAATGCAAAACGCATCATCCCGTGGCCTACTGTCTTTTTTCAGTCCACGCTGCCAACTAGGATCACACCACATTCCGCACTAGGCGTGCGGCATAGAAGCCGTCGAAAGCGCCCTGCGCTGGTGTGCGCCGCAGTTCTTCCTCCAGCGTCCATTCGCCGCCGTGCTGCGCCAGGAACGCTTGCACCTGCCGCTCGTTTTCGCAGGGCAGGATGCTGCATGTGGCATAGACGAGCTTCCCTCCGGGAATGACCATGCGGCTATAGCTACCGAGAATCTCCGCCTGCAGCACCGTGAAGCGCTCAATCTCCGCCTCGCTGAGTTTCCACTTCGCATCAGGATTGCGGCGCAGAACGCCGAGACCGGAACACGGCACGTCGAGCAGCACGCGATCTGCGCTGCATGCGAGGCGTTTGATCGTCTTAGAGCCTTCGATCTCGCGCGCCTCGATGATGTCGGCCCCAGCGCGTGACGCACGTTTGCGCAGCTCGGCGAGCTTCCACGCATGCACATCCAGCGCTAGGACGCGCCCTTTGTTACCCATGAGGGCGGCAAGGTGGAGAGACTTGCCACCGCCGCCCGCGCAGGCGTCGATCACACGCATGCCGGGTCCCGCCTGCAACAACGGGGCGATGAGTTGCGAGGCCGCATCCTGCACCTCGAAGAGACCGCTTTTGAAAGTCTGGGAGACGAACACATTCGCACGCTGCCTCAGCTTCAGCGCACTGGGAATATCATCAACAATCTCAGTTTCGAATCCTTCCTGAGCAAAGCGCTCACGCAAAGTGCGGCGGTCGTTCTTTAGCGTGTTCACGCGCAGAAAAACCTCTGCGGGCGAATTCAGCGCCTCACGCAGTGCCGGCCAAGCGGAACCGAGCTCAGTCTGTCCGCGATGCTCCAGCCAGTCCGGGATCGCTGCGCGGACCGCGGGCGGCACGGGCTGCCTGACACGGTTCAAAACCTCTGCCGCCCGCACCTGCGGCGCGTTCTCGTCACGCGGCAGCTCACGGCCGCTCGTGATCCAATAGGCCGCCCAGACGCGCCACAAGCGCTCAGGAGTGATGCTCTCGGCATCTGCATGCTCTCCGTCCGGCAGTCCGGCGAGGAACCAATACCAGCGCCACCAGCGCACACATTCGTAAACTGACTCTGCGAACAGGCGGCGATCACGGCTGCCCCACTTACGATGACGTTTGAAGGCGAACTCGATCACCTTGTCGGCATGACGCCGTGCTACAAACACATCGCCGAGGGAGGTGATGATCTCATCAAGCAAATGTGGCGGGAGCTTCATCCAAACCCGTTAAGACAGGGGCACCATCCGCACAACCAGCAGCGCTAAGAAATCACTGGCTCCTCTGCCTCTCCGGCCTACTCTGCACCACCCCAAACACATGCCCACCGAGTTCGATATCCAATATGCACTGGAGAACACCCAGGTTTTGCACGAGCCGGACCGCCGCATCGACACCTTTGGCAGCACCCAGTTCGAGTTTCAGATCGTCACCGAGCTCATGGACACCGTGGGCGCGGTACGCGTGCGTGAAGGGCGCATCGAGGCGGAAAAGCCGCTGATCCTGCACCCGAAGATGCCCGGGCACTTTGACTTCGAGGGGTTCGGCCCGGAGGCATCCGCCTTCGGAGACTTCCTCAAGGACAACCTCCACAAACTCGCCATCCTGAAATACGGCTTCAAGTTCCGAAAAGGCGAGATCATCGAGCAGGTCATCCACGAGTCCATGGAGCATGTCTGCGGCCGACTGGTGGAGGACATCCGCGCATCCGGTAACCCCATGCGAGCAGTGATCCAGGGCGTGGACGACACTTGGGAAATTTGCCTCCTAAAATTCACCGTCGAGATGATCGAGAAGTCGCAGAACATCAATCTCTTCGATTTCAAACGCCGCGGCCTGCTCGGCTGAGGGATCTTTTTTTGGACGAGCGATGGCACGCACGCAGATCAAAATCCTCATCTTCCTCATCACGGTCGGCCTTGTGGCTGGCACGCTGTCCATCGCGTGGTGGTTCTACACCAACGTCCTGCTCAAGGAAAGCCGGGTGGAACAGGACATCGCTGCGATGAAGGACAGTGACCGACCGCGCATCGACCCTGGCGCACGTCGTTTCGAGGCAGCGGTGGACTTGATCAAGGCCGGGAAAATCAACGAGGGGCGTGACGCCCTCTACAAGCTGCGCCAGCAATTCCCGGAGTCCCCCACCTGCGTGGAGGCCATGCGGATCATCGGGGAGATCAACCTCGACAGCCTTTTCTCGCCGCAGGACATGAGCGGCAAGAAAGACTACATCGTCCAGCCGGGCAATACGCTCCTGGGCATCGCCACCAAGCACAATACCACCATCGACTCCATCATCCGCATCAACGGTATGATGAGCACCAATCTCCAGCCCGGCGATCACCTCACCCTGCTACCGATGGACTTTTACCTCGGCATCATGGTCGGAAAAAAGCAGGTCATCCTCTTCCGCAAAGTGGGTGACAAGGGCTATCCGTTCAAATTCTACGCCGCCAGTGACATCCGGCTGCCTCCCGGCACGCGTGTGCCACTGGAGATGGAGGTGGCCGGTAAAAACGCCAGCCTCGATGGCCGGAACCTACTCCCCACCGACCCCCATTATGCCTTGGCTGACAAATGGATCTCAGGCACCAAGGCTGGCATCGTCATCCGCACCCCTCCCGTGCCCAAGGCCACCGCCGTCCAGACCGCAGCAGACCTCAAGACAGCCAAAGGCCGCAACACCATGGCCTCTGCGCCCATCCCGCCGCCCAGCGCCGTTGCCGAAACAGGTATCTTCCTGCCGCGCGCGGACATCGAGGAAATCTTTGCACTCGTCCGTGTTAAATCCAAGGTGAGCCTCGCTAGGTGAGCCGCTACGACCAACCTTTCCCTCCAGCCATGAAACAAGTTTTGGAATTTGAAAAACCCATCGCCAAACTCCGTGAGGAAATCGAGGAGGTGCGGAAGAAGCACAGTTCAAAACCGAGTGACAAGCTCGCCCAACAGCTCGCGGAGCTCGAACGCAGGACTGAAGAGCTCCAGCGTGACATCCACGCCAATCTCTCCCCCTGGCAGCGCGTGCAGATCTCCCGCCATCTCGCCCGTCCCTACATGCTCGATTATGTGCGGTACATCTGCGACGAGTTCGTCGAGCTCCACGGTGACCGCCACATCGGCGACGACAACGCGATGCCCGCCGGTTTCGCCACCATCGGCGGCCAGCGTGTGGCCATCCTCGGCCATCAAAAAGGCCGCGACACCAAGGAAAACCTCCTGCGCAATTTCGGCAGCGCCCACCCGGAAGGCTATCGCAAGGCGCTCCGTCTCATGCGCATGGCAGAGAAATTCGGGCTCCCAGTTGTCGCCCTCATCGACACCCCAGGGGCATTCCCCGGCATCGGCGCAGAAGAGCGCAACATCGCCGAGGCCATCGCCTTCAATCTACGCGAGATGATGACCCTACGCACGCCGGTCATCGCCATCGTCATTGGGGAAGGCGGCAGTGGCGGTGCTCTCGGCATTGGCATCGCCGACAAAGTGCTCATGATGGAAAACGCCTACTATTCCGTCATCAGCCCCGAAGGATGCGCCGCCATCCTCTGGAAGGACCGAAAATTCGCTCCTGACGCTGCCTCCGCACTCAAGCTTAGCGCACAGGACCTCTCAAAACTCGGCATCATCGATGGCGTCATCCGCGAGCCCCTTGGCGGTGCGCACAACGACCCTTCCGCAGCAGCCGCAGCGCTGAAGGAAGCCGTGATCGCCGCGATCACCGAACTCTCTCGGATTCCATCCACGAAACTGCTGGAGGACCGCTACCAGAAATTCCGCGCACTCGGCCAGTTCAGTTGAGATCTGTGTGGGATGTCAGTGGCTACAGGATTTCCGTGTAGTCCACACATCAAGAATCCGCCACTCATTGACACTTTACAGACGAGGACAGGTGGCGAGACTACGGGCCATGAAATGGCTCATTCGCATTGTCGTTGTTCTCGCCGTCCTCGTGGTCGCCGTGGCATGGTTCTTCTGGACGCAACTGGACAACCTGATCAAGTTTGGCATCGAGCAGGGGGCACCGCCGGTGGTGCAGACAAGCGTGAAGGTGGACAAGGTTCAGCTCTCCCCCTTCTCTGGCACGGGGCTCGTCGAAGGCTTCGTGATCGGCAACCCGAAGGGATTTAATGGCCCTTATGCGCTGCGCGTGGGCCGGGCTGAAATCGCCCTGGACACTGGGAGCGTGAGTAAGGACAAGCTGGTGATCAAATCCATCCGCATCGCCGACCCGGAGATCAATCTGGAGGCAGGACCGTCAGGCACGAACCTCAAGCACATCGCCGAAAACGCGAAAAACTTCGCAGCGAAGGAATCAGCAGCCATGACGGGCGCTGACAACGCCGGCCCCTCCGCTGGTGACAGCGAAAAGCCGAAGAAAAAACTCAAGCTTCAAGTGGACGAATTGGTGATCACCGGAGCGAAGGTGAGCGCAAGCGCCGCAGGCATCGTGCCTGGGGCGAATGCTAGTGCGAAGCTCCCAGAAATCCGCCTGACAAACCTAGGCACCGACGCTGGCGGCATCACTCCAGCGGACCTTACCTCACTTCTCCTCAACCGCCTGAGCAGCGACGCCGCCAAAGCAAGTATCGGCGACCAATTAAAAGGCATTCTAGAAGGCAAACTAGAAGGCAGCGGCCTGAAGGAAGGCATGAAAAAACTCTTGGGGAAATAATGCGACCTGGGAGCAGACCGTCTCTATGACTTTGAAGTACTAGTCCGGCATTCGGACTCCCTAGTCCGTGATGTCTGGCGCATGAGAGCTGCATCCACCAGACGAGGCACCGCGCCATCCATAACAGTCCGCATGATCTGGCTAGTGAGTCCTGCAATACTGTGGCGGCCAACCGGTCGCGCGCGGTGGCCATCATCGCGTGCGAGAATGGCCCACTCCAAGTGCAGGTATTCAGCGACGACGTTTGCAAGACTGAGCTGGAAGAAATGCGCGACGACCGCCCACACAACGGCAAAGTGCCCGACGCAGTCCCCCTGCCCCACCGCTTCACGCAGCCTGCCGAGCACCGCCTGATAACGCGCATGCCGTGTGGATTTGAGCAGCACCGCGCCCGCACGAATGCTGCGAGCATTTTGCCCTGCAGAAAGCCGCGAAGAAAGTTCCGCGTCCGTCGCGACTAGTTGCGCTAGGTCTCCCGCCTCCGCAGCCAACCATGCGTTCTTCAATGCCGGGCCGACAGCCTCGCATAGCAATCCATCGGCAAAATCCTCCCATGAGCCATGCTCCACCATGAGCATCTCCGTCCGTGCGCGCACGCTGCTGAGCAGCCAGCGCACCCAGTCCAAGCCGCAGGCCCAGTCCTTGACCGCTTGCGCGTCGTCCGCTGCTTCATGCGGAAGTGGCAGCAGATAAAGTTTCATCATGACAACAGCGGCCAATGCCGTCGAGAGAGTCTATTTTCAAACCTTCGTTGCATGATGTGTCTCATCACGCGAATCTTGCCTCCGCTTCGTCTTTGCGCGAACGGAATACTTTTCATGAACACCGTCTCACCGCTTGACACACCGCCCCCCTGGTATGCCTGCCAGCGCTGTGGCAACTGCTGCCGCTGGCCGGGCGACGTGCGCGTCACGGACGAGGAGATCACCCACATCGCCGCATTTCTGGACATGCCTCGGGATGAGTTCATCGAACGTTGCACACGCCTGAACGCCAACCGCACCGGCTTGAGCATCATCGACAAGCCGAACGGCGAATGCCTGTTCCTTGAAGGAGTGAACGTTTGCCGCATCCAGCCGGTGAAGCCGACGCAATGCGAGGGATTCCCAAACGTATGGAATTTCCCAGGCTGGCGGGACAGGTGCGAAGCAGTGGAGGCCCCACGCCCACCCAGCGCTCAATCCTGAAGCTTCACCGTCGGCGTAGCTGATTTGTCGAAAAGCACGGTCTTCCTGTAGGCGAAGGGTTTGCAGAGAACAATCTTGCTGACCTCCGTGCGAATGACGACAAATTTATGATAGTCATCGGCTTCGCAGTATTTGCGGTAACATGCCTGTGTCTTGCCAGGCATCCTCTCCCAGTAGCGTTTCACCGCTTCACCCTCGATCACCCGCGTGAAACCGGAGAGATAAACAACCGTCTCAATCGAGGGGCTTGCAAACATCCATTCCGCCTGAGGGTTCCGTCGCAAATGGGTGATTTTTTGGGTGACTGGTGCAGTGATAGTGACAATCTCCGCCAAGTCGTCGGTGACCTGTGTTGTCATCCAGGAGGAATGCGGGAGCCCCTGATCATCAGCAGTGGACAACACAGCGTTTTTGACATTCATCACCAACTGATGCGCTTCACGAGCGAGTTCGTTGTCTAGTTTCATGAGGAACCGTATCAGCCAGACTTCCGACAGCTCCGCCTGCCTTGCCTGATCGTATGTCAAAATTGAAGAAGGCCGACGTGCTGGACAAAGAGCCGAACACATGACATCTCCATGCGATGAATCCCCAAACCATCGTCACCCTCGACCTTGAAGGCGTCCTCGTGCCTGAAATCTGGATTGCCTTTGCCGAAAAGACCGGCATTCCCGAGCTGCGCCGCACCACGCGTGACGAGCCGGACTACGACGTACTTATGAAGGGCCGTTTGAGGATTCTCGAAGCGCACCATTTGAAACTGCCGGACATTCAGCAGGTCATCAGCACACTCACGCCAATGGAAGGTGCCATGGCATTCCTCGACGAGCTGCGTTCACTCACACAGGTGATCATCCTGAGCGACACCTTCGCCGAGTTCGCACAGCCGCTGATGCGCCAGCTCGCCTGGCCGACGATCTTTTGCCACCAACTCGAAGTCGCGACCGATGGTCGTATCGTGGACTACAAGCTGCGCCAGCCGAATCAGAAGCAGAAGTCGGTGGCCGCGTTCAAAGCGCTAAACTACCGCGTGATCGCCGCCGGGGACTCGTTCAATGACACCACGATGCTCGGTGAGGCCGATGTGGGCTTCTTCTTCCACGCCCCAGTCTCCATCCAGGCCCAATTTCCGCACTTCAAAGCCTTCAATGACTACCCGGAGCTGCTTGGAGCCATCCGCGCCGCTCTTTGAAGCGCGTTGCCACGACGTGCATTCGCATCCAGAATGCACGCCGTTTCCGCCTGCATGCCTCAGCTTCATCTTCAGCCCGACCCTACTACCTTCCAGACGCTAGCGCAGAAGGCCAATCTCGTGCCGGTGATGGCAGAGCTCGCTGCCGATTACGAAACGCCTCTCTCGGCCTTCCAAAAGATCCATGATGGCCGCTGCGGCTTCCTGCTGGAATCAGCGGAGCTGACGCAGCACTCCGGCCGCTACTCCCTATTAGGCAGCTCCCCGCGCATCATCTTCACCGCACGCGGCCGCGAGATCGAAATCGAAGAACGTGGCAAAAAACGCTGCTACACCACTCAAACCGACCCGCTGGCAGAACTAGAGACGCTAATGAAGCCGTTTCGCCCGCTGGAGGCGCAACCGCTGCCGGTTTTCCATGGCGGAGCGGTCGGCTACCTGGCCTACGACATGGTGCGCTTTTTTGAACCGACACTGCCCGCACCAAAAAAGGATGAACTCGGCCTGCCGGACATGGTTTTCATGATCACAGACACCGTGCTGGTCTTCGATCATCGCACACGTCGTTTGTCCATCGTCGCCAACGTCCACACGGACGAGCACGCCACACTAGGTGCGGCATATGAATGGGCGCAGGAGCAGATTTCAGCAGTCATCACCAAGCTGGAGCGCCCCCTCGCGGCAAGGCCGCTTCAGACATTCGTCCCTGTCGGCAATGAGCAGATGCCCCCGCCCATCAGCAACACCACGCGCGAAGAATACGAGGCGATGGTGGTCAAGATGAAGGAATACATCGCCGCCGGGGATATTTTCCAAGGTGTGCCCTCCCAACGCTTCGAGACGGACTACAACGGTAGCACGCTGGACCTCTTCCGAGCGCTGCGGCATGTGAATCCCAGTCCCTACATGTTCTGCATAGACTTCCCGCAGGGCTTCGCGCTCGTTGGGAGTTCGCCGGAGGTGCATGTAAAGTGCCTGAATGGCCGCATCGACATTCGGCCCATCGCAGGAACACGTTGGAGAGGCAAGACTCAGGAGGAAGACGACGCGCTGGCCGAGGAACTGCTCAACGATGCCAAGGAGTGCGCCGAGCACATCATGCTCGTCGATCTCGCGCGCAATGACGTCGGGCGTGTCTCTGATTACGGCAGCGTGCGCGTCAGCGACCTGATGATCATCGAACGCTACTCCCACGTCATGCACATCGTCTCGAACGTGGACGGCCATCTGCGTGACGACAAAACGGCCTACGATGTGCTGCGCGCCACCTTCCCCGCAGGAACCGTCAGCGGCTCCCCAAAAGTGCGCGCGATGGAGATCATCAACGAGTGCGAGAAGAGCAAACGCTGCGCTTATGCGGGCGCGGTGGGCTACTTCGGCTTCGACGGCAACCTCGACTCCTGCATCGCGCTGCGCACCTGCGTGGTGCAGGAAGGCAAAGCATATGTGCAAGCAGGTGCCGGCGTTGTCGCTGACTCTGTTCCCGCATCGGAATACCAGGAAACCATCAACAAGGCCACCGGTATGCTGCGCGCAATCCAGTGGGCACGGCAACTCGGCTCCCCTTGATTGTTCTTCGCACATTACTCACACACTCATCACACAGTTGCTCACATCGCGTGAATCGCTGCATGCCAAAAACAGAGAACCCTCCGGCATGCGTAGCCGGAGGGTTCCATTGCGATCCAGCAACCAACAACGATGGAGGACCGATTGGCACGAAATGCGGAGCTGAGGAAGCTTGCAAATGTGGCCTGAGGGTTACCCCACAGACGCCGCCATGTTAAAAAGTTTTGCCCGCTCCGTCAACCGCCCCGCCCTTCTTTTGCAAAAAGAAACCCTTGAGTCGCATTCATGAGAGTCGAAAACTCTCGATTTTTCTCAAACTTTTAGCAAAACCCTCCTTGACACCTCATTCTCTCATTTTGCCGCCCACCGCCAACCTCCACTGTTCTTTTGAATAGACCCGCCATGCCCTCATCTCTTCCCCTCGGCCAACTTCTACTCATGGGCGTTCCCGGACTGGAACTCACCCCCGAAACCGCCGCCCGGCTCAAGAAACTCCAGCCTGGCGGTTTCATTTTATTCGGCCGCAACATCCAAACACCACAGCAGGTCCGCAAGTTGATCGACGACTTGCGTGATTTGTCCGACATCGAGCCTTTCATCACGATCGACCAGGAAGGTGGCCGTGTTTCGCGCCTCCGACTCATCGGTGAAGAACCGCCGAACGCACAGTCATTACGCGACAAAGGCGACCCAGCGTTGATCAAGCGCCATGGCAAGCTCACCGGCCAGGTTTTACGCCAGTTCGGCTTTAATCTCGACCTTTGCCCCGTTCTCGACATCAGCTACGACGACGCAGCGGACAATTCCCTCAAGGGGCGCACTTACGGCAAGAATCCGCAGCAGGTGATCGACAACGCGGGCATCTTCAATCGCGCCATGCGCGCCGAAGGCATCTTGTCATGCGGAAAGCACTTCCCTGGCTACGGCCCCGCCGAGTGCGATCCGCATGAGTTTCTTCCCGTGATCACGAAAAGCCGCGAGGAAATGGAAAAGAGCGAGTTGCTGCCCTACTCCGCCTTGCTGCCAGAACTCGACAGCGTGATGACCTGCCACAGCAACTACACCGCCTACGATCCTGATCGTGGCCGCTGGCCGGCCAGCCTGAGCTACAACATCGTGACGAAGCTCCTGCGCCATCAATATGCCTTCGACGGCCTAGCCATGACTGACGACCTCGACATGGGGGCCATTTTAAATGAAGTGACGTTCGAACAGGCCATCCAGGAGGCCGTTCGAGCCGGAAACGACCTCGTCATGATCTGCCACCGCGTCGAAATGGTCGAACTAGCCCGCCTGCACCTCGAAGGCGTCGAGGAGCCGATCCTGCACGATGCCCTAGTGCGCATCGACAAGACCAAAAAGCGGCTTGTAAAGCCAGACAAATTCGACCTCGACCGCTTTGCAGCCATCAACCGCGATATCTGGCAGCTTCGAGTTGATACGCTCGGCGAGGAGAAGGCCAGGATGCTCAGTGTCGAAGACGGCAAACGCTCGCCGGTGGAGTTGTATTGAGCAGTTTCAAATCACTGCACAACGTTTGAGAACCCGGACACAATGAACAACATCACTCAAAGATAAGCATTCCTGCCCGCCCAGCCACCTCATAACTCGCCTGCACACAGCACCTCGTGCCGTAGTCGACGCGCAGCACGCGGTTGCCAGCGAAGTCGTAGCAGTACCCCCAGGTGAGGGCAGCAGTGGGCCACCCTACTCCATTCACGCACCCTATTTCGTGGCGGCGTCAAGCCAGCAATCATTCACTGAACCACAGCGCTTTAGCGCTTACTTATGCCTGCATATCGCCTGGCATTTTTTCGCGCTGACTTGCACCCCGGGCTTGTTCAACCACGGTTAGCCTTGAAGTCGGGCGGGCGACCCCTCAGACCTTATCCACGCCCTTCGCCGCCCGATTCAAAGCTAATTTGGGCGTTCGGCCACTTATGGCTGGTGGTAGGGTTCATGGTGACTTCTGCGGCATCGGGAAGTAGCGAACTGACTGTAGGTTCTCGAAGTGGTCATCCTGAGTCCAAAGAGTGGCGCTATGCCTGATCGCTGTGGCGTAGATGATGCTATCAGCGAGGGGAAGCGCAAGGCGTGCGGCGTCCAATAAAATGGTGAGATCAAGGTCCACAACGGTGCCACTCTGCATAGAGCTGGCTACCTGCAAAGCATCGCTCTCCCCACGCTCACGAAACACTTTCTTAAAGACCTCATAGATAGTGATGATGGGAACCACCAAGTTCAGTGAGTCTTCGATAGCCGGGGCATAAAGTGCGGCTCTCGCACTGCCGGTGAAGTATTCAAGCCACCCAGACGAGTCCACCACGTTAGGGGACTTCATAGTCGGTCATCCTCCCGTGAAATGGAGGCGTCCATGCCACGGAGGAATCCCCTCATAGACTTAATCGGGCGAACAGGAATCAACTCAATCCTATCTCCATAAGGCATAACTCGTAACTTCTCACCTGCCACTAGGTGAAAAAGCTCTCTGACGGCCTGTGGAATAACGACCTGGAACTTCGGTGAAACGGTAACGGTGCTCATATCGAATGGCACATCGTAATACGGTTTCCAGATCGATGCAATGACGACGTGCTTGTTTCTTGGCCGTTTAAGCTATGGCGAGCGCGAGACGTTGCTGACACGACAGATAGCCTTCGAGCCACCGCCTTCATCCGTTTTCTTCAGCTCCAGTCCCGCCGTGCCCGCACGCTGGAGTCCTACCTCTCCTGGGTGCGGCGTGTCGCGCTGCGTCATTCGTATGCCACGCATCTGTTGGAGGAAGGCGTCTCGCTGCGCCAGGTGCAGGCTTACCTGGGGCACAGCGACATCCAGACGACGGTCATCTACCTGCACCTCACCGAGCTGAGCGAGAGCCGCACGCAGGAGGCGCTCTCGCGTCTTTATGCGGATGTGATCCCTGCGCCGCGGACAAGACAAGGAGACAAGGAGATGGGGAGACAAGGAGAACTCCAAACCGGGAGCTGAGAACCGCGAACTGAGCACAGCCCGCTCATGAAGCTCTCCGCCATCCTGGCGGCGCACTGGCCGCGCTATGTCGCGGCCAGTCATGATCGCCACCACCGCATCCCGCCCGCGCATCACGACGCGGTGGCGGCGGTGTGCGCCTGTCGCACCGCTGCGCTGGGCGGGCAGCGGCATGATTGCAAAGAGTGTGCGCAGACACGCTTCGCCTATCACTCCTGCAACCACCGCGCCTGCCCGCAGTGCGGTGGCGCGGATGCGCATGCGTGGGCTGCGGCGCAAGAAGCAAAACTGCTCGCGGGCGTGCCGTGCTTCATGCTCACCTTCACGCTGCCCGAGCAGATGCGCGGCTTCGCCCGCCAGCAGCAGCGCTGGTTTTATGACGCGATGTTTGCGGCCATGAGCGGCACGCTCAAAGACTTCGCGCAAGACAAGAAGCATCTCGGCGGCATCACAGCCTTCACCGCCGTGCTGCACACCTGGACGCGGCAGATGGCGTATCATCCGCACCTGCACGTCATCATGCCAGGGCTGGCTTTGCGTGAGGATGGGCTGCGTGTCTTCCGTGCGAAGGGCGCAAAGTATCTCTTCCCCGTGAAGGCACTCGGAGCGGCCTTTCGGCATCGTTTGGAAAAAAACATCCTCCAGCACGACCGTGAAGCGCACACGCGGCATCATGCTCAAATCGACCCGCAAGTGTGGAAGCTGCCATGGGTGGTGGACAGTCGTGGCGTGGGCGATGGCGCGCGCACGCCTTGCGCTACCTCGCCCGTTATGTGAGCAAAACCGCGCTGTGCGAGTCACGCCTGCCCGGCTACGACGCGCAGGGCAACATCCTCCTCAACTGCCAGAGCAGCGCCACGGGCCAGTGGAGCGTCATCACACTCAGCGTGGACGAGTTCATCCGCCGCTGGAGCCAGCATGTATTGCCCAAAGGCCACATGCGCACGCGGCACTACGGGTTTTGGAGCGCCGCCGCCAAAGCCAGGCTGGAACGCGTGCGACACCTCCTGGGCATCGCCACGCCATCCGCACCGCAGCAGCAGCAGCCCGCGAAGACCCAACCCCGGTGCCCGTGCTGCGGGAAGCAGATGCACCTGAGCGGCCGCCTCGATCCACTGCCACGCTGGCGCGACCTCATGCACCTGCGCTTTGCCTTGCGAGCCAGAGCCGCCGCAAGAGGACCACCCGCTGCCAACCAGGCCGCAAGCGCATGAAGAGCCGCCAACACCGCCACGAAGCACTTTTGCCCAACCCACGTCTCACGCTGGAGAGAGAGTCCACGCGCCAGGAAGACCAAAACAGGCCTGTGGCGGCTCCACTCGATGCGCAAGGCACCTGTCGAGCAGACAGCATGAAGAAACGGAGCACCTCAAAACCGAGTCAGCGCAGCTCGAACCGGCCTGCGAGAGCCCCGCGCGCCAAAGCAAAACGCATGAGGGCCAATCGCTCCGGCGGCACACGCCGGTAACTCGGGCGACGGGCTTTTTCAACCACGGTTAGCCCCGGTGCGCTCCGCGACCGAAGCTAACTTGGGCATTGAACGAAGTCGCACTCCCCTCCTGCGTGAGCAACGAAGCCAACGCCGCGCCGCCGAGCTGCGTGCTGTGACGAAGAAAAGCGCGACGATTGAGAGTGTCTTGGAGATTCATGATGGTTCAGCGCTGAATGGGTGTTTTAGCGCAAGGGGCGAAAATGGCTTGGGGTGTGTACTTTTGCTTCACAAATCCATTGTCGGTGTGCCTATCGATTTCGAAAGCTTGTTCGCGTTCGCGAACGCTGGGGTGGAGTACGCTTATTTTGCCGTGTATCTGGCGCGGGATGGCGTCGTAGGCGAGTTTGCCGCCAAAGTGGAGCATGGAATCATGCTGCGGAGCTTTTGGGTATGTCTTGATGCTTGGCAGTGGCTGACGCAGGACATGCGCGGCGTTGATTTGCTCGATCATCCACTGGAAGGAGACGGTGGAGAGTGCGTTCGTGTCCGAGTAACCGCCACCGACATCGCTGTGGACTCCGGGAAACCAGACTTCATTGAGCAGGGTGCGGCTGCGCATGATGGGCTGATCCACTTGAATCGGAGCGAATTTATCCCGCATTTCGTCGAGGGCCATGGCGTGAGCGATGCGACGAATTGGCGGATAGGCTCCGACTTTGTAGCGAGTGCCTTTTTCATCATCAAAGACTTCGCGGTACGGCGTGTAGCATTTCAGCAGGGAGCCGGGGACGGTATCCCAGATGCCGAGCAGATTGATTTCTGCGTAGCGGCCAGGGACAGGCGAATTGTGATGGAGGTAGAGAGGGATTGGCGGCTTGCGTTTGGCTATGACCTGTTGCCAAGTGATGTTAGGGCTGCTTTTCATGCCCTTATTGAATTCATGATCGAGGTTTTCCTCCACCTGGAGGCAGTGACTCCAACATTTTCCAGCATTTTGCATGGCCTGCTCGTGAGTGGTGGCGAGTTCGGGCGGCAGCAGTCCCGAATAAGAAATCATGCCCGCTAGCGCACGTGCCTGATGCGCTCCGCGGCTGAATCCAAAAATGCAGATGTCATCACCTGCGCGGTAATTTTGCGATAAGAAGGCATAACCTTCGAGCATGCGTCTCTTCATACCTCCGCCGAGGACGGCGCCACTCGGAGTAAATCCAACGCCTACCCCACTGATGTAACAACTAATGTGTGAGTCATCCGCCTGTGCAGAAATCATTTCAAACAAGCGACGGACATTGGTGCGGTTGTTCCAGTCGTTGGCCGTGCCGTCGAGGAAGACGAAAAGGGTGCGCTTGCCTGTAGCGTAGTCGTTGACGCCAAGCTGCTTGGGCTTCGGTGGTGCGATTTGTATATCCGGTGGAATGACCCAGGTGCACTGGTTGAGCAGGAGAGTGAGGGCGGTTGTAGCGACGAGCCGGAGTGGGGTGGGGTAGTGGGAGTTATCATGACTTGAGAAAGATTAATAGCCAGCGGCGGAACTGATCGCGTTCCTCATCGGTGACGGCATTTACAATGGTGGAGTGCGGTGTGGTTCGAAGCTTGAGGGATGTGGTTACTTTGTGGTCTGTCCAGAATGGCACGGGATTAAGCCGCTTTGCGGTATCTTGAGCGGTGGGGGATTTCGAT
>CAYQWE010000049.1:0-35374 GCA_964421275.1 uncultured Prosthecobacter sp.
CCCCAGACAGCCCTGACCACCAGCACTCACAACCCCAAGGCGCGAAGCCCCGGACCAGCTCCACCAGCACAGAACTACGACCAGGCACCCGCCACCGACCCCACACATGGCACCGACGGCCACGACCGCGATCCCAACAGCCTGCAACCCAGACGACCAGTTCAGAGCACCAACAACCCAACCCGAGGGCTGCCAGCTCGGCCCCCGAATGGTCTCGAATCACAGCCCCAGATTCCTGCGACAACAGCACATCAACAGCCCCCAACTACAATTCACACCCGATGCACCTTCGATGTAAACAAAACCATACAAAACCCTTTATTTTCTAGGACAGGCGTGTTAACATCCTGTTTACATCCGAGGTTAAACCCTTGAATTAGAACGGTGTTTTTGTAAACGGAGAATTATGTCGTCCACTCCCAAAGCAGACCGAACAACTCCCATCGCTTTTCGACTGAGCGATGACAAGCAGCGACGCTTGAACGCGCTGGCTTCTGCCGAAGGGCTGTCTTCTGGAGAGTATGCCCGTGAACTGGTGTTGACCAAAATCGACGAGCAGGAAATCATCAATCAAGAGGTTCAGCAGCTCCGCACTGAGTTCCAAACTTTCCGCTCGGATTTTGCCCTGGCCGTTGAGGCGCTCTTGGTGGCAGCCAGTAACAAGCACCCACTCACCGCCGAGCAAGCTCGGCAGTGGGTTGAAGACCGAATCCGCCGACCCTCAAACCTTCCAAGGAAAGCCTGACCATGCTGTCTGTCTCTGCCATGTCTGGCGGTCAGGGGGCCTATTACACGGCGCTGGCTCGCGAAGACTACTACCTAGAAGGAGGCGAGCCGCCGGGACTTTGGACCGGCCACGGGGCCAAAGTTCTGGGATTACTCGGGGAGATCGACAAGGAAATCTTTTCCAATCTCTTTGACGGTCTGGACTCAAAAGGCCGTCCACTTGTCCAGAATGCCGGCCAGGAAAACCGCCAAGCCGGATGGGATCTGACCTTTTCAGCTCCGAAATCAGTTTCCGTTCTCTGGTCGCTTCTGCCGACTGAGGCAGGAGCCAAAATCCGAGAATGCCAACTGGAGGCAGTCCGCAAGGCTTGCCAGTATCTTGAAGATGAGGCTGGGTGGACTCGCCGCGGAAAAGGCGGGGCAATCCGTGAAAAAGCCGGTCTGATCGTCGGGCTTTTTGAACACGGGACGAGCAGAGCAGGGGACCCCCAACTTCACACGCACGCACTTTTTATGAACCTGGCCGTGCGACACGACGGCACGACCGGGACCATTGAGAGCAAACCGTTCTATCAGCACAAGATGGCTGCCGGTGCCTTGTATCGCTCCGAGCTGGCCGCCCAGCTCCAGCAGAAACTCGGAGTCGAGATCGAACGCGTTCGTTCATGGTTCGAGGTGAAGGGAATCGACAAGAACCTCACAGAACACTGGTCCACCAGGCGAAAAGAGATCGAGGAAGCACTGGCAAAGTCGGGGTTCCAAAGCTCCAAGGCTTCCGAAATGGCAGCTCTCAACACGCGCCACGTCAAACAGCACATCGCACGCGAGGAGCTGTTTGAAGAATGGAAGACCAAAGGTCGAGAAATGGGATGGGACGCTGACCAGGCGAAGGCCATCGTTAAGGAGGGGCCATTTCAACACAAAGATCCTCCCAGCGTGGCCAGGGCTATTGCGCTCAAAGATGCTTTGGAGGACATCACGAATCACCAGTCTTTTTTCTCAGAACGTGAACTGGTTCGCAAAGTAGCCGAGCAAGCCCAAGGGAAGGGGATCGGTGCGGCGGATGTTCTGGCCGTCTCCCGTGAATACCTGTCTGAAAACGCCGTGCATCTGCGCAATGGAGACCAGCTTTTGTTCACAACGCCCGAAATGCTGGAACTGGAAAAGGAGATGCTTTCCAACGTCGAGAAATCACGGGAGGGCACCTGGCACCAAGTCGAAGAGAGGGCGGCGGCGAAGATTATCAAAGAGAACTCACACCTTCGCCCCGAGCAACAGTCAGCAATCGAACACATCACCCAAAAAAAGGGGATCATTGCAGCGGTTTCAGGCATGGCTGGCACCGGCAAAACAACCATGCTCAAAGTTGCCGCTGAAATATGGAAAAAGAGCGGATTTGAAGTTCGAGGTGCAGCTCTTTCAGGCAAAGCGGCCGATGGCCTCAGCACAGAGGCAGGGATCAACAGCGCCACAATCGCAAAGACCCTCTTCGACATCGACAAAGGCAAGAATCAGCTCACCAAAAACACGATTCTTGTCATTGATGAAGCTGGGATGGTAGGAACCCGGCAGATGAACAGGCTCATCAAAGAGGCGGCGAAAGCCAACGCCAAACTCGTCCTCGTCGGCGATGCCAAACAACTTCAGCCAGTTGATGCAGGAGGCCCCTTTTCGTCCATCACCAACCGCCTCGGCGATGTGGCCATGACAGAGATCATTCGACAAAAGGAGACTTGGGCTCGCGAAGCAGTGCATGATATGGCCAGAGGCGACGCAGGAAAGGCGCTTGGAGCGCTTGCCGAACGAGGCCTCGTTTCCGTTATGGGGGACAAACCGAAAGCCAGGAATGCTCTTCTTGATGCGTGGCGAAGTGACGGGATGGCCAAGCCTCAAGAGAATCTGATTCTCACCGGCACCAACCAAGATGCAGCGATATTGAACAGGGAAGCCCAGGCATTGAGAAAGGAAAAAGGATACCTTGGAACCGACGTGCTCAAAGCCGCAGGGGAGTCATTCCACGAAGGCGACCGCATCCTTTTTACCAAGAACGCAGCCCCACGAGGGATTCGCAATGGCTCCATCGGCACGATCTCCAAGATCCAGGACCAGCTCAACACACTGCAAGTAACCCTGGACAACGGCAGGTCAGTAGAAGTTCCGCTCTCTGAATACGACTCCGTCAAACTTGGCTACGCTGTTACGACCCATAAAAGCCAGGGAATGACTACGCAGAACACCTTCATTCTCACCGATGAGGCCATGCAGGACAGAGAGCTGTCCTATGTTCAAGCTTCCCGAGCGAGGGGAACGACCCGCCTTTTTACCACCACGACAGAGGCGGGAGAAGAACTGTCTCACCTCGCCAAGAACATGAGCCAGAGCCGTCAAAAGATGCTGGCTAGCGACCTGACAACCCGCAACAAAATTATTCAGGAGGAGATGGACCGCCATGAGCAAAGACGCCTGGCGCAAAGGCAAGAAATTGGCATAAGCCTCTGAGCCTGTAGAATGACCGTTCTGGGAAGTTTGGCCAAACTTCCCCGATCTGATACCATGATAGAGCAAAGGAAAAGGAGATCATTCATGAAAACTATGACAGCAACCGACTTGAAGAACAGTCCAGGGGCGTTCTTTGATGCTCTCATGGAGGATGGCGAAGTCATTCTTACCAGGCATGGGAGGCTCATTCACGTTATTAAAAAAGTGGTCGAGCCCAACAAAGCCAACGTCCCCGGTGGTGTTGCGCTGGGTGAAGCGTTAGAATGGATCGGAGCCATGATTCCCGAGGACAAAAGAGCAGAAATCTTTGATCAGGCGATGGACGAGCTCGTTAAATTAAGACTCAAGGTAAAGGAGGGAGCTCACGATCCTGAATGAAAACGGTCGTGCTAGATACTGACATCCTGATTGGCAAGCTTCTCGGCAGGGAGCCTATTGCCACAGCGTTTGACTTGGTGTGTGCCAGTCACACTCCTGCGGTCACTGAAGATACCCTTGAGGAACTCGAAAAGATTTTGAAATCTTCTGCATTTGAGCCGCTTGGCTCACTTGAAAAACGCGGCCAGTTGTTCCGAGAGATTAAAGAGTCGAGCAAACTCTTCATCCCTGAACGAACCGTCAATACCATTAAAAGCGACCCCTCCGACAATATCATCTTGAGCGCGGCCCTTGCTGCCAAGGCAGACTTCATTCTGACCAACAATAACAAGCACATTGGAATTCTCGGATCATTTGAAGGAATCCCGATTTACACTCCGCAGCAATGTCTTGAAATGCAACGGAAGGGGATCGCGCCCGGCAGGCAAAGTCTTGTCGCGAAACTGCAAGACCTGGAACTTGCTCTCAAAATGGGGCTGCTTGTCGAGAGGGGTTATCAAACCGATTTTAAGGAGATCAGGCAGCTTTGCCGTGAGAACAAAACCACAGTGGCAGAATGCTGGAGTGTGTGGAGTGATCACAATCCAAATCTGCGGCAGTCCGATGCTAAGATTCAGGTTGGAAAGCATCTTGCCGCAATTGAGCGAGAAAGACCGTTGAGCAGCATAGATGATCCTGCGGTTCGCGATAGCGTGTTTGCTAACCGAGACTGGTTTAAGCAAAATTTCATTCGGCAGAATCTAAAAATCAATCACGAACTCGGGCTGTAAAAACTCATGGACCAGCACCAACAAGAAGAAGCGAGCTCGCGTAAATTCTACGTTTTCTTGGCGGCACTGATGGCGCTGATTATTTTGCCGACCTTCGCAAAGGCTCTGTCCAGCTTTGCGATCACCATTTTTGCGAGCCTTGTTCTCGGACTGCTACTTTTGCTTTGGGTTTTGCGGGACCGAATCTCAAAGACCGTTTTTCCTTGGGTGATGATTGGAGCTGTGTTTTTGGGCTTCAATCTGATCGGCAATGCTTCCAAGATTGAGCACCCTAGACATGTCTGGCAGTTCCTGACCTTTTCAGATCATACGCCGTGGACTTCCGGCCACACCTTGGCGGCCATGTGCTCAGGTATTGTCGGATTGCTGTTGTGGAAACCTTGGAAGCGCGACCATCTCAAAGACAAGGAAGAGATTCTGTCTGGCCCTGCTCTGATTTCGATGGATGAAGCGCGGGAGCGAGTAGCTCATCTAGTCGGCCCAGGGCAGCAAACAATTACTTGGGCGGGGCTTTCGTTACCGGACTATTGCGGGACTGAACATTTTGTCATCGTTGGGGCACCGCAGAGCGGAAAGAGCCTGTCTTTTCGACTTCTCATGAAGTCCGTTCTACCGACCATTGGGATCGGGTTGAACCGGCGAGCCGTCATCTATGACGCCAAGCGGGACACGACCAAACTCCTCAACGGGTTGTTTCCGGACCCTGCTTCAAGGCCTGAAATTTTCCTCATGAATCCGTTCGATAAGAGGTCGGCACCTTGGGCAATGAATCGCGACATTCGCGAAGGTGCCACTGCCCACCAGATTGCCAGCATCCTGATGCCGGAACCCAAAAACGACCACAACTCCTTTTTCACCAAGGGATCTCGCGCATTGCTGGGAGGCGTCATGGAAGCATTTGCCCATTTTGCTCCTGAAACCTGGACTCTTAGGGATGTCATCTTGACGATGCAGAATTCAAAGCGCATCGCCGCAGTGTTGGCGGCTTGCGAGGACACGCGCTACTTGATCGATAAGTTTGTAACGGGACAGAGACGAGACAGTGACATCGAGGCCACTCTTGAAACCGAACTGCGCGGGTTGAGGTTTGTTGCGGCTGCATGGTTCCACTCAGACCGGCCAGCAGTTAGCTTGGCTGAATGGATTAAAACGGAATCCATCCTCGTTCTTGGCGTCGATCCTTCACAAGATGCGGTGATTCAGGCGCTCAACAGGGCCATGTTCAAACGCATGGTTGAGATGTTAAGGAAGCTTCCCGATAAGCCAAACGGAGACCCCAGTCAGACGTGGTTCTTTATTGATGAGCTGAGAAACGCAGGTCAGTTGCACGATCTGGATAAACTGCTGGTTGAGGGCCGCTCGAAGGGAGCCTGTGTGGTTCTCGGTTTCCAGGACATTCCAGGATTAAGAGAGGTCTTTGGGCAGCACTCGGCGGATGAAATTGTCGGTGTTTGTGCCAACAAGGTTTTCCTTCACAACGGGGAGCAAACGACCCTCAAATATGCCAGTGATCACTTCAAGGTCCAAGAAGTCCTGGAAACCAAGGTCAGCCGCACTCACAACGGTTCCAGCGATGGCAAGCCGGAAAACAGTCATAGCGTTTCGGTATCCACACACAAAATCACGCGACCTGTTGTTCATGAGGGTAGGCTCAAGAGTCTTGGAAAACCCACAATTGGAAGGCAGGGACTAGAGGGCTATTGCGACACGGCGATTGTCGGGACAAACTCCCCCTATTTTATGAGTCTGCCTCACAGCTATTTGGACCAGAACTTGCCTCCAATGGGGAGAGATGAGGGCGGATTTGAGAGAGGACCAGAACAGATGAAACTGCCAGACTGGACGATAGAAGACCTTTCCAGATTGAACCTTGGCGGACTGCCAGGGCTTTTGGTTGCAAACCCCAATGATTCAAAAACCGCTTCAGAAGACTCAGGAGGGAGTTTTCTCGATGACATATAATTTTGCAGCAAATGAACGAAGCTCCCAACACACTCAAAGCAATTCAGGATAAAGCCAGTGCTGCCTGGAAAAACACCATCGAGCCATGGTTGAAGAAAACTGCAAATACCGTCGCGACCGAAGCACGACCTCGGCTCATTCAAGCAGTCGCTTTCACCAAGCGGGAGATTCTTCCAAGACTCCAGACTGCGGGTAAGTTTGTCTGGGCAAAGTGGAGAGCCCTTTCCCCCAAGGCCCAGCTAATAGCGGTCGCCGTTGTGGTATTACCCTTTATCGTCCAGTCTTGGTTCCAGCCCAAAAATGACGAACCAGGTTCACCTCCGAGCTTGGCAGGAGGGAATCCCTCAGAGGCCGTTCCGCCCGTTTCTAAAGGTCAGACGGCATCTCCTTTTGCCTCTCCACCTCCGACTCCGTCAGCGTCGATTAATCCCAGCTCGACGAGCCTCTTTTTTGTAGATGCGGAAGAAATGCATGGGCTATCGGCAAATGCGAGTATTGATAATCTGCCTCGACTTGAGAAAGCCTCGTTGGCGAGATCCTTTGTGGTGTTTGGTATTTTCAAAGGACTGAATCCTGGCCTCAACTATAAGGCTTCATGCGAAGTGAAAGACCCGAATGGATCTCTCATCGTTTGTGATCCCATTTCGATAGAAGGGGACTCTGATTTTAACTGGGTTTACTTCACTGTTACCCCCAATCCCGCCAAGAATGTTCATGGAGATTGGATTTGCTCGCTGGGATTGAACGGAACTCCAGTGCAGCAAGCTACGCTTGCCATGCAACAGCCATCGGCCCGTGAACTACAGTCTTTGGCCGATCACGAAGAGGCAACGGCTCAGGCCAGGCGAGCCTTTGCTCACTACTGGGTCAGTGTTCCTCATCAAAAGCGAACCTCCTTCGTGACAGCATTGCACGAGCCGCCTAGCAATAAAACTGTGCGCTCTGGCGCAGTCATTAGTGCCAGTCAGTTTGACTTGATCGCTAATGGAGATCAAAAGAAAGGGGAAGCTATTGAGGCACCGCCTCAAAAATTGCATCTGTTCCAAGTCATCGACGTGAATTATGAAACAGAGCAGGGAATTGTTTCCGAGGCAGATTACCTGAATGGAATCACTTATCGAGGGGCGGCTTTGTTTACCTTTGGGCTGTATCGCGAGTTCCTCCCAAATTCAGAAGAGTGGACACCATGGAAAGATGTTCAACGTCCTTCGGGAGTGCTGGATGAGGGATTAAATTTTCTCACTCGCCAGTTGAGAAGTCAGCTTGCCCCACTTGTCGGGCTCGGGGAGCAACAAGCACCCTGTATGAAGTTTACCATCGAGAAACGCGATGGCCACTGGATCATAACGACCCAGGGAGGAGCCAAAATGATTGATGGAGTGGAGATTCCTTCCGACAAATTGTCTGTGTCGGAACGCGGTTCAATACGCGCCGGAAGAGCAATGCAGCCTTCGAGAGAAGTCGTTAAAGGGATCTCGGAAAGTGGCACTACAGAGCGTGCTCGTCTTTTGGATTTGGCTAGGAAAATCGAAGCCTCGCCCGATGTCGCAAGGCAGCAGGAAGCCGACACCGTTCAAGCTTTGAAGTAGAATTCTCATGAAAAGCTCCCTTCTGCTATCCATCATCATTTTGTGCCTTTTCAAGGTTCATGCCGCAGAGCAAACACCGGGTTTGCTGAACGATTTTGTCGAATCATTGAACAGCAAAATTACGTCGGCTATGCCCAAACGCTCACAGGCCGCTAACCAGCCGATTTACAATCAGGCATTCCAAGAAGCCATTCCGTCTATCAAGACCGACTTGGCGTCTCAGTTGAAGTCTCGGGTTTCCTTCTGTGGGCGCGTTGTTTCTGTTCGAGATCGCGAGACATTTTACCCGAAGGAAATCAAGACCCTGGGTGCGGTGATAAGCTGGGACGCCAATCTTCTTTCAAGAGTCGCCAAGCAGAATGATTTTACCTCGCCCACCTTCTATTTGGGATACAAAGGTTCCGTTGTCCCATGCTTTGGGACTGATGCCTGGATACCGAGTTCTTGGGCCAGCTTTTTGCCGACCGCTACCGGCGGTCAGTGGCTTGAAATCGTTGCCTCAGTTCAAGTTCTTGATCTCCAGGAAGCAACAACAGGGAAAATGCCATTGTTGGTCGGAATGCACGTTGAAGAAATACGCCAGATTCCTGCTATCGAAGGAGCACCAGATCTAGACGCGGTTCGCAGGGGATTAAGCAGTCTTTCAAGCATTGCTTTTTCATGCGCGACTGTTGAGGAAGATCGTCTTTGGATGCAGGCGACGACCCTTTCCGGCGCTCCAGTCATTTTTCGAGTGGATCGGCCCGTTTTCACTTGGGTCCACGGAGAAGGGGATGGCAGCACAATTCGATGCAACGCTAACCGCGACACATACGTCATGGCTGAGTCCAACCTGAACGAAAATGGGGTCGCAATCGCGCGCGGCTGGACGCAGTGCAAAGAGGTCGAATTTGTTTTCCAAGGAAAGTGGCAACGCGGGTCAGCACCGTGGGCAATTCAGTCTGGGAAAGTAGTTTCTATTGGCCCTAGCGCTTTTGCTACGGCCCTCAAATCACCCGAGGTTTCGCAACCAACCTTTCCCAGAGATTTTGTCGATTATGAAGCCATCATCATCTCCGGTGATGTTGTGAGGGACCTCCAGATGATGAGACATCGTCGAGACGTGAAAGAGATAGGCCTTTCTTCTGATGGTGAATGGCTCAAGGCATTCAACTATCATTTCAAAAACTACTGGTTTGGAATCCAGCGAGTGGCAGATCCGAAGATCCCAGCCATCGTTTTCGATGCGGGAGGCGCTTCTTACATTGGTCTGCAACCCACAATCGTTATCTCTTCCAACGGCTTTTTGGATGTTCAATGTAGCGAATGGGTGGAGTGGCAAGCTCACACGACAAGCTTCAGAAAAGGAAGTTTAGAAGGCATTAAAGGACACATCACTGCTACCTGGGCACGCAAGCCGAACGTTACCTTGGTGTTCGATCCCAAAGCCAAACAGTTCATTTTTAATGGCGAGGTGAAGGAGATCAAATTTAACGATAAGTTCTGGCCTGAATGGATTGACACTCTTCGGATTGAAAAAGAGCGCAAAGAGCCCAAGTGGCTCAAAGATGCCGACGGCTTCAACTGGGGTGCGGACATGATTCCTGGAAGCTCGCGCAAATGAGTGGAAGATTACCCTTCGCTACCATGGAGAAAAATAGCTTTTGGCATCTGGCGGATAAAGCTCTGGAATCGAGACTTTCAGCGCCTTAGACAGCTCGATTAACTCGAAGTCAGCAATCCATCGGACGCCTCCTTCAATCCGAGCAATAACGCCTCGGGATACGTCCCAGCCGATGAGCTGGCAGGCTACGGCCAGATCGTTCTGAGACATTCCTTTGTTGGAGCGAATCCGCATTACCTGCGGGCCAACGATGTTGCGAGGGGCTTCCATTTTGAGCCCCCGACACTATACACAAAAACGCTTGCGATTGTCTGGAATACCAGACAACTTGTCTGGAAATCCAGACAAACCCACACATCGACATGAAAATAAACTTCACTCATCGCATCGGTCCGGACCCACACGCGAACGGCCAACAAACTTCTGTAGTGCTCCCCTGAAAGTTGGACAAGAGCCAGTGTTGATCAGGCGGCTTGTTGATGGGGTGGGTTGCATAGGGTGAGGTAGGTGTGGCGTGGGGTGTTGTATTTGAGGGCTGAGTGGGTGCGCTGGGTGTTGTAGTGTTCGATGTATCTGGCGACCGTCGCGCGTGCGGCGGTGAGGTTGTCAAAGCGGTGCTGCCAGGCGCATTCCTCTTTGAAGGTGCGGATGAAGCGCTCGCACAGCCCGTTTTGCTCGGGCGTGTAGGGAGCGATGTATTCCTGCGTGAGACCGTAGTCGCGCACGAGGGCGCGGTAGGCACGCGAGCCGAAGACCAAGCCGTTGTCGTGTCGCAAGGTGAGGCCTGCGGGAGCGCCTCGGGTGGTGCCGAAGCGATGCAGCAGGGCCTCTTCCAGGGCACGCTCGGCAGTCTTGGCACGGGCGGTGTGCGCCAGTTCCCAGCCGAGGACTTCACGCGAGCAGCAGTCGATGACCGGCACGAAGGCGCACCAGCCGTCGCGACCGCAGTCCACGGTGGCGATGTCGGTGGCCCAGCGCTGGTTGGGGGCTGCGGCGATGGACTTGCGGTGCTCGACACGTGGACGGCGGCCGATGCGGCGCTGCCTGCACGTCCAGCGGTGCAGGCGCATGATGCGGTGGACCTTCTTGCGGTTGACGATCATGCTCTGGCCTTTGGTGAGACGGGCATGGGTCATGCGCACGCCGTAGGTGGGATGAGCTTCGATCACAGCGCGGATGGCCTCGACACACACCGGGTCGCACTGCGGATCGAGGTGGCGTCCACGCGGCTGGTAATAGGTGGTGGAGCGTGCCACGCCGAGGAGACGGCATAGCACGCTCACTGGCACCGGCGAGGATCCCGATTGAAGAAGTTGGTTTTGCATGGCTACCACGAGATCCCTTCCGGCAAGTCCTTGCCGAGATAGCGATGCGCTTTTTTTAAAACGTCCACATGCAGGGTGAGCTCGCCGACCTTGGCCAGCAGGGTCTTCTCTCGAGCCTCGAACTGCTGGGCGAGATCGCGCGGATGACTGCGCAGAGCCTCAGTGCCCTGGGTGATGAAGTCATCCTTCCATTGCTCGACCTCGGCGAGAGTCAGCGCGTGTTGGCGTGCAGCCTCTGCGGCGGTGGTCTTGCCTTGGAGGATGTCGATGACGAGGGCGGCCTTGCGCTTGGCGGTCCAGCGTTGCGGGCTGTCGGCATCGGTTTCGATCTCGACAGCGGGCGATGTGATGGCGGCTTTAGGCTTACTCATGGCAGAAGGTTCTAGGTTGAGGGTGAACAGCTACAAGTGGGAGGAGGACGCGACCGCGCAGATGCTCTGTTACGGCTTCGCTGCGGCCTCGTCTCGCTACGCTCGAGGAGACCTGCGCTGCGCCTTCACAGAGCATCTGCGCGGGGTCGACGTGTGCCTGATCTTGGATCAGTTCGGTGAGCTTATCACCTGTCCAATCCAAGAGGGGGACGGAGCACTTCCTCTGCCAACGGTTGCCCTGACATCTGGGAAATTGAGGGCGGAGATTTTGCAGTGATCGGCCCCGACATCACAGAATTGGTCGGAGCTTTGCCGGCAACGGCCGGATGCGGCCCCGACGAAAGAATTATCAGGCTCCCTCGCCGGATTTTGGTCGATGCCAGGTCGGCCATTCCCCTCAGTTGAGATCTACCGCAGGTCAGAGGACTTGTGATACAACCACCGCATGGGGCAACTCGTGCGGTGGTTTTTTGAGCAGTATGGGAATGTGATTGAAAGCGTTGGGATCATTGGAAGCCTTTGCTTTGCAGCGCTCGCTTATCGCGCTGACATGCGCACTCGAAAGGCCGATATTCTCATTCGCATCACCGAGGGGCACCGGCAGATTTGGAGTCTTTACGACCAGCACTCTGAACTCTCGCGAGTCTTCAATTCCAAGGTCGATTTAAAGGCCTCGCCGCCAACCGCCAGAGAGCTGCGGTTTGTCCAGTTCGTCATCAATCACATCGTTATCACGTTCAAATCGCACAAGCTGGGCATCTACCAGAAACCAGAGGCCCTCGAAGAAGACATTCGAGACTTCTTCTCATGGCCGATTCCTCGCGAGACGTGGAAGAGAGTGCGCCGTTTTCAAGATGCGGATGTCATAGAGTTCTTTGAGCAAGCCATCAAAGCCTCAGACAAAAAAGCCTAGCCAAGTTCCTATCGCAGGGGCACGGTCCTTCTGATGCGGATCGATCTGAAGAACATCGACAATCTCGTGAACGCCCTGCGGCAGGGTCGAGCCGTTGAGTCCAAAGTTGAAGACCTGTCTCTTGGTGCCGCGATGGAGTTGGCCGCTTGGCTCTTCGATGGAACATCGAAGCCTGTCAGCCCTCATCAACACTTCCTTTCGAATCGGCTTTTCGCAGAGGCTTGGAGATTGTTTGAAGGTGGCAGGACGAACAATCCTTGGCGTCCTTGGGATGCAGTCGATGAGGCTTTCTTTCCCGTTCGCGGCGCGGATAGCCTGGAAGGTGAGGATTGGGGGCAAGTCCTCCAAAGGCTCAAATCGGCACTTCTCAGAAACGGGTTCCCAGAAGGATTTCACAAAGGCATGGCGTCGGCTTTTGCGGACATGGCCGACAACATCATCCAGCACAGCGTCTTTGGAACTGAGCGGGGTCTTAATGGCATTGTGGCCTATCAGGTGAGGCCCAAAGAAGTGTCCTTCACGATAGCAGATGTCGGGATCGGTGCCCTTCAATCCCTCACGTCAAACCCCCAGTATTCCGAGCTTTCCAGCAGTCGTAAGGCCCTGGATTTGATCTGCCGAAACAAAGCTTCACGACGCATGAAGCAAGGGGAAGGGCAGGGATACAACGATCTGTTTATTGCGCTGGCTAGCTACAATGGACTGGTGCGGGTCCGCAGCGGAGACGGAGTTTTCAGCATCGAGGGAGAAATTGGCCGCATCGAGCCGCAGACGGCGAGCCTGCACCCAACGCCTGGCCTCCAGCTCTCAGTGGAATGTAGAATCTGAAAAAAGTCTTTGCTCAGATTAGAAAGTGAGTGAATGATTGAAATCATGACCACTCACTCATTGCTCCGCGACAAGAACCCGATCCGGTTCGGAGCGACTCGCGCCCAGGCGGACATGGCCGGGATATTGGAGTCAGTCCGCAGCCAGACCGGCGCGATTCAGGTGTTGCTCGACTACAAGGGCATTGAGGCGGTGAACGGCAGCTATGTTCGCGCTTCAGTGGCATGGATGACTCGCTGCGGGATCGCAGCCAGGGCAGGGGAACTCCCGCCCAAAACGCCACCGCTTGATCCGTGGGAAATCCGGCCACTCCCGCTTCGCGCCGTTTTCGCGGCCAACCTTTCCGGTGAAGTCCGCGAAGAGATCGACCTCTACTTCAAAAAGGAGCGTCTCCCATGCCTTGAAGCCATGTCTTGGAAAGGGGATCAAGTCGGCCGCGTGCGGCTGCTTGGGCACCTAGACCAGCAGCTTGCCCGCGCTCTGGATTGCCTTATTTCCTTGAAAAAGGATGTCGTTGCAGAAGACCTTTGGAAGGCCTTTCCGGATGACCGGATCGGCCTCACGGCCTGGAACAATAGACTCTCAGAGCTTTACCAACGGCACATGGTAAGCCGGGCCAAGGACGGCAAATTCTGGCGCTACTCACTCGAGTTCAAGGAGGTCGAATATGGGATA
This sequence comes from uncultured Prosthecobacter sp., assembly GCA_964421275.1. Classification (GTDB taxonomy): domain Bacteria; phylum Verrucomicrobiota; class Verrucomicrobiia; order Verrucomicrobiales; family Verrucomicrobiaceae; genus Prosthecobacter. The sequence continues at coordinate 13,640 of CAYQWE010000049.1, forward strand.
TGAATACCAGCAGAAGAACAAGTTGTTGGCGCTACAAGCCAGGGAACGGCTGCGCCAAGAGCAGATCTCCACAGATGGCGACCTGTTCTCTCACTTGGTCCCCAAGGATGCCACCATGCGCTTCCGCTGCCAGGTCGATGTGAGTTCGGGCGACATCAAAGCCGGTGACCAGGTGCTCCTCTACAAAGAAGAGGGCGGAGGAGTGAAGGTTCTCAAACAGCTCAAGCGTATCGGCGCTTTGATGCCAGAAGCCGCTGCGGATTTGCTCGAATGCCTTCCGCAGGACGATTCAACCGAGTTTCACCTGGCTGAAATCGTCTCCGATCCCTGCCCGCTGGACGACACCGCAGACATTGTGGTCAAGGCCCCTCAAAATCAGAAACCCAACTCCGCCAATTAAGTTCTCATGACACCCTGCCACGAATGTGTTTTGCGGCCCCGCTGTGGAGGCCTGGTCAAAGATGGAGAGGCCGAATATACCTGCATGCTTCGCTGCGGTCAGTGCCGCGATAAGCACGGCAACTGCCCTTTTGCCTGCCCCAATAATGAGGCCCGCTTCACCATGATGGTGGGCGAGGTGAAGAGCCTTACCTACAAGCCGGTGATGAAACTGGTGTCCCCTCGGGCCTCCAACTGGTCTTTGTTTGCTCCTCAGATTTACCACGGTTCGCGCCGTTCACGGCCGCTGCACGCTGAATGCGTTTCAATCAGCATCAAGAGCCTGCTGGCTGAGACCAAGCCAGGCGACGGGCCAAGCGAACTTCGCAAAATCTTCAAATTGGAAGATTCCACTCGCGTGATTGGCCTTGGGGTAGCGCGTGACCATCTCCTTGAAAAGTGGTGGGGCGAACGTGCCCAGGTTGCCGAGCGCCTGGCACGGCTTGGACTCGATGGAGTGACCACACCAAACTTCTCCGTTTTCTCAAACGCTCCACGGCCACAAACCATGGTGAGCATTGCCCGGATTCACCACTTTTCAGAAGCTCTTTCAGCAGCGGGAGCCGCTGTCATGCCCCACGTTTACGCGGAGACAGATCATGACTGGGAACAATGGAAGATTGTTCTGCGGGAACAGCCAAACGTTCACGCTATCGCCATGGAGTTTCAAACAGGCCTCCTCAAAGAGGACAAGGCCCATCGCTACATTGAGCGCCTGGTTGAGCTGCGGGACGCCATAGGGCGCCCCCTTCACTTGGTTGCTGTGGGTGGAACCAAATACGCCTCCCAGCTTCTCCAAGCTTTCCCTGGCTCGTTCACGGTGACGGATGCCACCTCGTTCATCAAAACGCTCCACCGGCGGCGCGTGGACTCTCATTCAGCGGAGCAATCTGTGAAGATGGCCGTCCACGAGGACCTGGCGGACCTCCTCCAGCAAAACATCGACTCCAGGGAACTGAAGTTGCGTCGGAAGCTTCGCTTGCCGATGCCGGCAGCAGCGGTGCCGCTAGCGGCATAGCATGGGCAAATCCAACTGCGAAAACGCACTCAGCTCCAGACCTGCTTCAACGCGCCAGTCGGAGGCTTTGGATTGATGCCGCTTTGCCAGCTCGGGAAGGTAGTCTCGTTCCCAAAGCTTCTTTGGAAGCCAGGTATCGAGAGACACTTCGTAAACAAACTCTCCGGTGGTCGCAACCCAATGACGGGAGTGATACTTTTCCGGGCCAGAAATCAGGACCAATCCTTGATTGGGCCATTGATTGACCTTTTCCCACCGGATTCCTGCAGAGGCTAGCGCCTTGGTCATCATCGGCAGGTTGGTGTATTGTCTCTCTGGAAACGACGGGAAGTAATGGCGGACTTCGAGGACCTCTTTTCTCAAGAATGCGGCAAAGGCACAGGGGCCACAGGTTGCACCAAATATCAAAAAGGCCTTCTCTACATCTGAGGGAGCATAGAGCTGGAGGAGGGCTTCAATCATCGGGGTGAATTCGTGAACGTCTTTGGTATCGTCATTTGACACAGAAAAACAGCAAAAAAGCGACTGGTGGGGAAAGTCTTCCCCTCGCTGCTACTGTGTGCGCAGCTACCCCTTCTAGCGGGGACACCCCGCAACGCCCCATTCAAGATGGCCTCCCGAAGTGGAAGGCTCTTCCGGCCCTTTGCAGGCACCACCGCGGCCAGCAGCGATGAAGAAAGCCTGCCAAGGAGTTGAGAATGGCGGGTTGTTCTTTCCAGGCCAAACAACCACGACCCTCAGCAGTCCCCAACCGCGCTTCTCGGCCGCGCTGGGAGAGCCACTACACAGCGGGAATCCCCGAATCATTCACGCCCAGGGTTCGCTCACAATGGCCGCTTCGTTCGGATGGAAAAGCATGACCCTTCCGCCTTTCAAAACAGCCAACTTCGAGAGTCTGCCAGCATGACTCACAGGACTGCTTCTTGAGGTTTCGCTGACTTTTCTCCTGATCCTTTCTCCCTCTTGGTTGGATTGAGTCTGGCAGAGGCACAGAGCCGTCAACTACGCGGCCCGCACCGTCCCTCCCTCCGGTCGGCTTCAGCAAAGCTGAACCGTGTTGCTCCGCTTGACTGCTCTTTTCGTGCCCCCGCCTCCCAGCGCCTCAATCCTTCGGGAGAAACAACATAATCAGGAGAAAAAAATGATACACGAAACCATCTACAAGAAGCTGCTTCGCATCGTCCCAGAGCTGGCAGATCCAAAGTTTGAGGCCAAGAAACTCAAGTCGGAAGGGTTCATGGACCTCAACATCGACATCCTCTCTTGGGATGCGGCCAAAGACAAATGCCACATCGCCCTGAGCCACTACTACAAGCATGATTCGGGAGACATGATTCCCGACCCTGACATGGAAGTGGCTCTCTATCCCAGCCGCCAAATGGCCGAAGCGCTCTCATACCAGGACTGCTTTGGCTATCGCCAGGTCTATCCTGAGCCTGGAAAAATCAACCCACGAGCCAAGAAGGAACTCAACTCCTTCCTGAATCAGTGGCTTTCCAACATCATCGCTCAGGGGCACCGCTAAGGTGCCTCCGGGCCTTCCTCAACGCCTCCCACACCGGGAGGCGTTTTCTTTTGATGTTGCGGCTACGCCTCTATGACTTGGGAAGCCATGGCCCGCCTGGCTGCCACTCTTGAGCAAAGGCTTCGCCTCGGCTTGCTGCCAAGGCAGGTGGAACAATTAAGGTGTTCACAAAGGTCACGACTTCTTCCAGCGTCGGAGCCGGATTGATGCGGACTGATTTTCTACAGAACGCCAGCCACAGCGCTTGGCGCTTTGCATCATTCCAAAACTCCTCTGTCATGCCCACCGGCGCAGCGGTCGGCAATGGCGTATTCCGCCGCTTGAAAGTGGCTTGAATGGACTCGCTGATGCTCTGCCCGTCGAAAGCAAAGTTTCGCGCCAGGTGCCACAAGTCGAAGTAGTCCTTCATCCTTGTGTTCAGCAGCCCCAGGTTCACTGAGGCTTCAAACTTCTCCGAGATCGAAGTTTCCATCCGGTATGCCCGCACTTCTGGTGCCGGCATTCCAACCAAAGAGGGGATTTGCAGCATCACTGGCTCGACGGCAAAACCGTCTCCAAAGCCCACGTCCACCTGGACGTTGAGCCGCGCTTTTCCCAGCAATCCCTGAAACGTCACCCGAACACCCACATACTCTTCCTCTGCGCGTATCGGCTCAGCCTCGATTGACGCAGGATCAAACACAACACCATCATCTTCGACAGGCTCCACGCAGATCTCGGCAAAGATCTCCTTCAAAGCATCTGGGGAAGAGTCACCAAAACCCAGCAGATCCACATCTTTGGTGACGCGATGGGGGACGTGCTGCCAGGCAGTAAACAGCATGGCTCCTTTGAGAATGAATTGCGTCCGATATTTTGACGTCGCCAGACGAAACAACAGCCGCTCGATGGCATATCGCACGAGCAGCGAGTTGAAGTCTTGGCCCCTCTCAGTCATCACGTTGAGCAGCCGGTCGCGCACCGATGCTGCAACATTTTTGAGGGCGTTTTTCTTCTTCATGTAACCAGCATATCAAAATAGGGCCGCATGATGTTCGTCATCCGGCACACTTTGGCAGCCTGCCACAGCTCTTCTGAACTTGCCTTCTTTTTTTGCCACGCATCGCGCAGGGCCTCAGCGGCCACCGCGATCCCGACCTTTTCTCGATACTTGAAGCAGTCGGCCACGGTCTTGGCCGCACTGGTGATTTTCACCGTAACGCCGCCCATGATGTGCTCTTCAATGCCCTGAAAATAGCTCTCTCCAGAGGCCCAGGTGATGTCGAGCTGAGGACTCGTGATTCGTGGCCGCTTCACTCCCTTGGGCAGGAGCACATAAATCACTTCGGGGTTTTCCGTGGTCAGATCGTGAAAACGAAGGGCTGTCAGGAGGCACATCACGGCTTTGGGGGATCTTGCCGCCAGTTGAACCAGAGAATGATTCTCGGTGATGTCCGCACTTTGAGACATGTAAAGCCCGCGCCCGGTTTTCCGCAGCGCTCCACCCTCTACAAGCTCTTTGAGCCGGTAGCGGGGAACTCCGACTGCTGCCAGATCCCGCGCACGAAAAACGCCCTGCTTGGCAAGGGAGCGGATCTCTTTTGGCAGTTTAACAGTCATGGGTTGAGGATACCATATTACTGCACTTGATGTCAATGGGAGTAAAAACGTATAGAAGACGGCTTGGTGGGGAAGGTCTTCCCCTCGCTGCTACTTTGTGCGTAGCTACCCCATCTAGCGGGGACACCCCGCAACGCCCCGCGAGTCTGCACCAGCCAGGCAACCTCTCGCCGCCCGCCGCACAATCGCGGCCACCGGCGACCGCCACTCTCCGAAAACGTGTCAGGCAGTCGTCAAAACGGCCCACCGCTGGCCCTCAGCCGTCCTGGCGACCGTCTAAGCCCCTGGATGATGCTCCGCACCTCTGAGCTTGCCCCAAGGCGCTCCAACACTTCGCTCCCGCTGCGCTTCGACTTCGTTCATGGATCGCCCCAGGGCGGCACTCCCGAACAATAGCTCTCTCAAAAGTCATCCCAAAATCGGATCAGCTCCACCGCCTTCCCCCCGCCGTCCGCTTCTGGGCAGCCTTTCCAGGTCGATGAATGCGAGGCTCTACGACGCTTTGCTTTCTCCGCGCCCCTTAGGATCGCCTCACGCTTACGGCGACCGTCAAGGAGCTTTCGGGGCCTCCAAAGGCTGTCCCTAAAGGGCACCCTCCTTTGGACCCTCCCCGAACTCCTCCTCAAGCCCTGCGGGTTGACTGTCGCCTTCCAAGCTCCGGCTGGGGTGAGGCCTGTAGTTAAGGGTTTCACAAGCGAAACCACTTTTTCACAGGAGGAAAAGAACATGAAAACTGTATCGAAATTCAATCTGGGCAGAGCCCCATTCCTGCCGCTCTTTAAGTTTGTTTAGCCCCTGCGAATCTGATAGCATCAACCAGTCTCAGGAGAGACGGAGATTCAAAATGATGCAGGACACCAGCAAGCTCCACCGCCGCGACACGATGACACCCATTGCCAGATCTGAACTTGATGACCGCATTCTTGCTTGTCCGCCCGGGTCCTATCCGTGGGATCATTGGGAGCGTGATGCTCTGGCGGCTGGCCTCAATCCAGATTTGGCAACCCTTGGCCGCGCGGTGATGCGAGAGGCCTATCAGCACGACTGGTGTGAGGGACTGAAATACGAGTGCGGCATCGACAACCCGGACACTGCCGCCGGAATGGTTTCATGCGCCAAAGAACAGCCTTTTCTGGCCGAGACTCGATGGCAGTGGTTGCTGGCTACCGACGGCCTGCGCTTTGACCCTTGGGAGCGCAACGAATGGCCAGAGGCAGCTCCCGAATGGAACGAGATGTTCCGGCGTTGGCAGACGGAATCGAACGCAGAAAAGACACGCTCCGCCGAAAATCAGCTTCTCCTGGAAGCTGTCGATTACATCACCTTCTTTTACAGATTGAACCAGCTCGCGATCATTGATGTAACGGAACACGCAGTGCGAGTGGGCGAGGGACAAACAACTTTGTGGGCCGGATTCACGGTGATTGATAGCACCTCTCGTCAGATCAGTCATTCTGGCGCGGTGCGCATAGACATGGGGGACAGTGAGGATGCGTCTATTTTTGAGCGCGTAGAGGAAAATTGAAATGAAACTGTCCGTTTTAAACTGACAACCCCGGCATCCGGCCCGTTGCCACCTTGATTTTGAGAGGCAGCTTGCCACCTTAGGCTCATGCCCACTACAATCACCGAAGACAAAGTTCGATCAAAGGTTGAAACGGATCTCCGCTTGATGCGCGAGATTCTCCAAAAGCGCGGAGGCTGGAGCGACGACTTTTCCGCGACCGTGAGTGAGCAAAAACAAGCTGCGATTGCGCGCATCAAAGGCGACTTCACTCAAGACGAACAGCAGACCGTCGCGACAGAAGTGACTCGTCTTTTCCGTGAGTTCATCGCGAACAAGGGTGCGGCTTGAGCTTGGTCTGGCTCAATACGAGACCTTGAAAGTGGGAGAGTCTTCCGGCTTCGTTTTTCTTCGATCATAGAGACGAGTGGTCGAAATGCTGGAGTGCCCAAGCCACTCCTGAACCTTGGCAATGTCAGCTTGATGATCGAGCGCGTTCGTTGCGGCCGTCGCCCGTAAGCCGTGAACACAGATCGCTTTTGCATCGAGGCCAAGCTTCATCGCGTAGGACCGCACGATTTTGAAAATCGCATCTCCGCTCAGTGCTTTCTCAAGATCACCATCAACAGGGTTTTTCAGGGGACGGAACAAAGCACCTTTGGAATCGTCTCCGTGGCCAGCCAGCGCCAGGTAGTCGGCAATTTTGCCCAGCGTCCCAGGGTGAACAGGAATGAACCTTATTTTGCCACCTTTGCCGTGAACCCGAAAATGGGGGACGCCTCGCCGCGATTGCAGATCGCCGACCGTGAGGGAGCAAAGTTCAGCACGACGCAATCCGTGAAACAAGAGCACCGAGAGCAGGGCACGATCACGCAGACCCTTCTCTGTGTCATTTGACGGCACCTCCAGCAGAAGCTTCGCTTGATCATCTCCCAGAGCTGGAGACTTGCCTTCATTGGAACCAAGATTCGGGCGCTTCACACCATCGCAAGGGTTGTGCGTGACGGCGTTCGACTCGCAGAGGTGATCGAACAGACTGGCGACCGCCGAGAGCTTTCGGCGGATGGTGGCCGCAGCCAGGTTCCGGGACTCCAGGAGCTTGCGCCAGGCGATCAGATGCGACCGCGCGACGATGCGGAACTCTTGCGGCTCCCGGATGCCGGCAAAGAGCATGAAATCCCGCACGTCGTTCTGGTAAGCCCGTCGCGTGTTGGGGTTCGTGATGTTGGCGAACCATTCGACCTCTGGCGGCACGTCTGCCAGCCCTCGGAACTCCGCCGCTGTCAGAACCCTTGAGTCGGTGTCCCGACGCGCCAGCGTTGATCGCTGTGCGTCGTTTTCCAGATCTGGCTTGTAGTCGTCCCCCATCGCGCCAGATTACTCTTGATAACATATTTTATCAAGAGTAATATCTGGCTTTCTGACAAGCACACTACCATGCACAACGGTGAGCTAGTCATCTGAGCGAAGATGGCACCGAGACGGGCGGAGGTGAGATGGGTGAATGTGTGTGAAGGCTTCATGGATGCGGTGTATTTAGCACGGAGGAGGCTTGCACCATGCCATCGCCCGCTCTTTGCGATACTCTGGAAATCCACGCAGGACATATCGACCAGCAGCATCCGCTGAGATAATCTTCGTGTTATCCTTTTTCATTTTCCGCCATTTGCTGGGTGAATGACATTCCCTGCCGAGAACCATGACGACTTCGTCGCACTGCTGACGGAGATTCAACTGCCACTGCGGCTGTATGTGCAGTCGTTGATGCCGGGGGACTCCGCAGCGCATGATGTTGTGCAGCAGGCCAATGCGATGCTGTGGAAGAAGCGTGAGGATTTCACGCTGGGGACTAACTTCAAGGCATGGGCCTTCAGCGTGGCGCGCTACGAAGTGCTGAACTATCGAAAGCAGCAGGCGCGGGACTCGCGGTTGGTGTTTGGCGAGGAACTGGAGCAAATCATCGCCGAGGACCTCTCGGAGCGCGACGATGACACGGAGCAGCGGCACGAGGCGCTGAAGGGTTGTTTGGAAAAGCTGCGGCAGCAGGATCGTGAGCTGCTGCTCCATCGCTACACCGCATCAGCGGGGACGTTGGATGAGTTTGCAGAGCGTGTGGGGCGCAGTGTCGGTGGTCTGAAGGTAACACTGCACCGACTGCGCAATGCCTTGCTAGGCTGCATCGAGAAACAACTTGGAACCACGGAGGCCAAGCCATGAATCATCAGGAACGCGATCAACTCATCGATGCCTTGATCGAAGGCGACATCAGCGACGCTGATTTTGTCCGGCTTGAGGCGGAGTTCTCCGTCGATAAGGCAGCCCGCCAAGCCTACTACGACAGGCTCATCCTTTCGGCCATGCTGACGACCGTGGCGAATGCGCCTTCACAAGGAATACGCAAACCCGTGCAGCCTGCATCACGTCGTTGGATTCCGGCCTTTGCTGCGATGGCGGCAACAATTGTGGCTTTGCTTGCCGTCACAGGAGTCTTGTTGAAGACCCGCTCGGATAATGCTGTCGCCAGCCAACCCGAAGAACAGAAGGCCAGCGGCTTTGCCGTGCTGGCAGGTCAGGCGGATGCAGTTTGGTCCAACGAGGCGGCGCTCGCGGATGGTGCTCTGCTGCCTGCGGGTTCGCTGAGCCTCGCCTCGGGTGTGGCGCAGATCGAATTGTTCAGCGGTGTGACGGTCATTGTGGAGGGAGCGGCCGAGTTTGAAATCATCTCGCCCATGGAGATGAGCGTGACGCACGGCAAGGTGCGTGCCCGTGTGCCGGAGCCAGCGCATGGGTTCCGCATCCACACCGCCGAGGGCGAAGTGGTGGATCTCGGCACCGAGTTCGCCCTGAATGTCTCACCGACTCAAGCCGAAGTTCACGTTCTCGATGGCGCAGTCGAATGGCATCCGCGCGGCGACCCCATGCACCACTTGGCGAAGGGCGAGGCCTTGCGCTGGGATGTCGGTGGCAAAAGCGCAGCTCTAACGGCCAGCTCGGCTGGTTTCATAGGCATCAGCGAGATGAACGAGAAACTGGCCGCCACGCGCAAGGGCCGCCGTGAGGATTGGCAGCGCTTCAGTGACACCCTGCGACGTGATCCTCGCCTGATTGCTTATTATCAAATGGGAGCCACCGACACGCGCCGTCTCCCGAATGCAGCCGTCAACGGTGCAAGCATGGGAGGGGAAGGTGCCATCGTCGCCGCAGCTCGCGTGGCGGATCGCTGGGGCACGGCCAATGGTGCGCTGGACTTTAGCCCCACCGGCAGTCGAGTCCGGCTGAACGTGCCGGGTGAGTATCGCTCCCTCACGCTGCTGACATGGGTGAAGATCAACAGCCTCGACCGCTGGTATAACTCCCTCTTCCTCACCGACGGTGCCAAGTTAGGCGGTCCACACTGGCAGATCATGGATGATGGACGCTTGTTTTTCTCTGTGAAGAAACGTGAAACACCGGATGTGAAAATGGGTCAGATGGACAAGCATCATTTCATGTCCCCGCCCATCTGGAACGCCACGCAGAGTGGCCAGTGGCTCATGATCGCGACCACCTACGACGTTGATGCCATGAAAGTGACGCACTACCTCAATGGCCGCGTCTTCAGCCAGGAGGCCATCCCCCGGGAGTATCTCGTCGAAACCGTCGTCATCGGCCCAGCCTCCATCTGCAACTGGAGCGAGCCCGTTTATCGCACCGACGCCCACTTCGCCGTGCGCAATCTCAACGGCAGCATGGATGAGTTCGCGCTCTTCTCCGCCGCACTCACGCCCAATGAAATCGAAGACATTTATGAACATGGAAAACCATAGGCTACCATTGCTGATCGCCGCTTATGTCGCACTCTCGTCGATCCTCTCAGTCCGCGCCGAACTCCCAAATCCTCAGCGCGACTTCACCCTCAAAGTGCTGCCGCTGATCAAGGCGAAGTGTTTCGCCTGTCACGGCGAAGACCCGAAGAAAATCAAAGGCGAGCTGAATCTCCTCTCGCGTGAGGCAATGCTCAAGGGCGGTGAGAACTCGACGAAGGTGCTTGTGCCAGGCAAGGCGGAGGAGAGTGATCTCTACATCTCGATGACATGGCAGAATCCAGACCTCGAAATGCCGCCAAAGGAGAATGATCGGCTCACCTCGGAGCAGCTCGAATGGGTGAAGTCATGGATCAACGCCGGAGCGCCATGGCCGAGCGATGAGGAACAAAGCCGACATCGCGCAGCAGAGCGCACCGTCATGGTGAATGACGATGGCATGATCATGAAGCATAGCGGCGGACTTTCCGAAGAGTGGACCTATCGCCGCTATAAGCCGGAAGATGTTTGGGCGTTTCAGCCGGTGAAAAAAGTGGCTTTGGCTTTAGCCGAACCCGCATCAACAGCCATCGACCGATTCCACGCTGCCAAGCTCACTGGCAGTGAGCAAAAGCCCGCACCCAAGGCCGATCCCCGCACCCTCATCCGTCGCGCCAGTTTTGATCTCATCGGCCTGCCACCCACACCGGAAGAAGTCGTTACCTTTGAAAAAGCCTGGGAGGCCGATTCTAAGGCAGCCTGGTCCGGCTTGATCGACCGCCTTTTGAAAAGCCCGCACTACGGCGAGCGCTGGGCGCAGCATTGGTTCGATGTGGTGCGCTATGCAGACACCGGTGGCATGGCGAACGATTACGAACGCTCCAACCTGTGGCGATATCGGGATTACGTCATCCGGGCCTTCAATGAGGACAAGCCATACGACCAGTTTGTGATCGAGCAGCTCGCGGGTGACGAGTTGGCCGACGCCTCCGCTTTGAAGCGTCTGAATGGCGACCATGTCAAACTCGCGGCGCTGCGTCAGAGTGGTGACTACACCGAGGAGGAAGCACGCATGATCGTCGCGACGGGATTTCTCCGGCTCGGCCCGTGGGACAATGCGATGGTCAGCGATGAAGCGGCGCGGCAAATCTACCTCGATGATGTGGTGAACGCTGTCGGGCAGAGTTTCCTCGCCACCACCATGCGCTGCTTCAAGTGCCACGACCACAAGTTCGACCCGCTGCCGACCCGCGACTACTACCGCATGTATGCCGCGTTTGCCGGCACCCAGATGGCCGAGCGGCCATTGCGTCTCGTGCCAGAGGAAAGACGCGAACGCTTTGCGGAGGGCGAGGCGCATGTTCAGCGAATGCTCGACTTTGCCCGCGCAGAGAAAGACAAGTTGGTCGCCAAACGCGAGACCGCCGCCAAGGCCTGGTATGCCGAGCACAAGCTGCCCTACAAAGACAACGAGGCCCGGCAGAAAGACCCTGATGAGATGAAGCCGCCGCGCCACATCGGGCTCGATCATGTGGATGAAGGTCAGCTCAAAGTGCGTGAGCAGGACGAGTGGATCTGGGAGCGTGCACTGGAGCGTTACGAGCCGATGGCACAGAGCGTCTATAACGGCCCCGATCCCAAACTCAGCTTCAAAAGCGCTCGCAGCTTGCGCATTCCAAAGCAAGTGCAAGCCGACTGGAGGCCCGTCAGCTACATCTTCACGGGCGGAGCCTTGGAGGCCAAAGGCGAGCAAGTGCAGCCCGGTGTGCTCAGCGCCATCGGCCTCAGCATCGAAGGTGCCCAGACCGATCCGTATGTGATCCCGGAACCCATCGAAGGCCGTCGTCTGGCCTTGGCAAAATGGATTGCGCACCCGCAGAATCCGCTCACCACCCGCAGCATCGTCAACCGTGTTTGGCAACATCACTTTGGCAAGCCACTGGCGGCAAACCCGAACAACTTCGGTGTCAAGGGAGGCAAGCCCACGCACCCCGAGATTCTCGATCTTCTGGCCGATGACTTCGTGAAGAACGGATGGACTCTCAAACGCCTGCACAAGCTGATTATGATGTCAGATGCCTATCAAATGAGCAGCCAGCATCCGCAGATGGATAAGCTGCGCGAGACCGATCCGAACAACGATCTGCTAGCCTTCTTCCCCACGCGCCGCCTTACCGCCGAGGAAATGCGGGATGCCATGCTGGCCGTCACTGGCGAACTCAATCCCACCCTCGGCGGGCTGCCCGCCATGCCGGAGATCAATATGGAAGTGGCCTTGCAGCCGCGCATGATTCAGTTCTCGCTCGCCCCTTCGTATCAGCCCTCGCCGACACCACAGGAGCGCAATCGCCGCAGCGTCTATGCCTACCGCGTGCGCGGCCAGGCCGATCCCTTCATGGAGGTGTTCAATAAACCGAATCCCAATGACTCCTGCGAAGCCCGCGACTCCGCCTCAGTGTCTCCCCAAGCCTTCACGCTCCTCAACAGCGACTTGATGACTGACCGCAGCATCGCCTTTGCTTTGCGCGTCGAGAAAGAGGCACAAACCCCAGCGGCACAAGTCGAACGCGCCTTCCAGCTCGCGTTGAACCGCCCCCCTTCCGCTGCGGAGTCCACGCGGCTGGTGAAGTATCTCAGCGAGATGCGCGACTACCACGCTGGAGCCAAACCCGATCCCGTGACCTATCCCACCAAGATCACCCGCTCGCTGGTGGAGGAGTTCTCCGGTCAGACCTTCGAGTATGAGGAAATCCTGCCCGCCTTCGAGAACTACACGCCGGACAAAAAGGCGGCGGATGTGAGCAGCGAAACACGCGCGCTGGCCGATGTATGCCTGCTGCTGCTGAACTCGCATGAGTTCATCTTCCTCAACTGACACGCTCTACAACAATGAAATCAACGCTCTGCTCACTCACCACGCTCTTATTGCTCGCGTCGGCTCATGCAGACCCAGTCCTGCCCAACCCGTCCGCACCCCTGGGCCAAACTGGCCAGTGGGAAGCCAGACCCGCCTTCTCCGATGAGTTCGATGGAGCAGAGATCGATGCCCGCAAATGGACCACGAAGGTCGCAAGCTGGGGGCCGTGGACTTGGGAGGAAAAGAACGCCGTTCAGCAAGACGGCAAGCTCATCCTCAGCATGACCCATGAGCCGCACACCCGGAAGAACGGGCAGTCGCTGTCCTACAAGTCCGGCATCTTCCGCTCGAAGCTGAAGCGGACCTACGGCTACTACGAGGCCCGGATCAAAGGGTGCAGCCTCTTCCCCGGAGCCTGCCCTGCCTTCTGGATCTACAGCGATGGCAAAGCCACCACCGGCGAGGTGCGCTACTGCGAGATCGATTTCGTCGAACTCCAAATGAACGAACTCAATCGCGAGACCAACGTGCGCGACTCCGTCCATGTCATCGACATGAATCTGCATCTGCGGCTCGCCGACAAAGACGGCAATGTCCGCTGGGTGAGACCCGGCACAGACCCCGCACTCTGTAAGAATGCCTGGACCGCCCCCTGGGACCCGCGCGAGGATTTTCACGTCTATGGCTGCGATGTCACTCCTGAAAACATCGTGTGGTATATCGACGGCAAAGAAGTCGCCAGGAAGCCAAACCAATATTGGCACTTGCCCATGAATCTCACCCTCTCCCTCGGACTGCGCCATCCCCACATCGGCTGGGTCGGACAGGAAATGAAACCCCAGCCAAAAGCCGCAACGGCGGAGGGCTTTCCCACCTCGATGGAGGTGGATTACGTCCGCGTGTGGGAACGAAAATAAAACCATGACAGCCTCACCTCTCCGATACCTTCGAGCCATCGCTCTCCTTCTCTGCGCCTCCGCGTTTCTGCGTGAGGCCCAAGCCGCCGACAAGCCCAACATCCTGTTCATCATGTCCGATGACCATACCACGCAGGCGTTGGGATGTTACGGCAGCCGATTGGCAAAGCTCGATCCCACGCCCACGCTCGACAAGCTCGCCGCCGAAGGCATGAGGTTTGACCGTGTCTTTTGCACCAACTCCATCTGCACACCCAGCCGCGCCACCATCCTCACCGGCCAGTATTCGCAGACCAATGGCGTGACCGATCTCACCGGCGTGCTGCCGCCGGAGCGCCACTATCTGCCACAGGAGATGAAGAAGGCGGGCTACCTCACTGCGATGATCGGCAAGTGGCATCTGGAGGCCGAGCCATCAAGCTTCGACTACTACAACGTGCTGCCGGGGCAGGGCAAATACTTCGACCCCGAACTCATCGTGCGCGGCGAGAAACCGTGGCCGAAGAGCATCGAGAAGCACACCGGCTATGTCAGCGATGTGATCACCGACATCGGCCTTGAGTGGCTGGAGAAGCGCGACAAAACGAAGCCCTTCTTCCTCATGCTGCATCACAAGGCACCGCATGACATGTTCGAGTTCGCACCGCGCTATGCGGACTATTTGAAAGACACTGAGATTCCCGAGCCGGAGAATTTTTACGACCAGCCCGCCAAAGGTTTCGGCTCCGTCGCCACGCGAGGTGAAAACGACGGCCTCGTGCATCGCATTGGCACCAGCGTCTCCAAACGCCATCCCGTGCGCAACTACGGTCTCGACTTCAACATCTCGCCCGGCCTCAACGACCACGAATACACGCATCAAGCCTATCAAGAGTATCTCAAGCGCTACCTCCGCTGCGTGAAGAGCGTGGATGACAACCTCGCACGTCTCTTCGATTACCTGAAGACGAATGGCCTGCTCGAAAACACCCTCATCATTTACACCTCCGACCAAGGGATGATGCTCGGTGAGCACGACTACATCGACAAACGCTGGATGTATGAGGAGTCCATGCGCATGCCCTTCATCATGCGTTATCCCCCGCTCATCAAAGCCGGATCAGTGAACACTGACCTCATCAACAACACGGACTTCGCACCCACCATGCTCGCCCTCGCCGGAGCAAACGCCCCGCCGCAGATGCAAGGTCGCAGCTTCACCGCCGCCCTCGAAGGCAAGCTGCTCACCAACTGGCGCACCGCCACCTACTACCGCTACTGGATGCACCTCATGCATCACGACAACCCCGCTCACTTCGGCATCCGCACCGCCGATTACAAACTCATCTTCTACTACGGCCAGCCCGAAAACGAATCATCCATCGGCCAGCTCACGATGCCCTGGAAGAAAGGCGAATCGTTCAAAATCGAGCCCACACCACCCGCCTGGGAGTTCTACGACCTGCGCACCGATCCAAACGAGAACCGCAATGAATACAGCAACCCCCAATACGCTGAAACCATTCGTGAACTCAAAGCCGAGCTGAAACGCCAGCGCGAGGAACTGCACGAGACCGATGAGGCCCGGCCCCACATTCAGAAAGTCATCGAAACGAACTTCAATCGCTAACCCCACACCGTCGCCATGAACCACGCACCCTTCACCACCCGCCGCGATTTCCTCTACAGCCTCGGCGCTTCCCTCGGCTCCGTCGCATTCAGTGACCTCCTCGCCAGTGAGGCTGCCCCGTTGGCACCGAAGCAGCCCATGTTCGAGGCGAAGGCCAAAAACGTCATCATGCTCTTCATGGAGGGCGGGCCGGGCCACATGGACACCTTTGATCCCAAGCCGACCCTGACGAAACTTCACAAGAAGGAGTCCAAGCTCACCAAAGGCCAGGAAACAGGCTTCAAGTTTTATGTCGGCAGTCCATTCGGCTTCAACAAGGTCGGTCAGAACGGCATTGAGATGTGCGACCAATGGAAATACCTCGCCGATCCCGAGGTGGCTGATGAACTCTGCAACTACCGCGGTCTGCAAGCCGAGTCCCTGAACCATCCCGAGGCGCTCTACCACATGAACACCGGCAGCCGTCTTGGCGCTGATCCGGCACTCGGTGCCTGGGCCACTTACGGGCTTGGAACGATGAACCAGAATCTGCCCGGCTACGTCGTGATGACCGAACTCGCTTTCCCACAGGGAGGCGCGGGCAACTGGAGCAACGGATTCCTGCCAGCCTACTATCAAGGCACACGACTCCGCACCGAAGGCTCGCCGATTCTTGATCTCCAATCGCAGCCCTTCAAAACCCGTGAGCATCAACGCCGCGCGCTCGACGAACTCGCCTTCCTCAATCAACAACATGCCGCAAAGCATCCCGAGCAGCGCGATCTCGCCGCCCGCATGGAGACCTACGAACTGGCCTACCGCATGCAGATGGAGGTGCCCGGCGTGCTTGACCTCGCCAATGAAACCGAGGCGACCCAGGAGATGTATGGCCTCAACGAAAAACACACCGCCACCTTTGGCCGCCAGTGTCTCCTCGCCCGCCGCATGATCGAGAAAGGCGTGCGCTTCGTGCAGATCTTCAGCGGCGGTTGGGACAGCCACGACTATCTGGAGCGGGCGCACAGCGAGCGCATCCGCAGCGTGGATAAGCCGATGGCCGCGCTCATCAAAGACCTCAAACAGCGCGGCATGTTGAAGGACACGCTCGTCATCTGGATGGGTGAGTTTGGCCGCACGCCGGACAACAACAAGCGCGGCGGGGTGTATTCACTCGGTCGGGGTCACAACAACGAAGCGATGACCATGCTCATGGCTGGGGGCGGCGTGAAGCCCGGCATCGTCGGCGGCACCGATGAGATCGGCTCCAGCGCCGTGGAGTGCGTCCACCCCATCCGCGATCTCCACGTCACCCTGTTGCATCTCCTCGGCCTCGATGACAACAAACTCACCTACCTCCACGGCGGACGCTACAAGCAGCTCTCGCAGTTCGGCGGGCAGGTGATCAAGGAATTGATTGCTTAGCCTCCGAGTTCTCTATTGATTCCAATCATGCAGGCGGCTTATGCTGACCCAGCCCTGTCTAAGAGGCTACCCGGTGACATTCTGATTTTTTGGATTTATGGTTTAGTGAACCGACGATCCTCAGATCGGACTTGCTCAAGAATTTTTGCAAGCTCCTCTGGTTTGGCTTTCGCTGCAAGGCGTAGCCCAATCTTCATTGAATCGCTTCGACTGGTGAAATCGTGTCCAGCACTTCCGAGCAGTTCTCGAATCACGGCCAGGGCGCGGCTATCAGCTTCAAACAGATTCACGGTTACGCGATTCGTGTTGCGGCCTTGAGTCCCCTTCCCCGTGGCTGGCTTGCTGGCCTTTGGCCGAACTGGTGCAGCCGGTTTTTCCTTCTCTACCGCTTTGACTGGAGCCGGGGCCTGTTCTCCCACCGGTTCCACCGGCGCTTTCACCACAGGCTCAGGGGCAGCGGCTTTTGCTGGCTTGGTTTCAGCCTTGGGCGCGGCTGTTTCGGTCGCCTTTTTTAGCTGCGCTGTCAGGAGACTTGAAAAATCGTTTTTACCCATGGTCATAATTTATGATAATCTTAAATTAAGATCAAGCCACAAACTCCAACACAAGCCGTTGTAGCAGTTCTCGATCTTCTCCCGTGATTGCCTCATACCCTTGCAGCGTGGCGTATGTGAACCCGATGCGCTCAGGAATGGAGTTCTTCAAAACCTGCATCCCCAGCATCCCTTCCAGCCCTTGAAGCTCGCGGCTAATGCGCGTGCCAGGCTTAACCATGTTCCAAAGCACGAACGCCTTGCCACCTGGGCGGGTGTTTTCTTTGACCATTTCCACGGCGGGCAAGGTTGCGCGAATGTCCACCATCGAAGGCTTCAGAGGAAGAATCAGAATATCGGCCTGCTTAACCGCCTCAATCAGCACGTTGCTCGACAACCGAGGCAAAGTGTCCACGATGACAAAATCATACTCCCCTTCCCTGTTCCTGTCCCAGATTTCAATCTCTGTCCTGCCTGCCTCTCGCAGCTCAGTCACTATTTGTGATATGCTGGCCTGCGGATCGTCATCACGAACCGCAACCCTTTTGCCCACGCGACTCAGAGTCTCGGCCACAAGAAAGCTGAGTGTGGTTTTGCCGGTTCCGCCCTTTTGGCCGCAAAATGTGATAATCATAATTTATGATAACCTTAAATTAAGAAGTTAAGCTGTCCTTAAATTAGGACAGCCTTAATTTAAGCGAATGCGGACTCCCGCGCAAGCCAGTATTTTCATAATTTCAGATTGTCTTAATTTGCTACTGTCATAAATTATGATTTTACGATTATCGTAATTTGTGACCATCATAAAGCGCAACCGGGTCAATGATCGTCATGGATCAGCTTGGTTTTATGACGTTAAGTTAATCTTAAATTCTGGCTGTCTTAAATTAAGATGTTCATAATTTAAGAGATCTGTAAATGACTTTATTCCTGCGGGGCAGGGGAGCCGTTTGGATTCGGTATTTTCTGCTTCAAACAACGTTACCTGCGCAGGAGAAATGCAATTTGCATGCCTCTTCGGGTAACGGCTATCGGGAGCACCTGGATCAATGCCAGATGCAATGCCGAACAAGCGCAAATGATGTCAATCCACACAGAAAAGCCGCTGAAAACAGGCGATTTCTGCTTCATCTGACATCATGAATCAACACTGTGAACCAATTTGGGGCTTGAGCAGGCAGCAGTCTTCAAGGTAGCCTACCGTCGCCGATACTCGACACAGAAAATGAGACGGCTCAGACCCCGAAAATGAGGGTAGTGTTGTTTGACACAGAAAAGGCACCCCTTGCTAGTGTCACTTGAGACAGAAAATACTGTTGTCTGACACAGAAGAAAAGGGCTTGCTATTGTTAATCGAAACAGAATATAGTGTTGTTCGAGACAGAAAATCGATGCGCAAAGCCTTGGAATTGCAGGGTTTCGGCTCGGCTAACTCTCTAACCATGTTGATCTATAAATAAATAACCAACAACACGCTCCAGTGATGGTGCTTTTTTTGTGGAGGAAGATTTGTCAAAAATCAAAAAGTCGAAACCAGTCCCCGAGGACTTGTTTCCCGATCTTCCCTCCGAGTATCAAGACGGACGCGATGAGCTGAATCTGGCAGAGTTCCCCATTTCAGCAATCGGAAGCAGGTCCGATCCAAGCGTTAAGACCCTCAGATTTGAGGACCGAACCTTTGACAAGGCCAGCGGTGAGATGATTCACCGACGGCTCACCATCACTGCCAGTGATGAACATGGATTGCCGACAACGGCAGATGATGAGGTTTTGCTCGGCTTGCTCCAGATGAGCCGCCTTCAAAAGTTTGAGTCCCCATCGGTGACGTTCACACCCTACCAGCTCATTCGAATTCTTGGCTGGACCGTTTCGACCTACAATTACAAGCGTATTCGGGAGGCGATTGATCGCTGGCTTGGCGTCACCCTCTACTACGAGAACGCCTGGAGAGACAAAAAAACAGGGCAGTGGGTGGATGCCAGTTTCCACTTCATCGAGTTTGCCGAGTTCTACAAGCCAGGCAAAGAAGGGGTGATGACCCAGGAAGGTTCATCGGTCATCAAGTGGAACGACCTGATTTTCCGGAACTTCAAAGAGGGCAATCTCAAGACCCTGGATTTCCATTTTTACCGCTCGCTTGAGAGCGGGATCGCCAAGCGAATGTTCCGATTCCTCGACAAGAGGTTTCATTTTCGCTCCCGGTTGAGTTTTGCGCTGGAAGCCTTTGCGTGTGAAAAAATCGGGCTCACGCGCCCGACCAAAGTCAGTTACACAGGTAGGTCCTCAGTGGACGTGGCGCAAATAAAGCGCCGATTGATGCCCGGAATCAAGGAGCTGGAAGCCCTGAAATTTATCTCTGCCATGCCAGAGAAAAACCGTTTCACCAAAGACTCCGCTGGAGTCTGGCAGGTTCACTTTGAACGCTATTTTGAGGCACCAATCGACACACCAGCTCAGCCCGTCCTGGAGATAAAGGTTGAGGACGTGAGCGTTCTTGAAGGCCGCATGATCGGCCACGGCGTCAGCAAGTCCCAGGCCCGCCGCTTTGTCTCTGAGTTCGACAATGACCGGATCGAGATCCAGCTCGAAGCTTTAGAATTCCTGCTTGCCAAGGGAGGGGACAGCGCCCCGGTGAACCGAGGTGGATGGCTTTCAAAAGCCATCGTGGAAAACTACGGCCCTCCAAAAGGCTTCAAGAGTCGTGCCCAGTTGGAGCAGGAAGCGCACGAGCGGGCCGAAACGCTGCGGAAGAAAGAGGAACAGCGCCGCAAGAAGAAGCTCGAAGACGAGGCGCGGGAAGCAGACCAGAAAGCCAAGGAAGCCGCCGAGAACCGAAAGGTTGAAGCCTACTTGGCAAGCCTCACGTCCCAGGAGCGGCAGAAGCTTGAAAACGATGCCACCGCAGATTCTCCTTTTGCCAATCGGGAAGGGTCAGTTTTCAGAAAAGCCGTCATTTACAGCTATGCTTTGAAGCTCTTGAAGGACCTGGAACAGCAGCCTGACGAAGAATAGATTTCAGTTTTCAAAGGGGGGAAGGTTTTCCCCTCGCTGCTACTGTGTGCGCAGCTACCCCTTCTAGCGGGGATACCCCGCAACGCCCCATCAAAGAACAGGATCACGCCTCTTTTGGCTTTGGCTTGCCGTCAAGGAGCTTTCACCGCCTCCAAAGGCTGTCCCAAAGGGCACCCTCCTTTGGACCCTCGGTGAACTCCTCCTCAAGCCCTGCGGGTTGACCTCAGCCAAGCGCCACCGGCGGGGGCCATCTGGTTGATACAAGGATTTTTCAGCAAGCAAAAAAACCTTGTTTTGATGGAAGGGATTATGGTAGTCGGAAAAAGAACGGTGTTTGATTCTTCAAGGAGAAGAGTCGCTTTTGTGGAGGGTGGAATGTTTGAGGGTAGGGCCGAAACATCTCGGCAGAATGGAAGCGGATACGGAAGGAAAGCAGTAGCAGGGCGGGGGACATCACAAGATCCGCGCCTTGACGTTTATGAAGTCGTCACGGCCAGGATTCTGGAAAAGCTGGCCGCTGGTGTGGTGCCTTGGCAGTCGCCAAGCATTGCCCGAGTTGGGTTCCCGAGGAACTTTTCAACGGGCAACTATTACCGAGGGATTAACGTCTTTTTGCTCGGTTCCATGGAGTATCAAAGCCCCTATTTTTTGACCTTCATTCAGGCCAAGGAGCTTGGCGGCAATGTGAAGAAGGGCGAGAAAGGATGCCCCATCGTGAAGCTTGGAACCTGGACCAAGGACCTGGAAGGCCAGACCAAAACGGCAGACGATGGAAGCCAGGAACAGGCGACCGAGAAACGCCAGTTCTTGAAACTCTACACGGTTTTTAATGCCTGCCAGATTGAGGGCATCGAGTTTCCGGAGCCGCCCAAGTGCGACACGTTCACCGAGTCCCAACAGGCCGAAGCAGCCCGCCAGATTGTGGCCGAGATGCCAAACCCGCCGAGCATCTTTGAAGGCCGCAAAGCAACCCCGTGTTACGTTCCTTCAGAGGATGCAGTCGAGATGCCGAGCCGGGAGACGTTTCGCGCAGAGTGGCGATTCTACAAAACCATGTTCCACGAGCTGGGGCACAGCACCGGCCACCAGTCGCGCCTGGCTCGAAAAAGCCTTCTGGAAAATCGCGGCATGGCCGCAACCGGGGAAGCAGCCAAAATCTACGGGGTCGAGGAGCTTGTCGCAGAAATGACAGCCGCCTACCTCGGAGCCGCTGCCGGCATCATCGAGGACGATTTCGACAACTCCGCAGCATACCTCAAAGGCTGGATGGATGTCTTGAAGGTGGCCGACCACAAGAAATGGCTCGTGCAGGCAGCCAGTGAGGCACAGAAGGCCGCTGACTACATTCTGGGAGCCGGGCCAGGTAAACCCCTGGAATGACCCGCCAGACGACCGGGCAGGGGCCTTTACGGCCACCTCCCGGCCATGTCCTGCAATCCCACAACAGCGACAACCCCCCCCCCCCCCCCCCCCCGCCCCAGGCGACCCACACGAACCACCCCCAACGGGCGGGACCCCGGCCCGCAACACCCCCCCCCAC
>CAYQWE010000050.1:0-32798 GCA_964421275.1 uncultured Prosthecobacter sp.
ACTTTGCACAGCAATTTCCATAATGACTCGCGTGCTTGTTCATGCGTAGTCCCTGGCCCGCAGGGGGGAGATGAAGAGCAAGAGCGAGAGCAAGAAGGGGGAGCATCTCATCTGCGGTGCATCTACACCGGGCCTCGCGTCCGAGGAGCCGCCGGGACGCGCCGGAAACGGCTGGAGGGGGCTTTCGAGGCTCGATTCAGGCCTCGCTGCCTCGGGGGAGCAGAGATGAGAAAGCAAAGGGATTTGTCAGCCAATTGGTTGGGTATGAGCGCCCTGTTTTTCTGTCAAATCGACATCTTTTCGAGAATGCTCTTCGCTAACCTACCGAACGCCAAGCCGCACTGCTGCACAGCTTCATAATGCGCTCCAATTGCACCGTCGGATGCCTTGAGATGAAAAATGGGTTTGCGAGCTTCCATCGCCAGAGGAACTAGGCTGCGATAGTGCTTTACGAGTCCCAGACAACTTGGGTCTGATTCAATTGATTTACTCGTGCCAGTGTCACCAAGAACCGAGCGATGGTAGGTGTCGGGTATCTTGGCAACCCAGCGATCGTAAGCCTTGACTGGCCTATTATCTCGAACCCCAAACTGAAGGATCGCGTAGCCGATAGGCGTGATTTGGCCAGATGGCAAAGAGAGAGCAGGAACAGGGTTTCTGGCAACTCGATCCTCCCATTCCTCACGCCACTGTCGCAAGGTAGGACCAAGGTTTCTGAGTCCCTGTAATGAGAACAGATCGGGTGCCAAAGGCACTAAGACGTGAGTGGCGGCGATCAGCGCAGAACGATTGATAGCGCCAAAATTTGGTCCTACGTCCATGATGACGACCTCTGCTTGCGTCTTGTGAACCGCCATTTCGGCAATTCGATGAAATGCCGAGGTATGTCGGAAAGCGGGCTGGTTCCGATCCAAACAGCGCCCCCAGGCACCCGACAATTCACCTTCATACCCTGACAAGGCGAGATCGCCTGGAATCAGATAGAGCTTCGAATTGATTCGTTCGACGTGAGGCTCCTTGACGTCACCCGTGCCGCTGATCAGCGGCTCGAGTGCACCCATCAAGCTCTGCCCGCTAATGACATCTGGGTCCCAAATTTGTTCCAACCGTCGTTCCGTCAGGAACATTGAGGTCATGTTGGCTTGAGGATCCAGATCGACCACCAAGACTTTCCGCCCCATATCCGACAACATCCACGCGATGTGGTAGGCTAGTGTGGTTTTACCGACACCTCCCTTGTTGTTAAAAAAAGCGAGTGCTTTCATGTGTTTGGATGCTTCTGAATCGTGGCTAATACGAAGTTGGGTTGGAACTCAAATGTTGCAGGCAGGCTCCCGTTCTCCGCAAGAGCATTCTGAGCGTCAATAACGCCGCGCCCGAAGCGATTTACATAGCCCAAAATCTTGAGTGCCTCGGCGAGCACAGGATTACGATAGTCGGTGCATCGAGGAAAGTTCTCTGGCGAAGCCTCACCATAAAGTCCGCCTGGATTTTGAATTTCGATCCTGTCAGCGAAACGATAAAATCGAACGGGGGAATTTGATTCGTAACTGCGATGGCAAACCGCGTTCATCAACAACTCACGAACCGCCCGCTTGGGGTAGTCCCAAACAAGCGCGTCTCTCAGGGCTGTGGTCCTGACTGGCTTTTCCGACAAACTGCCCTCCAACAAGGCATCCAACTCACGGCCCAGCGTGAGCAGGTCACCTGAAAACTCGCGAGATACAGAGATGTCGTCTGAGAGGGAATTGCCGTCGATTTTGAGATACTGGACGTAGGCTCCAGGCATCACGGCTCTGGCATTCTTTCCGAAAAGCAAAAGTGCCGCATTAGTCGGACGGTCATGCCGCAGGTCAAAGAACCGAAGGGCAGCCAGTTGTTCTTCCACAGTTCTGTGGTTGGAGGCTAGCACGTCTGTCGCTATCGCTTCTTTGCGATAGGTGTTCTGGAATATGTCCAATGCTAGGTCATCTAGGGTAGCTTCGGGACACGCTCTGGCATCAAATGACTTTGAAGTGGCAATTCGCCGTTCGGAGAGAATTCGTTCTTCTCCTTCATTTGCCACTGCCTTACGTGGACCTACTCGAATCCATACTCGGCCACGGTATTGCACTGGCGGAATGTCCGAGGGATGAACTTCCACAATGACGACATCGCCGCTGCCGTCAGACAGCGTGATCTTGTAAACTTCCATCGCGGGTGACGGCAAGATTTCGCCGTCTTGGCGTAATCCAGCTAAGTCTTTGAGCAATTTGTCAGAGGCTTTCAAACCGACTGCCTTGCCAGTCTTGTCATCAATGCCCAAGAGCAAGAAGCCAGAGCTTCGATGATTGGGGAAGTCGTTGGAGAATGCACAGATCGCCTCTCGAAACTTTGTGGTATCGGTTGTGGAAATCGTGCGCTCAATCCTATCGGATTCGAGTGCTGCCATTAAGCTGATGAGTTCCGTTTCTGTGATCATTTCAAAGTGGTGATTAGGGGCGCGTGATTCTTTACGCAGTCGTATAGACCTCCGCTCCCGCTTCCACAAACTCCTTGCTCTTCTCTTCCATCCCGCGCTGAAGCGCTTCTTCCTCGGAGATGACTTGTTGACTCGCCATCCGGCTCGCCCTTCGGGTCATCCTGCGGATGATCTGTCTCGCTCCGCTCGGCTCGGCGGCGTATTTGCGGACGTCTTCGGTGATGTTGCTGAACCTGCCTCCACCCGGCAGGTTCACCCTACGGGCAGCCTGACGGCTGGCTGGTTGCCCGCGATCATGAGGATTTAATCGTGGCGGGCTATCTTCGCTACGCTTCGGTTCGCCTCCGATCCCTCGGCTCGGCGCATGGAGCAGGAAATACGACATCACTTCTTGGCTGGCTTGGGTGGTAGTTCGCGGATGAAGGCCCAGGAGACTTCGGCTGTTTGGCCGTTGTCGTAGTGGACGAAGAAGCCGTGGCGAAGATCCTCGTCCAATTCGACCGACTGCACGGAAGCAGACGCCGCAATCTTGTTGGCCTTGCGGATGGTGGCGTGGGGCTCGAGGAAGCTGACCCCATCATCAAAATCCACATCAAAGGCATCCTCCCATTGGAGAAAGCGGACGGTGCGTATCGCCACGCCTTTGGCTGTGCCGAAGGGGACCTTCAGCGGGTTGAGTGTTTTCATTTTCATAGGCGGCCTTCTTTTTCGAGTTCGGCGATGATTTCTAGCACCTTCCGGGGCGGAATCCAAGCGTCCATCGGCTGCTTCGTGGCAAGCACGACGCGACCGAGGATGCGTCCGTCCATCTTGGAGACGTGGATATGGCGGGGAGCGTGGTCACCGATCCACCATTCAAACACATAGCCTCCGCGACGGACTTTTCCCATGGCTCACGCAGGTTGATAGACTTCCGCACCTGCTTGCACGAATTCTTTGCTCTTCTGCTCCATCCCGGCACGTAGCGCTTCGTCGTCGCTGACGCCGTGCTCGGCAGCATACTTGCGGACGTCTTCGGTAATCTTCATGGAACAGAAATGAGGTCCACACATGCTGCAGAAATGGGCTGACTTCGCCCCTTCCTGCGGAAGTGTCTCGTCATGAAACTCTCTCGCCGTCACGGGGTCGAGGCTGAGATTGAACTGGTCTTCCCAGCGGAACTCGAAGCGGGCTTTGGAGAGGGCGTTGTCGCGGTATTGGGCACCGGGATGGCCTTTGGCGAGGTCGGCGGCGTGGGCGGCGAGTTTGTAGGTGATGACGCCGGCTTTGACGTCCTCTTTGTTGGGGAGGCCGAGGTGTTCCTTGGGCGTGACGTAGCAGAGCATGGCGCAGCCATACCAGCCGATCATGGCGGCGCCGATGCCGCTGGTGATGTGGTCGTAGCCGGGGGCCACGTCGGTGGTGAGGGGGCCGAGGGTGTAGAAGGGGGCTTCGTGGCACCATTCGAGCTGCCTGGCCATGTTTTCCTCAATCATGTGCATGGGGACGTGGCCGGGGCCTTCGTTCATGACCTGCACGCCTTTGGCCCAGGCGCGTGTGGTGAGTTCGCCCTGGACTTCGAGTTCGCCGAACTGCGCTTTGTCATTGGCGTCGGCAATCGAGCCGGGGCGCAGCCCGTCGCCGATGGAGAAGGAGACGTCATACGCGGCCATGATGTCGCAGATGTCGTCCCAGTGGGTGTAGAGGAAGTTTTCCTTGTGATGGGCGAGGCACCACTTGGCCATAATGCTGCCGCCGCGGCTGACGATGCCGGTCATGCGGGAGGCGGTCATGGGGACGAAGCGCAGGAGGACGCCGGCGTGGATGGTGAAGTAATCGACGCCCTGCTCGGCCTGCTCGATGAGGGTGTCGCGGAAGAGTTCCCAGGTGAGGTCCTCGGCCTTGCCGTTCACTTTTTCGAGCGCCTGATAGATGGGCACGGTGCCGATGGGCACGGGCGAATTGCGGAGAATCCATTCACGGGTGGCGTGGATGTTCTTGCCGGTGGAGAGGTCCATGACGGTGTCCGCGCCCCACTTGGTGGCCCAACGCATCTTCTCCACTTCTTCCTCGATGGACGACGCGACCGCGCTGTTGCCGATGTTGGCGTTGATTTTGACGAGGAAGTTGCGGCCGATGATCATCGGTTCGAGCTCGGGGTGATTGATGTTCGCGGGGATGATGGCGCGGCCTGCGGCGACTTCGCTGCGGACGAACTCAGGAGTGATTTCCTTCGGGATGCGCTGGGGGAAGCGGCGGAAGACACTGGGCGTGTAAGGAGATGGGAGATCGGAGATGGGAGATTGGGCCGAGCCAGCGTGCTGCTTGAGGAGGTCGTTGCGGACGATGTCGTCCTTGTGATCCCCCATCTTCCAACTGCCATCTCCCATCTGCTGCCGCTTCATGTTCTCGCGAATCGCGATGAACTCCATCTCGGGGGTGATGATGCCCTGGCGGGCGTAGTGGAGCTGGGTGACGACTTTGCCTGCTTTGGCCTTCAACGGATTGCGCTGGGCGTTGATGGGGGCTTTCAGCGGGCTGAGGAGGCCTTCGCGCTTGGCGGCGGCGTATTCGGCGTGGTTGGCGGTGAGGTAGCCGTTGTCGCGGGGCTCGATGGCGCGGCCGGTGTATTCTTCGACGTCGTTGCGGGAGAGGATCCATTGCTTGCGCAGGGCGGGCAGGCCTTCCTCGACGGTGCCTTTGTAGGAGGGATCGCCCCAAGGACCGGAGGTGTCATAGACGCGGACGGGTTCATTGGCCTCGATGCGGCCGTTGAATGCCTTGGTCGGCGACAAAGCGATCTCGCGCATGGGGACACGGACGTCTTTGTGGATCTGCCCCTCGACATAGATGCGTGTGGAGGCGGGGAGCTGCTCGGAGGAATGCGGTTCGAAGGAGGTCTGGGGATCGGCGATCATAAAAGCGGAGGGCGTAGAGCTAAGGGCGAAGAGTTTTCAGCAAAAGAGCGGCCTGTGGCCGGAACTGAGATGGTCCTCCGAGCGAACTCCCTTCGGCGGCATGACCCGCATCAGGTTCGGAGGGTTCGGATCGAGGAAAATCCGTCTCAGTCCCTGCGGTGGGACGCCCCTGTCGTGACGGCGGATAGTCGGGGCGGCGAGGCGAAGGTCAAAGGCAATTTCCTGGCGAAGCGCAGATGGGGATGAGGTTCTCTTAGCAGGTGGCGAAGGGAAAAGGATTGTGAATTATGGAATTTATAATAGAATTTTACAGATCATCCCCCATGCGCCCTGGTTTTCACATTCTCCCATGCCTTCTGGCAAGTGGCACGCTGTTGTTGTCCCCTGTCAGCATAGCGCACGCGGACCTTGTCACGGACTGGAATGCGTTGGCGCTGACGACGATGCGCGACAGCAGTGATGAGGCGCCGGTGATGGCACGTGATCTGGCGATCCTGAGCGTGGCGATGTACAATGCTTCGGAGAGCATCCGCGGAGGCTATCAGGTGTATAGTTTTGGCAGTTACAGCGCGCCAGGCTCAGGGCCTGCCGGGGCGTCTTATCAGGCGGCGATGATTTCAGCGGCGAACACAGTGATGCAGGGACTCTATTCGGGGGCAGGTTCGGCCTTCACCTCTCTTTACAATACGCAGCTCGGTGGCATTGCGGACAGTCAGGCGAAGACGGACGGGATCGCGTGGGGAGCGACGATTGCCAATGACATCCTGACATGGCGTGCTGGTGACGGTGCTTCCGCAGCGGCTAGTACGCCGTACACGCCAGTGGGGACGGCTGGCTACTGGCAGCAGACATCGGCAACGGCGGCGTCGCTGCCGGGCTGGGGAAATGTGGGCACCTTCGCAGTTCCTGGCGCGGGGACTTACATGAGTTCGCTGCCGGGGGGATCTGTCTCGAGCCATTTGGCGAGTGTTCAGTACACGGCGGACTACAACCAGGTGCAGGATCTCGGCTCCGCTTTCAGTCTAACGCGCACATCGGATCAGACGAATCAGGCCTACTTCTGGGCTGCTGGCAACGGCACGGTGACAACCACGGGCATGTGGAATCAGGTAGCGCAGACGGCCGCCACCAGCGCAGGGCTCGCAGTGCCGGACACCGCGCGTTTGTTCGCTGCGGTCAACGTGGCGATGGCGGACGCGGGCATCACCGCTTACGCGACGGCCTACGACACGCAGTTCTGGAGGCCCGAGACAGCGATCGCCAATGGTGACATCGACGGCAATGCGGGCACGGCGGTGGACTCGTCGTGGGCACCGTTGATCATGTCACCCTCTTTGCCTGAGTATGTGGCGCTCAGCGGAACACTCAGCCAGGCCGCCGCAACAGTGCTTGCCTCCTATCTCGGTGACAGCACTGCCTTCAACCTCGGCAGCGATATCAATGGCGATGGCTCGACGGACCTGACGCGCAGTTTCACCAGTTTCAGCCAGGCAGCCAATGAGGCGACGATGAGTGGTGTTTACGGCGGCACGCAATTTGCCACATCTGCGGCGGACGGGCAGGCGATGGGCGCGGACGTGGCTGGTTACATTATGGGTTCCAACTTCACCCCCGTCCCCGAACCATCGGGCGTGCTGCTACTGCTGATCGGCGCGTTACCGACGCTCCGCCGACGCAGGTCAGCGTGAGGGATACAAATCTGGCCTCAGCAGTGGCCGTAGCACGACGGGCGTGAGGTAGAAGGGCACTGGCTTCCACGGATAGCGGTCTTCGGAAACCTTCGCCCACGCCAGGACGCCGCAGTGCCGCCAGGGATCGAGTGCGATGCCGTCCTCGAAGCGCTGCCCCTTCGCAGTGACGACGATGCCATTGTGTTCGAGCAACTGGCCGCGCCGCGCGCAGGTGAGGTGCAGATCCATCGTCTTGAGTTTGAGGCGGTGCAAATACGGGAACAAATCATCCCGCCACTGGTAGCAGAGGCCGCGCTTGCGTAGGCCGGTGTTGACGAGGCCGTTGTTCATCCAAGGAAAGCGCAACGGTTTGAAATCACGCGCGAGTTCTGCAGAGGTCTCGATGGCAGTGACAGCTAGCTTGTCCGCCTCTGCGGCTGAGATCGAAGGACTGAGCTGCTGCAAGTCATGGCTGAGCCGCCGCGCTTTTTCCTGGCGTTGCTCTGGCGTGCCGAGGTTGACACAGGCGGCGATGAGAAGAGGGAAAAGCGATAGCGTGCAGCGTGGGAAGAAGGACATGTGGGAAAAGAAAATCAGGGAAGGGGGCCGTGGGCGGCTTCGTGCAGCGCACGGGCCGGCTCCTGCCATTTTTCGCGGCTGGCACGATTTTTGAAGGCCAGTAGCTCGCTGAAGACGCGTAGCTCCTCCGCGTCCCATAGCGCGATTTGACGCCAAGTGCGGATACCATGTGCATGGAGCTGCTCGTTGATGGCTTTTTTGATGCCTTTGATCTGCGTGAGGTCGTCGTCCGGCACCATGGCAGGCAGGGCGGGGGATGAGTCGATGCGTCGCAGCACGCGAATCTGGCTTTCCAGCTTTTCACCCATGTCGCGTGCCTCATTCAGCCTCCGGGCACTCTCAGCTAGGCTGCGGCGGGCGAGCGCGAGCCCGGCAGGATCGGCGGGTGTTTTGAGTTCGAGTGTGGCCACCTTGCGCTGCCAGTCGCCATGCTCCTGCGAGAGCGGGTCAAGGACGATCTGGATCTCTCCGCGCTGCCGCTCTAGGTCGAGGAGCTTGTCCCGCAATGTGGGGGCGGGGGCGGGCGTTTTTGCTGGTTTTGCTTTCGCGGGGCGCTTGCGCTTCGGCTTTTCAGAAACGGCGGGAGGAGATGTGTCCTGAGCGGGTGTCGTGGTGTGTGCGGCTGTCGTCGGCTCTGCCCGAAGTGCGGTAAGCTCGGCGTTCGTTGTCTCGAGCGCGATCTTGTCGAGGTCGCGCTCTGCACGCAGTGCATCGAGATCACCCGCGAGACGCCGCACCTCTGTCTCTAGTGCGCGGGCATCCGCACGGGCTCTGTCTGCGGCTTGCTGCTGCATTTGCAGTTCTCCCTCCGCCACACTCAAGGCGTGACGGAGCGGCGTGGCTTCATCCACGCCGGATGATGGCACGCATGATGACGTGGCATCTCTTTCCGTGGCGGTGGGTGCGTCAGGGGCGGGGTTTTCATGAGCTGCTTCGGCCCCGGCGGCGCACTTTTGCAAATCCGCGCCGCGCCACCGCCAGCCGAACCACGCGAATACCACGGCAGTGAGGCCGAGCAGAGGCAGGAGGTAGAGCGTGAGCCAGAGGAACGAGGACATTAGCGGGAGGTGTCCGGTGATTTGAGGCTGGCGAGGCGCATGCGCAATTGCTCAATCGCATCCGCCGAGAGCTCTTCCACGAGCCCTGCGGGAATGGCGGCGGGCAATGCCTTTGAACGGGTGATGCCGCCCGCAGCTACAAGATTGGGTGTAGCTTTCAGCGTGACCCAGCCGTCTCCTGGAGCCGCGATGGCGAAGATGCCGGTGGCGTGCTCGCCGGGTGGTGGTGGGAGGCTGTTGAGTGTTTGAAGAATGCCGCGGCTGGGACGACAACCGCCGTTCACCTGAACCGCTCCCGCCCGCACTGCGATGGGTGGACCATAAACACGACGAGCCGCTGCGATGAACTGCGTGCGGGTGGACTCCTCGGCGACTTGCCCGCCTAGGACTGCTTTGTTTCCAAACAGCGCGATCGTGAGAAATGCAGGGGAGGAGGACGGAACGGGCGCACGCTCATGTTCTCCCTCCCCCTGAAGCCAGCCGCTGATCGAAAGGCTGTCATCCATCAATGAAACAGCAGTGAGTCCTGCTGGCAGCTCGTTTTTCCAGAATTGCTCCGCAGGCGCAGTCTGCCAGTCCACAGCTTTCCACGCGGCTCCGCTGAAGCCCAGGAAGCATGAGCTTGCCGGGGCTGCCTCCTTCGCGGGCAGCAGGGCTGTGCTGAACGGACCAAAATCCCCGTCTGGGCGGCGATTGGTAGTGACGCGGATTTCATCGAGAACGCGTCGCGGAAGGAAAGCGGCAAGCGCCTCGTCGAGGATGCTCCGCTTCAGCTTCCAGGAGCCGACCTCACCACGCAGGACGACTTGCTGGTCGCGCACAGCGATGAACAAATGTCCCGGTGGCAGTGCTCCTAGCCTGCGGCGCTCCGACTCCTCCTGCTGCTGTCGTTTCAAGAGGTCACGCAGGGCACGCAGCTCCGGCAGCACCTCATGCCGCCATTCCTCGTCACGGATGCCGAGCACTTGTGCTTTTTCATGCAGCATCTCGTCTGTTTGCTGCAACGGGATGTCCAGCCAGCCCTGCCCGATGCGCGTGAGGAATGCCTGCGCCGTGTCACGCGGGGTCGGTATGCCGCGCAGGGTGGTAGTGACGTTGGCAGCCTCATCATGGTGGTCAGGATCGGCAGTCGGCACACCTTCGATGTCGCCGCCTGCCGCGCTCCATTTGTCGCGCACGCTGCGGAAAAGGTCGCGTGCTTCGTATTCATCTGCCGCGCTGCCGAGCAGCCTCGCTTGCGTGCCAGTAGCGGCGATCATCATCCAGCCCGGCGGAAACGGGGATACCTCCAGCTCATTGCGCACGCTGCTGACGGGATTGAGTTCCTTGGCGAAGCCACCCAGCAATGGAGTGCTCGCACGGACCTGGTCTTTGACAGCAGTTAGGATTTCCTCGCGCTCGCGTGCGGTGCGCACGGAGCCGCTGAGAACGGCCTGCTGGCCTTCAAAGCCGAGTTTCAACGAGGCTAGCCTGTTTCGCAGTGCCGGTCGTTGCGCGAGCGTGTCCTGCGCGGCCTGCTCAAGATCACGCTGCATGTGCGGCAGCAGCACCAGCGCACCCAAGAGCCAGATGAGGCCCAGCGTGACTGCGGAGGTGGTCCAGCGCGTTCGCGTCATGACAAAACCTCATTTCCCAGCGGTGATTCGGCGCACATGATCGAAGTTGAGCCGCCTCACTTCGCCACGCTGATTGGTCTGCACAAATATTTCC
Source organism: uncultured Prosthecobacter sp. (assembly GCA_964421275.1). Taxonomy (GTDB): domain Bacteria; phylum Verrucomicrobiota; class Verrucomicrobiia; order Verrucomicrobiales; family Verrucomicrobiaceae; genus Prosthecobacter. Next base: position 10,376 of record CAYQWE010000050.1, read on the forward strand.
GTGGCGACATCCAGCCCGGTCAGCCAGCCCTCACCGTAGGCCCAAGTGTCGATGCAGATTCGCCCAGGCAGGATTTGGGGCAGCCCGTTCTTCTGCGCGGTGTGGCCACAGATCAGCGTCTTGCCGGAGAAATGCGGGTGTGAGTCATCGAAGCGTCGCCAGAAGAGCCAGTCGTCGGACTGCTCCGTCATCGGCATCATCGCGTTCACGTTCGCGTGGGCGAAGAGGTGCGTGCTTGTCTCATGCCACTGATGCAGACGGTGGCTGAGGAAATCCCAATGCTCCTGCGGCACGAGATCCCAATCGGGAGCGTCCGTGCATCCATAGGATTGCATTGTCTGCCGCCCACCAACGCTATACCATGAGTGGGAGTCCACTCCGCCGTTTTTTGCGTCGAGCATCAGGATTTCGTGGTTGCCGAGCAGCGGGACGAGGTTGGTTCTACTCTCCAGATCCAGCAGGCGTTGGAGCACGCCGCGACTGTCCGGCCCGCGATCCACATAGTCACCCAGCATCACCAGCGTGTCCTTGCCGCCGGGTGCTAGCTCCTGAAGCAGCAAGTCGAGCGCGATCGTGCAACCGTGAATGTCCCCGATGACGAGCGTGCGCTCGCGGTTTTTGTCACGCGGTTTCAGTGGGATCCGCGCCGTGTGGATGTCGGGGCTGTCATCGCTGACGGGGATAGGCATCCGCCATTCTTGCGCGAGCACGGCGTTACGCAACTGCCGATCTTACATGGCAAAAACGTTCCAGCGTGCCAATGATGATCCATGGTCAAAGTAAACATGGCCCACTCACCCGCACCAGGCTCCACGCCCATCTTCCAGGCGCGTGGCGTGCGCAAAGTGTATCACACTGGCGAGCTCGACGTGGTGGCACTGCAAGGCGTCGATCTCGACTTCCATGAGGGCGAGCTCGTCGTGCTTCTGGGAGCTTCGGGCAGTGGCAAATCAACTCTCTTGAACATTTTCGGCGGACTCGACGTGCCCACCGAAGGTACTCTCCGGTACAAAGGCTGGAATCTCACGGGTGGCGGTGAGCGCGTGCTCACCCAGTTCCGCCGCAATTGCGTAGGCTTCGTCTTCCAGTTCTACAATCTCATCCCCAGCCTCACCGCCCGCGAAAACGTTGCCCTCATTACGGACATCGCCCCGGATCCGATGAAGCCGGAGGAGGCGCTCGCTCTCGTGGGCCTGAGTCACCGCCTCGATCATTTTCCATCTCAACTAAGCGGCGGGGAGCAGCAGCGTGTGGCCATCGCCCGTGCCATCGCCAAAAAACCCGAAGTGCTCCTGTGTGACGAGCCCACTGGAGCGCTCGACATCACCACCGGCATCACTGTTTTGGAAGCCATAGAGCGCGTCAATCGTGAGATCGGCACGCTCACCATCGTCATCACCCACAACGCCGCGATGGCCGCCATGGCCGACCGCGTGCTGCACCTTTCAGACGGCCACATCGTCAAAGAGCGCCGCAACGAGCAGCGCATGCCTGTGACCAGCCTGGAATGGTGAGCAGGACAGAGCCGCGCCGTGTCGCTGCCACAATTTTCACTTCCGTTTGAAACGTACGAGGTAGTTCTCCTTCAGTAGATCCTTCACCTCGTCTGTTTTTTCGAAACCAGCAGCAGTGACCTCCGCCTCGAAGACATCCTGCCCGGCGCGGACGTGTTTCATGATGAAGTCGCTCGTCTGTCCTGGGATGCGCTTGAAGTCGATGAGCACTAGCACGCCGCCGGGCTTGAGTGCCCTGTGTAGTGTAGCGAGCGTGGCCTGCGGATACTCGAAGTGATGATAAACGTCACAGATGAAGGCGAGGTCGATGCTCGCCTCCGGCAGCTCGACGCTCTTTTCGGTGCAAAGGATGGTCTGCACGTTCGAGGCGTGCGCATTGGCGGCACGGGCCTTGATGTGCGCGATGAAATTCTTCGCGAGCTCGACCGCATAAACCTTACCGCTTCCGCCGACAGCCTGTGCGAAGTGGAGCGTGAAGAGCCCCGTGCCCGCGCCGATGTCTGCCATCGCCATACCCGGTTTCAAACCGGCAGCGGCGACGATTTTCTCACGTTGGTGGAAGATTTCGCGGCTTTCCGTCTCGAATTTCTTCGTCCATTCCGCGACATTGAGTTTCGGATCGAGGAACTTTTCGTTGATGCCCGGCTTGACGCTCGCCTCTTGGGCGAGTCCAGCCGTGATGAGAAGGATGAGAGAACTGATAATGCGTTTCATGATGGGTTCATGGCTTCCACGACATGTGGCCGCGATGGAGGTGAAGGATGTTTTTGAAGCCGAGGCACTTCAAGCGTGCGACGATCTTGCGGCTACGGAAGCCACCAGCGCAATAGACGAGCACGGGAGTTTTCTTGTCCAACGCGGTGGCCTTGGTGTCAAAGTCTTTGTCGCCGCTGGAGATGTTCACCGCGCCGGGCAGTGCGCCGCCGTCGAATTCACGTTTCGAGCGGACATCCAGCACTTGAGTCTCTGGATGCTCTTTCAGCCACGTTTTCGCCTCGCTGGCATTGAGATTGCGGCAGCCGTCCGTGAAAAGCCGTCGGTCCCAACGACTTTCAAAGCATAGCCAGCCCACGATGGCGACGATGACAGTGGAGATCGTCCAGATCATACTCACAGCCCTTTTAGATGTCTGGCGCGCATCTCATGCTCATCCTTTAGCCTAGTACACATGATCTCACAAAGCTGAGAGATGGCAGGATCGGAGATGGAGCAGACAGTGGTAAGTCCCTCACGCCGTGTGAGGATCATGCCGACCTGTTTCAAAACAGAGAGATGCTTTGAGACATTCGCCTGCCCCGTTCCTGCGGCCTCAACGAGCTGCGTGACGTTCTTCTCCCCCTGCATGAGCGCACTGAGCATTTTCAGACGCACCGGTTCTGACAGAGCGCGGAAACGGTGGGCGATGAGCTCCAGCGCAGCATCCGGGAGCCGCTTGGCTGCGGCAGATCCCATGGTTCGAGGTTTTTTCGGCATAGTTGGTTTGATGGCTTGACTTCATATCGCCATATAGCGATATAGCAACATCGTTGTTCAAGCTTAACCAGCCTCAAAACCCAACCTCCAATGAACGCGGAATCCTGCATCCTCCCTAGCGAACTCGCCGCCGCCCTCCAGTCTGGCGACTGTCAGCTCATCGACGTGCGCGAGCCCGTCGAGCACGCGGAATCCCATGTCTCCGGCGCGAAACTCATCCCACTGGGGCAGATCGAGTCCCGCTGTGGCGAGCTTGACAGGGCAAAGCCGGTCTTTGTCATGTGCCAGGCCGGGAAACGCGGCGCTGCTGCTGCGGAGAAGCTGCGCTCCAGTGGTTTCACCGACGTGCGCAATCTCGAAGGCGGTATTCTTGCCTGGAAGGCCGCAGGGCTACCCTGCGCCACTGGCGCAAAGATTGTGCTACCACTCATGCGCCAAGTGCAGATCATCGTGGGCTTTTGTGTGCTTCTCGGCGCGCTGCTGGCGGTTTATGTCGATCCGCGCTGGGTGTGGCTATGCGCATTTTTTGGCGCGGGCCTGCTTTTCGCCGGTTTGAGCGGCTTCTGTGGCATGGCGATGGTACTGGCGAAAATGCCGTGGAACCGCGTGGCCGGGGGCGCTTGCAGCTCCTGCCACTGATGTCACCCCTGGCGCGATTCCGTGTCGTCAATGATGAGTCCGGCGGGTGGGATCGGGCCTGCGGCCATGCCTGCCTCGCCCAGCGGCACATTTTGGCCCGAATCCGGCCGTGCGCCGGTGCCGCGCATGTTGATGATCTTCTTCATCAGATCGAACCAGAACTGCGCCCCTAGCGCTGCAGCCGCTCCTGCCATCAGCCAGCCGAGCAGACTCTCAAAGAAAGTGCTGAATGGATGTGCGGCCCATGCCTTGGCTGTGGTCTTGTTCCAACCGACGGGGAATCCGGCGTCGGAGATCTCGGTCACTGCCTCGTCAAACACTGCACGGGCACCTTTGGACTCTTCCACGCCCATTTTTGCCACTAGCTCGCTCTGCGCTTTCACGGAGGCCTCGGCTTTCTGCACGAAGGCGGCTCGCAGCTCGTCGTTAGTCGAAAGCGCCTTGGTGATGGCGAGCACGTTGAGGTTGCAGGCGATGGCGAGCACGATGCCGAGGCCGAAGTTCCACGCCTGGGTAAGGCGCTTGTACCAGCCCGTCGTGCGGTCCATCATCGCATCATACCATTGTCCGGCGAGGAACTGAAACACGCCCATCGGCTCCTGGCCTGGCAGCAAGTTGCGCTCCGCATCACGGCTGAGCGCCCGCAGCGAACCGCGCGAGTCAGCGGGGAGCTGGGTGATGCCTTTTTGGATCTGCTCCCAACGTGTCTCGGCCTGCTCCGCAGTGCCTTTCGACTCTAGCATGTCCATCAGCACTTGGCTAAACTGCGCACTCGAAAGATACGAGGGAAAATGCTTCGCCACGCTCGCATCTGCCGAGGTGTGGCGGTGCATGCCCGTCATCAATGGATGCTGCACAAAGTCCTTCAGCGGTTCCGCGTCCTTCCCGTGCGAGGACTGCGGCAGCAGATGCGAGATCGCCTTCCACAACATTTTCCCGCGCGCGTTCGTCCAGGAAAGGAACATCTCGCTCGTCGTCGAGACGAGCACACTGAATAGAAAAAAGATGAACGAGAGACCAAGGGCGACGTCGAGAGTCTGGAGCATGGCGCGAGAGGAAATCTTTGTAGTAGAGAGTATTCAGGCTCGCGAATGGCGCAGCCAGAAATCAGAATGACAAATGATCCGTCATTGCGGGTTTATTCGTCATTCTTCATTCGGGCTTCGTCATTATCGCCTCCGGCGGTCAGTGCATCTCCACGTCGCAGTGGCCGAGGCCGCCGCGGAAGTAGTTGAACTGCACGTTCGGATGGTCGGCCAGCAGGGACATCGGCACGGAGCTGTCCGCCATGCGCTTCGAGATCATCAGTGCGGTCAGGCGCTGGCCCAGCGGGTTGTCGTGCATGCCCGCGTGCCAGATGCTCACCTTCTCAGCCATCCATGTTTCTTTCGGCCCCACGGTGATCGCCATCTTCGGCACCATCGTGATGTTGCCACCGCCGGAGGTGCGGGCGTTCTGCGCCAGCGTCACGGGATGCAGTTCGACGATGCGCGTGCCCAGTTTGCGATATTCAGCGGGAGGCGGTGGCTCGTTCTTCCATTTACCGGTGCGCTTCAGCGGATCGTTGAACGCCCAGTGCTTGATGTCGCCCTGGCCGCCTTGCATCACCACACAGCGCACGCCGCTCTGCCAGCTCTTCACATATTCCGACACATCCGCCTTCGGAAAATGCAGATGTGAGTCCGGCATGCAGAGCTTCTTCTGCATGCGGTCGAAGCACAGCAGCCGGTCCGCACGCTCGAAGGACAACGGATGCTCCATTGTGACCTCCTTCTTTGTATTCTCGTCATACCACTCATCCATGCCCCAGAAATGACCGTCCTTGATCGAAATGCCTAGATCGTTGATCAGCCGCGCCACCAGCGGGAGCTGCTCCGTAGGGCCGATCGGGCCGCAGATGCCCGTGGGATTGTCAGGCGTGGCCTGCCGCCAGGCGTGGATGTATTCCAGTGCCTCGGCGAGATAAAAATCCTCCAGTGTGTCATACATCACCACCTTGAAGCCAGGCCGTGAGAGTTGGCGCAGATCGCGCTCGGTCAGCCGTGCGGCGTCATTGATGAGGTCGAAGTCGAGAGTGGTGTAGTCCCACCAGTCCGGGGCGATGTGGCTGAGTTTGCGCGGCATGGCTCGTGTTGAGGTTGTGACGTGATACTCATGGAAAACGCCCCGTTTGCCAAGCCCTCATCATTCCAGACCGAAAAATTTCTTCGCACCCGCCACCGCACGCGCTAACTGGCCGGATGCACGACGACGCCACCATGCTGAACCACCCCGACGCGCTCACCCGCCTGCGCTACGTCGTGCATCGACTGCGCGCGCCCGGCGGCTGTCCGTGGGATCGGGAGCAGACGCACGAATCGCTCATCCCGCATGTGATTGAAGAAGCCTACGAAGTCGCCGAGGCCATTCGCGGCGGCGATCCGGCTCAGATTTGCGACGAACTCGGCGATATTTTGCTGCAACCCGTGCTGCATGCCGAGATCGCCAGCGAAACGGGCGCGTTCGATCTCGATCAAATGGCCCACGGCCTCTGCGACAAGCTCATCCGCCGTCATCCGCACGTCTTTGGCGAAACCACCGCCTCCACCAGCGACGCCGTGCTCACGCAATGGGACGCCATCAAGCGCCAGGAAAAAGGCACGCAGCACGAAGGCATGCTCCACGGCACCGGCGGTGGCTTGCCCGCGCTCATGCGCGGCCAGAAGCTGCAAAAGAAAGCCGCCCGCGTCGGATTCGACTGGCCGGACGCCGCGCCTGTGTTCGACAAAATCCGCGAGGAGACCGCCGAACTCGAAGAAGCCGTTCAAAGCGGCGACAAAGCCCATATCGAGGAGGAAATCGGCGACCTGTTCTTCAGCGTCGTCAATCTCGCCCGCAAACTCGGCATCGAATCTGAATCCGCCCTCGCCGCTGCGAACGATAAGTTCGTCCTTCGCTTTCACGCGATGGAAAATCATCTGCGCACGCAGGGCAAGGAACTCGGCAATCTCAGCCTCGCCGAAATGGACGAGGCGTGGGACGCGGTGAAGGCGAAGGCAACGAAGTTCGATTGATCTGAGCCGAACTGAATCAACTCAAGGCAATCAGGTGCATTGGCTGTAACCAGACGTTTTTACTATTTCAATATCAGCGCCTTTGTAATGCAGGCATTGATGATGTGACGTCCATGATCTCAGACCTGTGACGCGCCTTCATTTCTGCCGCACCATTGGCCCCCGCCTCTGGGTTCAGCGCTTGGCCATCGCAGACTCGAGCGCCTTGCGGTAGTTCAATACTGCGTCACCGATGGCGGCGGAAACCTGTTGGCGATATGTTTCGGATGCGATGAGCAAGCATTCCTTGCCGTTGGTGACGAAGCCTCCCTCGAAGAGAATACCGGGGCGCTTGCAGCCGGTGAGCACGCTCCACTGCGCACGCTTGATGCCGCGATCGACGAACTTGAAGCGGCTGATCACACTCGCATGCACGGCGGTAGCCAGCGCGATGTTTGCGGAGTCTTGCTTGTTGCCGGTGACGCCGTGGACATTGAAGCCGCCGCCACGGGAGATGGTTGCTGCGGCGCTTTGTGGGGTCAGCGCCCATGTTTCAATACCAGACGCGGCGGAGCCACCGGAATTGAAGTGCAAGCTGATGAAAATGCTTTTCGGCGTTTGGTTGGCGATGGCCACACGCCCGCCCAGCGTGATGAACTGGTCGGCTGGGCGCGTGTAAACGACTTTGAAGCCGCGCTGCTTGAGCGCCGCGCCGACGGCTGTTGACATCTTCAGCGCGAAATCCTTCTCATAGCCGTAAATGCCGCGGGCACCCGCGTCATGCCCGCCATGGCCGGCATCGACGACGACGGTGTCAAAGTACTCCGCGTTCTGGATGTGGCTCGGGTAGAGCACGGGGTCGATCAGCTTGCATAAATCAAGGCGGGAGAAGAGCACCTTGCCGTTGTGGGACTCCACCGGGAAGCTGAGGATGAACTTGATGTTGTTGATCAGCATCTCCTGGGATCCCACCGTCGCCTTCAGGATGAGCTTCGAGGAGCCAAGCCAGAAGTGATTACCCTGAAGACGGAAGGTCGTGAAGCCATAGACGGGGTTGTAGAAGTTACGGATGCCCTCCGCAGTCACATAATCGCGTCCGCCGATCTTGAAGATTTCCCAGCCGCCATCGGAGGGCAGAGGCGTCACTTCATAGGAGGAAGTGGTTGGTTTGCCATCATCATCTTCTTTGAATTCACCTTCTCCACGCCTAGCCGAAGAAGTCACGTCCCTTACCGGTTCGACCTTCGACTCGGACTTGGGCTTCGCCTTGGCCGTTGTTTTTGATGAAGAACTCGCTGGCTTGCCAATCTCGACTTTTTTTCTCGACCCGCTGCCCGTGGTGGTGATGATCACTCGCGGCGGCTTGCCGCTCGGAGTGACGGAAGTCCTGGCAGGCTGCGGAGGCGGCGTGGGATTGGGTTTCTCACCGCTACCACCACCGAAGAGTTTTTTGAAGAACCCAGGCTTATCCTCCCCTCGCGCGAGGTCCGCAGACGCGCTGCCCACAACGATGGCGAGCACCATGACGGTCGCTTGGGTGAGCTTGGAGTACGATCCGGGAATCATGACGAGGGTGACGACGGAGAGGGATTCGGCGCGGCTTGTATAATCTGTGTCGGGCTCCGGCGCAAACGTTCTGACATGCCGAATCTTCCCGCCCTTGATTCTCAGGGGGATTTAGCACAAGGAGCGCTGACAAACTCGATTTATGGCCAAAAAACCTGTTGTTCTCATCATCCGCGACGGCTGGGGCATCAATCCCGGTGGCAAAGCTCAAGCTCAAGCCAATGGCGATGCCACGCTGCTCGCGAAGACGCCGTTTCATGATCATCTTTATGCCACCTATCCTCGCGGCACCGTCAGCGCCAGCGGCGAGGACGTGGGCCTGCCGGAAGGCCAGATGGGCAACAGCGAAGTCGGTCACCTCAACCTCGGTGCGGGCCGCATCGTCTATCAAGACCTCACCCGCATCAACAAGAGCATCCGCGACGGCGAACTGGCGAAGATGCCCGTGCTCGTCGAGGCCTTTGCACGCTGCACGGGCAAAAACACGCCACCTGCGGCGGATGCACCCCCACCGGTCTTTGCCTCCACCGATCAAACGCCCTCTCTCGTGGCCTCCAAGGAGCGGCTCAAAGGCTCCGGCTATCCTTTGGAAGAGTGCATCGCCTGGGTGGATGCCCATTATGATCGCGCCAGGTATGCCTCGCTCGCCGCTCCCGGCATCGTCTGGCTCATCACGCCCTCCACCACGGGCATCAATCCGCTGCCGCTCACGCTGGCGCGCCGTCTCCAGCAGGACTTTGGCGGCGCCATCCTCGCGGAGGAGCACTATGCCTCCATGGTCAGTGAGCAGCAGGCCAAGTATCGCCGCGGCTACATCGCCAAGATGACGCAGCCTGCGGAGATCGAGATCATCGACACCAGCCTTCTGCAAAAGCTGGCCGGGGCGAAGGTCGTGCTCGTCGATGACATCTTCACCTCCGGCGAGACCAGCGAGGCTGTCGGCCTGTCCCTCGCCTCGCTCGGCATCACGCTTGATGCCATCGCCGTGCTCGGGGCCACGCGGGGCGGTGAGCCTGTGCTGAACACTCAGATCGTCGAACTCGCCAAAGTGCTCGCCGCGCACAGCGGTGAAAAGTGGACCGACCTCGAAAAACAAATTCGCATTGCCCATGCCCGCAGCCGGGCTAGCCTCCTCAAAACCGCCCTCCAAGAATCCGCCCATGACCCTGTCTCCGTCCGCAACGCCCTCCGCCACCGATATGAGCTTGTTCGATCAGCTCTGGCAGCAGGAGCTGCAAATGCTCCAGCAGCCCCAGGAGACGCCTCCCTTCCGCCCGGAGCCTCTGCGGGAGAACCGGGTCTTCCGGCAGTATCGCGTGTACACACGCCGGAAGGCGGCTCCGCTGCGCAACAAAGTCCTCGCAGGCTCCATCTGATCGGCCTTATCAGCGATGGCGGCGTGCATTCGCACCAGGATCACCTCGCCGCGCTGTGCGATGCCGCAAAGGCTGCGGGCGTCACCGATTTGATGGTACATGCCATCACCGATGGCCGCGACACCTCGCCCACCGGCGGCGCGGCCTACATGGCAAAGCTTGAAAAAGACCTCGCTCCGAGCGGTGCGAAGATCGCCACCGTGATCGGTCGCTACTACGCCATGGACCGCGACAAGCGCTGGGAACGCAACAAGCTCGCCTGGGATGCCATCGTGCTCGGTCGCGGTGAAGTGCGCACCGATCTGCCGAGCGCCGCCGTGCAGGCCGCGTATCCGAAAGACCCGCGCGGTGATGAATTCATGCAGCCGATGATCTTCTCGAATGCCAACGAGCAGCGCATCCGCGATGGCGACGTCATCCTGTGGTTCAACTTCCGCGCCGACCGCGCCCGCCAGCTCAGCGAGGCCTTCCTGAAGGCCGATTTCGCCGGCTTTGACCGCGAAGTGACGCCGAAGACCGGTTACTACACGCTCACCGAATATGACGCGACTTACGCCGACCTCGGCGCTCGCGTGATTTTCGGCACCGAGACGATGAACAACAATCTCGGCCAGATCATCGCTGGTGCAGGCCTCACGCAGCTCCGTGCCGCCGAGACGGAAAAATACCCGCACGTCACCTTCTTCTTCAACAGCGGCGTCGAAGAGCCGAATCCCGGCGAAGACCGCTATCTGGCCATTTCGCCCAAAGAAGTGCCCACCTACGACAAGAAACCGCAGATGAGCGCCCCGGACCTCACCTTTGAGGTGCTGCGCCGTCTCGAAAACTACGACGCCGTCATCATGAACTACGCCAACCCCGACATGGTCGGCCACACCGGCGTCGTCGAGGCCGGCGTGCATGCCTGCGAGACCATCGACTTCGGCTTGAAGCTCATCGTCGAGAAGGTGCTCGAACTCGGCGGCAAGCTCTTCATCACCGCCGACCACGGCAACTGCGAGCAGATGCGCAACGCCGACGGCTCCCCGCACACCGCTCACACCACCAATCTCGTTCACGGCATCTACGTCGCCGCCGACGCCGCGAACGTCACCGTCCGCAACGGCATCCTCGCCGACATCGCGCCCACACTGCTCGACATGCTCGGCGTGAAGCAGCCGGCGGAGATGACCGGGAAGAGCTTGTTGCTGAAAAAGTAACCCACCCACCCGCATACCGGGCTGCCATCCATCACTAATCTTGTTCATTGCAAATCAACCGCTTCGTGGCTCATTCGCCGCCCCAAACCCAACCCCAACCATGAAATCAATCGCACCGACTCTGGCCGCCTTCGCTCTTACGTTCGCGAGCCTGACCGGAACAACCCCCGCCCAAACCGTGAGTGACGCCAAACCTGTGAAAGTCGTGATGGAGACCAGCAAGGGAACCATCGAAATCGAACTCGACGCCGCCAAAGCGCCGCTCTCCGCCGCCAACTTCGCCAAGTATGCGAAGAAAGGTTTTTATGATGGCGTGATTTTCCACCGCGTGATTCCTGATTTCATGATCCAAGGCGGCGGCTTCACGCCGGACATGCAGCAGAAGGAGACGGAGGGAAACATCCAGAACGAAGCCAAGAACGGCCTCAAAAATGTCCGCGGCACGCTCGCCATGGCACGTACGCCGAATCCACACAGCGCCAGCTCGCAGTTCTTCATCAACCTCAAGGACAACAGCTTCCTCGACTATCCCGGCCAAGACGGCTGGGGCTACTGCGTGTTCGGCAAGGTGACCAAAGGCATGGAAGTCGTGGACGCCATCGCCGCAGTCGCCACGGGCCGCAAAGGGCCGCACGGTGACGTGCCGCTGGAGCCAGTGACGATCAAGAGTGCCAAGGTCGTCGAGTGATCGAGGCCGCCCTTCAATTCCTGAAGCTCAAAATGCCAGCCGGTCGCTCCGGCTGGCATTTTTCATAATCACATGAACTTCCTCACGCGATCCCGCACATCTTCCTCAAGACGTTTCACATAGTGTACCGCGTATTCCACCGGACACATGCTGTCGTCCTTGACCAGCGGCGTCATGTCCATCGCAAAAGTGAGCAGACTGGTCTTGTCCGTGGTGTGGGAATCGAAATACGTCGCGTTCGCGTGGCGCAGCCCTTCCTCGGCGAGGTCGTAGCGCTTGCCGCCGCTAATCTGCGAATCGAACACGCCTAACAGCGGACGCAACATATGCGGATACTTGTCCACCCACAGCATGGCCTTGTCCTCGCTCAGTAGCCAGTCGAGCTTCCGCCAGACTTCGCAACCATAGACTTTCTCCGGCCGCATATCGACGGGCAACTGGCGCAGCGCCTCCAGACAGCGCAGAAAGGTGGCCACATGTGTATCATGACGATCGCACGGGTTGTGCAGGTAGAGGATCTTCGGACGCGACTGCTCCAGGATGAATTTCAAATCCGCCACCGCAGGGGCGTGTTCCGGTTTCTTGATGTCGTCGCTGGGATAGCCGAGCTGCACCATGATGCTGTACTCGCCCACATAGGCCGCCTTGCGCTGCTCGATGAGGCGTACCTTCTGCATCTCATCATCAGTGTAGCTTTCATACGGTCCTTTGCGCGGACTGCCCGCGCCATCCGTCACCACCACGCCGCCGAACCACTGGTCCTTGCTGTGGAAACACTCAGTAATGCCATGATACGCGGCGATTTCGAGGTCGTCTTGATGAGAGACGATGCCCAGATGGGTCACGCGGCGCAGGGCGGTCGTCGGCTCAGTCTGGTCGGGAATGTAGAGATCGTGTTTGGGATGGTTGAATTGCACAGCCTGCCGATCATGCACGGCTGTTCAGGCAGTGCAAAGGCTATCCATTTGCCCTTCCCTAACAGGTGTGGACAAAGCCAGCCGCCACGCCATGATCGCCCCTCCCATCACCTCATTTTCCCTCACTATGAGCTTTGCCGCCAGACTCTCCGAAGACATCAAGAACGCCATGAAGGCCAAGGACACCGTATCCCTCAACGTCGTCCGCAATCTCAAGTCCGCCGTCAAATACGCCGCTATCGAGAAATTCGGAGCTGAAGGCGAGCTCAACGACACCGACGCCATGGTCGTGGTGCGCAAGGAGATCAAAAAGCTCCAAGACTCTGTGGATGGAGCCGTGAAAGCCGCCCGTCCTGATGCCGCCGACGCCGCTAGGGCTGAAATCGCCGTTTTGGAGAAATACCTGCCCGCCGCGATGAGCCAGGATGAATTGGTGGGGCTCGTCGAGGCGGTCATCGCTGAGCTCGGTGCCACCTCGAAGAAGGATATGGGCGGCGTGATGAAGGCACTGCAGGAGCGCGCCGCCGGTCGCGCCGATAGCAAGTCCATCTCCACCGAAGTCGCGAAACGCCTGGCCTGATTTCCTGTGACCACCGCCATCATCGTCGCCGCAGGCAGCAGCCGGCGCATGGGCTTCGACAAGCTCCTCGCCCCGCTGGCGGGAGAGCCCGTGTTACGACGCACACTCAGCGTGTTTCAAAAATGCGCGGCGGTGGATGAGATCATCGTCGTCACCAGCGACCCCCTGCGCAAGGAGATCGAAGGGTGGCGCATGGGCGGCCTCGGCAAGATCACGCAGGTCATCCTCGGCGGTGCGGAACGACATTTGTCCGTCGAGGCGGGACTGAAAGCACTGCACCCCGCATGCGACATCGTCGCCGTGCATGACGGCGCACGCCCGTTGATCTCCTCAGAGCAAATCACCCGCTGCGTCGAGGCTGCGCGGACACAGGACGCCGCCGCCTGCGCCCGCCCGATGACTGAGACACTCAAACGCTGTGATGCCAACGGTCGCATCACCGGATCCATCGACCGCACGGATGCGTGGATCATGGAGACCCCGCAGGTTTTCAAGCGCGCCCTGCTCGTGCGTGCCTATGAGGCCGTGATCCGCGACGGTGCGCACGTCACGGACGAAGTCTCCGCCGTGCAGCACCTCGGCGAGCCTGTGTTTGCCGTCGAAAACTCCGAGCCGAACCCCAAGATCACGTTCCCGGCGGACATCCTGCTGGCGCAACGCTTCGTGGACTGACCAACGCGCATGTCCGACTCCAGCAATCTCGATCAAGCGCCGCACCTGCCACGCCGGAACCAGGCATCCATCGTGCTCGTGCTCGTGGTGCAGGCGCTGAACATGTTCAGCGACAACTTCGTGAAGATGCTGCTCATCTCGCTTTCGATCATCATCGCGCGCGACTCATGGGTAGGCCGCCACATGGAGCTGTGGCTCGGCGCGATCTTCTCCCTGCCCTACATGCTCATGGCTCCGCTGGCGGGCTACTGGTCGGATCGTTTCTCGAAGCGGAACGTCATCATCTGCATGCAGGTCATGCAAATCCTCTGCTTCACATGGCTCGCGCTCGCCTTGCAGATGCGGCGCGTGCCCGGATCGCTCGAAGTTTCCCTCGCAGGCTTCTTTTTCCTCGCCGTGCAGGCTGCGGTCCTCAGCCCGGCGAAGATGGGCATGATGAAGGAGCTCTGCGGCTCACGTCGCCTAGGGTTCGTCTCCGGCTGGCTACAGGTCACCATGCTCGCGGGCATCCTCGGCGGCATGTGGGCCGGCGGCATGTGGTATGGCGCGGAGTATGAAAAAACGGGTGACGCATGGAACTCCGCGCTGTGGCCGCTGATCATCATCAGCATTCTCGGCATCGGCGAACTCGCTGCCTCCCTCTGCATTCAGAAAACGCCATCACATCCCGAGGTCCGCTGGCGCAAAGGCATGGCGCTGGAGCATTTCGAGAGCCTCAAGATCGTCTTCCGCCGCCGCGCCGTCCGCCTCGCTGCGCTCGGTGTCACTTACTTCTGGTTCATCTCAAACGCACTCAGCTTCATCCTCGTCACGCTCACCAAGGAGCTGCATCCCGACACCGGCGGTGGTGCCGGCCCGATGGAGCTCGCGAAAGTCGCCGGCATCCTTGGCATCGGCGTCATCAGCGGCAGCTTCCTCGCTTCGCACGTCAGCAAAAACCGCATTGAGCTCGGCATGATCCCCGTCGGCGGCGTCGGCCTCGTCGTCGGCCTGCTGTGGTCGGGCCTCGCACCGCTCGGCAGCAGTTGGATGTATGCGGGCATCATCTTCACCGGTGCGGCGGGCGGCTGCTTCATGGTCCCGCTCTACGCCTTCGCCCAAGACAAGGCGGAAAAGCAGGAGAAGGCCCGCATCCACGCCGGCATGAACCTCATGGACTGCCTCGGCACGCTCGTCGCCGTCGCCATCGTTGCGTTGATGAAGGATCTGGAGTTCAGCGCCTCCACGCAGTTCATGCTGCTGGCCATTCCCACCTTCGGAGCCGCCATCTACACCATGCGTCTGCTGCCGCAGGATCTCGTGCGCTTCCTCACACTGGCAGCGGTACGCGTGATCTATAAAATCCGCCCTCTCCATGAAGAGCGCATTCCACGGGAGGGCGGCGTGCTGTTACTCTCCAATCACGTCAGCTATGTGGACGCACTCGTCCTCGCTGCCGCATGCCGCAGACCGGTGCGTTTCGTCATGTGGGACGTACTCTACAACGTCTGGTGGATGAACGGCTTCCTGCGCCTCGTCGGCACCGTGCCGATCTCCCCCACCCGTGCGAAGGATGCCATCCGCTCCGTCGCCACCGCGTTGAAAGACGGCGAAATCGTCTGCCTTTTCCCCGAAGGCCAGATCACCCGCCACGGCATGCTCAACACCCTGCACAAGGGCTTCGAGCTCATGGCTCGGCAAAGCGCCGCGCAGGTCGTGCCCGTGCATCTCGACGGCCTCTATGGCAGCATCTTCTCCTTCCACGGCGGGCGCTTCTTCACCAAAATGCCGCGCCGCCTGCGCTATCCCGTCAGTGTACGATTTGGCACACCGCTCTCCGCGCACGACGCCTCCGCCGATGTCGTGCGTGACGCCATCCTTCAACTAGGCAGCGAAGCCTTGCTCGCCCGCAGGACATGGGGTGACGCTGATGATGACCTTCCCGCCTTCGCCAACGCACTGCGCCTCAGCGAGATCGAGTGGCACCGCCCCGGTGATGTGTTCCTCAGCCTTGAGCCTGTGGAAAGCATCGTCACGCGCACAGTGAAAGCCCTCACGCAGTTGATCCCCGGTTCCAAATTCATCGACCACGCCGACGAAGCCCACGCCACACACATCGTCGCCTTCGGCACGCGAAACAGCCTTTCCAAACTCACTGGTCACGAACGGCTCACATTCTGTCTCGACAGCGACCTCACGCCATTGGTCGAAAACAATGCACTGCGCGGTTACATCGATCCCGCCACCGGCATTCTGGTCAGCACCGAAGTTCCCGACCCTCCGCTACCCGCGAACGAGCAAGGTGGGCAACATGGCCGCAAAGCCGGTTCGCTGGGCCATTTGCTTCCCGGACTCTTCGTCAAAACCCATGAGACAGACATTCAGATCCACGGCCTGTCTCCTAACAGCAGCAATGCCATCACACTGGCAGCCGTGAAGCTCGATGAACAGAGCTTTCTGATCCTCTAGTCACTCCACCGCAAACAGCGCCTGGATGTCCGATTGCGTGAGCTGGAGCTTGTCCGTGCGGCCGGTGAGCAATCCTTCGACGAGCGCGGCCTTCTTTTGCTGCATCGCGACGACGCGTTCCTCGATGGTGCCTTCGCAGATGAGCTTGTGGACGAAGACGGGCTTCGTCTGGCCGATTCGGTGCGCACGGTCGCTTGCTTGAGCTTCCGCGGCAGGATTCCACCACGGATCGTAATGAATGACGGTGTCCGCAGCAGTGAGATTGAGGCCTGCGCCGCCGGCTTTGAGGCTGATGAGGAAAACGGGCACGTTGCCGGTCTGGAACTCGCGAATCGGCGTCTCGCGATCCTTGGTGCTGCCGGTGAGTTTCACAAAGTGAGTGCCGTCCTTCTTCAAACGAGCCTCGACCAGCGCCAGCATCTCGGTGAACTGCGAGAAGATGAGAATGCGGCGGCCTTCCTCGATCAACTCGGGCAGCATCTCGTCCATCAAGTAGGCTGTCTTGGCTGATTCCTCGATGTTTTGCGCGGTCTCCTGCTTCAGCAGCTTCGGGTGGCAGCAGACCTGGCGGAGCTTGAGCAGCGCATCGAGCACGACGATCTGCGAGCGATCCAAACCGTTCACGGCGATGGCTTCGCGCACGCGTTTGTCCATCGCGGCACGGATCGTCTCATACAAATCGGTCTGCGCTTTGCCGAGCTCGATGGTGTGGAGGATTTCGGTCTTCGGCGGCAGCTCCTTCGCCACGGCGTCCTTCGTGCGGCGCAGCATGAGCGGCTGGAGTCTCGTGCCGAGCTGCTTTTGGCGATCCGCGTCGGCATCGCGCTCAATCGGATTGCGATAATGCTGACGAAAGGTGTCCGCATCGCTCAGCAAACCAGGCATGAGGAAGTGGAAGAGGCTCCACAGCTCGCCGAGATGGTTTTCCATCGGCGTGCCGGTGAGGCAGAGGCGATGTCTGGCCTTCAAACCGCCGCAAACCTGAGCGGCGAGGCTCTTCGGGTTCTTGATGTTCTGCGCCTCGTCGAGCGCGACGATGTGCCACTCCTGCTCGCGCATCACCTCGGCATCGCGCACGAGCAGCGGATAGCTCGTCACGACGAGGTCATACTGCTTCAGGAACTTGAAATCACTCTTCCGGCTCTGTCCGTGCATCAGCAGCAGGCTGAGTGTCGGCGTGAACTTGATCGACTCGTTGATCCAGTTCCGCAAAACACTCGTCGGGGCCACGATGAGGCACGGGTGCTCCATGCGGCCGCTTTCCTTCTCGATGAGGATGTGCGTGAGCGTTTGCAGTGTTTTGCCCAGGCCCATGTCATCAGCCAAAATGCCGTGCAGGCCGAACTCGCGCAGGAATTGCATCCACGAGGCGCCTTCGCGCTGATAATCGCGCAAGCTGGCCTTCAGCGACTTCGGCGGCTCGATGAGCGTGATGCGCTGGAAGTTCTCCAACTGCTGCGAAAGCGCCGAAAGCTCCGCTGGAGCACGAATCGGCAGTCCATTGAGCGTGGCGAGCTGCGCGGCGCGGAGCTTGTCGAGCTGGAGTTTGCCGTCTTTGCGCACCGGACGTGTCGAAAGCAGTTCGTCAAAGAAGCGCAGCAGCACCAAAAGCCGCTCCGCAGGCACGGAGAGCACGTCATCGCGATCTCCGCCGAGCGAGAGCAGGAAGCGCTGGTCGAGATTCTTTTCCAAAACGGCCGCGGTGAGGCCCTGATCAATGCAATCGACCAGCAGCGGCACCAGCGAGATGCGTTTGCCCTCGATATCGACGCCAAGATCGAGCGCGAACCAGTCCTTGCCGCCCTTGTCGTTCTGCAAGTCGCTGAACCAGTCGTCCTCGCCTGCTTCATGGATTTGGAAGCCGATGTCAGCGGGAATTTCGACACGCCAGCCGTTCTCACGCAGCTTTGCTGTCTGATTCTGGAGAAACTGCGACCAGAACAACGCCTGATCACCCGCGACGGCCATGTAGCCGAGCGTGGACTCCTCCGCCTTCGCGCCAGGCAGCGCCTCGGCGAAGGGTTTGAAGTTCAGCGCAGACAAATCAGTCAGCAGCAGCCTCTCGGAGCGCAGATTGCGTACCACCGTGTACCGCTCGCCGTTTTCATCCGTCCACTGATGCGCCGGGCTGCGCACCAGCATCTCAAAGCGCAGCGGACAGCCCTCATACTCGGCAAACGGCTGCGCGATGGCGATGCTGCGCGGCACCCAGCCGCCGATACCGCGCTTCGCGGTGATCTGCGGCACCTGCACGGCGATGCGGCGCACGACGAGCACCGGTTTCGGCTCCGCAGGTGGCAGCTCCTCTTTGATTTCGAGTTCCACGCTTTCGTTTTGCGGTGAAGGAGATGCCTTCTCCTGCACGCGAGCCATCTTTTCGATGCGCTGACGACCTTCCTCGATGTCGAGCATCAGCATCACCGCCGCCGCGTGTGAGCAAAGCGATCCTTGCACGCAGGTGCAGTGTGAGGTCATCGCCATCGATCCATCCTCACGCAGCCGCAGATGCGCCGTGACCGACGCCGTGTTGAACAACCCCGACCCCACACCCGCGATGATCTCCAGCTCGCTGTCCGAGCACAGATGCACGCCCGCCAGCCCGATATCCCCGTGCTTCAACAGGCGTCCGCCCTCGTCGATCTGTTGGCGTCGAAACAACCACAGCCACGACTTCGAGCGCACCTGCGCCCAGAGCTTTGGGAAAGGGAAGTCACCGAGGATCATGAGGGGCGGGCATGTCTAGCGAGGTAGCATCCTTTGCCAAGACTTCGAGATTGCCGATCTGTCTTATCCAGGGCTTACGCATCAAAATAAAAAGGGGCTTTTTGCTACAGGATTAACAAGATTGGCAGGATTTACAGGTCTGAAAAATCCTGTTCATCCTGTGAATCATGTAGATCCTGTAGTTGCTGCCATGATTTACCATCAGTTGCCGATTTGATGCGTAAGCTCTGCGCCACCGCCCCCCCTGTAGGCCGGATGTGTCCGGCGCACCCCGCACCGCTGGCAGAACCACCCGCCGCCGCCGGACTATCCGGCAGGGTTTGGCAGCGCCCGCACGTCATAGCGCCAACGCCACCCCCCACAGCCGGATCATCGGGCGTAGCACCCCTCCCGTGCGAGGCGGCATGCCCCGCGCCGCTGACAGAACCAACCACCGCCGCCGGACTATCCGGCAGGGTTTGGTAGCGCCCGCGCCTCATACCGCACCCGCCAACACCCGGTTCATACCAGATGAAAAGTGTGATGAACATATGCCAACAAATCAAACGCCTGAAGACCGCAAAACTCAAGCTGCCCAAGGAGGTGAAGCCATGACTGTCAAGAATCGACTATTGACCCTTTCATGTCGAGAGGCCCGGCAGGAAAGGGGGAAGTTTTTCACACCCTACTCAACCCAGAATACTGGGTTTTTCATGCTCATTTCAGCCGATCAACAGCCTTAATCCCGTGCCATTCAGGACAGACACTTGCCTTCTCCTTCGGTGGTCTCGCAGGAGTGGCTGGCCGAGAAACTGGAGATGAAATCGGCGGCGAACATGAGCCAGCAGATGAGGCGTCTTGACAGGAAGTCAGCGTTCAAGAAGGTGCCGGAAGAACTGAAACACTTTTTGGAAGAAGCCCATGACACGAAATCATGAATGCGAACATTTTGTCAAGCAGTTGCACCCTGACCCCGTTTCCCCCGTTTCCCGTTTCCCCGTTTCCCCGTTTCCTGAACAACACAAACGTGCTTGCTCCGAAATGGCTGTTGTCAGGCCATAAGCAGGACGGATTCCCCGCGTATGAAATCTATGTGCGCGACTCAGACGGAAGCAGCGGAGACGAGAAGGGAACGCCCGTTTATCAGTATGACCCAATACCGCTGGGGCGGACGCCAGAAGATCTTTTTCCGGCTCCAGTGGGTGCGGATGAAACAGTCTTACCAGCCAACGGAACCATCCCATGAAGCAAATCATCACATTACTCATTTGCTTCGCATGTGCTGGTTTACTGGCACAGGGAGACTTGCTGAACATAAATCCAGTAAAGGCTAAGGCAGGTAAGCTCCTGGAATCTCGAGGCCAAGCACAGCCCGGCCAGGCTTTCGATTTGAAGCAGCTAAAGGAGTTGCACCGAGCCATTGTTGGCAACCGTCCCAACGTGTGGACAATGCCTGAACCAATGCTCCAAGCCATGCAGAGCGAACTAGAACCGCTCCGGTCCATCGCAAAACAGTTGGCAGAGTCCGCGCTATCAGAAGAGCGCTACTACGGAGCCATTCTGAACTCGCACTTAAAGCAGACCGACGAATCACGAACACTGCTGCTGAACCTCGCTCATGATGATCGAGCTGAAACCGCGGGAACTGCGATGGACACATTATTCGGATTGAAGCTCGATACGCCAGAGCTTCGATTAGAGCTAGTGCGGGCATTGCAGGAAGACAAACCTCCCCGCGAGCGGGGAACGATGTATGCGATGGCAAAAAGCAACGTGGGGGATTGGGGCGTGAAGGAGGCGGTGCCGGTTCTTGTGAAGTTGCTCGAAGCATCTGCTGCTGACGGTAAGCCAGTGGATAGGGGCATCGTGAGGCAGATTAAGGCACTCGGCCCGAACGCGGAGAGTGCGTTGCCGCTTCTCAGGCATTTAGCCCAGAAGCGTCGGGCAGCAGGCAACGCAGACTTCAGAGAACTCGAAGACTTGGATTATGCTGTTCTCGTTGTGAGTGGGGAATACAAAGCACCACAGATATCTGGTAATCAGCCGCAGCCTGCGCCAACTCCGCCAGAGGTGCAGCAAGCGACACCGAAGAAGTCGCACGAAACAAAGCCCATTGCGCCAACACCAAGCGTGGAACCCACATCATCAACGCCGTGGAGCATTATCGTGGTGTTAATCGGGGCGGCAATGGGCCTGCTGTGGTTGCTGCTCAAGCGGCGTTCGTGATCGTGGGGCGAGTGCAACGTCTCTCCGGCCTGCGGTGCGTGTTGCCAACCCCTGCCCGTGCCTGAGCTTGGCAGTCATCAGCAAGGCCGATGACTCGTCACGCAGCAGGCAACCGGCCCCGCAACTCCAGCTCGTCGCCAAGCTCCTCGGCTCCGCACCGTTGCCAACCGCAGGGATGCTCCGCCCGCTCCCACCCCCACCACAACGAACAGTGCGGCTTTCCGTAACGCCTCAGCTCCGCACCCGGATGAACCCACCGCATCGCGAATAAAGTGTCTGTCCCTTTATACGCTTTGATGATGGCGTCAAAGCGCCTGCCCACCTGCGGCACCACATCGCTGGGCGGCTCGAAGCGCCCGCGCGGGAGCTTTCCCGTGAGCATCTGATAAAACATCACCCCCACCGCATACAGATCCTCACGCGGGTCCACCGCCATGCCCGGGATGAACATTTCCGGGGCGATGAAGTCCGCCGTGCCCAGGGCCATGTGACTCTGGGTGACGAGCGTGGCCTCGGGGCGGGTGCTCTTTGCCAGCCCGAAGTCCGCCACCTTCACCCGCCCTCTGGAGTCGAGCATCACATTGGAGGGCTTGATGTCGCGGTGGATGATGCCCTCCGCATGCGCGCAGGCCAGCGCCGCACACACCGCGCTGATGATCTGTGCCGCGCGCTCCGGCTCCAGCGGCCCCTCACTGGCGATGAGCCGCGCCACGTCCGTGCCCTCGATGAATTCCATCACCAAATAGAGCAGGCCGTCCGCCGTCTCCCCGGCATCGAACACGCTGACGATGTTCGGGTGGCTCAGCCGCGCCATGGCCTGCGCCTCGTGCTTGAAGCGCAGGGAAAACTGCGCCTCCTCGTCGTCGATCTCCGGCGGCAGCACCTTGATGGCCACCGCCCGCCGCAGCGTCTTCTGCATGCCCCGGTAAACCGCGCCCATGCCACCGCGGGCGGCGAAGGCGCTGATCTCATACTGCGGCAGTGCCTGCTGCAGCTCCTCCACTGGCGGCGGGGTCCAGCGCTGTCGGGGAGCTGTGACACCCGCTCTCCCTGCCGCCAGCAGCCCCTGCATCTGGGAGAGGCTCAGGACCTCCGTGGGCATGGTGCTCGGGGTCGCGCCAGCCTTCGGGACACACTGGTTATTTTCCTCCATTCGCGGCGAGTCTGACATCCCGCAGCAGGGAGAGTCAAGCCACGCCCTGTACGCTTGGCTGCTTTTTTTGGAGCTGGAGTCAAAAACCTTGTCACAAAGCCCGGCGGCCTTGGTTTGGCAGAAAAGAGAACCTCTTACGCGCTTCATGAGCCACCCCTGCCAAACTCCCGCATGCCCATACCCCCCCTCCGGGGAGGGAATGGCGCACCGAGGGGACGCGGCCCAGGTTCGCTCCTC
>CAYQWE010000051.1:0-32209 GCA_964421275.1 uncultured Prosthecobacter sp.
CCCTCAGTCAGTGCCTTTGATCCCAAATTTCACACTACTCTTTGGGATGGCTGTGGAGGAGAATGATGGGTTCTATTTCATCGGCTGTAGAATGGGTATGTTCAACGCAACTCATGTCCTAAAATCGCAAGTGTCGCGATGGCGGCGGTTTCAGCGCGCAAAACCAACGGACCGAGCGTGATGGGCACATAGCCAGCCTTGAATGCCTGTGCTTCTTCTTCGGCGGTGAAATCGCCTTCGGGGCCGATCAAGGCGGCGACACAGTTTGGTTTTGAGGCTGGCAGCACTTGTTTGAGCGTGCGTGTGTGTTCGCTGAGCGCAGGGATGAGTTTGAAGTCCGCTGGTTGTTTCACGGCGGCGGCAAAACTCACCGGGGCTTTCAATTCGGGCACAAAAGGCGTGTGGCATTGCTTGGCGCTCTCGATCATGTGCCGCCGCCATTTGGCGAGCTTCTTTCCCGTCTGCGCAGCATCGAGGTGAATGACGGTGCGCTCGGTGATGATGGGTTGAATGCTCGCCGCGCCGAGTTCGACGGCTTTTTCGAGCAGCCACTCGAACGGTTCGGCTTTGATGAGTGCGGGAAGCAGGTGAATCGCGGTTTGAAACGGTTCGATCCGCGTTTCGGCGGTGATTTTGGCCTGCACTTCGGATTTGGAGACGTGCGCGATCTCGCAGGCGGCCACACGGCCTGCCCCGTCGAAGATTTCGATGATGTCTCCCGGTTGTTTGCGCATCACGCGGCTGCAATGCTGCGCTTCATCGCCGCTGAGCGTGAGATGCGGCGAAGTCCATGCAGCGGCAGGGAGATGGAAGCGGGGGTGGGACATGGAAATGACGAAGGAATGTCGAAGGCCGAATGACAAACTTTATCCGCGTGGATACGGCTGCGATTTGGGCATTCGGGATTATTTCGTCATTCGGGTTTCGTGATTCGTGATTCGTCATTTGGACATGGCCGCCTCGATGTCGTCCGCTTCGATCGGAATGTGCGCCATGAGGTCGGTGTTGGCGTTTTCGCCGATGACGATGTTGTTTTCGAGGCGGACGCCGAGTTTTTCCTCGCGGATGTAGATGCCGGGTTCGACGGTGAAGACCATGCCGGGCTGCATGGGTTTCCACATGTGGCCGACGTCGTGAACGTCGATGCCGAGCGGATGCGAGGTGCCGTGCGGGAAGTATTTTTTATACGCGGGCTTGTCGGGATCCTGCTTGGTGATGTCTTCCTTCGTGATCAGGCCGAGGCCGAGCAGTTCTTCCTGCATGAGGAGGCCGACCTGTTCCTGATACTCGCGGATGATGACGCCGGGGCGCAGGATTTTGCAGCACTGTTTGAAGACGCGCAGCACGGCGTTATAAACCTGACGCTGACGCGGCGTGAATTTGCCGTTCACCGGGATCGTGCGCGTGAGGTCGGCGTTGTAGTTGCCGTAGTTGGCGGCCACATCGAGCAGCAGCAGCTCGCCGTCCTGGCACTGGCAATGATTGGTGATGTAGTGGAGCACGCAGGCGTTCGCGCCGCTGGCGATGATGGGAGTGTAGGCGAAACCGCGTGCTCTTTGGCGGATGAATTCGTGGGACAGCTCGGCCTCAATCTCGAACTCTTGAACGCCGGGCTTCACGAACTTCAGCAGGCGATTGAAGCCATCGCTGGTGATGCGGATGGCCTCGTTGAGCGCGGTGAGCTCGTGCGCGCTCTTGATGACGCGCAGTTCGTGCATCAGCTGCGCGAGGCGGCGGTAGTCGTGCAGCGGATATTCGTGCATACAGCGGCGCGTGAAGCGCGTCTCGCGCGTTTCTGTCGGAATCGTGGCGCGGATGTGCTCGTTTGAGTTCAGGAAGACATGATCCGCCTGGCACATGACGGAGCGGAACTGCGTCTCGAAGTCGGTAAGCCAATGCACGCGCTGAATGCCGCTGCGTTGCGTCGCCTGCTCCTTGGTGAGCTTCTCGCCTTCCCACACGGCGATGGTTTCATTGGTTTCGCGCACGAAGAGCATCTCGCGCTGCTTCGGATCCTGCGCGCCGGGGAAGAGCACCAGGATCGTTTCCTCCTGATCGACACCACTGAGATAAAACTGGTCGCTGTTCTGGATGAATGGTAGCGATCCGTCGGCGTTCGTGGGCAGCACGTCATTGGCATGAACGATGACGATCGAGTTCGGCAGCAGCTTGGCGTAAAGGCGCTGGCGGTTTTGCGCGAAGAGTTCGGCGGGGAGTGGCTGATAACGCATGACGGGCGGATTGTGGCCGACTTTCTCCGAAAGTCGAGCCGGGGGAGCTTCGGGAGGGTGAGGGTTCGATTTTTGGAAAAAATCGACCACTATTCCACCACTACCGCCTTCGGTGGATGGCGGTCGGCCTTGATCCACTGCTGCGCCTCGGTCCAGAAGGCTTCGACCGGCAGGGCGAACGTCGTCACACGATCGACGCGGGCGATGTTGATGCCGACGACCTTGCCTTCGAGCGTGGCGACGGGGCCACCCATGTCGGCGGGGAAGAGCGGGATGTCGTGCTGGAGGACTTCCGGGAAGTTGTCGCTGCGCAGCGAGACGCCGCCATTGGCGAAGTCCTCGCCCTCCCAGTTTTGCAACACCTTGGTGCGGCTGGCGAGGCGGACGCGGCAGCTTTCCTCCTTGTCCTTGCGCAGGTAACACACATCGATGATTTCACCGGGCTGGCGTTTGCTCACGAGGTCATGCACGCGGCGGAATTGATCGACTGGTTCGCCGGCGATGGTGAGGATCACGTCGCCCTCCTGCAATCCGGCGTCCTCCGCAGGACTGTCGCTGGCGATGCCGACGACACGCACGCCCTTGGCCACCTTCGCGGGTTTCTCATCCATGCGGATGCCGAGCGCAGCACCGGTGCCGGGAATGCGCCGGGGTCTGGCGCTAACGATGCCAATGCGGGTTTCCTTGCCGGAATTCGCCACGCTGCACAGCCACTGCCCCATCGTGAGCGGCCGCGCCGCGCCGAAGGAGGCCGCATGCAGGCCGGAGATGCCCACCGCTTGGGCCAGCAGCAGATCGAGGCGGGCATCGCGGCGGACCTCGCGCAGGCCCGCCTTGCGCCCGTCCGCGAATAGGATGTGCGTCTTCGCCAGTTCCGGCACCTCGCTGGCTTTTATCAAAACATAGCCGTCCCCGCCAACGATCGTGGCAGAGCAGATCGCACGGCCGAGCACGCTTTCGATTTTTGCGGCGCACGCGGTGGTGAAAGGCTTGAGCACCTCGACGGCACCCAAGGTCTGCCGACCATTGGTGCGCTGGTCGGGAGGAAGTGTGGGGCGGGGAGAGTCTGCAAAGGCAAGAAGCGGGCCAAGCAGGAAAAGAGCGGCGAAATGACGAAGATCGAATGACAAATAAAGCCCCGCACCGTCCCGTGCGCGTGGTTCGACATTTGGCATTAGGATTTCTTTCGTCATTCGGATTTGCTTATTCTCCTCACTGCCCTTCCTCCTGTGGTTTCTGGGCGAGTTGGACGGACAATTCACGCTCCCTGCCTTGCGCGCGGAGTTTGAGACGCAGGATGTCGCCGGCGGCATGAGCCCGCACGGTAGTGCTGAACTGCTGCTGGTCAGTCATCGCATCCCCGTTCACACTGAGAATGACATCGCCCGCCCGCACACCCGCCTTCTGCGCGGGCGAGCCTTCGATCACGTCGGCGACTGCGAGCTCGACTTCATCGCTCATCACGGTAGCGACGCCGAGATAACCGCCCGCGCCCACACCCCACACTTTGATTACATGCGACTTCTGCATCGCGTCCCACGAGCGGAGGAAGGGTGCCATCGAGACATGCACGTTCTGATCGCGGCCTTCCCAGATCTGGCTGTGGATGCCGATGCCCTCGCCGTTGAAGTTGAACAGCGGCCCGCCGGAGTCGCCGCCCATGAGCACACAATCGGTGTGCAGGCTGTTGGCGGTCTGCTTGATGATCTTGCCCACGCGCAGCACGGGGCCGCGTGATTTGTCAAAACCACCCGGATGGCCGAGCGCGAAGCACCATTCGCCCGGCTGCGCCATGGCCACCTCGCGGCTGAGATTCACAAAGGGCCACGGCTTCTCGCGTCTCTTGAGCCGGGCCAGCGCGGCGTCAGTCGTTTTGTCGAGGCCGAGTGCCTTCGCCGTCGTGGCGGAGCCGTCCTCCAAAATGACCTTCATCTCTTTACCGGGCGCTCCGGGGACATGGGCGGCGGTGAGGATCAAACCGTCAGGAGAAATGATCACACCACTGGCGGTGCCGCCTCCGCTCTGGATCGCGACGAGCGCGGCGCGCGTTCGCGGCAGCAGCTTTTGCACCTGATTTTGCACACTCAGCAGGGCGGCGATACCCGCCTCCTGAGTCCTGCCCTTGCCAGCACCTCCCGCAGCAAAGACTCCGCTGCCGACGACCGCCTGCACCGCGAAGATCGCGGCAGCTTGACGCAGGAAAGAAGAGCGGAAAAATGGCATGCGCGTGAGGGATTTTACCTTCCTCGGCATTTCCGGTCAAACGGACATGCGGGCGGGGAAATCTGCGGTTGAATACGGGGCGTGGCCGCGCTTCTCTCGCCCGTCCCACCCCCAAAACACACACACTTTTTCCATGAACTACGATCTCATTGTCATCGGCGGCGGTCCTGCCGGGTATGTTGGAGCCATCCGCGCCGCTCAGCTCGGCAAAAAAGTGGCCTGCGTCGAGAACGACCGCGCCGGGGGTACCTGCCTGAACTGGGGCTGCATTCCGACCAAGGCCTTGCTGAAAAACGCCGAGCTGTACCACACGCTCACCCATCGTGCTGCGGAGTTTGGTTTGAAGATCAGCGGCCTCGAATATGACTGGAGCAAAGTGATCGGCCGCAGCCGCGGCGTGAGCGACAAGCTCAACAAGGGCATCGAGTTCCTCTTCAAGAAGAACAAGGTCGATTACCTCAAAGGCACCGCCAGCATCCCCGCCGCAGGCAAGGTCGAAGTGACCGCCGCCGACGGCAAAAAGGAGACGCATGACGCCGCGAATATCCTCGTCACCACCGGCGCGAAAAGCCGCCCGATGCCCGGCTTCCCCTTCAACGGCACCACTGTCATCGGCAGCAAGGAGGCCATGACTTTGGCGAAGCAACCGAAGAGCGTCATTGTCATCGGCGCGGGTGCCATCGGCATCGAGTTCGCCTATTTCTTCAACGCTTACGGCACCAAGGTCACCGTCGTCGAAATGATGCCTGACATTCTTCCGGTCGAAGACACCGAGGTCAGCAAGACACTGGAAAAGAGCCTCACGAAGGCTGGCATCCGCATTCTCACCAACACGAAGGTCACCAAGACCGCCGAGGACGGCAAAGGCGTGAAAATCACCGTCGAAGGCGCGGCCAATGAGACACTGGAGGCCGAGGTCGCCCTCGTCGCTATTGGCGTCGCGCCTGTGCTACCCGGCGGCATGGAGTTGAAGCTCACCGAGCGCGGCTGGCTGCAGACCGATGATCGTTATCAAACCTCTGTGAAGGGCATTTACGGGGCTGGCGACATCATCGGGCCGCCTTGGCTCGCGCACGTTGCCAGCTACGAGGCCGTGCAGGCCGTCGAAGGCATGTTCACCAAGCACAAGCCGAAGAAAGTCGGCGTGTTCCCCGGCTGCACCTACTGCCATCCGCAGGTCGCCAGCATCGGCCTCACCGAGCGCGCAGCGAAGGAGAAGGGCCTCAAGTTCAAGGTCGGCAAGTTCCCGTACCAGGCCAGTGGCAAGGCTTTGGCCGCTGGCGAGCCCGAAGGCTTCGTGAAGATCCTCTACGGCGAACCGCACGGCGAGATCATCGGCGCGCACATGATCGGCAGCGAAAGCACCGAGATGATCGCCGAGATCGGCCTCGCCATGAACCTGGAAGCCACCTGGGACGAAATCGAAGCCACCATCCACGCCCATCCGACGCTGTCCGAGATGGTCAAGGAGGCCACCGAAGTCGCCAAGGGGCATCCGACTCATGTGTGAGTGAATCATGAAGGCGATCACCGAGCATTTGATTGTGGCGGTGATCGCCGTTGGGATGGCGTTCGTCGGCTATTGGCTGATGGGTCAATTTCACGGTGGCAGGCAGCACTTCATCGAACTGCATGATATTGGCTGAACCGTTTGGAGTTCGATTGTGCCTGTGGCGACATGGCTGTGGCTTTATCGCATGTGCCGGAATCTTCACTGGCTTGTGCTGTCAGTGATGGGAGTTTTCAGCCCGATCATTGGAGCCATCCTCATGATCATCCCTTATCTCTGGGCACCGTTCATCGTGCTCTGGAATTATGCCGCCGTCATTTTCCCCACCGGCATCGCGTGCGGGTTTCTTCTCTCAATCGCCACGTTGCCGTTTCGTCCAAGGCAGGTGTTGCAAGGCAATGCGTGAACAAATCAAGGCCAACGGCCTTGCGGCATGCAGCCCAGGCTTGCGCAGCCAGGGTTTGCGAAAATCAGATCGACCGCCTCCGCCGTTCAAAACGGCAGGTCGGCAAAAATCTGTCAAGAATTGACTCCTGCCCCTTTCTTCCGGCGTCAGGAGGAAAAGATGGTAATGGTTGCTCATGAGCAACCAGGCATGCACGCGCCAGCCGGTCATCTCGCATGCCTGGCTCAGCGTGTGCAGAAAGAAGCGCCGGTCGTCGTTGTCATGAAAAATGTCCTCGCGACGGTTCCCCCCGCGCCATGACGTGGTAATACGCCCCGGCGGACTGGATGCGGATGCTGCGTGCCATGCACCGCTTTCAGGCATTGCGGTGGTTCTGTCAAGAAGTTGCACACTGACCCCGTTTCCCGTTTCCCCGTTTCCGCTGCCGACGACGTATCCGTATCCGGTACAAGTGCTGCGTCTTGGAAATGATCTGACGTGGGTCACGCTCGGCGGTGAAGTGGTGGTGGATTACTCGCTGCGGCTCAAGCGCGAGATCAAAGACCCGATTGTGTGGATCAGCGGCTACACCAACGACGTGATGGCCTACATCCCGAGCCTGCGCATCTGGCAGGAAGGCGGTTACGAAGGCGGCGGCGCGATGATGTATGGCACACACCCGACCCGCTGGACCGACAAGACCGAGGAACACATCATCAGCACGGTGATGGAGCTGAGGAAGGTGGTGGAGTAGGGCAAAACTGACTGAACTGCATGAAACCTCATCGCTTTGCCTCTTTCGTAGCCGTGGCGGCTTTTATTGGGGCGTTGTCGTTGCCCTATGGCTACAACTCTTGAGAATTGTGGTCTGCTCTTGGGCCATCTGGGCACTCATTGACACTTGGAAAACGGAACAAGGCGCGGTGCGCTGGCTTCTGGTCGGACTGGCGTTGCTGTTCAATCCAATTCGCCCCGTGCATTTCACCAAAACGGTGTGGGCATGCGCGGATGTGGCCACTGGTGTCGCGCTGCTTTGGCATTCCTATCGAGGCAGCAAAAAGCAGGCATAGCTTCAGCCGATCACCGGTGCTTCGTCGCCTGTCAGCTCCACAATCTCCTGCTTCAGCCGTTCCGCCTCGGCTTTGAGTTCTGCCAGCTCTTTGTTGATCTTGTCCGTGAACTTCATCATCAGCGCATCAAAGGCTTCCGAATCCTCCTCAATGATCTGATACAGTTCGTAACCAGAGCTCTTTTTGAGTTCGTCCGTGGCTTCGATCATCAGAATGATTTCGGCCTCCAGGCTGTGGAGGAGCTTTTGCAATTGCTCCAGTTCATCCGTGTCGCCGAAATCAATCGCGGTCCAGCCCTGGCGCATGACATAGCCAACGGGGTCTGCGGCAATCTGCCGCAGCGTCTCCAGATCGCCGTTGTCCTTCGCCGTGTTGATGGCACCCGTCAGCTTCGTGTAGGTTTCCTGTTTCTCGAGGTCGTCGGCATAGCGATCCGGGTGAAAAAGCTTCACCAGTTCCCGCCACAGTGTTTTCACTTCGGACTCCTCATCGGCGGACAGACGCCGCTTGTTTTCCATCGCGGCTCCCGTCTCCTCGTATTCCTGCTGCGTGCGCGCATCGGCCTGCTGATATTCACCACGCACCCGTTCTGCCTCTTTCGCACCTTGGCTGAGCAGTGTGTTCAGAAATGTGCGCCGGTAGTCCACCACCAGCCGCAGCCGGTCTCGCTCCTCGAAATGCGGCCGCAGGTGCTTGAAAATTCGGGCCTGCAGCACAGAGACATGGTTCTTCTCCGAGGTGTAGGCCGCTTCCAGTTCTGCAAGCCGGGCGCGAGCCGAGCCTATCAGTTCACGAAGTTGCTGTATTTTTGGGCTTATGACAATCCGGGAGGAGTCGACCATGATGTGAATTTTTGATCGGGGCGTTGAATGACGCGAATTTTCACAGCATCCAAAGGATGTTTTTTTATTAGTTTGAATCCCGGATGAGCGCTGACCAAAAGACTGTTGAGACTTTCCAACGGTCGAACATCAATTTGGTCGAGTGGATTTTGATAGCACGACAAAGATGTTAATCGCTGAACTGGGGATAGATCGAGTGATGATAGTTGATTATCTGCGCAAGACAACCGCCTCAACTCTGGTGAACAACTCAAGTCCAGTATTTTGATTTTATTGTGGCTGCATGAAAGCTCTAGAAGGTTGGGCGCCCTCGAAAGATCGATCGAAGAGATGTCATTGATGGAGCAGTCGAGATGATCAAGCTGAAGAACGGCAGAAAGGTCTAGCGATTTGAGTTGGTTGGAGCTGCATGATAGATATGTGAGCTGAGAAACGAACGAGAGGTCTAGTGATGTGAACCTGTTGTCATCACAATACAATTCCCTGAGCTGAGGAACGGCTGACAGATCTAGTGATGTGAGCTGGTTAGAAACACAGGACATCACTCTGAGACATGAAACTTTTGATAGGTCCAGCTCTTCAAGTCCCATGCTGCTACAATCCAACTCCAAAAGCCCTGTCAACGGCACTGACAAACTGCGCGCTAACGGCTGATAGTCATTCGGCACGAAAAAGTTGACGGATTCGATCGCGAGACCCTCCACCCACTCAAAGGACTTCAATGGCAGCAACCCCAAATCCCACCCGAGTTTAATGATGCGGCCGTTTACAAATTGAGTTTTATCTTTCTGCCGAATTTCATCTCCTGGCAGCGCCATGAGGCGTTCAAGAAAAGAATCCAAGTCCATCTCAAGAGCTTTCGCCCAAAGCACAATCTGCTGGCAATCTGGCTCACACAATTCGTGGCCGCCGATTCTGAAGCGAGGAATCAGTGCCAAATTGGCCGTGACAGCACATGACAAAGCCAATGCTCCGCTCACCATTTCCGTCATAATTCGCCCACCTTGCGGCTTCAAAAACGCAAGACCACTGCCGGGGTGGAGAATGAGAGGCCGCTTTTCGTCGGGCATGACTGGTAGGCGATTTAGAGGCTTATCGGGCGTCGCATCAAGCGGAACCGCTGCTTTGCCCACGCTTCCACATATAAAACCTACAACGTGAAGAGTGACAACACGTCGGAACCTTCCGACAGCTCAGGATGAAGCTGGTTGAATTCAAAATGGAAGCAGCACACATCAGCCAGAAAAATGTAATTCCTACAGATCAGCTTCAGTGGATCAATTTTGGCATAGAGGTCAGGATCCACCACGATCTTGTCGAGCGTGGTTCCATCTGGAAATCCAAAAGCTGTGATTGCAAGTTGTGAATCATTTCTGCCTCGAGGGTCTGGATGGGACAACGAGATGGTGCTGAGTTGATGTTTGATGAGGTTTGCCATGCCCCTGATTCCAGGCTCCAACCACCTAAACCTAATGCCAGCGTCTGGAAGTTTTCTGAGATCGTAACGCTTTTGCCAGTCAACACCTCGATTTGCCTATAGCAGTCTTCTTTTGCTTTTGCGCAACCGAGAATGATTGATTCGAGGATGGCTCGCCTTCGAAGAAATGGCATCACTACAAGACGCAGGCTTGATTCGACCGCCCCATCGCCTTTGCGAACATCTTTCTCTGCGAGAAGGCCAAGGATTTCATCGGAGGCTGAACACAACTCGAAAAGCGTTTCTGATTGGGCAAGAAGCCAGCCGAGCGCGAGGAATTTTTCTCGAAGGTGTTCCATGAAAGCACCTTCGCTTTTTCAGAATTACGTCAAGCCGAAACAAAAACCTGAAGCCGAGACTCTTTGAAAGCAACAAAACGGCCCGGAAGGCGATTCCGGGCCGTTGAAGTGTTGAACTGAGCAGAAGCGGACAGAAGTGTCCGCGGCCCTTTCGGTTTACTTGCTCGCCTCGGCGAACTGGGCGTCGAAGATGATCTTCGAGGGCGGGAAGTCGATCTTCTTGCAGAAGGCGGCGGATTCGGTGGCACCAAACTCGCGGTCCATGGCGCCGTCTTCCCATTCGACGCTCAGCGGGCCGCCGTACTCGATGTCGTTGAGGGCGCGGATGATGAGTTCGAAGTTGATCTTGCCGCGGCCGACGGATTTGAAGTCCCAGAAACGGCTGGGCTTGTGGAAATCGACGTGGCCGCCAAAGACGCCGACGGTGCCGTCGCCGATGCCCCATGAGACGTCCTTCATGTGGACGTGGAAGATGCGGTCGCTGAACTTGTAGAGGAACTTCACATAATCGACGCCCTGGTAGCCGAAGTGGCTGGGATCGTAGTTGAAGCCGAAGGCTGGATGGTAGTCGATGGCCTGAAGGGCGCGCTCGGCGCTGGCGATGTCGAAGGCGATCTCGGTGGGATGCACTTCGAGCGCGTAGCGGATGCCGAGCTTCTGGTATTCGTCGAGGATGGGCTTGAAGCGCTTCGCGAAGTCGGCGTAACCGGCGTCGATCTGGCCGGGGAGATTCGGCGGGAAGGAATAAACGAGGTGCCAGATGCTGCTGCCGGTGAAGCCATTGACGACGCTGACGCCGAAACGTTTCGCGGCATGAGCGGTCTTGATGAGTTCCTCGGCGGCACGTTGACGGACGCCTTCCGGATTGCCATCGCCATAGATTGCAGGCGAGAGGATCTGTGCGTGGCGAGCGTCGATGTTGTCGCACACGGCCTGGCCGACGAGGTGCGTGGAGATGGCGTGGCACTGCATGCCCGCAGCTTTGAGCTTCGCACGCTTCACGTCGCAGTAGGCTTGGTCGGCCTTTTCGACTTCAAAGTGGTCGCCCCAGCAGGCGAGTTCGACGCCGTCGTAACCGAAGGCCTTGGCCTTCTGGATCATCGTGTCGCAGGAAAGATCGGCCCACTGGCCGGTGAAGAGGGTGACGGGGCGTGGCATGACTTGTGTGTGGTTGAATTAAGGCAGGGAAGAAGAAGAAAGAATGGCGAAAGTCGAATGTGGAATGACGAATTTTTGCTGCCGCTGCTATTTGTCCTCGAACTTCAACGTGCGGGTGAGGGTGAAGGGATAAACGAAATCCAACTGCGTTTTACCTGCGCCGATGATGTCAGCCTCGCCTTTGAGCGCATAGGTGCCTTTGATTTTTGTGTCGATGTCGAGCATGTCGGCAAGACGGCGGATGAGCGTGGCCTCGAACGCGATGTCCACATGAGCGTTGTAGCCCATGGGGCGCTCGATGCTGGTGCGTCCCGTGATCAAGATGGTCGCCTGCGCACCTTCCGCAGCCTGATCGAGGCTGACCAAGACGCAGGAGATGTCCTTCAGCACGATGATGCCTGTGGCTTTGCCACGCGGCGATGGGATGTTGGTTTTCCAGGTTTCTCCCGGCTTGTGGGCATCATTGCCGATGCAGAGAGACAGCATGTCCAGTAAGCTGGCAGTGGTGGCGAGGGTGCCCAGAGTCTGGCGCTCCTCCTGCGTGGGTCGGCCTTGCGCGAGATCGTAATTCCAGCGCGTGCCACTTTTGCGAGCGCGCAAGCTCTTTGACATAAGGGAAGAGGGCCGCTCGTCTGGTGGTGGTCGGCTCGTGATCGGGGTGAAATGCAAAAACTCGCCCATGATCTCGTGTGCCTGCACCTCCTCCATTCCCGCGCCGACGATGCGCCGGACCCAGTTGATTCGCTGGACGTAGCGCGTGCCCACCTCGGTGGACTCCTTCGCGTTCACCTGTCGGGAAATGCCGTTCTCCACCTGGATCTCGCGCTTCTCTCGAATCCGCGTGTTGCTCCTCAGCGGGATGTCTTTGTTCAGCACCACGGGGCGGACCGACACATCCGCAGCCACGCCTTGCCATGAGAGCGAGATCACCAAGCCGCACACAAGGAGATGGACACAAGCATTCATGGACTGAGAGACTATCAAAACACCACTCCATTTCACAAGCGTCAAAAACAGGCAGGGAACGGACACTCCACCTTCCTAACAGATTTTAAATGATTGATGAAGCCACATGGTTCGTTCCTCACACTTCATGACCACGCCTGTCACCTGCCCGAGCTGCTTCCAAGAATTTGAGGTGCCCACGCCTTCGATTTCCGAAGTGCCGTGTGATGTGGACTATGATTGTGAGGTTTGTTGCCGTCCTCTGCGCGTCTATTTCAGCGGAGATGACGGAGGTATCACGGGCACGGCGTATGGGCTGGCGGACACCGGCCCCTTTGGCTGAAAGGCGACCGCTAGAGATCGACTGACATTTTGGCAACCTCAAATTTCTCATTTCGCTCTTCTTTTGACTGTTTTCACCAAGACTGCATTTGGTTGTTTGCAAAAGCAGAAGTTGTCGTTAATCTCGAAAAATCCCGCTGCCAGGAGTCTGGTGGATGGGAACCTAACAACACTGGTTAACACCCACACACATGAAAATCGCTATCCTCACCCTCATCGCGGCTTCCGCCGTCCTTAGCTCCTGCCAGCAGACCCCTCCTCCGCCCCCGCCGCCCCCGGTGCATACCGGCAAGTAAGTGATTCGCCGCGCAGAGCGGCTGAATCCAATCTTGCAGGCGCAAGCTGAGAAGATCGAAATCTACACCGCCGTTCCCCGCCAAACCGGGGAACGGCGGTTTCTTTTTTGGTCGCTGAACGTCTGATGCTGGATACTCGATTCCTTTGATGCCCTTTCTTCCTACCGACTCCACTTCCTGCATCTTGGCCCTCGAATCGTCGTGCGACGAGACAGCTGCGGCCATCTGCACGCTGGGAGGAGAGCTGCTCGCCGGGCGCGTCGCCTCGCAGGTGGAAATC
Source organism: uncultured Prosthecobacter sp. (assembly GCA_964421275.1). Taxonomy (GTDB): domain Bacteria; phylum Verrucomicrobiota; class Verrucomicrobiia; order Verrucomicrobiales; family Verrucomicrobiaceae; genus Prosthecobacter. Next base: position 13,059 of record CAYQWE010000051.1, read on the forward strand.
CACCGCCAATATGGCGGCGTGGTGCCTGAAGTGGCCTCCCGCAATCACACCCTGCATGTGCGCCCGCTCGTGGAGCAGGTGCTAGAAGATGCGGGGATGGAGTTGGGCAGCATGGCCGCCTTCGCAGCCACCAGCGGCCCAGGGCTGGTGAGTTCGCTGCTCATCGGCACTTCGATGGCCAAAGCGCTCGCCATCGCGGAAAACAAGCCGTTCCTTGCGGTAAACCACATGGAAGGGCACCTACTCTCTCCTTTCATGAACGGAAACGGACCGGTGCGCTCCTGCATCGCTCTCATCGTCAGCGGCGGCCACACGATGCTCGTGCGCGTGCGTGATGTCGGCTGTTATGAACTTCTAGGCCGCACGCGTGATGACGCGGCGGGCGAGGCGTTCGACAAAGTGGCCAAGATGATCGGCCTCCCCTACCCTGGCGGGCCTGAGATCGACAGGCTCGCACAGCGTGGCGATCCGGCCGCCTTCGCATTCCCGCGCAGCTTCCTCGACAGCAGCAGCCTGGAGTTCAGCTTCAGCGGACTGAAGACGGCGGTGCTCTACGAGTTGCCGAAGATGGATCTGAAAAACGAGCAAACGCTCGCCGACGTGTGCGCCAGCGTTCAGGCGGCGATCATCGACGTGCTGGCCGGGAAGCTCATGCTCGCGGCGAAACGCGCCGGCGAGACGCTCGTCACCGTCAGCGGCGGCGTGAGCTGTAATCGCGGCCTGCGCGCGGCGCTGACCACGCGCTGTGCGCAAGAGGGCCTGCAACTGCTGCTCGCACGGCCTGATCTTTGCACCGACAATGCCGACATGATCGCCTTTGCTGCCGTCCAGCGTTTCAATGCCGGGCACACCTCACCGCTGGAGGCAGACGTGGATCCCAATCTCCCGCTCGTCCGTTGAACCTCATTCCCTTCACTCACATGCGTGCGCTCTCCCTGATGCTCCTCCTCTCAGGCACTCTTCATGCCGGAGACTGGCCGCAGCTTCTCGGGATGCGGCGCGATGGCATCGCCCGGGACGAAAAGGCCATCACTGGCTCCGCCGATCCTGAGATCATCTGGGAGCGGAAGCTCGGCAGCGGGCATTCCGGCCCTGTCATCGTGAAAGGCAGACTGATCATCATGCACCGCCAAGGTGATGACATGGTAACTGAGGCGCTCGATGCAACCAACGGCAAACCATTGTGGAAACAGAGCTACAAAACCGACTACCGTGACAGTTTCGGCTTCGACAACGGCCCGAGAGCTGTGCCATGTGCCACCAGTGGCGAAATCATCACGCATGGCCCGGAAGGCATCGTGCAGGCGCTCGATCCCGCTTCCGGCAAGTTGCTGTGGAGGTACGACACTGTGGCCGAACTCGGCTCTCCGCAGGGCTTCTTCGGTCGGGTGTGCTCACCGCTGATGGCGGAGGGCAGGGTGTTGCTCAATGTCGGCGGCAAAGACGGTGCGGGCATCATCGCGCTCGATGCGAAGACAGGAAAACTCATCTGGAAGGCCTCGGATGACGAGGCGAGCTGCTCCTCGCCCATCCTGATGCCCGATGAACCGGACATGAGCGTGTTTTTCACGCGTGCCGGCATAGCGGTCATGCAAAATAGCGATGGCAAGCTCCTCGCTGAAGATTTCTTCCGTGCTGAGATCGACGCATCCGTCAATGCCGCCGTGCCAGTGGCCTGCGGCGAGGGCAGATTCTTTTTCTCCGCCGCCTACGATGTCGGTGCGGGCCTGTGGCAATGGGACAAAACTGGGCGCAAGCTCACCAACCTCTGGAAGAAGAACGGCGTGCTCGACTGCCACTACACCACACCCATTTGCCACGACGGACATGTTTACGGACTGCATGGCCGCCAGGAAAGCGGCATGAGTCTGCGCTGCATCAACGTGGCAGAGGGAAAGATCGCATGGGAGGCACCGGACCATGTGCGCGGCGGCACTCTGCTCCTCGTGGGCGACACCCTGCTGCTCACCAGCGAGGAGGGCGAACTCTGGGCGTTCAAGGCCACACCGGACAAGTTCGACCTGCTCCGCCGCTCGCAGATTACCCGCGCCGGCCACCGCAGCCATGCCGCCTTTTCCAACGGCGTGCTTTATGCGCGGGACGCGGAGAAGCTGGTGGCAGTGAAAGTACGGTAGCCGTATCCAAGGCGAACTACGAACTCGCCCAGAGTCAAACCTGACCTAGTCTGTGGATCATGGCGCAAATCGGCAAACAGAACTCCCTCACCGTCCTCCACAGCACGCCGCATGGCGTTTATCTGGATGGCGGCGAGCATGGCGAGATTCTGCTGCCAAATCGTTACATCCCGAAAGGCACGAGTCTTGGTGATGCGCTGGATGTTTTTGTCTATCGTGATTCGGAGGACCGGCTCGTGGCCACGACAGAGAAGCCGTTCGCCATGGTGGGCGAGTTTGCGACGCTGGAAGTTGTGAGCGTGAACCGCAACATCGGCGCGTTTTTGAACTGGGGGCTGCTGAAGGATCTGCTGCTGCCGTTTCGTGAGCAGGCGTACCCAGTTCGTGTGGGCGACAAGGTCGTGGCCTACGTCCTGCTGGATGAAAAAACGGACCGCATCATCGCCACAACGCGGCTGAACCGCCATCTGAGTCGTGAGCGGCCGCCGTTCAAACCAGCGCAGCCCGTTTCGCTGCTCATCACCGCCCGCACACCGCTGGGCTACAACGCGATCATCGAGGGCACGCATCTCGGGTTGTTGTATCACTCGAATGTCGGCGCGCCGTTACAGGCGGGGCAGCAACTCAACGGTTTCGTGAGCGCCGTGTATCCCAGCGGGAAGATCGACCTCAGCCTGGATGCGTCGGGTTATCAGCGTGTGGCTTCGCTCACGGATCGAATTCTTGAAGCGCTGAAAAACAATGGCGGCAGGCTGGCCTTTGATGATGACTCATCGCCGGAAAAAATCCGCAGCACCTTCGATGCGAGCAAAAAGGCATTCAAACAGGCATTGGGAGCGCTCTACAAGCAGCGCCGCATCGAATTCACCCGGCCAGGCATCCGTGTGCTGGACCTTCGCGAGGCGAAGGCGGGAGATTGGAAGCCATCCGCAGGTGCCCCGAGGTGATCAAGGCAGCGGAAAGCGCTGGTTCGTCTCGCTGACCTCTTTGCGAATCTCTGCAAGCACGACATCGTTATCGCGATTCTTCAGCGCACGGTCGATCCAAGCAGCAATTTGGGCCATCTCGGCCTCCTTCATGCCACGAGTCGTGACGGCAGGCGTACCGACGCGGATGCCGCCGCCGAGAGTGATCTTCTCGGTGTCGAAGGGGATGCCGTTCTTGTTCACGGTGATGGCTGCCTTGTCGAGAGTCTCGCTAGCGACCTTTCCATTAAGGCCATGCGGACGGAGATCGACGAGCATAACGTGGTTATCCGTTCCGCCACTGGTGATGCGGTAACCGAGACTGGTGAGTGCGGCAGCGAGTGCTTGGGCGTTTTTGACGATCTGCTGCGTGTAGGTTTTGAAGCCGGGCTGGAGACACTCGCCGAAGCAGACGGCCTTCGCGGCGATGACGTGCATGAGCGGACCACCCTGCACGCCTGGGAATACTTGACTCTGGATTTTTTTGAAGAGCTCCTCGCTATTGGTGAGGATCATGCCACCACGCGGGCCGCGCAGGGATTTGTGAGTCGTGGTGGTGACGAAGTCGGCGTGCTCCATCGGGCTGGGATGCACACCACCGGCGACGAGACCGGCGATGTGAGCCATATCGACGAAAAGATACGCGCCGACGCTTTTGGCAATCTCGCTCATCTTTTTGAAGTCGATGATGCGTGGATACGCGGAGGCACCGGCGGTGATCATCTTGGGCTTCTCACGCTGTGCCACCTCGGCGAGTTCATCGTAGTTGATGCGCTCATCGCTGGCACTGACGCCGTATTGGCAGAACTGGTAAAAGCGACCGCTGAAGTTCGCCGGATTGCCGTGGGTCAAATGTCCGCCGTGGGCGAGGTTCATGCCGAGCACTTTGTCACCAGGCTGCAGCACGCTGAAATAGACGGCGGCATTGGCCTGCGAGCCGGAATGGGGCTGCACATTGGCGAATTTCGCGCCGAAGAGCTCGCACGCACGGTCGATGGCGAGCTGCTCGACCTTATCCACTTCTTCGCAACCGCCGTACCAGCGTTTGCCGGGATAGCCTTCGGCATATTTGTTCGTGAGGCAGCTTCCCTGAGCAGCCATAACGGCCTTGGAGGTGAAGTTTTCGCTGGCAATGAGTTCGATGTGATCTTGCTGGCGCTGCTGCTCCCCGTTGATGACATGGGCAACGGCGGGATCCGCTGCTTCGAGGATATCAAGCGGATGCGAATGGGTGTTCATCTTGTCCACGCGGCGTCCGTGGCGGCCGCCTGCGAAGGGCGTCCTGAGCCAGGCATCGACGATCTCCTTCATTGTGCCCTCGGACGTACCCTTGCCGGCGAGGCAGAGGACGTTGGAGTTGTTGTGTTCGCGGGTGATGGCGGCAGTGTGGGGATCAGAAACGAGTGATGCCTGGATGCCGGCGTGGCGGTTGGCAGCGATGCACATGCCAATACCGGTAGTGCAGACGAGGATGCCCGCATCCGCCTCCCCGGAAAGCACCTTCTCAGAAACGAGTTCTGCGTAGTCGGGATAATCGACCGAATCATGCGAATGCACACCCATATCTTCTACCACATGACCACCAGACTTGAGATAAGCGACGATGGCGTTTTTCAAATCAACACCACCATGATCGGCGGCGACTGCGAGTTTGTGAGGCTGGTTTCCGTTGGAGGTACTGGTCATGGGGTTGGGGGTGGCAAATGGGGCAAGGCGGGATGGAGGTCAAGCTCCGGGATTGCGCCAAGTCTGGTCGATGTAGGCCACGACGCTGGGGAGCATTTTTTCCAAGTCGCGCAGCGCATCCTCATAGGCGGCGCGCCCTTGGCCGAAGGGATCAGAGACATCTTTGCCGCGCAGGCCGTCGTCGGCAGCGAATTCAGAGACGAGATAGATCTTGTCGGCGTGCTCAGGGAACTCCGCCACAATCGCCGTCGCGTGATGCGCGGACATGGCAAATACATGCGTGGCAGCTCTCAACATTTCCTGATTGAGCATTCGACTGGTGAAGTCATCGAGCGGCAGGTTCTTTTCCCGCAAGAGCGCCACGGAATGTCTGCTGGCAGGCATGCCGGGTGCAGCAGCGACGCCAGCGCTGGCGACCTCGTAGTCCGCTCGGTCTTTCACGAGGCCACGGAACAGCGCCTCCGCCATGGGGCTGCGGCAGGTGTTGCCGGTGCAGACAAATAGGACGCGTTTCAAGATGCGGTGCGGGTTTGATCTCACCCCGCCGTAGCGACGGGACGGCAGTGTGTCGCGACGCGGGGCTTTGTCAAAGGGCGAGCCGATGAAGGACAAAAAGTGAACTGGGCGCATTTTCACAGAACATCGCACTTGCCAAGGGGGCCGCTCATGGGCTTTGCTCGCTGCTGTTCATTTTCAATCGCTCGACACCGGATGGCGGAACGTTACAAAATCTACGAAAAGCTCGGCGCAGGCGGCGTCGGTGCCGTGTTTCGTGCGTATGACAGTCAATTGAAACGCTGGGTGGCGGTGAAGCGCCTCATGACCGCTACAGAGGAGGCAAAGGACAAGAACATCGCCACCGAGCTGCGCCGCGAGGCCGACGCGCTCGCCTCGTTGCGCAATCCCAACATCGTCACCATCTTCGATGTAGCCAGCGACGACGAAGGGCTGTTCATCGTGATGGAGTTGCTGCAGGGCGAGGACTTGGCTGATGTCGTGGCCCGCGGTCCATTGCCCTACGACGACTTCAAGGAACTCGCATCACAAACGCTCGAAGGTCTCCTGGCCGCACATCAGCACCACATCCTGCACCGCGACATCAAACCCGAAAACATCAAGGTGGAGCGCCTGCCTGGCGGGCGCTTGCAGTCGAAGATCATCGACTTTGGCCTCGCTCGCGCCGGACTCAGTGCGCGCAAGCAGACGGAGGACCAGGAGGGCACGGTGATGGGCTCCATTTATTACATGGCACCCGAACAGCTCACGCGCGAGCCGGTGGATGAACGTACGGATCTTTATTCGCTGGGCTGCGTGTTTTATGAGGCGCTGTCAGGCAGAAAGGCCTTCGATGGCGACTCGATGGCGGATGTGATCGACAAGCACATCGACCATGTGCTAACGCCCTTGCACGTCATCGCCCCTCATGTACCACAGTGGCTGGGTGCCTGGTGTGCGCGGTTGATGGCGCAAAAACCCGAAGACCGCCCGCTAAACGCGCAGCAGGCGATCGAGGAATTCCGCGCCTGGGAGAAAGTGCCCACGATGGTGCCTTATGGACCCTGGATGGGCATGTATGCGCCACCACCGGTTTACATGCCGCCGACGCAACCCGCGTACCTGCCGCCGGGCACTGGCACTGTCCCACTCACAGGCTACTATCCACAGGTGGAGGCCGCGCCGATCTATGCCGAGCCCGCACCTGTCGCCGTGGAGGTCATTCCCGAGGTGCAGCCCATGATCGAAACAGCGGCGATCACCACACCGCTCGTTCCGGCACCACGCCGTCCTGGCACCGGCCCCGCCACTACGCAGCCACGCAGGTCTTCGGATTTGCGTGATTCGGCGGGCAAAAAAGGGCCGCCTGTCAAGATAATCGCCATCGCAGGTGGCGCGGTCGCCTTGCTGCTCATCGCCTGGTGGTTGTTCGGCGGTTCGTCTGGAGGGGCGAAGAAAACAGGGGCGGCTTCCGCGCTTTCGACCATCGGCATCTCCGCAGATCCGCCGAAGATTTCCTTCCAGCTCCCGCAGGACCGCTCCTATCCACCAGTGGATCGTGCCATCTCGCTGTTTTACGTCGGCAACACAGGTATCTTGACCAGCCGCAAAGGCAGTGATGGCAGGCATGCCGCCGCTGGTGTCAACGAACCAGTGATCGAGTGGCATGACATCTCCGAACGTGGCGGTGACAACATCCTGACCAGCCATGAACGCAGCGCGGACCACGCGCCAAAACGTGTCAATTGGCCGGAGGCAAAAACTGGAGGGACACCGAAACCTGGCAGGGTCGTGCTCGATTTCCACCCACGCAACAGCAAGCCATGCGCGCTGGAGCTCAACAACACTGGCAAGGAGACGGGGAACATGCCCTTTGGCGGCACTAGCGTGACCGGAGGCGAGGCCGGCATGACGATCGCCGCCGCCTTCCAGGCAGACTCGGCCCGCCTACCCACGCGCGTCTTCACCCTCAGCAGTGACGACGGCGCTGCCACCGTATCTTTGAGCGTGGACGCGGGAAAAAACCTCGTGACAGAAGCACACTATCCTGGCGGCAACCTCAAGCTGAGCTCCAAGGGAGTCACCGGCACGATCGCTTGCATGGCATTTATCACTTGGAACTCGGCCACCAGTGTCTTCGAGCTAAGAGCACGCGATTCCAATGGCAAGTTATTCTCGACCAGCGGGAAAGCCAAAGTGCCCACCAAACCTCTTGAACACCTTGAGATCGGGCGTGTCATGGATGCCAAAGGTGGCGCAGCAGCGCAGCATGACCAATTCATCGGCTATTTCGCCGAGATGCTCGTTTATTCTGTCGCCTTGAAGCCTGACCAGGTGCAGCTCATCGACGGACGTGTGCGTGATTACTACTTCCAGCCGCCACCACCCTCCCCGCTCAAAGAACGGTTGAAGACGAAGCTTGCCTGGATCGAACCACGAAGCTCATGGAAATTGAGCGCTAGCCACAAGGCTGCGGATTGCCGCATGACCGTGGACAACAACACTGCCTCGCGCTGGCATACGGGGGGCGTGGTGACGGGTGGTGAGTGGTTCAAAATCGAACTGCCTGTGGAAGCCGAAATCGCCGGACTCGCGCTCGACAGCCAGGGTAATTACCAAGATTACCCGCGAGAGTACAAAGTTGAAGTCTCAAGCGACGGCTCGCAGTGGAGTACGACTGCGGAGGGAAAAGGCGGGGTGCTCACAGAGATCGTTTTCAAATCGCCGCAAAAAGCGCGCTTCGTACGCGTCACCCAAATGGGTGCCGTCGGCTCCCCTTGGGGCATCAACGAACTCGTGCTGTTCAAGAAGTGACTCCAGCCTAGCTGGGCAGATTGAACGCGGCCAGCAGCGCGCCACGCAGCGCGGCAGCGGTGCCCTCCGCAAGTCCTGACGGGGCGGCCACTGCGGCGTGAATGATAATCCCCGAGGAGATTTCACACGGAATCACCGTCAGCACATTTCCAGATGCCAACGGCTGGCGGATGATCGAGCGCTCCTCGCATGCGGCCATGGCATTGGCCCGTGCCGCAGCCCCCAGCGCCATCATCGCGGAAAGCACTAGGCCCGCTCTTGCCTCCCCTCCCCACAAAACCTCTCCATCCTCGCTCATCACCAGCAGGTGACCGCCTCCCTCCTGCAAAAGCTGGCGCGCCCAGCCCGCGAAAGCCGCCAGCCGCTCCTCACGCGAGCCGCCTGGAATTTCAAACGGAAGAATCTCCCGCATGGACGCCGTGCCCGCATCTCCCACCACTTGGGGTGCCTCCTGAACGGAGGATCTCGCACTGCTTTCGGACTTCACCGTGCATTCCCCGGCCGACGTGGCATTTCCACGGACCAGGATGCCCGCCTCGGTCGCCCGTTGCCGGATCGCCCGGAGTTTGTCGCGAATCCGGCTCAGCGGCAAAGCTGCCGCCGCATTATGAATGTGACACATGGAATCCTCCGCCTCATCTGGCGCGTCCTCCTCATTATTCCCCATCATCTCGGAATCATCCGCAGGAACGGATGATGCTCTCCGGGATTCCAGCTCCACCGGCAGTCGTCCTGTCGTCAAAGATCCGGCCCAAGAAGTGGTAGGCTCGTCCTGCTTCTCGGTAGGCGTGAAAAAAGACTCGGAAACGGTCTCAAGCTCCAGCACGTCCGCAGTCGCGGGGGGCGCCGTCTCCGGAGCAATCTGCGCCACGAGTGCCTTGAGCTGTTCAGCGTCAATCCAGGAGACTTGCATGACTGTGATCCTGCTCACGTTCCTTCATCAGACCGGCGCGGTGCTCCAGCTCGGCGGCGACTTGGTCGAAAATCAGCGCCTCCGGCGGCGGGTTGCGCTTCGTCAACGCCACCGGCACCCCGAGGGCGCTCGCCTCCAGGAAAGAAGCAAGCCTTGGGATGCTTTGCTGGAACATCAGGTTCGCCGGCAGCATCTCCCGCAGCTCACGCGCCACCTTCAGGCTCATCTCATGCTCCCGCATCACCATCGTCAGCAAAATGCCCGCCACACGCACCCCCGCCCCTTCCGCACGGAAACGCGCCAGCGTCTCCAGCAGATGCGGCACGCTGCGGATCGCCAGCGGCTCCGCCTGCTGCGGCAGGATCACAAAATCACACGCCTTCACCACTGCCTCCGTGGTGCCGCCCAACCCCGCCGCAGTGTCCATCAGCACAATGTCCACGCCACGCAGCTCCGCAGCGCGCATCAGGTCCGCCAGCCTGGCCGGGACCTCATGCGCCGGCCAGCCCTGCCGTGCACACAGGTCATATTGCCCGGCGGGCACGATCTCCAGCTCCGGCAGCCGTGTCGGCACCACCATTCCGCCCAGATCACCTCCCCGCACCAGAAACTCATGGAACCCCTCACGCGCCTTCGCGCTCTTCGCCAGAGAAAGCCCCACGCCCCCCTGCGGATCTGTGTCCACCAGCAGCACCCGCCAGCCACGCCGCGCCAGCGAATAGGCAAGATTAATGCACAACGTGGTCTTCCCCACGCCTCCTTTCTGACTGGCCGTTGCAATCGCGATCACGCCGCGATGCTAGGTTGGGTTTATGGATTGGCAAGAAAGTTGCACTCCAGCAAAGAATCCTGACGATGCACAAGACTTGGATCGAGGACTTCAGGTTCTTCCTGGAAGGTGGTGCGGCTCGAAGCTTGAAAGCCTCCAGGAATCCAGTCCAGGGTCAGATGCCCTGGGTATTAACAAAGGCGAAAAGCGCTCTGAAAGAGCCACATACCCACCCGAGGACTCTCCTGCACTCTTTCAGAGTACTGTCATCCCTCGGACAGCAGATTGAACTCAAACATGAAGCCCACATGCTTCTGGGCAAAGCCGGTGGCAAAGAGAGGAAATGTTTCGAGTGCTGTCCGGAATCATTCCTTTACGCCGTGCTGCGCCCTCCAAAAAAAACTTGCCTGGCACCAATTCTTTGCGGTACACATAGTCTATAAATTTATGATGTCGCACAGGATACACTTATCCATCCTCCTTGTTTCGCTGCTTCCCCTGACAAGCTCATGTGACAAACACAATGTCTTGATGCGTGAAATCGAGCTTATCAGGAGTGAACAGCAGCAGGTCCAGGCGGCCATGATCGATTATGATACCAAGTTCCATTTGCTTGGCACTGAATTCGTCGCCGCAATCGACACTATTGATCAGCGAACTGCTGAAATCCTGGCGGCGAATACCCAGCTTGAAGCTCAGATCTCGCTGGTCAGTGGCAAATGCTCTCAAGGCGAAGCGCTGCTCAAGGAGCTCCGCCCGCGACTTGATGCTTACAAAGCAAAATTTGTTCGCTAAAATCCAACCTGTCGCACACATGTTTGAATCACCCAAAATCTGGGGCTTCCTCCTCATCATCGGAGTGCTCATCGGCCTCGGCTACACCAGCCATTATTTGACTGCGGTTGACGATGCGAACGCCGCCAAACTGGATGCCAGGAAGAATCTGGCTGACTCCAAGGAAGCGCTCTCTCAGAGAAGGGATCAATGGAACAAGGTGGAGAAAGCCCGCGCCAAACACCGTGAGGCCATGGACAAAAACACGGTGTTGCTCAAAGCTAAGGAATCACTCGAAACACGCTATCGTGCGACGGATGCTGATTTGAAATATATGGTCGAATCCATGCAGACATCTGTGGACAAGGCGCGAAACAACGCGCCTGGCACGGAATTGGGAGACCTCACTCTCTCCGATGGCAAGATGCTGCGCTCGGTCAAAATCCGCAAGATTGAGGAGTCTGGCATCAGCTTGATCCATTCGGAAGGCATTGGCATCGTGTCAACTGACCTGCTGCCCGCTGCAATCAACGAGAAGTATGATTTGGGGCCCAATGCTCTCACCCACAAGCTGGCCGCCGCGCACAAAGACTTTTTAATCATCCCTGAAGGCGGAACGCCGTCCGCAACTCCCAAATTCGCTGCACAAGATTATCCCTCCAATGCTTCCGCCCCCCCGGCTGTCGATGATGACAAAGTCAAAGCTATTCGCCTTCGCATTGCCGAGATGGACACTCGAATTGAGATGGCAGACAAGTCCGTTTCCCAACTTCGCGCTTCGGCCAGCTATCACCAAAATCTGGCTACTGGCGCAAAGTCTGGCGGGAAGCCGAGCACGCGACACACCATGGAAGCGAGTAGAACTCTTGCCCAACTCGCTCAAGTAGAGCAGCAGGTCACCGTACTTCGCGGGGAACGGCGAAAACTTGAGGTCGAGCTGGAGTTTGTCATCAAAGGCAAATGAGAGATCAATCCCCGCCTGCGGATTCAGTGGCGTATCGGTTCCAGGGTTCCAGGTAGCCATTCATCATCCATAAGCGGCCCAGGGGTCGAAAGAGAGAGCTTGGTGCCCGCGCTGATGATGCGTGGGCTGGCTGACATGCCTGAAAAGAAAAAACGACAAAGCTGCTTTGAAATCATGACCAGCCCGCTATCAAAAGGCCGCACACCTGTGCCCCCTGCTGATGAAAGCCCTCCTATGCCTCCTCCTCATGCCGGCATTGCTCGCCGCTGCGGAGTCCTCCTTTCAGGGCCGTGCATTGAAGCCCGGCCTGCCGGGCATCACCGCCGGCCCCACCACAAGCTATGATGAGACAGCCAGTGCTTTCGTGGTCAGACGCGGTGAAAAGGACAACGCGGTCGTTTTCACTGATGACCAACCCGGTATCGGCGGGAATTCCTTCCAATTGCACGGCGAGGTCAAATACGAAGGCGTGGGGGATAAGGGATACCTAGAGATGCTCAGTCGGGTCGGAGTCGCGAAGCTGTCCTCTCAGACCCAGGGTGACCAGACCGTGATGACCAAGCTCCTCGGTGGTTGGCGCAATTTCATCCTCCGCGTCACCTTGACCGGCTCATCCACCCCGGTGAAACAAATCGAACTGAGCGCCGTGCTGCCAGACGGCGGCACCGTCCGACTGCGCAATCTCCGGCTGGAACCGCTGACCACTGAAAAGCAGTCAGCCACCCTGTCTATCATACTGGGATCCACCGCGTTTCTTCTGTCAGTCCTGCTCTGGTTCATCTGGCGCGCCGGCAAAAAACAGCGGGCCGCTGAGCTGAAGGCAGCCAAGAGGCAGCCGCAGTGACGCAGCACACCCGGACCTGACACGCCTCCTCTGCAAACAGTCAATCTCCCGCCATGTCACGCATCACCGCCATCGAAACCGCCATCCCCTCCGGCATCATGCCGAATCTGCTGCTCGTCCGCATCCACACGGAGGATGGCTTCATCGGCTGCGGGGAGACGTATTACACGCCCCATGCCATCGTGGCGTTGATTCACGACTGGATGGCGGAGCGCCTGCTCGGTGCCGATGCGCTGGCGATTGAATCGCACTGGCGCTTCATTTACGAGCGCTGCACGCCGTTCGGGCATCCGGGAGCAGAGATGCGGGCGCTGTCGGCGATTGATCTCGCGCTGTGGGACATTCTCGGACAGGCGTGCAAGCAACCGGTGTATCGTTTGCTTGGCGGTCCGGTGCGCGAAGCGATCCCGGTCTATAACACGAGCGGCGGGCCGAGTTACGGTGCGTTGAATGGTGCCACGGGAACGCCGCGTCATCCAGGATGGCCGGGTTATGGTGACATCGGGCAAAAAGGTCCGTTGCAGGACAACTGGTCCTCGCATTTCGCTGCGGGCGATCTGGCGGAGGAGCTGCTCGCCGAAGGCATCACGGCGATGAAATTGTGGCCATTTGATCGTGCTGCGCAACGCAACGGCGGCCTGCACATTTCTTGGGCCGATGTAGAGGAAGCGATGAAGCCGCTGCGGGAGATTCGCGAGCGCGTGGGCATGAAAATGGACATCGCCATTGAAGGACACGCGTTTTTCCAGCTTCCAGCAGCGGAACGCATCGCGGAGGCCTTGCGTGAGATCAAACCGCTGTGGTTGGAGGATGTGCTGCGCGTCGATAATGTCGCCACGCTGGCTGATTTCCGCCGCAGAAGCGGTCTGCCCATCGCAGCGAGTGAAATGCTGCTCGGGCGGAAAGAATACCTCGCCGCGTTGCAGGCGCAGGCCTGCGATTACTGCATGGTCGATCCGACGTGGAACGGCGGCATCAGCGAGACGCGCCGTGTGATCGACATGGCGCAGACGTTCAACGTTCCCGCCACGATTCACGACTGCACCGGCCCGCTCACGCTGTTCAGCGGCCTGCATCTCGCCGCGTCATCGGCCAATGTGGTGTTTCAGGAAACGGTGCGGGCGCACATCCGCTCGTTCTACGACAAGCTCGTCGATACATTGCCGGTGATCACAAATGGGAAAGCCCAGTTACCGGTCGGCGTGGGGCTTGGCACCAAGCTGAAAGATGAATTGTTCCGCGAAGGCGTGAATGGATGGCGGAAGAGCTTCTTCAAGGCATGAGCGCACGATTGATCCTTCTCAGCTTCATCGCTGTCGCGTCGGTTTCCGCGCAGGAGGTGCATCGTGTCGATGACATCCGCATTTTCTACCAAACCGAAGGCCAGCATGCGGTTGATGCCGCCGATGTGAATCAAAATGGCGTTCCTGACCAAGTGGAGGATGTCATGACGCAGGTGCGTGCGGCGCGGAAGATGTGGGTAGAGGTGCTCGGCTTTCCCGAACCTCTCAAGACGGAGCGCTTCCGTGAGGCGCGCTTCATCGACATCAGCTTCCGGCACAAGGACGTGCTCAAGATGAACGGCACGGCCTACGACGAGCTGCAACGCTACAAGAAGCCCGGCGATCCACCCGGCACGCGCAGCATCGCCTTCACCGTGGCCACCTCCGTGAAGGCACCGGCGAACCTGACGCCCGCGCACGAGTTTTTTCATCTCATCCAATACAGCACGACCTACTTCAAGAACCGCTGGTTCCTCGAAGGCACGGCACGCTGGAGCGAGCGTGCGCTCGGCACCGGCGATCTCGGGCCTGCACGTGTGCTGAGCCAGTGGCCGTTGTCGGATGAGCAAAAGAAGGCAGTGACCGCGATGGCTTACGATGCCTCGGAGCATCTGTGGAATCCGCTGGCAGCACGCATGGACAAAGAGGGTGTGATTCCAGACTCACCCGTGCTCAAACAGCTCCAGACGATGACTTACATCGATGGCACACCGGTTTTGAAGGATCTGAAACTGACCGGCTGGCGGTTCATTCGCGATGTCATCCTCGAACTCGGCCGGATCGACGACATCGCCTTTCGCGAACTTGGTTACGACCGCTGGTCGGAGGAGAACCAGCGTTCGCCCAAGAATGAGGCTTACCTTTTTCGAGTGATTGAGAATGTCGTGGCTAAACAGCCGTGACGGTTACGGAGTCCAGCGCGACTTCATCCACGCGTAAAAGCTTGCGCCGATTTGCGCGTAGCCGACTGGATTGGGATGGACGCTGTTGTTGTTGGGGTAGCCATCGACAGGATCGAGATTCAGCTCGGTGGGGACGAGATGGATGCCGTCTTTTTCGCGATTGGGGAGACGTTCGAGCATGCGCTGGACGAGGCGATGCTGGATGCGCTTCCAGCCCCAGCGCGAGTATTTGTCCTTGTAGTTGGCGGTGAAGGCTTCCTGACGTGAATTCGGCGGCGTGGTCAGACCTACGGCGAGGATGGCCTTAGGCGCGGCCTTATGAAATTCGGCGAGCAGTTTGTCGGCATTGTTGAGCACCTCGTCGATTTTGGCGTCGGGCTTCTCAGGGTCGGCGGCAAAGCAGTCATTGATGCCGAGGAGGAAGGTGACGATGTCGGGCGGCTGGTTGTCGCAATGCTCCTTGAAGTAGCGGTTCAGATCGAAGACACCGGTTTTGCCGTCGGCAGCAGGAAAGATGAAGGGACTGGTGGCCTTGCGTGCAAGTGGGCCGGCGGTCGCGCCGGGTGTTGGGGCAGTGTATTTGATGAGAAAGTCAGACCATTTCCATCCGCCGTAGCCTTCATGCGCGACGCCCGGCTTCGCGCCCGCAGGCTTGTGCGTGCCCAGCAATGTGAGCCTGGGATTGCTTGGCCCGGCGAAGAGGCGCGCGACTTCGTTCGGATAAACCGATGCGTGCGTGAGGCTGTCGCCGACGATGAGGAGCCGCAGCGGTTTGCCCACACCCGCTTTGCGTGGCGAGACGTGCAGCGTGGTCCTTCCCTGCTCCAGCACTTTGCCGTTAGCGTCTTTGATTGTGATGGCCATCGGATAATCACCGACATCACGTTCGGTCGGCTTCACGGTCCAGCGACGAGCTTCGTTGGTGCCGAGTTTGCAGATGAAGTCGAAACGATACTTCTCTGGCGTCTGCGTAAGGACGATGTTGTCGTGGTAGATGCTCGTTTCGACTTCCGGCACGGCGTAAACGACGGGCGGGAGCGTGAGTTGGAGCTCGCCTGCACAAGCGGCGACAGTGAAAGCACAATAGAGGCCAATGAGTCGTTTCATGACCTCCAACTACGGCTTGTCGGTCGTGATTCGTTCGATGAAACCGGAGGTGGGCAGGAATATCCTCCTTACTCAACCCGCGATCGAAAACACCTCGCGTGCATCAGCGATGCTGCCGGTGAGGGCGGCGGCGGCGACCATGACAGGACTCATGAGGACGGTGCGGCCGGTGGGGCTGCCCTGACGGCCTTTGAAGTTGCGGTTGGAGGAGGAAGCGCAGAGCTGGTCGCCGACGAGCTTGTCGGGATTCATCGCGAGGCACATGGAGCAGCCCGCGCCGCGCCATTCGAAGCCGGCTTCGCTGAAGACCTTGTCGAGACCTTCCTGACGGGCGAGGACATCGACGATCTGCGAACCGGGAACGGCGATGGCTTTAACACCGGCGGCGACTTTGCGGCCCTTGATGAACTTCGCCACTTCGCGGAAGTCGCTGAGACGACCGTTGGTGCAGGAGCCGATGAAGGCGACGTCGATCTTCGTGCCTTTGATCGGTTTGCCAGCGGGCAGCTTCATGTAAGTGAGCGCGTCCTGGATGGAGACGCGCTGTGCATCACTGGTGGCGCTTTCGGGTGTTGGCACGTTTTCGGTGACGGAGATGCCCTGGTCCGGGCTGGTGCCCCAGGTGACGGTGGGCGGCACGTCCTCGGCCTTGATGTTCACGACGTCATCGTAACCGGCGTCCTTGTCGGAGGCGACGCCGCGCCATTTTTCGACGGTGGCGTCCCATTCGGCGCCTTTCGGCGAATACGGGCGGCCTTTGAGGTATTCGAAGGTCTTTTCGTCCGGATTGACGTAACCGCAGCGAGCACCGCCTTCAATGGACATGTTGCAGACAGTCATGCGCTCCTCCATCGACATGGCGTCGAAGAGGCTGCCGCCGTATTCGTAGGCGTAGCCGATGCCGCCGTTCGCGCCGAGCAGGCGGATGATGTGGAGGATGACGTCCTTCGCGTAAACGCCGGGGCGCAGCGTGCCGTCCACATTGATGCGGCGGACCTTCATCTTGCTGAGGGCCATGGTCTGCGTGGCAAGAATGTCGCGCACCTGCGTGGTGCCGATGCCGAAGGCGATCGCGCCGAAGGCACCGTGTGTGGCGGTGTGAGAATCACCGCAGGCAATGGTGGTGCCGGGCTGGGTGATGCCCTGCTCAGGCCCGACGACGTGGACGATGCCCTGCTTGCCGCTGCTCAGGTCAAAGTAGGTGACGCCGAACTCGACGGCGTTTTTGCGCAGCTCCTGGATCATCTCCGCGGCGAGCGGATCGGCGAAGGGCTCGGTCTGCACGTCGGTGGGCACGATGTGATCGACGGTGGCGAAGGTGCGGTGCGGGTAGGCGACTTTCAGGTTCAAATCACGCAGCATGCCGAATGCCTGCGGGCTGGTGACCTCATGGACAAGATGCGTGTCGATGAGAAGCTGCGTCTGGCCGTTGTTCAACGTGCCGACGACGTGCGAGTCCCAGACTTTGGCGAAGAGAGTTTTGCCCATGATGCGTGCGAATTGGTGGTTTGAGGGAGGCGAGACTAGCACGCCCCGTGAAGGGCGCAAGAAAGCCTCTTGGCTTTTGCCACGAACCTGCCAGCATCCGCGCCCATGAAATGGCTGAGAATTCTCTATGTGCAGGTGCTCCTCGGAATCACACTGGGCGTCCTGCTGGGGCTGTTCTGGCCAGAGACCGGCGTGAAAATGCAGCCGTTGGCCGAGATTTTCATCAAGGCGATCAAAATGCTCATCGTGCCGATCATCTTCTGCACGGTGGTCACCGGAATTGCCAGCATGGGCGATCTGAAGCGCGTCGGTCGTGTGGGCTGGAAAGCGCTGGTGTATTTCGAGGTGCTGACGACACTGGCGCTCATCATCGGCCTGCTGGTGGCGAACATCGCACAACCCGGAGCCGGTATGGATTTGCATGCCACGGCCAAGGAAACCTCCAAGATCGAAGAATACACCGCCAAGTCCCACGACACGAGCACGAAGGCATTCATCATGAACATCGTGCCGAAGACCTTTGTCGGCGCGTTCACGGATGATTCGGTGCTGCCCGCGTTGTTCCTGGCCATCCTCGTGGCCGTGGCTCTGTGCCAGATGGGCGAGAAGGGGCAGATCGTGCTGGAACTGCTGCACGCGATCTCGGATGTGATGTTCAAATTGGTCACCATCATCACCAAAGTAGCGCCGCTGGCGGCGTTCGGGGCGATGGCCTACACCGTCGGTTCCGAAGGGCCGCATACCCTCGTGAAGCTGGCGAAAGTGCTGGGCTGCGTGTATCTGACCTGCGGCTTGTTTGTCTTCGTGGTGCTGGGCGCGGTGTGCAGGCTGAATGGCTTCAGTATCTGGAAAGTGATCAAACATATCAAGGATGAGCTGCTGCTGGTACTTGGCACGTCATCGTCAGAGACGGCTCTGCCGCAGCTCATGCAGAAACTGGAAAAAACCGGCTGTGACAAGTCGGTGGTCGGCGTGGTCATTCCATCTGGCTACTCATTCAATCTCGACGGCACGAGCATCTACCTCACGCTGGCCGCGCTATTTGTCGCACAAGCCACGAACACGCACCTTTCGCTCTGGCAGCAGCTCGGGCTGCTCGCCGTGCTACTGCTGACCTCGAAAGGTGCTGCGGGCGTCACGGGCGCGGGCTTCATCACACTGGTGGCGACGCTCTCGACTGTGGACACGGGCATTCCCATCGCCGGACTGGCCGTGCTGGTCGGCATCGACCGCTTCATGTCCGAAATCCGTGCTTTGACGAATCTGGTGGGCAACACCGTCGCCACACTCGTCGTGGCAAGGTGGGAACGCGAGTTCGATCCGGAGAAGGGTAAGATGCTGCTGAAGTAAGACAGCGGCAGGATCTTCTCAAGCATGCCATTGTTTCACCGCCGAGTCATGGAGAGCAGAGCTGTGCGGAAGGCCGCAATGGGTACATGTACCACTGACAAAAGGACTCCACGTCCAACCGGGGAACCAGTTGCGCAGGAACACGTTCTTAAATCGTGTCAGGCCGACAGGTTTGCCGCAATGATTACAACGAATCGTTTTGGCGACAAAATTGAGGGCAAACACCCATATCACGGAAGGCAGGATGCCTGCGAGCGAAGTTGGATCGACAAGACAGAAAAAGCCGAAAAAACCTGTCGGAGCGAGCACAAAGATAATCACTCGGTAAAGGAAAATCTTTTTATTCATGGCTAGTCTAAGAGCGAGTTGAAAAAGTCTCCCACCGCCGAGGCGGCATCTTCAATCAACGACCACGAAACGATTCTTCGAATCCAAAAGAATGGTTTGCATAGGTTGATTGATTGTATTCTCGGCTGCTGAATTGCATCAGGAAGTATTGTCTTGATCAATGTATGTCAGTTCTTTTTGTGCATGCACAGTCACAGACTACAGTCTGGAGGGTCGCGAATAGGAGTCAGCTCTGCCTGCGGACGAGTTCACACAATGGTTATTAATAAGTGCAATATAGTAGGGACATGATACATATGTCAGTGCATGAAGAA
>CAYQWE010000052.1:0-11838 GCA_964421275.1 uncultured Prosthecobacter sp.
GCGCTGCGGCAACCTTCTCGTAGGCCGTGGTCGTGCCGCCGATCAATTCGATGATCACCGGGATCGCTGGGTCATTGATCAGCTCTTTCCAGTCCGTGGTCAAAATCTCCGCTGGAACCTCCACATCCCGCGTCCGCCGCACATCACGCACGCCCACGCGAGTGATCCGCAGGTCCGCTCCAGTGCGCTGACTGATCAGGGCGCGGTTCTTTTGCAAATTCTTGAACACTCCCGCCCCCACATTGCCTAAACCGGCCAAGCCTATGTTGATGACACGCGGGGAACTGACGTTGGACATGATGGATAAGATGCCTGATTTGAGGGGGCGTAGTCATGGCGGAGGCAACGTAAACCCGCAAGCAAGAAGGCAGACTCCAGCCACCCATTGAATCTCCTAGGAAACCATGGACATCCTGCTGAAAATGAATGGTATATGCAAAAATATCGTGGGAAATGTCTTGTCCACTCCCTGTCTATTTGAATAAGATTTGGATCAATCATGCTAGTCCGCTCCATCACTTACTGGTTCCTCTGTGGCGTCATCGCTGTCGGAGCGGCGAAAGCTGGCGTGGCGGACACCACCACTTTCATGCTTCCAGCGAATGCCAGCGCCATTCAGGTGGTGCCTGAGCCGGGCCGGGCGGTGTTGCTCTTTGCGGGGATCATGGCCATGGCTTTCACCTACCGGAGAGCATGGCTGAACTGGAAACGCGCTTCCTGAGCGTGCGTCTGGCGATTTCTGGCGACAAACTTTCCATCGACTCCGGGAAGTCGTGCCGCTAGCCTCGACGCATGAATGCGCTTCATGTTCTGCTTCATGTTCTGCTTCCAGTCAGCGTCGGTCTCGCTCACGCAGCGGACTTATCATTCCCCAAACAAGCCATCGCCACGGTGCATCCGCTGGCCACACAGGCGGGCATGCAAGCGCTCAAAAAAGGCGGTAACGCCATCGACGCCGCCATCGCGGCTGGTTTGACACTCGGCGTCGTGGATGGGCACAATTCCGGCATCGGCGGTGGTTGTTTCTTTGTCATCCGTGCCGCCGATGGCACGGTCACCTGCATCGACGGTCGTGAGATGGCCGGGGCGGCAGCCAGCCGTGACATGTATGTCATCCACGGGAAACTCGACGACGAAGCCAGCAAGACCGGAGCCCTCGCCTCCGGTGTGCCCGGCTACCTCAAAGCCTGCGCCGCAGCACAAAAGAAACATGGCAAACTCACGCTCGCCGATGTGCTGCTACCCGCCGCCGAAATAGCGGAGCATGGTTTTACCCTCGACGAAGTTTATGCACGCAAACTGGCGGCCACCGCCGCTAAGCTCGCGAAATTCCCGTCTTCCGCCGCCATCTTCCTCAAGAACAGCCAGCCGCTCAAGAAGGGAGACAAGCTCATTCAAGCCGACCTCGCCGCGACCTATCGCGCAGTCGCGGAAAAAGGAGTCGAGTGGTTCTACGAAGGGGAATTCGCCACCAAGACCGGCGAATGGATGAAAAGCAACGGCGGCATCCTCACAGCCGCTGATTTTGCGAACTACAAGGCCCCCGAACGCGAGCCGATCCGCTCGAAGTATCGCGGTTACGATCTCATCACCATGCCGCCGCCTAGTTCTGGCGGTGTCCACGTCGCCCAAATCCTCAACATCCTCGAACACTTCCCGCTGCGGCATTTCCGTGCCAGCAGCCGCATCCACGTCATCACGGAAGCGATGAAGCTCGCCTTCGCTGATCGCGCTCACTGGCTCGGCGATCCCGATTTCGTCAAAGTGCCACGCGGCCTCGTCGATCCCGAATACGCTACCGAACTCGCGAAGAAAATCGATCTCGACCACATCAGCACCGTGCCTTCGCACGGCATGCCGCCACATTGGGAGGGCGACATCTTCGGCAAGCATACCACCTTCCTCTGCACAGCCGACGCTGAGGGTAACTGGGTCGCGCTCAACCAGACCATCAACACCGCCTTCGGCAGCAAGGTCGTCATTCCCGGCACCGGTGTCCTGCTCAACGACGAGATGGACGACTTCGCCGTGCAGCCCGGTGTGCCAAATGCCTTCAAACTCATCGGTGCCGAGGCAAATGCCATCGCCCCCGGCAAACGCCCGCTCTCCAGCATGAGCCCGACGATCGCGCTCAAAGATGGGATACCCGTCATCGTCACCGGAGCCGCCGGTGGCCCGACAATCATCACGCAGGCGCTGCTGCTGCTCACCCACATCATCGACGACGGCATGCTGCCCGCCGAAGCACTCGCCGAGCCGCGTTTCCATCACCAATGGAATCCCGACGAGCTCAAAATCGAAAAAAACTTCGGCGAAAGTACGCTCAAACGGGTCGAGGCGCTCGGCCACAAACTCGCCCGCAGCCCGGGCTTCGGTGCCTGCCAAGCAATCTACTTCGACCAGAGTAGAAAACTTTTCTTTCCCGCGCATGACCCGCGCGTCCCCGGTAAGGCTGACGGACGGTGACGTCTGCGGTCAGTCCTCCTGCAACTTTCGTCGCAGAGTCGCACGGTTCATCTTCAACGCCGCCGCCAGCCGTGTCGGCTTGCCGTCAAAACGTGCCAGTAAGGCTTCCAGCATCGCGCCTTCCACCGTGTCGCGCAGATCATCATAGGCGGGCAAGGATTCGTCGTCGCCGGTGGTCTTCTGGTCGAGCCAAGCCGCGATGCCACGCTTCATCGAGTCCTCCAGATGGTTCGACTCACCCGGCGACACCATGCCAGCAGGCAGATGATGCGGCAGAATGGTGTTACCGCCGCACACAGCCATCGCATGAGTCAGAGCGGCATGCAGCTCACGCACATTTCCAAGCCACTCGCACGCCTTCAATGCCGCCAGCGTCTCGGCTGAGACGGCCAAGCCACCCGCCCACGACGCCACGAGCGCGGGAATGTCCACCGTGCGCTCGCGCAGAGGCGGGAGGATAACACGCAGCACCGCGAGCGAGTAGAACAAATCCTCACGAAACAATCCACCCGTCACCCTTGCCGAAAGATCGTGACTGGACGCACTGAACAGACGTGGTTTGAAACAAGCGCCTCCCACCCTGTTCATCAACACGGCCTGGAGTGGCTTCGAGCACGCGCTGATTTCATCAAGAAACAGCACACCGTCACCCGCTCTCGTGATCGCATCGTCCAACGCGGCCTCGACGCGCTTCTCCGGCCATTCATCAGCGCGGAAAACCACAAGCGGTCTTTCTGAGCGTGCGCTGTGACGGTGGATCACCTGCGCCGCGAGGCTTTTGCCACTACCAGGCGGGCCTTGTAGCAAAACCGGTGTATCACAGCTGCTCGCTTGCGCGATAGCAGCAAAGGCACGCTGCATCGGCTCGCTGGTGCCAATCATGATCGTTCCAGTGGCCGGTTCGACCTTCGCCGGCATAAAGACCTCACGAATCGTCCGTTGCACGGCAGCGAGATCGAGCGGCTTGAGGAAATACTCGCGTGCACCGAGCCGCCGCGCCTCCAGCGCAGTGTCCAGCGTGCCGTGTGCGGTGATGATGACCACGGGCGGTGGTTTGGACAGCGCTTGGATTTTTTCTAGCACCTTCAACCCGCTCATATCAGGCAAGCCAACATCAAGGATGACGAGCGCGAAGTTCTGCATGCCGAGCTTGTCGATACCGCCTTGCCCACTCGCCGCGACGACAGGCGTGGCATCAAGACGGCGCACGACCGTCGAGAGCGCCGCAGCGAGCGCGTATTCGTCTTCGATGATGAGGATAGCAGCGTTCATGGGTCGTGGGAAGGGAGTGACACGATGATCACTGCCCCGCCATTGGGGTCATTTTTCATTTCAAGTCGTCCGCCATGTTCCTCGACGATGCCAGCGACAATGTTCAGCCCCACGCCCATGCCTCCTTCCTTCTCAGTGAAGAACAATTCCGTGCCGCGAGCGAGGGCAGCATCGGAAAAACCGGCACCACTGTCGGTGAAGCGGAGAGTGGTTGTTTTTTCGCGACTTTCGGCCTCGATTCGCAGTTTTCCACCACGCGGCATCGCTTGAATCGCATTCACAATGATGTTCCGAAATGCCTGCGCGAGCCGCTGAGAATCGCCCATCGTCCAAATCGGGCCTGCAAGGCTGTTTTCGATGCTTACACGAGCATGATGAGCTTGCGCGTCGAGATTCTGCGCCACGGCGCGGACACATTCCGCCACATCCAGCCTCACGAGCCTCGGCGGCAGCGGATTCGCGAGATGCAGCCATTGATTCACCAGGCCGACGATCACCTCCGACTCGCTGGTGATGAGCTTCAACGCCTTCGCATCCTCCTCGTTCACCGGTGCCATCAACTGCGCATGCAGTTGGATCGAGGCGAGCGGATTCTTGATGTCATGCGCGAGACTGGTGGCGACGCGGCCCAGCATCGCGAGACGCTCGGATTGCGCCCGTTTGATGCGTTCACGTGCCAGCAGCCACCCCACGAGCGCTGAAACGAGCCAGAACACGATCAGCGCATTTCGTGTGCCCGGATCGCGCATCGACAATTGCGATTCCGTCGTCCGGCGCGTGAAAATCATGTCGTTCTTGGCGTCGAGGCGGATGACCAGCGTGTTTTCACCGGCAGATGTCGCGCGACCTGCTTCCCGGAACTCAATCTGCACGCCCAGCAGTTGTTCGAGATCGTCCGCGAGCTTCGCGCTACGCGGCAGGTTCATGCGTCGCACAAACTCGGCATCCGCCTGTGCCAGCGCGTGAAACAAACGATTCGACTCCTCGCGCTCGCGTTGATGCAGCCAGGCGAGCAGCAGGAGCGATCCCGCGACGACGAACGCGAGGTAGCCGAGGCCGAAGCGCCAGGATTTGAACAGGGATAACACGCTCTACGGCTCGGGCAGCGGAGCGGCCTTATCAATCAGTTTGTCCTCCCACACGGCCTCCTTCGTGGCAGGATCATAGGTCAGCACGCGGTTCTTACTGCCGGGAACCGGCGGCTTGTCGATCTTTGGCAGCCACCTCGCGAGTTCTGCTTTCTTTGCGGCGTGCTTCGGATCACTGGCGAGGTTCGTCCACTCATTGGGATCCTTCTTCATGTCGTAGAGCTCCTCGCTGCCGTCTGCGTAGTGGATGTAGCGCCAGTCCTCGCTGCGGATGGCGTGATTACCCTGGTTGTGCGTCGTGATCGCCGGCCATTCGCGCGGCGCGTGGGCATCCTGAAGCTGCGGCACAAGGCTGTGTCCTTCAAGATCGCTGCGGGCAGGCATTTTGGTAAGCGCGAGCAGTGTGGGGAAGATGTCGAGCAATTCCGCTGGGCGATGGCAGACCTGCCCGGCTTTGACACCAGGTCCGGCGAAGATGAGTGGCACACGCGTACTGCGCTCCCAGAGCGTGTTTTTGCCAGTGATCAGTTTTTCTCCAAGGTGCCAACCGTGATCACCCCAGAGCACGATGATCGTGTTGTCGGCATGGCCGCTGGCATCGAGTTGCGCCATCAAACGACCGACTTGGCTGTCCATGAAGCTCACGCATGCGAGATAGGCGCGTACGAGTGGCTTCCATTCATTGTATTTGCGCAGCGTGCTCAGACGTGGCTCCGGCAGCTTCCAGTGGAGGAAGTCGGCGAATTTCGGCAGGTCAGCGCGGTCGTCTTCTTTGACCGGCGGCAGCTTCAAACTGGCCTCTGGGTAGAGATCAAACCACTTCTGCGAGGCGTAGCACGGCACATGCGGCAGGCGGAAACCGGCGGCGATGAAAAAGGGCTGGCCGACTGGGGTGCGCTTGAGCGCGTCGATGGCGGAGTCTGCGATCTTCCAGTCGGCGTTGTCCTCATCCTTTTCAGGGAACACGCCCCAGTCCATCGCAGGATGACGATCAGACCACGGAAGATTCGCGATGGGTGTTTCTGGCTTCGGCATCGGCCCACGCGTGCCCCATTCGAGAAACTCGGCTTTTTGCTCGCCACCACGCATGGAGCCGTCGTGGTAGATCTTGCCGTTGTTGGAGGTGAAATAGCCGGCACTGGTGAAGGTTTGCGGCAGCGTGATGTGGTTTTTCGTTCGCTCCACCTGTCGAATACCGGGTGAGAGACCACAAATGCCGGTGGTGGACGGACGCAGACCGGTGAGCAGCGAGCTGCGTGATGGATTGCACAGCGGTGCCTGACAATGCGCGTTCGTGAACAGCGTGCCCCGTTTCGCCAGTGCATCGATCGACGGTGTCTTCACCTGCGGATGACCGCCCATGCAGCCGATCCAATCGTTTTGATCGTCGATGGCGATGAAGAGGACGTTTGGGCGCGAATCGGCGGCGTGTGTGATCGTGGCAGCGAAAAGCAGCGATAGGCAGAGCTGGATGAGCTTCATGACCGGCTTCAAACGAAGCGAGCATGCGGGAACTGGCAGGCTTTTATGAGTTGGCTTGTTGCTGTGCAACAAGCCTCCTGTTCCACAGGAACAGGACTACTTCGATCCAGCCGTCGTAAATTTCGGCACGAGATGTTCGGCGGCCTTGGCGGCTTCGGCGAGGAGTTCGGGATTGAGATTCTTCTGCTCGAATTCGCGACACCAGCCTTTGATCTCAAGTTCGTTGAAGATTTTGCCGAGCACGCGGCGCAGCAGACCCTTCAAGTTCGGCAGCTCGACTTCCTGAAGCGAGCGGATGGCAACTTCCTTGTAGCTTTCGAGGAGCGTCATCGCCTTTTCATGCGCACCGTTGTCCATGGCCCACTGGCGGATGGTGGCGTTGTCGAGTTCCCTGGTCGCAGCGCCATTCCAGAGAGATTCCATCTGCTCCTTGACCTCATCCTTGCCTTTTTCACGCAGGAGGGAGAGTACGATGCTGGGACGCATGCTCCATTCGTTGTCGGCGGTGGAGTCCTCTCCGAGGTCGTCGAGATCATCACGAATCTGGTAGGCGATGCCGAGGTTCTCGCTGTAGGCGTGTAGCACGTCGGCGCATTCGTCGAGCTGGCCCGCGAGAGCGGCACCGACCTTGAGCGCGACTTCAAACGCGGGCGCGGTCTTGCTGCGGAAGATTTCGAGCACCTGCGTGCTGCTGAGCGCGACGGGATGCCGCGTCCAGAGCAGTTCCGCGCCCTGGCCGATGCAGAGCTCGCGCTGACCTTCCGCAGCGACGAGCAGTGCGGCGCAGCGGATGTGCGCAGGGGCGTCGTTGTTGGCGAGCAGGCGGTAGCCTTCGCCGATGAGCAGATCGCCGATGTTCAACGCCACCGGAATACCGTGCTCGGTGTGCAGCGTGGATTCGCCGTAGCGCTCGGTGTCACCGTCCTCGATGTCGTCGTGGACGAGCGAGGCCTTGTGGAAGATTTCGACAGAGATGGCGGCTTTTTTGATCGTGTCGGAGATCGGAGCTTCAGGATCCTCACGCAGCGCCTGATAGGCGGCGACGGTGAGGAAGGGGCGCCAGCGTTTGCCCGCACGAGCGAGCCAGTCGCGCGCGATGTCGTCGCTGTGACCGCGTGACGGACCCATGAGCGCGTCGAGTGATTCGCGGGTGAACCAGGTCTTCACCTCATCGTGCAGCGCGTTGAGGTTCAAGCGGCGTGTCTTGTCGTCGCTGGTGAGGTGGATGTAATCCCACACCCAGTCGATATCGACGACGGTGTCGATGCAGTCATCTTGCAGCAGCGGCACGGCGACGGCGGGGATGGCGGCGGCCTCGACATACGGGAACGTGCGCTCCAGCACGGGCAGGCAGGAGATGCCGACGATGGCCTCGATCTTGCCGGTCTGGATGAGCGACATGACGATGGCGCTGCCTTCGGCGACGAGGACGGCGTAACCGAGCTTCTCTGCCTCGTTCTGGAAGTCCTGGATCGAGCAGAGACCGCACTGTTTGCACAGCAGACCGAATTCATCGAAAGGCGCTGGGCATTTGCTTTCCACGCGCAGGCACTTCGGCATCAGCAGCAGGCGCTTTTCATACGGCACAGTGGCGAGTGACTCACGCCACGTCTCATTCGCGAGCAGCACGCCGACGTAGTCTCGGTGAATTTTGTCGATCGCATGAATGGTGAGAATTTTGTCCGTATGCTCCTGCAGCTCATTGAGGGGCACTGGCGGCACGAACCGCGCCTGCTCCGCATATTCGCGCACCTGGCGCAAGATTTCGTCACGGTGCTGCTTGGTCTGCGGGATGTTCTTCTTCGGCTGCCGGAGACGGCGGTTCAGGCCGGGAATGGGCGGCGGCAGGGCGGCAGAGCGGACAGCGACGGTGGACATGTGACGAGATGAAAAGTGGGCGAATGCTGGGAATGAAATGTGAGAGGTTTAACCGTGCGGTGCGCGCTTTGTCTTGCATGGATTGCGGCCAGTCGTGCGGATCATGCGCCACAGTGAGCCAGCGCGCCGCCCTCCCTTGCTCTCAGACAACCGTGCCACGACCGCCCTTTGGCGTAGATTTCTTGTGCGGCTTGGTTTCCGGCATGTTCTCGTCCTGGAGAATAGTGTCCTGCGGAAGGGGCTCTGCGCCATCTTCGCCTTTCGGATCAGGCTCTGCGAAGGGGGTCGATTTCTCATACAACTTGAGCCGGACGGAAAACTCATCCCGCAGTTTCTTGCGCTCTTGATCAGGCAGGTCTTTGACATCGGCCAGTAGTAGGAGGGAACGCTTCTGCCACAGCTCGGCCTCTTTGTACTCACCATTGCGGGCCAGCGCGGCGGCCATGGTGTCGATCATCTCATAGGGCTGCTCGTCACTCTGCGCGACCTCGGCGACGAGTTTCAACGCGCGTCGTGCCAGTAGCACGGCGGTCTCGCCATTATGCAGGTTTTCCTCCGGGCAGGTGGCGAGAAACCAAGCGAGGTTGTTCGAGGCCCACGGGTCCTCCGAACGCGCCGCACGATGATACCATGCACCCGCACGACGATAATCCACCGGCACGCCCTGCCCGGTGTAGTACAGGTTCGCCAGTCGCGTCATCGCCGGCACGAAATCCAACTGCGCGGCCTTCAGATACCACAACGCGGCCTTCGCAGTGCTCTTCGGCAGGCCGTCTCCGCGCTCCAGCTTTGAAGCATAGGCGGTAAGCGAAGGAGGATTCCCCTGCTCCGCCGCTTTTTTGAACCATTCCGCCGCAAGCGTGGGGTCTTTTTTCACCCCGCGCCCTTCCTCATACATGACCGCCAAGCTGTGCTGCGAAAGCGCAAAACCCAGCTCCGCCGAGGTGCGGTACCACTCCGCCGCCTTGGCGAGATCCTTCTTCACCCCGACGCCATCCTCATAAAGCGTGCCCATGATGTGCTGGGCACGCAGGTGTTTCTGTTTCGCTGCCCTCTCGACGAATTTCACGCCCTCCACGAGGCTCTTCTTCATCCCCTCCCCGGTAATGAGCCGCAGGCCGAGCTCAAACTGCGCCTCCGCCTCACCGCGCTCCGCCCATTCACGCAACTGTTTCTCCTCAACACGTTGTTGCTGGGCCTGCGACGCAGTGAACGGGAAGAGCACCGCGAGGGAGATGACGAATGCAAGATGCCGGAAGAATGGGTATGACATGATGGGAAACTACGTCTAGCCAGGGGCGGCTCAACCAGCAAAATTTCGTCCCGAGCTCAAATTCCCCACGCCTCCACTCATCTGCCACCTTCGATTCCGGGCAGGAGGCGGCCCAGATTCGGAAACATACCCTTGCGGAAACCCCCGCATTGACATTCCTCGCCACACCGCCCAATCTCCATCACTCCACAGCGGGTGTAGTTCAATGGTAGAACACGAGCTTCCCAAGCTTGATACGTGGGTTCGATTCCCATCGCCCGCTCCACGCAAAATCAAGGGTTCCACAGCGTGTGCAGTAAAAGTGCAGTAAACAAACTTTTTCCGCCCCCTTGATTCCCCTTCCCTGCGATATGGGGGTTTTCGCCACATACCCCACAGGGGTATGTGCGGAAGTCACGCAATCAGCGTGTTCCCATCAGGATTTTGGCTGCCCTTGTCGGCAGGCCCGCGACCATCAGACGCTCCGCCTGTTTGTGTTCGCTTGATTCCCCTCTCGGGCGCGATGTGCGCCACTGCGCGAAATCCTGCCAGAACACGACGCCACGAAATACTGGAAAGCCAGGCGTGCGGAACCAGTCGCGAGCTGTCGAATAGGAGATGCCCACCAGAACGGCGAACTCTTTGGCGTTAAGCGCCTGATCGAGCTGCCGCTTCTGCAACACCTGCTCCAGGCTGATGGCCTTGAGCTGTTTGTCTGATGAGTTGGCAGAAGGTTTCATGACGTGGTTCTCCCCTTTTGCCGTTCCAGTCGGCCACCAGCCCGGAATCCGAACAAGCGGGTTCTAAAAATCTTTGGCCGACCTTGAGGCAGCCCGTATCGTGCTGCCCCGATGGATGACATCATGAAGCTAATCCGCACCTACCGTGTGACAGCGGCACTCGACCAGCGCCTCAGGCTGGCTGACACGCTGTTTCGCGGCATTGCGGCAGAAATCCGATTCTTTGTGTTCAGCTCTGTTCCCCAAGAGGCAGGCGATGATGTGCTTCAGGAAACCTTGAAAGCCATCGCTGCCGGGCTTGGAAGATTTGAGGGCGACACCAAAAGCGAGTTTTGGGCGTGGTGCTATCGCATCGCCCGCAACAAGAGCAGCGACCATTTCAGGCGCAGGGAGGCCGACCGGCTGCACTCTGTTTCGCCGGATGAACTCTTGAAGATGATTGAATCCGGGCAGCCACGAACGGCCATTCCGGCCCAGGAAAGGCTCGACCTTGAATATGCCGTCCAGTTGCTTCGCAAGGCGAACCCTGACTGCTACGAGTTCCTCTGGAAGCATTATGTTGTCGGCCTTGCCTACGGCGAAATCGCCTCCGAGCACAACTTGCAGTATGACAATGTCCGCATGAAAATCTCGCGCTGCCTCCGGGAGGCGCAATCCCTCATATCCTGATATGGCAGACAAAAGCACAGAAGCAGCCGCCAAACTGGAGAAGCTGGGCGCACGCCTGCGGCAGACCGTGGCCGCACAGCACCCCACCGAGGAGAAGGACATCCAGATCGCGCTGGGAGCGGTCAAAGAGCAATGGGAGAAGGAGCAGGAAGCACAGCGGCAGAAGAAGCCAACGCCAAGCAAAACGCAGGAGCGAGAGCCAGAACCGCCAGAGGCGGACCGCTAACAAGCCTTTGATTGGCATTCTCAAACCCTGATATGGGTGTTTATGGGTGTTTATGGGTGTTCTTTTGGGGGGCTTGGATAATCGAGCGCTCGACACGGAGCCAAGCGCCCGCAGCATCAGCTCTTGCGGCGCTTGGCGCTGACTGCTGCAACGCATGAAGCAATCAGTTGAGCTATTGAACTGATGAGAAGTGCTAATTCGCCGACGGTCATGTTGTCCTCTTTGCTACCGTCCGCCTTGATTGGCGTGACGTGCGTGAGGCCAAAGAGCCAGGCTAAGCGAGGGGGTGGGAAAGGCCGCGCAGCGCACGGGCGACACTGCACAAGCAAAGCGCGGAAGTGAGCAGCCTTGAACGCACTTGCGACTGGCTAATCATTCTCGCAGTCACCACCAGGAAAGGCGGGGCGAGGGGGGCAGCATCCAAAGGCTACTTTTTGAACTTCATCATCGTTCGCGCACAACGGCTCTTGATGAGTTCAGCAACGGCCAGCGTTACGGGATGATCATTCTTGGCACCGTCGAGCGCGGCGAGAACGGCTTCGGCAAGCTGGGGCACCCGTTGCTTGACCAGCGCTTTAGAGAGGCCTGCTTCTTCCGCCAGCTTTTCAAAATGCTGCGGCTGCACGTTGTCGGAGGCATATTCACCACCGATTTTCATCGCCATCTTTTTGGCGAGTTCCGGGTAATAGACCGTGCTCAGCAAGTCGTAGAGCGGCGCTAGATGCGTTGCTCTACCCTGTGCTGCCTCTCCCGTGTAAAGCAGCG
>CAYQWE010000052.1:11938-14876 GCA_964421275.1 uncultured Prosthecobacter sp.
AGCGGCGCTAGATGCGTTGCTCTACCCTGTGCTGCCTCTCCCGTGTAAAGCAGCGAGAAGTTCTTCCCGTGTGCATCGTGATTGCCGATCAGGAAGTTAAAAATGACGGCATCAAGCAGCCCTTGCAGGTCACGAACCGGAGTTGTCGAAACCTCACGTAGAAGCTCAAAGCATTGCTTGAGCGAAGGCCCGCCTTCGTTCTGATACTTGTTCTCGGGAACGATGTTGAGCGCCTGACAGAAGTCTTCCTGATGCTCGCGTTGCAGCTTGCTTGGGCCTTCTGGAGAAGGCTGCGACAGCTTGCGGTCATAGCGTTCGACCAGCAAATAGTCGATGCCTTCCACATTCCCGATTTCAGCCTTTGCCACGTTCAGGCCGATGGCAGCCGCCAGCTTCATGCAAAAGGCTTCATTGAACACGAGTCCTTCAAAATGCTCGATAGCCGGTTTAAGAATGTGAGTGCTTGGCGCCCCGCCAAGAGGGATTGAAATCAGTCCGTCGGCCACATGCACGGCAATTTTATCCTGCGCACCGGCCAGCGATAACCGAATGCCTTCTTCGCCTGCCATCAGCGGGCGACGAGGCAGTTCACGAAGAATTTTTGCCAGCTCCGCGCTGCTCAGATGGCGATAGTGATCCTCGCGCTTGGGGAGGCTTTCTCCCGTTGGAATGAAGGTGATTGCGCCAGCGCACTCGCCTCCGATTTGCTCAAGCATGGCAAAATCGTTTTTGCCGCTGATGCCAAGATTCTTGGCGATCATCACTCGCTTGCTTTCCTCCGGCAGAATACCGGCGAAGAAGCCCCGGCATTCATTGCGGGTGAACCGCTCGCGCTTCAAAGCCAGCGAATGCGAAAGCGGGATTGCCTCTGAAGCCAGCCAGCTTTCGGCATACTCGAAACCCAACTGGCCGTGCTCATCCTGAATCAGATGCCCCGCCAGATGGTGGTGCAGGTAAACGTCGAGAGTGCGCGTCATGGGCGGGGTTCCTTTCCTGAGAGGGTTTGGCCGGTTCGTTCCGCTGGAGGGTTGTCGGTCCAGGGCGCAATCAACGTCATCGTGATACCGAGCGTATTGAGCACGGTCAGCACCTTGCCAATCTGGCAGGTGGCTTTTCCCTTCTCCAGATCAATGATGAAGCGAAGACCCGTCCCGGAAGTCATGGCGAGTTCCTTTTGGGTCACGCCTTGCCCTTTGCGGGCAGAGCGAACCATCTCGCCGATCTGTTCTGGAGTGTATTTCATAGCTACCTCTCAAATGTTACCGAGCGGTAATAATACCATGTCGCAGATGGCGATTCAATCAAATAATTCCCGCTCGGGAACTTGAAGCCCGGAACTGAGTCATGAAGCCAATAATGTTCCCGAACGGGAATCTGTCGCCGCCTTGCCCCTGGGCAACCTTAGAGTCAGGGCTTGGGTGGCTTCTTCGGAGATTCCTTCTTGGCGGCTTCGTCCAAGTAGTCCGCCCACCACTGCATCATCTTCCGGCGGTCTGGAAGGTATTGGGCGTGATTGTAGGCAGCGCGGACCTTGTTTCGTTCACAGTGGGCGAGTTGGCGCTCGATCAAGTCAGGCTGAAAGCCGTTCTCGTTGAGAATCGTGCTCGCGGTCGCCCGGAAGCCGTGACCAGTGGTCCGGCTGTGATAACCCATCCGATAGAGGGCATAGAGCATGGTGTTCTCAGACATGAATGTCTTGGGATTGTTCTGATTGGGGAAGACGTGCTCCCGGTGTCCCGTGAGCTTTTTCAGTTCCTTCAGGACCGCGATTGCCTGCCGCGAAAGCGGCACGATGTGCGGGTCCTTCATTTTCATGCGCTCCGCTGGAATGCGCCAATCAGCATTTTCAAAGCTGATTTCCTTCCAGAGTGCTCCGCGTAGCTCAGTGGTGCGAACGAAGGTGAGCAGTAGGAACCGAAGGGCCAGCTTCGTCTGCGGCTCGCCTTGATAGGCTTCGAGCTTCTTCAGATACTCCGGCAGTTGGTTGGCGTCCAAATAAGCATGATGCTTCCTGACCGGTGCCTTGAGCGCTCCGCGCAGGTCTGTCACCGGGTTGCGCTCTACCCGCCCCGTGGTCACGGCATAGCGGAAAACCTGTGCGCAGGTCTGCATCATGCGTTGAGCCATATCCAACGCACCGGCCTTCTCGATGACTCGAAGAGCGTCCAAGACATCCAGTGAGGTGATGTCGGCGATAGGCTTCTTGCCGAACTTCGGGAAGAGATGCGTTTCGAGGCGATTGATAACGTCGCGGGCATAGCGGGGATTCCACTCGTGGAGATGTTGTTCGTGATATTCACGGGCAACGGTCTCGAAATCGCTCTCTACTTTGGAGCGAAGCCGCTGCTTGGCCTCCTTCTTCTTTTCGCCGGGATCTATGCCAGCAGCCAAGGCTTTCCGCGCCTTGTAGTGCAGTTCCCGCACCTCGGCGAGGCTCACTTCCGGGTAAGAACCCAGCGCGAGGAGCTTTTCCTTACCCCCAAACCGATACTTGTATCGCCACCATTTGCTGCCGTTTGGCTGAACGAGCAGGAACAACCCGCCGCCATCTGACAGTTTGAAAGGCTTGCTCTGCGGCTTTGCACTGCGAATTGCAGTGTTTGTGAGAGGCATGGGGGTAACTCCTGCACAAGTGGGGGTAACTGCATAAAATGTTACCCCCAATCGCACGCGAATGTCAACGATTCGGTGCGGACGCCAGCGAACCGTTCGCTGTGTCTGAGTGGCTGATTTGCTCGTTTTTTCGGATGTTAACGGACCCTGCCGTTTGAAGAAATGGTCGGGGAGATAGGATTCACACAGCCGCTCCAACCATTTGTTAAACATTGCAAAAAGCCGATGTGGAAAACTCGTTTACCCCCAGAATTACCCCCGCTTTATCGAGGCTGCGTCGCAGGATTCTTATCAATCCTGTGCAGGCAAAAACGAGCTGAAAAAG
>CAYQWE010000052.1:14976-30479 GCA_964421275.1 uncultured Prosthecobacter sp.
GGCTGCGTCGCAGGATTCTTATCAATCCTGTGCAGGCAAAAACGAGCTGAAAAAGATCGTATCAGAATCCACGGGAAGGGGCAATCGAAACGCAATTCATCACCGCCAATAATTTAGAAATTGCATTATGAAATGATTATAAAGTAACTTGGATGTTATGGATTTTTATATAAACTTATTAAGCGGGGTAAATAATGCCTATTGCAAATGTTGTTCAGCGTGGAACCATCATTTACGTCTATAATGAAAAAAATCATCAGATTTTTACTTTACCCGCTGGAAGTGGCCCCAACGATGGATTGAAAGGATATACCAGTGGTTCAGTAAACGTTCGGAGAGGAAGCATAATCTACACTTACAACGACAAAGGGCGTCAAACTGGAACCACTTCCGCACGCTGAGATTATTGAGGCTCGCACAGAGGAGTGACGCCCATTCACCCAAGAAAACCGCTATCTCCTTATTCTGCGAACCTCAATAGCACAGCATTACAATGCTAAAAAACTTCAACTTAGTACCGAGTTTGAGGATGGTTCGATAGAGCCTTTATCAATTCATGAATGTCTTCTGCTCGCCATGCAGTGCAGCGTTCCGTCAGCTTGATTGGCTTGGGGAAACGTCCCGACTTCACTCCCTCCCACCAGCACGTCTTGCCGATGGGGATCACGATTAACACCTGAGAGAGCCGGACAAAGCCGGTTTCAGGAATGCCGTTCATCATAACCTACCTCTTTCTTCACCTCAAAAATTCAAAACCAAACATCTCAAAACTCAGTGAACCGTCTTCTTGCCTCTTTCGCTGTCGGCAATAGACGGGCCGCTTTCTTGAACGATCACTTCGATGGACTCAATAAACGGAGCCTTGTCGTCTTTGGGCATTTGCCACCTGTCAGGGTCAAATTCTTGAATGAAATCGGCTGTGCCCATTTCCAAAGCCATCACCACGCTTTGGAGATTCTTCCCCCTGACAAGCACCATCAGGAAGGTGAACACCAAGACAAAGTTGGTCCCATACGGGCCGTCATAAACAATGTCGAGCAGGTAGGCATAGCCCGGCGAGCGCGTCGGGTCGTTTGCCCGCCTGATCTTGAGGCGGTCCACTTTGTCTTTGGCGTCGAAAGCCACATACTCGTCGGAACCCTTTGGGGGTGGCGTGTCCACCGTCGTTCCGGGCGGCTTTTTGCGAAATTGTGCAAGAGGGTCGTTCATGTCATTCCCTTTCGTGTTCTCGGCCCTGCTTCTCTTGAGCCTTTACATATTTCCGCAGCGCTTCGTCTCTTTGCGCCTCGCGGTCCATTTCTCGAATCCTTGCCGAATACACGGCCACCCCGCCTGTGAGCTTTATCCAGCCGACCTGCGCGACCGTTTCCACGTTGGAAACGGCGTCCATCGCCAGCCGCTTCACTTCTTTGGCGAAGGTTTTGGGCGATGAGGGGGAAACTGGGGCAGCTTTCACCTTCGGGGTAGATGTGCCGCAGAACAGACGCATGTGCGCCTGTGTCTCTGAATGCGTTATCGCATCCATTGAGCGCCGTTTGAGTGGATTGAGTGTTGCCATAATTACATGTCAAAGTCCGGCCCTTTCGTGTCATCGCGGCCCTTCCGGGCGTCAACAAACTTCCTCCAGGTGGTCTTGGCAACCTCGGCGGCCTGTGCTTTCACACGGCCCAGGAACATCACGGAGCGTTCCCACCACGAGTGGCCGGCACCATTCTGAGCCACTTCGCCGTGCCCCTTGATGGCTTTCATCATTGGGAGAACCTCATTGAGGACTTTTACGCGGCGGACCTCCTGAAAGCGTTTCGGGTCATCTTCGACTCCCCGGCGCTTTAAGGCGGTGGCGGACACGCCAATTTTTGGCTGGGGGAGGCGTTCGATTCCCCGGTCTTTCAGTGATCGGTGATCCACCCGCTCTTCACGTCCGGCTTGTTCAAGCGCGGCGTTCACCGCCTCCGCCCAGGAGGCCCGCTGTTTTACCAGAAGGCCAACGTCATTCCATTCCGTCGCCTTCTTCTTGCTGAACTCCTCGCCCTCCAATTTGCGCATGGTGCATAGAATATGAACATGCGGATTCTTGCCGGACTTCGGATGATGAAGAGACAATTCGGCAATCATCCCGGAGTTCACCAGATGGGTTTTGGCCCAATCCACTGCCGTTTGAAATTGGGCCTGAGTGGGCAGTTCAGGCGGAACTGACAGGATGAATTCGCGGGCAAGCTGGGCGTCTTTGCGCTTCTCTCCAGCTTCCACCGCGTTCCAAAGTTTACCGGAATCTTGCGCCCAGGCGGGAGCGTCTTCGGGCGCGAGAATCGTGTGACAGGCCACCCCTTTGCTCCGCCGAGCATAGTCAAAAATCTTCTCTTTAATCTCGTCGCGGAGCTTCGTTCCTGCGCGGTAAGCGGCGGCAGCTACGACTGACCGGGCACGCTTTTCGCGGCTGAAAATCTTCGCTTCGAGTCGGAACATTGCCATACGCTCCTCCAGTCGTCCGACCGACTCTCTTCCGAACATTATACCATAGTGCGTTGCCTTTTGTCTCGGAGAATGAGGCTGGCTGCGGAGTTGCGCGATTTTGAGCAGCCCAGCCCACTTTCGTCACTGCGCACGTCACCTTGGCCGGTGCGCAGTCATCATCATAATGGCCGCGAGCGGTCAGCGAGCACTCCAGCCCAGGCCGGAGCGAGCCGACAGGCGAGCGGAGGAATGGCGAGGTTATATGTTGCAAGCAACATCCCTCGCCATGGGGACTCCGAAGCCGTCCCCTGGACCCCGCTTTTGTGAGCGGTTTTACCGCTCGGCAAGGGCGCTCTGCCCTTGCAACCCGACCAAAGGAGCGTCTCCCTTGGAACCCTTTTTGGCGGGCATTCTTTGTGCCCGCAGAGGGCGTTCCGCCATTCAAATCCCTGACCAAAAGGTGCCCCCTTGGAACCCGCTTCAGGGGGAACTGCCAGCCCCCTGAAAACCCCAGCCAAAGCCAATCCAGCCCGATTTGCCTTGCCGCAAAAAATCCCTGCTGCTAAATGCCTTCCCGCATGTGGCTAGGCGGAAAGAAGTTGCCCGAATTTCACCCTCAAACACTCCTTCGCGATTGGGGTGACGGAGACGGCTTCCGCATCTCTGACGCGCTGACTGGCGTCTGCGTTTTCGGTGCAACCGGCAGTGGCAAAACGAGCGGCCCGGCCAAGCATCTCGCTTATGGCTACCTCGCCGCCGGTTTCGGCGGACTCGTGCTTTGCGCGAAGAAGGAAGAGCGTCGCCAGTGGGAGCAATGGGCGACTGAGACAAAGCGTCACAAGGATCTCGTCATCGTGGACGGCGCGGGAAGCAGCCGCTTCAATTTCCTCGAATGGGAAGCCAGCCGTCCAGAAGAGGGGGGAGGGCTGACCATCAATATCGTTTCCATCCTTGATGAGATTGCAGGTGCCATTGCCTCATCGGGTGCCACCGAGGGCGGACAGGGGGACAACAAATTTTGGGACGATGCCCTCCACCACCTGAACACCAATCTGGTCGATTTGCCGCTGTTCGCGAACCTGCAAGTCTCGCTCCCGCTGATGCGGTCGATTGTCACGACCGCGCCCCAAAATCTGGACCAGCTCAATGACCCGGACTGGCAGCAGACCAGCACTTGCGCGGCCATCATCAAAGAGGCTGACCGCGAGACGAGCAAAGCCCGGCCCGAAGTCCGGGCGGACTTTGAGGAATGCCGGAACTACTGGATGAAGGAATACCCCCAGCTTTCCGAGAAGACCCGCAGCGTCATCAACCTGTCGTTCTCGATGCTCGCCCGCCCGCTTGTGACGCGCCCCCTCCGGCAGCTCTTCTCCTCCGATACCAATATCAAGCCGGAGGCTGCCTTTGACGGCAAGATTATCATCGTGGACTTGCCGGTTCAGGAATACCGGCTCGCTGGACGCATCGCCAACCTCGCTTGGAAATACTGTTTCCAAGTCGCCGTCCTTCGGCGCTCTCCGCCGCCGAAACGGGACAGCTTTTTGCGTCCCGTCTTCCTTTGGGCCGACGAAGCCCAGAACTTCGTGACGAAGTTCGATGCCGAATATCAGGCGGTCGCCAGATCGGCGGGAGGCTGCACGGTTTTCCTGACCCAAAACCGTGAAAGCTACCGCCGTGTTCTTGGGAACACGGATGCCGTCGATTCCCTGCTGGGGAATCTCCAGGCCAAGTTTTTCTGCCAGAACAGCGGCGAGACGAACGAGTGGGCTTCCAAGCTGCTTGGCGAACGCTGGATGAACATCACCAGCACCAACGCGGGCCAATCCAGAACCGAAGGGGGCAGGCAAATCATGGACGGAGGCAGCCACAGTGCCGGAGTCAGCCGCTCCGAGCAGCGGCGTTCCTACGTTGAGCCGTCGTTCTTCACGATGCTCAAACGTGGCGGCTCCCTCCATGACAACCAGGTCGAGGCCATCGTTTACAACGGTGGCCGTCTCTTCAAGCAGGGCAAAGAGTCGCTGCCCTACCGGATGCTAACCTTCAACCAGAGCTGAAATGCACCGCCGCCGATTTTCAGACTGGTTGAGGGGGGACAACTCCAAATGGCTCATGCGCTACCCTGCCATGACTGTCATGGTGTTCCTGCGTCGCGACATCGGCTATCGCCTCCTTGCTCCGGTTCCTATGATTATCATGACCGGAATCTTGATGCTCGTTGCCGCCATCATCCCGCCGGAGAATCAAGGGGCACACCCTGAATGGCTTTTTTGGTTCGCGATGCTTTCGCTTTTCCTCTCCAGTTGCCAGCGCACGAAACGCTGGCGCGAGTTCAAAAAAGGGATCTTGCAGCACACCTACTACATCGGGACTTCGCCCTTTGACTACCGGTGGCTGCCGCAATTCTGCCGCCGCTTCCGCCGAATGGCTCGCTTTGCCGATCCATTCTTCTGCATCTTTGCCGGACTCGTGTTACTGCCAGAATCCACCGCCCTTGGATTCTGGCTGATGATCGCAGGGGCAGCCCTGCGCATTTTTGAAGACGTGGTGTTCCAGAAGGAACTCAATCGGGACTTCGACATCCTGGATAGCGTCATCACTTCCGAGGTCCACAGCAATACGGTCGAAACCTTCGACGATTCCGCCCCGCACACGCCGCAGCCGTCCTCCAACGCCATCCCTACCGGGCTGGCACCAGACATCGAGGCCCATATCCGCAATCGCAGATAGCCAGCGCTTGCCTCCCATTTCCATGAATCCACCCTCTCTCAGCAGCAACCGAACCGTGCTTGCCTTCGTTATCGCGGGGCTGGCCGACCTCATTCAGATTCCGCTTACTGCTTTTATGGTAAGTGTCGTTGGAGCACCCGTCGCGTTTTTCATCATCATGATGATGAACTGTGCTTTGACCGGGATTCTCAGTCTGCTTCTTGGGTTCCACTGGCTCTTGCTGCCATCATTCTTATTGGAGCTTGTGCCAGGCGTGGGAGTGCTCCCAACCTGGACCGCTTGTGTGGCGCTTGTGGTAAAGCAGCGCAAAGACGAGGCGGCAGCGTGGCAGCCACCGCCCGCTTCATACGCGCCACCAGCTCCATCTTCACCACCGCAGCTCCCGTTGGCACAGACCGCCCATGCTCAGGCAATGGCTCAACCGCCATCGCTGCATAAAGCCGACATTGAGGCACGCCTCAGCCGTTTGAACGATCTTCTCTCCAAGAACATGATTACCCAGGCGGAATACGAGGCGAAGCGGCAGCAAATATTGGCGGAGATTTAGGTTCCTTGATGAACCGCCGAATCATCCAACATCCCCTTGGGGAGACTCCAGAATAGTGAAAACGAACGCGTGCCCAATTCGAGACAAAATGAAGTCTGCATTGTGTCATAAACCATAGACGTTGAATGGGAATGCCCATATAACAGAACTCACAACTGTTTCGTTAAGGAATACCTCAACATGGACCAAGCCCAACTCAACTGGATCACCAACTTCATCTGGAACATCGCCGACGACTGCCTGCGCGATGTCTTTGTCCGGGGCAAATACCGGGATGTGATCCTGCCGATGACGGTCCTGCGCCGCCTGGATGCCGTCCTGGAGCCGACCAAAGCCGCCGTGCTCGAAATGAAGGCCGCTTTGGACAAGGAAAAGGTCACGAATCAGGACGACGCCCTCCGCGCGGCCTCCGGTCAGGCGTTCTACAACACCTCCCCCTTCCTCCTGCGTGACCTGAAGTCCCGCAAGACGCAGCAGACGCTGAAGGACGACTTCATCGCCTACCTCGACGGCTTCTCGCCGAATGTGCAGGACATCATCAAGAACTTCGAGTTTCGGAACCAGATCGGAAAGCTGGTGGAGTCCGACGGTCTCGGCCAGCTCATCGAGAAGTTCCTCAGCAAGGACATCAACCTCAGTCCGCATCCCGTGGGCGATCTGCCCGGACTGGACAATCACAGCATGGGCACCGTCTTCGAGGACCTGGTGCGCATGTTCAATGAGGACAACAACGAGGAAGCCGGGCAGCACTGGACCCCGCGCGATGCCGTGAAGCTCATGGCCAGCCTCATGTTCCTGCCCGTGGCGGACAAGATCGAGTCCGGCACCTACCTGCTCTATGATTGCGCCTGCGGCACCGGCGGCATGTTGACCGTGGCGGAGGAGACGCTCCAGCAGATCGCCACCGCGCATGGGAAGCAGGTGGCCACCCACCTTTACGGGCAGGAGATCAACGCCGAGACCTACGCCATCTGCAAAGCCGACCTCCTGCTCAAGGGCGATGGCGACGCCGCGGACAACATCGTCGGCGGCCCGGCCTTCTCCACCTTGTCGAACGACGCCTTCCGCTCCCGCAGCTTCGACTTCATGCTGGCGAATCCGCCCTATGGCAAAAGCTGGAAGAGCGATCTGGAGCGCATGAGCGGCGAGGGCGGCAAAAAGGATGTCAAAGACCCGCGCTTCGTCATCGAGCACGACGGCGATCCCGAGTTCTCCCTCATCACCCGCAGCAGCGACGGGCAGATGCTCTTCCTGGCAAACATGCTCAGCAAGATGAAGCATGACACGCCGCTCGGCAGCCGCATCGCGGAGATTCACAATGGTTCCTCCCTCTTCACTGGCGATGCCGGGCAGGGCGAGAGCAACATCCGCCGCTGGGTCATCGAAAACGACTGGCTGGAGGCCATCGTCGCCCTGCCGCTGAACATGTTTTATAACACCGGCATCGCCACCTACGTCTGGGTGCTCACCAACCGGAAGGCGGAGCACCGCAAGGGCAAGGTCCAGCTCATCGACGCCACCGCGTGGTTCCGCCCCCTGCGGAAGAACATGGGCAAAAAGAACTGCGAACTCGCCCCCGAGGACATCCAGCGCATCTGCGATACCTTCCTCGCCTTCGAGGAGACCCCGCAGTCGAAAATCTTCCCCAATGCCGCCTTCGGTTACTGGAAGGTGAAGGTCGAGCGCCCGCTCCGCCTCCACAGCCAGCTCACCCGCCCGCGCATCGAGCCCCTGCGCTACGCCAGCGGCGATGAGGACATCCGCGCCGCCCTGTATGCCGAGCTGGGCGAGGCCCTCTTCACCGATCCCGCCTCCGTCCGTCCGCAGTTGGAAAAGCTCGTCAACGACTGGGGCAAGACTGAGAGCGAAGGCGAGGAGGACGAGGAAGGCGAGGCCGAAACGCCCAGGAAAACCCTCTCCGACAAAAAGAAGAAGAAGCTCCTCAGCGAAGCCACCTGGCGGCGGGATGCCCTGCTGCTCGATACCGCCCACCAGCTCCGCAAAGCCCTTGGCGAAGACCTCTTCACCGACCACAACGTCTTCCTGGAAAAGGTCGAGGCCACGCTCAAGCAGCTCGACCTCAAACCCAGTGCCTCCGACCTCAAAACCATCATCGCCGCAGTCAGTTGGCGCGTCGAGGACGCCCCGCCCGTGATCAAGAAAGTCCACAAGCCGGGGAAGGCCAAGGCCGATGCGCTGCACGGCCTATACGAGACAAAAGTGGATGGCAAAACCTGCGTCATTGAATACGAGCCCGACAGCGAACTCCGCGACTACGAGCAAATCCCGCTGCTGGAGGAGGGCGGCATTGAGGCCTTCATCCGCCGCGAAGTCCTGCCCTACACCCCGGACGCCTGGCTCGTCGAGTCTGATACCAAGATCGGCTACGAAGTCAGCTTCACCCGCCACTTCTACCAGCCGCCCCAGCTCCGCACGCTGGCGGAGATCAGCCAAGACATCGTCGATCTTGAGAAGCTGACCGAAGACCTGCTTCACGAAATCACGAAAGGAGCCACGGCATGATCGAGGGACTCAAGCCGTATGCGGAATACAAGGAGTCCAAAGTTCCTTGGATAGGTCGCGTCCCAAGCAATTGGAGGGTGGAACGCACGAAATGGATTTTCCGCAGTAAAAAGGAACTCAATGTTGGCCGTCGCAATACCAACGTATTGTCGCTAACTCTGAGAGGCGTCGTGAACAATGACCCGGACTCGCCAGAGGGAATGGTTCCGAAGGACTACGCGACGTATCAACTATTCCGAAAGCACGATCTTGTCTTCAAACTGATTGACCTTGAGAACATCCGAACAAGCCGCGTCGGACTGGTGCATGAAGACGGCATCATGAGTTCCGCCTACGTGCGCCTCATTCCGTCCAAAAACCTCAATATCCAGTTCTTCTACTTTCAGTTTTACGACTTATACACCCGGGCTGTTTTCAATGCGCTTGGCGCTGGGGTTCGCTCGACCCTCGGAGCTACAGATTTAGGAGAACTCAGAATCGCGATCCCACCGCCCGAAGAACAAGCGGCCATCGTGCGGTTTCTGGACCACGCGAACCAGAAGATCGACGGCTTCATCCGCGCGAAGCGGAAGCTGATTGGGCTGCTGAACGAGCAGAAGCAGGCCATCATCCACCGCGCCGTCACCCGCGGCCTCCACCCCGACGTCCCCCTCAAGCCCTCCGGCATCCCCTGGCTCGGCGACATCCCGCAGCATTGGGAGGTGTCACGTGTTTGTCGGGTGTTTCGGCAAGTTACCCGTTTCATCGCTACTGGTGATGAGCCGAAGATGTCGATGTCCCGTCATCGCGGACTCATCCGAAGCTCTGAACTTTCCAATCGCGCAGCACAGGCTGCCACTTCAATCAGATTTTCGGTCTGCGTGCCCGGCGATTTGGTCCTCAACAAGTATCAAGCACACAACGGTCTGTTCGGGGCTGCAATTGAGAAGGGACTAATAACCTCCAACTACTCCGTGTTTGAGCCTCTGGGCGATACATGTGCAGCCTACTTCGCCCTGCTATTCGCGTCACCTCTCTACCGCAGTGAGTTTCGGATGAGGTGTCAAGGAGTCGGCGACGGCATGATGCCTCTTTACAGCAGTGCGTTCCTGAAGACTCCGGTGGCGACTCCGTCAGTGCACGAGCAAAAGGCAATCGTTGTGCATATCGAGAAGGCTACGAGCAAGCTGTCTGAAAGCATCGCCCGGACGGAGCGAGAAATCGCGCTGATGCAGGAATACCGGACGCGCCTGACCGCCGACCTGGTGACGGGCAAGCTGGACGTGCGCGAAGCCGCCGCCAAGCTGCCCGAACTATCGGCAGAAAGCGTCAAAGAGCTAGCCGCTGACGAAGCGCTGGAAGAAATCGAAACCGACGAGACCTCAGAATGAGCACTTACCCCAGAGGATCAGAATGGCGGCTGTGGGACCTCCACATCCATACTCCGGCATCCTACAACTTCAACGGGCAGCGCTTTGCTACCATGACCCCAGCGGAGAAGACCGCTGCGATCACCCAGATTATTGC
The DNA here is from genome assembly GCA_964421275.1 of uncultured Prosthecobacter sp. GTDB lineage: Bacteria > Verrucomicrobiota > Verrucomicrobiia > Verrucomicrobiales > Verrucomicrobiaceae > Prosthecobacter. The sequence goes on from CAYQWE010000052.1 coordinate 24,734, forward strand.
TAATATTAACGAGAGCGATGTCGCTGCATACGCAATAAACGACTACTGGACTTTTGATGGCTATCTTGATCTGAGAAAGGCACATGACGCAGGTGAAATAATTCACAAGACTGTATTTCCAGCAATCGAGCTGCGCATTGAATCAGCGTCAGATGCACGGCTAAACATCCATGTGATTCTGTCTGATAAAGTCACGGTCCAGCAACTTCATGACTTCAAGAGTCACCTGAAATTGAGGCTGACCGACAGATCGCTTTCGGATGAGGCGATCAAAGAATATGCGGGCAGGCTCGATGATGCTAAAGCAAAGGTGCATGGTGCATTGGATGGGTATAGAGATGATCCCGCAGCTCTTGCGCTCCTTGGCGCAAAGACAGCCGAAGTGACAAAAGCCTCTTTCGAGGCAGCGTTGAAAACCATTCCTGCCCATCTCCGATTGGTGATGGTGCCCTACGATTCGTATGGTGGGATGACAGAGATCGACTGGGAAACACAGCCATCCGAAAATCTCTATTTCATGCAGTTGGTTGATGTTGTCGAGACGCGCAAACAAAAGGACATTGACTTGTTCGCCTGCCGGACAACACCAGCAAATGCTGCATTCATTCAGAACTTTAGGGTAACTATTGGCGGGCGTCCGAAGCCCTGTGTCTCTGGTAGTGATGGTCACTCGATAGCCGCTTTTAAGACGTGGCGAACAGAAACAAAGACTAGGAAAACGTGGATCAAGGCAGATCCAACTTTCGAAGGCCTCCGGCAAATCATCTTTGAACCAACCGCCCGAGTGCGGGTGCAGGAGACTAATCCCGTTGCAAGCTACACAAAGCCCTTTGTGAGTTCGCTTTCGATTGCACAAGAGTTTTCTCCTTTCCCCAATAGCCCTCTTTACGAAAATCCCCGCAGCGGCCAAGAGCCAGGACTTCCTTTGAATAGCGATCTGGTCTGCGTAATCGGCGGGCGTGGAACGGGGAAAAGTTGTCTGGTTGACTATCTCGGCAAGGCGTTTGGACCAGCCTCCAAAACGATACCGTATGTTCTTAGCGAGCATTTCACAGTCGTTTACAACAAGGATCACGCGAGCACTTCGACGCACCATGCCAAAGAGGGCGTTGAGCTTCCTTTCGTCTATATTTCACAGAATGAGGTAAAAACAAAGGTGACGACGGGCACTGTAGGTGACGAGATCAAGCAGATGCTGGGGGTCCAGGGGCTGTCGTTCGACAGTGAAGTAGATAGCAAGACCCGCGACATCCTGTCCGCTGTTGATAAACAAAAGGATTGGTTTAAGCAGACAGACGAAAAGGGTGAGAAGATTCATGACCGGGCAACCATTGAGTCCCAGATCACCAGATATCAAAGTCTGCTCGATTCGATCACGACTGAGCAAAACAAGGAGAAGCTTGAGCGCTTCACTTCAAATGTTTCAAAGGTCGCAGGAGCCAAAGACAAGACACGTCGTCTCGGCCTCTTGAAAGAGGAATTAGAGGCGTTTAAGGTGGGTTTCGATCCGAAAGGGGCCTCCATTGACCAAAGCATTCCGGTTCTTGATATTACCGCGCAACTTGAGGCAATTCGTCTGCTGACGGAACATGCTGCGACAGAAATTGCTGACTGTGAAGCGGACAATACCACCATTCGCGCGGATTTTGCGCTCGTTTACGCAGGCGACCTTTCAGGGCTCCTGCAGAACGCTGAATCCTACCGAAGCGCCATCGAGAAACTGAAGTCTCGCCTCGTGACAATCGAGGCCAAGCAGAAGGAACTTGATGATGCAGTGACCAAAAGAGCCACTATACCCGCATTGATTGAGGCGGAGATAACGCGACAAAAGGAGGCAATCGACGCCAGATGGAAGGCTATCCAACAGGGCCAACCTGACTGGACTCAAGACCAGAAGGATTTAATGAAGAGAATTCTGGCCGACCGACAAATCACACTTGAAGGACGTATCATTTTCGATCAGGCGCTGTTCATCACAAAATTGAAAGAAGTCCTAAACCTAAGATCGTTCCGAGCATCCGCCGACCGTTCTACCGATGAAAAAATCTTGGAGATATTTCAAATCTTCGATTCTGCCTCATTCTTGAAGTTTATGCAGGAACAACTGCATGTGATCGAGGACGAGGGTTTCATTTCCGGCGACCTTGCATCCATATTTTACAATGTTGCACAGCGCTCTGCATTTCTCCGCGTCGAACCAGTGATTTCGTATGGCGGGCGTCCCCTTGAACGTCTTTCAGTCGGCCAGAAGGGAACAGTTTACCTGTGCCTGAAACTTGCAACCCAAGCGTTTACTCAACCCCTGATCTTCGATCAGCCGGAAGACGACCTCGACAACGAATTTATCATTGCGGAGTTGGTGGAAATTTTCCGAGGCATTAAGCAGTTTCGACAGGTCATACTCGTGACTCACAACGCAAATCTCGTTGTCAATGCGGACGCCGAACAAGTAATCGTCGCGGAGAATGTCAACGGCGTGCTGAAATACACATCTGGTAGCCTGGAATCCGAGGTGACAAACAAGGCAGTGCGACGGGTTCTCGAAGGTGGGGATGAGGCCTTCTTGAAGCGCGAACTTCGATACAACCTGAAATAAAGAGGAGCCTATTCCCATGAAAACTGACACCAGTGAAAAAGGGCTCGAAACCCTGATCATGCGCCACATGACCGGCACGGATGGCTTGGCCTCCGGCTCAGCGGGAGTTGTGGCCGAGGCTGCGACAGCCAATGGCGGTAGTGGTTGGTTGGCCGGAAGTGCAGGGGCGTATGACCGCGAGTATGCGGTCGATACTGAGCAGCTTTTCACTTTTCTCATCGCTACGCAGCCCGAGGAGTGGGCGAAGTTGGGCATCTCGAATTACAAGGACAAGGAAGGCATGGCGCGGCAGAAATTCCTGGCGCATCTGCAAGGAGAGATCACAAGACGAGGTGTTATCGAAGTGCTGCGCAAAGGCATCAAGCACGGTCCGCTGAGCTTCGACCTCTTTTATGGCAAGCCTTCGGCAGAAAATGCAAAAGCGGTGGAACGCCATACGAAGAACCGTTTCAGCATCACGCGGCAATTGCACTTCAGTCGGGAGAATAAGCGCTCGCTGGATTTGTGCGCCTTCATCAACGGACTGCCAGTGATCACCTTTGAACTGAAGAACAGTCTGACTAAGCAGACGGTGGAGGATGCCATCGAGCAATACAAACGCGACCGAGATCCCCGCGAGACCCTGTTTCAGTTTGGCCGCTGCGTTGTTCACTTCGCGGTGGATGACCATGAAGTGGCGATGTGCACCGCCCTCAAAGGCAAGGGTGGCACAGCGAAGGATTCATGGTTCCTACCATTCAATCAGGGTTGGAATGACGGTGCGGGTAATCCCCCAAATCCGCATGGCCTCAAAACCGACTACCTGTGGAGGCGTATTCTCACCCCAGAACGGCTGACAGAGATTCTGGAGAACTATGCGCAGGTCGTCGAGGAGATACACGAGAAGACGGGCAAGAAGAAGCAGGTGCAGATTTTCCCGCGCTACCATCAGCTTGATGTTGTGCGGATGATTCTGGCCGACGTGATGGAGCACGGGGCAGGCAAGCGCTACCTCATCCAGCACAGCGCAGGCAGTGGGAAATCGAACTCAATCGCATGGCTCGCTCATCAGTTGATCAGCCTCACAAAGGATGGGAAAGCGGTCTTTGATTCCGTCATCGTCATCACCGACCGCCGGATTCTAGACAAGCAAATCCGCGAGACGATCAAAGGCTTTGCCCAGGTGGGCAGCATTATCGGCGCGGTTAAAGAAGGCGGGGGCACTTCGAAGACGGAGCAGCTCACCAAGTATCTCAAAGATGGCAAAAAGCTCATCATCTCCACGGTGCAGACTTTTCCCCATGTCCTCGACAGCATTGGAGACGAGCATCGAACCGGCAAGTTTGCCATCATCATCGACGAAGCTCACTCAAGTCAGAGTGGCAAAACTTCCTCGGCAGTCAGCATGGCAGTGGCGGACAGCGAAGACGAAATCAATGATGCCCTCGACGAGCGCATCAAAAGCAAAAAACTCGCCAAGAACGCCAGCTACTTCGCCTTCACGGCCACCCCGAAGAACAAGACGCTGGAGATGTTCGGTGTGCCGTATTCCGAAGGCGGCGAAGTGAAGCATCGTCCTTTCCACAGCTACACGATGAAGCAGGCGATTCAAGAGGGCTTTATCCTAGATGTGTTGAAGAACTACACTCCGGTGGAGAGCTACTACCGCTTAGCAAAGACCGTGGAAGGTGACCCCGAGTATGACGTTAAGAAGGCCCGCAAGAAGCTGCGGGTCTATGTTGAGAGTCACAGCAAGGCCATTCGCGACAAGGCGGAAATCATGGTGGATCACTTCCTCGAACAAGTGATCGGCCAGAACAAAATCGGTGGTCAGGCGCGGGCGATGGTAGTGACCGGCAGCATCCAGCGGGCAATTGAATACTTCTTCGCCTTCGATGCTTACCTCACCGAAATCAAAAGTCCCTACCGCCCCATCGTGGCCTTCTCCGGCGAACCAGAATACAAGGGCGAGAAGGTCAGTGAATCGAAACTTAACGGGTTTCCGAGTAATGACATCGCCGATAGGATTCAGGGAGATCCGTATCGCTTCCTCATCTGCGCCGACAAGTTTCAGACCGGTTACGATGAGCCTCTGCTGCACACGATGTATGTGGACAAGGCATTAAGCGGCATCAAAGCCGTGCAGACGCTCTCTCGCCTGAATCGCGCGCACCCGAAGAAGCACGATGTCTTCGTCCTTGATTTTCAGAACGATACCAAAACAATTGAAGAGTCTTTTGCTGCTTACTATCGCACGACCATTCTCAGCAAGGAAACTGATCCCAATAAGCTCCACACGCTGAAGGGGGAACTGGATCAGTATCAAGTCTATTCACCCGAGCAAATCGACGCGCTTGTAGAGCTTTACCTGAGCGGAGCCGACCGGGACAAACTCGACCCCATTCTCGACGCGTGTGTTGCAGTCTATAAATGCGACCTCGACGAAGACGGCCAGGTGGATTTTAAAAGTAAGGCCAAAGCGTTTACCCGCACCTACGATTTCCTTGCTACCATTCTGCCGTATGGCGTGAAGGACTGGGAAAAACTCTCAATTTTCCTAAACTTCCTCATTCCCAAGTTGCCTGCTCCTGTCGAAGAAGACCTCGCCAAAGGCATACTCGAAGCCATCGACATGGACAGTTACCGGGCAGAGAAAAAAGCAACCATGTCGATAGCCCTACCAGATGCGAATGCAGAAATTGAACCCGTTCCAACTTCTGGCGGTGGACGCAAGCCCGAGCCAGAGATGGACAGGCTTTCCAACATCGTAAAGGCTTTCAATGATCAGTTCGGCGGCCTCTTTACCGATTCCAAGCGTATGGAGCAGCGTATCGTTGGCGAGATTCCTCAGAGGGTGGCCGCAGATGAGAAGTATCAGAACGCGAAGAAAAACTCTGATCGACAGAACGCTAAAATCGAGCACGACAAGGCGCTCCAGAGAGTAATCACCGCTCTCTTCAAAGATGATGCGCAACTCTTCAAACAGTTCCAGGACAATGAATCATTTAAGGGGTGGCTAACAGACACCGTCTTTGCGATGACTTACGAATGATAAGCTAACTTCAGTCGAGTCAAAGATAGGCGGGAAAAGCCTTTCCCTCGCGCCTACTTCGTGGGGCGCTACCCATTCTAACGGGAGGTGTCCCGTAACGCCCTCCGTGGCTCTCTTCG
>CAYQWE010000053.1:0-28249 GCA_964421275.1 uncultured Prosthecobacter sp.
TAGCGAAATTCCTTGTCGGGTAAGTTCCGACCTGCACGAATCGTGTAACGAGTTGTCCGCTGTCTCAACGAGGGGCTCAGTGAAATTGTAATAGCAGTGAAGATGCTGCTTACCCGCAGAAGGACGGAAAGACCCTATGCACCTTAACTGTAAGCTGTCACTGGTCGTTTGGTTTTCATGCTTAGCGTAAGTGGGAGGCTTTGAAGCGATACTTTCGGGTATCGCAGAGCCGACGATGAAACACCACCCTTGGGTATTGAACGATCTAACCGCAGTCCATGAATCTGGATGTGGGACCATGTCAGCCGGTCAGTTTTACTGGGGCGGTATCCTCCCAAAGAGTAACGGAGGAGCGCGAAGGTTGGCTCAGCGTGGTTGGCAATCACGTGTTGAGTGCATTGGCATAAGCCAGCCTAACTGTGAGACTTACAGGTCGAACAGATGCGAAAGCAGGCCAAAGTGATCCGGCGGTTTAATGTGGAATTGCCGTCGCTTAACGGACAAAAGGTACGCTAGGGATAACAGGCTGATTTCATCCAAGAGTTCATATCGACGATGAAGTTTGGCACCTCGATGTCGGCTCGTCGCATCCTGGGGCTGGAGAAGGTCCCAAGGGTCCGGCTGTTCGCCGGTTAAAGCGGCACGCGAGCTGGGTTCAGAACGTCGCGAGACAGTTCGGTCCTCTATCCTCTGTGGGCGCAGGAAAGTTGAGGGGTTTAATTCCTAGTACGAGAGGACCGGAATTAACGCACCTCTGGTGTTCCAGTTGTTCTGTCAAGAGCATCGCTGGGCAGCTATGTGCGGAAGGGATAAGCGCTGAAAGCATCTAAGTGCCAAGCCCATCCCAAGATAAGCTTTCCCTGAAGGATCGTGGAAGACTACCACGTTGATAGGCCACGGGTGCAAGCGCAGTAATGCGTTCAGCTTAGTGGTACTAATCATCCGTTTGTCTTGCATTGCTCCATCTCAAACTAAAAGCCTGGTTCCAAAGGCTCGATTTGAATTTGATTCTCCCTATATGCAGTTGTCAGAGAACGCGTCTCTGAATAAAAAGTCCTCAGACTTCGTTTCACATCACACACTCATGTGTTAGCGAAACGCAGTCTGGTGACCATGGCACAGTGGTACCACCCGTTCCCATTCCGAACACGGAAGTGAAACGCTGTTGCGCCGATGATAGTATGGCGATAGGCCATGTGAAAGTAGGACGTTGCCAGATTAAATAACACCCCGCATCTCGAAAGAGATGCGGGGTTTTTTATTTCTACGAATCTATTACTGTGAGAACACACAGGACTAACGCATCAAATCGGCAACTGATTGTAATTCATGGCAACAACTACAGGATTTACATGATTCACAGGATTTTTCAGACCTGTAAATCCTGCCAATCTTGTTAATCCGGTAGCAAAAAGTCCCTTTTTATTTTGATGCGTAAGCCCAGCTCAAAATTTCGAACCTGAGTTTCGCCGTTAGAGTGCCACGGAATGATGGTAGCTTCGTAAATGGCGATGCGCCCGCTCTGCGTTATCAAATCACACCGTGCGATCAAGGAAGAACGAGGGCATGCAAGGTGTGAAGAGAGTCATCAACAAACAGGCTGCTCTATCACCCCCCCCGTTCCGAGGCGGCTCCATGCTTGTGTGCTGTCATGAATAATCTTGCGAGACTTGAACTCAGGCATTTCCTTCTTGAGAAAAATGGAGGAACTTTCAAATCTCCCTACGCCTCACATGAGCCACGCCGTTCTCAGCATCCTCAAAGAAAGCCGTCATCCCATGCGCATCGATTTGATAGGAGTGGCCGGATCGGGCATGAGTGGCCTGGCTCTGCTGTTGCTCGGACTTGGGCACGAAGTCAGTGGTTCGGATAAGGCGACCACTCTGGAGACGGAAAGACTGCAAAAACTCGGGTTGAAATTCTTCCACGGACACACGGAGAAGGAAGTCGCGGAGTGTGATATGGTAATCTACTCTAGCGCCATCAAGTCGGGCAATATCGCCTATGAAGCTGCCTACAAGCAAGGCATCCCATTGATTCGTCGTGCCGAAGCACTAGCCGCACTCATGGCGAACAAGAAAGGCGTCATTGTCTGCGGCACGCATGGTAAGACGACGACCTCGGCGCTCACCGCGCACGTCTTGCGCCAAGGGGGGCTCAAACCGAGTCACTACGTCGGCGCAGAGATTCCGATCCTAGGCTCCAATGCGCATTGGGACCCCGTAGGCGAAATTTTCGTAGCCGAGGGCGATGAAAGTGACGGCACGTTAGTGAATTTCCATCCGCAGCATGCCATAGTGCTGAACATCGAGCCTGAGCACCTCGATTTTTATGATGGCATTGAGGCCATCAAGTCGGTGTTTAGACAAGTTTTGAGTCAAACGCCTGGCTACTGGGTGTACTGCGCGGAGGATCCTGTCGCGTTGGAAGTTTGCACCGGACAGCAGGGGGTGAGTTACGGCTGGAGCAGAGAGCATGATTTCTCTGCAAATATCACTTCGATGCGACCGGATCATTCTGAATTTGAGGTGTATCAGAAAGGCCACTTACTCGGCACCGCTATGCTCGGTATTCCTGGTAAGCACAATGTCAGCAACGCTCTCGCCGCCATCGCGCTAGCGACGAAGTGCGGCGTGTCGTTTGAATCGATCCAGCACGCACTGCGTTCGTTCCGTGGGGCAAAACGTCGTTTTGAGATCCGCCACAGCGGCGAAAACTTCACGGTGGTAGACGATTACGGTCATCATCCCAGCGAAATCGCCGCTACGCTAGCCACTGCGAAGGGGTTGAACGCGAAACGCATCGTCTGCCTGTTCCAGCCGCATCGCTATAGCCGAACGCAGCTCTTGAAAAAGGAGTTTGGCGCTAGTTTCGGCTGTGTGGACGAGCTTTTCGTCACGGATGTCTATCCGGCGAGTGAGAAGCCGCTTCCCGGTGTGAGTGGCCAGACTATTCTCGAAGAGGTGAAGATGCAAAACAGCCACACGAAGGTCGGCAGTACGCCGACGATGCTCATCGCACGCGACAAGGTCGGTAACGCACTGCGCTCAGGTGATCTGCTCATCACACTGGGCGCGGGCAATGTCCATGAAGTCGGGCGTTGCGTCGCACGCGACCTGCCTGTGCTTGAAAATCTCTGCGGGATCCTTGACGCGAACGGCGGCGGCGTGGCGCGGCTTTACGAGCCGATGAGTCGCCACACCACTTTCCTCATCGGCGGCCCCGCACAATTCTGGGTCGAGCCGCGCAACGAGGCATCCTTTGCCGAAGTCGTGCGTTATTTACGCTCCGCTTCAGTTCCGATCCGAGTAATCGGCCGTGGCTCGAACCTGCTCGTCAAGGATGGCGGCATCCGTGGCGCGGTGGTTCATCCGAAGGGTGATTTTGAAAACGTGACTGTGAGTGGTAGCGAAATTACCGCCGGTGCGGGTGCGCGTCTCAAAAAGATCGCCAGTGCGGCGCGAAACGCAGGCATCGGCGGCTTTGAATGGATGGAGGGTATCCCAGGCAATCTCGGCGGCGCGATTCGTATGAACGCAGGCGCGATGGGCAGCGAGACTTTTGATCAAATTGTCAGCGTGCGCTTCATCGACATCGATGGCGCGATCAAGGAGAAGACGCTGGCCGAGATCACACATTACTACCGCAGTGTGCCGGAGTTTGAGGAACGCTACGTCGTTTCCGCCGTGCTGAAAGGCTTCCCTGCGTTACAAACGGAGATTGACGCCAAACTCGCCGCCTCTCATCACAAACGCCGCACCACTCAGCCAGTCGGTGCGAGCGCGGGCTGTACGTTCAAGAATCCAGAAGCCTGCGGCGCGGGCAAATTGATCGACGAACTTGGCCTCAAAGGTTGCGGCGTCGGCAATGCCGTCGTTTCAGACGTGCATGGCAATTTCATCGTCAATCAAGGCGGCGCGACCTCGCGTGAAGTGCTCGACCTCATCGCCCAGATCAAGGAGACCTCCATGCAGGAGCGCGGCGTGACCCTAGAGATGGAAGTGAAGATCATCGGCGAGGACGAGCCACTGCCGCTTTAATGACATCAAACTGATCTGGTCGAAATTTACGCGTGAGTTTCAGCACTTTATCGGAGCAGTTTGAGCTTTGATTTTCGATAGCTTTTCTCTGTTTCAATCTAGCTACTGAACTCAATCCAGACGAATACATGCGCGGATCTCACCAGTAAAATGGTGAACGTGAAGGCCTTTTCACCGATGATCCTCCGACTGGCTTCATAAGGTTTACAGGAGGGCCTGAAAACTGTTGGTATCACTTCAAATCCGCCGGTGTGTTTACGTTGCGGAAGAACGTGGCCTGACCACCTTCAATCTTGTGGGTGATGGCAGACCCGGCATGCATGCAGGCTTCGATCACATGCTGGAGCTTGAGATTCTTCGCACTCAATGCCTGACACATGACTGGGAGCATGGCGGGAGCGTACATGCCTGCAAGCGCTTCGTCGCCGTGCGGGCCGCGGAAGAACCAGCCCTGCTCCGCATTGTCATGCCTGCCTAGCTGCTCACGCAAAAACGCGGCGGTCATCCATGGCATGTCCACTGCGAGCACGAGCAGTGGCATCTGCACATGCTCCAGGCAGCGTGTAATCGCGCCGAGCGGGCCGTCATCGGCTTCATCGGGGTCATGCAGCACCTCGACGCCGTCGCTCGGACTCACAAAAAACGGTTGTTCACTACGACAGGAGAGCAGCACACGACCAGCTCCGATGGATTGTAACTTGTGCAACTGTGCCTGCCACAAATCCTGACCGTGCCAGTGCAGCAGTGCCTTGTCCTGCCTCATGCGTGTGGAGCGCCCGCCGGCAAGTAATGCTGCGGAAAAGGGTGTGTTCATGTCGTGTGCAGGGTGCCGTCGCTCAAAATCTTCGCACGTAGGCCGCCGTGGCCTTTGAGCGCGTCCTCAGCGCCTTCAGCGAATGCCTGATTCATCCAGTAGCACGGGCTGCATTCCTGTGTGCCGAGGAAACGCACGCCTTGCACTTCAAACTCGGCACCGATCAGGGTGTTGAGGTCCATGCCTTTGGTGATGACGTTGCGGCGGAGGGCGGAAGGCGGCACGCTCATCACGCTGAGCTTTTCGCAGAGACGTTCGTACTGTTCATGCTCGAAAAAAGTGATCTGGCCCTTGTAGTCATCCTTCCAGTCGAAGAAACGGTCGCCCACGAGGCCTTTGCCAGACACGCAATTAACTTCCGCAACCTCAATCATCGGCGTGGTGCCCGCAGGCTGGCCATGATGGCCGAAGAAATTGTGCTCTGGCGATATGAAGATGTGCAGGATTTGCATGCTGTGCTTGGATGTTGGCACGAATATACCACGATTCATACGTCCATGACTTCAACAGAGCAACCCATCCGCATCGGCATCATCGGAGCCGGCGGCATCGTGAAGCAACGCCACATGCCCGGCCTGCGGGCGATTCCAAACGTGGAGATCGTGCAAGTCGCGAATCGTTCGCTGGCAAGCGCGGAGGCGTTTTGCCGCGGGTTCGCGCCTGAAGCGCAGCCGGTGGAACGCTGGGAAGAAGTGGCGTCCTCACGCGATGTGGACGTCGTCTGGATCGGCACGCATCCCTACATGCATGCGGAGATGACGTGTTACGCTCTGCAACACGGCAAGCATGTCTTCACCCAGGCGCGCATGGCTGCCTCGCTGCCGGAGGCGAATCAGATGTGGGAGGCGTCGATTCGCTATCCTGAACTTGTCACGGCGATCTGTCCGGCTCCACATGGTATGAAAGGAGGCGAGTTGGTGAAACAACTCCTCATCGAAGGAGCGATCGGCACACCACACCAGGCGCTGCTGCACAGCTTCAACGACGCTTGGCTCGATGCGTCGAAGCCGTCGCACTGGCGGCAGCAATTCGAGTTGAGCGGCATTCAAATTCTCACGCTTGGAATTTATACCGAGGTATTGCAGCGGTGGCTCGGCGACATCGCCGAAATCGAAGCACGCGGGAATGTGGTGATTCCCGAACGCGCTGGCATAGAGGTGGACATTCCTGATTTCGTGAACGTGATGGCTAAATTCCGCAATGGCATCGAAGCGACGATGCTCTTCAGCGGTGTCGCCGCGCACGCGCCGACAGATAAGCTGTGGATCTTTGGTTCGGAAGGCACGCTGAGTTATGATTTCTGCACGGACGATCTCCAGCTCGGTAAGCGCGGTGGCAAACTGGAGACGATTCCCGTTCCCACCGAAATGCAGCGGAGCTGGACGGTGGAACGCGATTTCATCGCCGCAGTGCGTGACTCTTCAGCACTACGACCGAGGCCTGATTTCAACGAAGGCATGAACTACATGCGTGTGGTGGATTCCGTCTGGCAGGCGATGGAATCACAGGCCGCGGTGCGTGTGATGTGAATTCAATCCAGCGCATGCGGATCATACTGCAGCTTTTGCAGTGCGATCACGTCGAGCCGGTCCTTCTCTCTCACGGAACGGGACTTCAGGCGGATGAGCGTGGCTTTGGAAGCAAAGAGCACATCATTCCCCGCCACATCGACGTGCCCGGCATCTGCGGTGAAATCTTCATAGCGAAAGCCGGACATACGCGTGAAAATATCGATCTGGCACTGTTCGGTTTCCTCGACGATGCGGATAGCTCCTTCATCGTCGTTGAAATCGTCCACCGACAGTTCGCGGGCGAATCCTTCCCCATAATCCGTCAGCGCGGCAAGCAACGCCTCGATGTTTGAACGGGAGCTCTGCACCAGCACATCCACATCCTCGGTCAGCCTCGCATAGCCGTTCAAGGTCACGGCAACGCCGCCGACCACGATGAAGCGCACTTTCACCTCAGCGAGCTTTGCCAACAGTTTTTCGAACGAGGGTTCCATCGTCTTGAGGAGGTTGCCAGACGCCACCACACAGCATCAGCGCGTTGCGGCGCAGCATATCGAGCCGTTTCAAAGGATGAATGCTCGACAGCGAGCCGCCTACACGTTTGCGCACGGGTTCCTGAAGATCGCTGGAAGATGATGCCTTCATGAAAATCACGCCGCACGCCGACCGCTAACGGCGAGAGCGCCGTTCACGATCTGCAGCAGGCCTTCGACTTGATAGGGCTTTGGCAGCGCGGCGGCGAAGCCGTAGGCGGTGCATTCTTTCATCACTGGATCGTCACGATAGCCAGAGGAGACGATGGCGAGGATCTGCGGATCAATGCGGCGGAGGTGTAGCATCGTCTCGCGGCCGCACATGCCGTCAGGGATGGTGAGATCGAGGATGGTGAGGTCGTAGGGACGGCCTTGGTGAATCGCCTCCTGGTAAAGGCGTAGAGTCTCCTTACCGTCGCCGGTCTCGACGACTTCGAACGACGCCTTCTCCAATGCGCGGCGCAGCAGGTCACGCACCATGAGGTCGTCTTCGAGCAGGAGGATGCGCCTGTTATTGAGAACCGGCCGTGCTAGCGGCTTGCTGGGTGTCTGAGCTGCGGGAATGAGTGCGGCTTCGATGGCGCGGCGCATATCCGCGACGGACTGGAAGCGATGCTGGCGGTCCTGCATCAGCGCACGGACAATCACGCCGTCGATCCTCGGGTCGATCACGCCGGGCTGGAGCATGGAAGGCGGTTGCCAGGTGCCGCGCGGCAGGGCGCCGGTGAGCAGTTGGTACATCACGACACCGAGGGCGTAGATGTCGGCACGATGATCGACCTCGCGATGCGCGTTGAACTGCTCCGGCGCGGCATACTCCGGCGTGCCCATGACCATGTGTGTCTCGGTAGCCAGCGAGGCCCCGTGCGCGATGTCCTTCGCGAGGCCAAAGTCGGTGATCTTCACTTCGCCCTGGCGGGTGAGCATGATGTTCGCAGGCTTGATGTCGCGGTGGACGATGCCCTTTGAGTGCGCGTATTCGAGTCCGGCGCAGATTTGCGGCAGCAGATGCAGCGCGAGCGCCGTCGTCAGGCGGCCCTGGCGCATGATCTCGCCTAGGTCGGTGCCATCGACGAATTCCATGACGAAGAAAAGAAACTCGGTGCCGAGGTGACCGTAGTCGTAGATGGCGACGATGTTGGGGTGGTTCAGCGCGGCCATGGCCCGCGCCTCGCGGCGGAAACGGTCCTCAAAGGCGTAGTCGTAGCCATCACTTACCCTCAGCACCTTGATGGCGACTGGGCGGCCGAGGCTGAGCTGCGTGCCGCGATACACTGTGCCCATGCCACCGATGCCGACCTGCGCCTGTACCGAATACCGCCCGAACGGCATCATTACGGAAAGCTCCTCCGGTGAAGGAGGGGATGTGCGTGCTACGGTGGCGGCCGCAGGTTGGGATGGACTCGTGAATCGCATCGACGTGGTTAATGTGGCACACGCAGTGGCATGAGCAACTGCCACGAGCTTTCGGCCTGCACGAAAATACCGAAACGCGTGACAAGCCAGCAAGAATCCCCCATGACATCCTTTGTTTGTCTCCGCCCTACTGCAATGAAACCACGCCTCCTCTTTTTCATACTCGCCGCCTCTCTTCAGGCAGCAGATCCCAACGTCAAACCCGATGACGTCGCTGGCAACGAGGCGGTAAAAAAAATCATGGAGACGCGTCCCGGGCGCGGCGTGATGCGTGATGATACGCCGCCGACACCACCGTTAGAGGCGGTGAAGCAGTTCAAGGTGCGTCCTGACCTCGCCATCGACCTCATGGCGTGTGAGCCCGTCGTTGAGCAGCCGCTTTATGCGAGCTGGGACAGCAAAGGTCGCATGTGGGTCACGCAATACCGTCAGTATCAGTTTCCCGCTGGCTTGAAGATCATCAGCTACGACCAGCATCTGCGGGCGAAGTTTGACAAGGTGCCACTGCCTCCCCCGCGTGGTGAAAAAGGCGCGGACAAGATCACCGTGTTCGAAGACACCGATGGCGACGGCTTTTTTGACAAGCACGAGGACGTCATCACTGGCCTGAACATCGCCAGCGCTGCGCTGCATGGCATGGGCCGCATCTGGGTGCTGAATCCGCCTTACTTACTCAGCTATCCCGACGCTGATTTCGATGCCAAACCGGATGGCGATCCCGAGGTCGAGCTCAGCGGCTTCGGCCTGGAGGACACGCATGCCGTCGCCACGAATCTGCAATGGGGCATGGATGGCTGGCTCTACGGCGCGAACGGCAGCACCACCACGGGCAACGTCAGCAGCGCCAACACCAAGAACGTGAAATGGGAGGGCCAGTGCATCTGGCGCTACCATCCGAAGAAGAAGACCTTCGAAATCTACGCCGAGGGCGGCGGGAACACCTTCAGCCTCGACATCGACAGCAAGGGCCGCATTTTTTCCGGCACGAACGGTGCCACGCGCGGCATGCATTACGAGCAGGGCAGCTACGGCATCAAAGGCTGGGGCAAACACGGCCCACTGACCAATCCGTATGCCTTCGGGTGGTTCGAGCACATGCGGCATGAGGGAGACAACAAGCGCTTCCCGCAGGCATTCACGGTGTATGAAGGCGGCCTGCTCGGCAGCGCCTACGAAGGCAAAATTATCGCACCGAACGCGCTGCAAAATCTCGTCTATGTCAGCGAGCGCCTGCCGGACGGCTCCACCTTCCGCACGAAGGACGAGGAACCGCTGCTGACATCACCGGACCGCTGGTTCCGTCCCGTGTGGGCCGGTGTCGGCCCCGATGGCGGCTTCTACATGGCCGACTGGTATGACACCCGTCTCAGCCACGTCAGCCCCGTCGACGACTGGCACAAAACCAGCGGTCGCATCTACCGCGTGCGTCCCGCGAGCGGTGCGCCGAAGCTCAAGCCGTTCGATTTGAGCAAGGCAAGTGGTGAGGAGCTTCTTGGTTATTTGAGCCATCCGAATGAGTGGTTCAGAAAGCAGGCGAGCCACGAGATCGTATGGCGTGATCTGCAAAACTTTGTCCCCGCCTTGAACGAGATGGCCACAAAAAAGAATGAGCCTTACGTTCTCGATGCAGTTTGGACCTTGGACCAACTGGGCGCTTTGAGTGCTGATGCGTGGCCGATGCTACTAAACAACAAGGATCCTTATGTTCGGCGCTGGATCGTCAAAGTGATGGGCGAAGCGGGCTGGGATCGTAAAGAAACACGAATCGACCTCACCAGGTTGGCGAAATCTGAAAAACATCTCGAAGTCCGAGCCCAAATCCTCGCTACTGCCAAAAGGCTGCCTGCCGCCGTGGCGCTGCCGCTGCTATGGAGTGGCGACGATTCGTCGCCCAGCAGCAAGGCCGACGAATCGTCGGCTCTCCATGACGAAAGCGGCCATCTGCCGCTTCTCGCATGGTGGGCGCTCGAATCGAAGGCGGAGAAGGAGCGTGAGGCGGTTTTTACCTTCTTGAAGTCGGATGCGGCCTTTTTGAAGACGAAGCTCTTCCGCGACCACCTCGCTGAGAAGCTCGCAAAACGCTACGCGCTGGCAGGTGGCGAGGAAAACTTGAACTCTTGCGCCGATTTGCTCGCGCTGACGAACGATGAAGCTCTGCGCAGCAAATTCATCGCAGGCATTGCATCCGCCTTTGAAGGCGCGGAGATGCCAAAACTGCCGGAGGCGCTGCAAAAGGCCCTCAACGACTACATGGCGAAGCAAAGCGGCGGCGACCTCACGCTCGCGTTGCGCAGCGGAAATACCGATGCGCTTGCGAAGGCGCTCAAACTGCTTTCTGACGCCAAAGCGAGCAATGCGGCCCGCATCGCCATCGCGAAGACCTTGGCCGAACTCGGCAAAAAAGAGGCGGTGATGCCCATGGTGGCCATTTTGAAGTCCAGCGCGGCTCCTAGTCTCAAACGAGGCATTTTGCAGGCGGCGGCGAAGTTTGACGACAAACGCATCCCTGAAGCGTTGCTGCTCGGCTGGGAGGGACAAATCGCCGGAGACAAGGCGCTGCGTGAGGATGCGCTGCGTGTGATGGCTGGGCGTAAGGAGTGGGCGCGAATTTTGATGAGCTTCGTCAACGACTGGAAGGTGCCGGTGAAGCACTTCACGACAGACATCGTGCGCCAGCTCAGCTTGCACCATGATCCGGAGATCGATGCGGCTCTGGATAAGCATTGGAAGGGGCTGCTCCTCACTGGACCCACGCCTGAGAAAAAGAAAGAGGCCGAGCGCATCAAGGCCGTGCTCAAAACCGGCCTCGGCGACGCAACCAAAGGCAAGCTGCAGTTCACTGCGCGCTGCGCCGTGTGCCACACACTCTTCGGCGAAGGCGGCAAGGTCGCGCCTGATCTCACCGGCTACGACCGCACCAATGCGGACTTCTGGCTCGACAATCTGTTCATGCCCAGCATGGAGATTCGCGAAGGCTTCGGTGCCTACATCGTGAGAACGAAGGGGGGGCAGATCCTCACCGGCCTCATGGACGCTCAGGACGCCAGCGGCATTGTCATCAAGGACATTGCCAACAACAAGACTGCGATCAAACAAGCCGACATCGAAAAGATGGAAGCTTCGCCCGTGTCATTAATGCCCGAAGGACTCACCACCAGCATGAGCGACGCCGATTTGAAAGACTTCTTCGCGTATCTGATGAGAAAGGCTCCCTGAGTCAGAAGCTGACGACGTAAAAGCGCTGCTGTGAGACCTTCTCGGCCTCGGGCAGAGTGATCCAGCGTTCCTTGTAGCGCTCTCCCCAGCTGTCGCTGAAGGCGATCTCATTGGTGTCCTTGTTATAGCCGATGATGAGGACGACATGGCCGGTCTCCTCGTCTTTGGGCAAGGAGTTGGTGGCTGATTCCGCAGTGACCTTCGCCTTCCAATCCGCCCAGTCCTTCACATCCTTGCGCGCTGCCGTTCGTTTGTTGGCTGTGTCGTTGAACTCCTTTGTGCTGTAGAGGCACCACATCACAGGCACGCCCTTGTCGATGAATTTGGCGATCTCGCGGAACTTGAGCACGCCTCCCCAGGAGTCGAATGAGCGCCGTTTGCTGCGGATCTGGCCCGCCATGCCTTCAAGCAGCATGGTGACGCTGGTGCCGCCGCCGTAACCGGTCTGGCCGGCGTTCGCCAGAATGTACATGTCCGCAGGAACGCCGAGGTAACGCATGGCGCGCTCGGCGGTGGCTGGCGCACAGTAACCTTTGGGCCCTTGGTCCACCATGGGGATGTCATTGATTACGACATCACCGCCTTCACGCTTGATCACATTCGCGAGCGCCTTGGCGCGGATGATGGTGTCCGTGGTGTCGGCTACTTTGCCGCCCGCGTCGGCGAATGCGCTGGTGACGATCTGGACGCCTACATACTCGCCCTCGGCCTCGGCGAGGAGGATGCTCTGCCCACGCCAGTCCCAACGCTGCATATTCATGCGTCCGCTTTTACCCTCGCCGAAGCGTTCTTTCTTTGGAGCGCCTAGGATTTTGGTGAGCGCTGCCGCGATGGCGGCGAGATCTTTGTCCATGGCCTCCTTCACGATCTGCGCCGCTTTTGCCGGTGGTGTGTCCTTGTCAAAATGGAGCTCGCCGCCGCCTTTCGCGCCGAAAAGGTCGCCCTTGTTTGCGAAGACGAGGGAGAAGCTGGTTACCTTATCGTTCTCCGCATACATCGCGACGGAGTAGGGATGCGCACCGAACATCTGGTAACCGTCTTTGGTGTAGGAGCGATAGCTGCTGGCATCTTTTGTCTTCGACTCTTGAGGGATGCCGAGTTTGTCGGCCAGCTCTTCGGCCGAAGTGTCCCACAAGGACGTTTCTGCAAACACTGGCTGGCCGACCGCCTCATTGATCTGTTCCGGTTGGAGCTTGTCATTCGGCCCGGGCGTAAACTTCAGGGCTGCGGACGCTGGCTTTGCTGGGGCGGCAGCGGGAGACTTCTTGATGTAATCTTGATCCGCCGTCGAAAGCGAGGCGGCGGCTAGCGTGTAGGTTCGGCCATCGGCTGTCTGGATGGTCACGTTCGGCCCACTGACTCCAACGAGCTTCGCCTGGATCGATTTCCCGGCGTTGTTGGTGAAGGTGCGGAATTCCGGGGCCTGCGCGGTAGCTGACGACGCAAGAAGGAGGACTGAAGCTGCGGCGGGGATGAATTTCATGACGATGGCATCCTAACGGGCCGCTGCGGCGCAGATTAGCGCTTTTTTTTTACAGGATGGGGAGGTCAGATCCACGTCCCTGCTGGGATCACCGTATCTTTCGGGAGACAGATGATGCCATCGCGGATGTAGTAGTTCGGGCCGTCCATGTTTTCCGGTTTGCCTTCAGGAGTGATTACGGCGTTGTCGCCGATATGGACGTTTTTGTCGATGATCGCGCGCTCGATGCGGCAGTTGCGGCCAATGCCCGGCGGCGGGCGGTCTGGATCGGTACCGACGGCACCAGAGTAGTAGTCCGCGCCCATGATGATGCATTCACGGATCGTGGTGCCAGGCTCGATCTTCGCACGTACGCCGATGACCGCAGTCTCGATGTGGGCGTCGGTGATAATGCCGCCCTCGGCGATGAGTGCCTCGCGGATGTTGGCACCGTTGACCTTGGTGGCAGGGAGAAAGCGGGCATGGGTGAAGATGGGTGCGCTGCTCTCGAAGAAATCGAATTGTGGCACCACGCGACAGAGGTCGAGGTTGGCGTCGAAGAAGTTGCGGATCGTCCCGATGTCCTCCCAGTAGCCTTGGAAGTTGTAGTTGTGGACGCGCCGTGTCTTGATCGCTTCGGGGATGATGTGCTTGCCGAAGTCGTTACAGGTGTTGTCGAGGCATTTGATGAGCACCTCGCGGTTGAAGAGGTAGATGCCCATGGACGCCTGAAAGCGTGCGGCGTCGGGGGCGATGCCGAGTGACTCCAGCGTGGAGGCGGGCATGCGCAGTGTCTCTAGCACGGCGGGATCTTTCGGTTTCTCGACGAACTCATAGATACGGCCACTCTCGTCAGAGTGCATGATGCCGAACGCTGTGGCGGCCTGCGCGTCCACCGGGATGGTGGCGATCGTGATATCCGCGTCGGTGGCGACGTGCTGGCGCATGAGCAGGCGGTAGTCCATGCGGTAGAGCTGGTCGCCGCTGAGGATGAGATAGTAGTCGTAGTCGCCTTCGAGGAAGTATCGGAGGTTCTGCCGCACGGCGTCGGCGGTGCCTTGATACCAGCGCTCTCCTTCCATGGTCTGCTGGGCGGCGAGCACCTCGACGAAGCCGCGTGTGAACTGGTCGAAATGGTAGGTGCGCGCTAGGTGCCGGTTCAGGGAGGCGCTGTTGTATTGTGTGAGCACATAGACTTGGCGCAGGCCGGAGTTAATGCAGTTGCTGATCGGGATGTCCACGATGCGGTATTTGCCCGCGAGCGGGACGGCAGGCTTCGCGCGGTTTCCAGTCAGTGGAAACAGACGCGTACCCGCACCTCCTCCCATGACGATGGCTAGGGTGTTGCGGCGCAGCAGCGTGTCAGCTTCGATCTTATCCTTTGGCGGAGTGCTCATGGGAAGCGGTGGGTTGCAGGCTATTTCCCTGAAACAAGGCATGCGTGCAAGCGTTATCCCTGCCCCAAATCTGGCGGGTGACGCGCACCGCCTGCAACGAATACCTGATATCTCCAATCAACCATGACTCCCTCAGCGAATCCCCGCTACCTGTTTGCCTTGAGTTCTGTATTTCTAGTCGCGTCCGCCGCCTCGGCAGCAGTGAATTTTGAAAAAGAAGTGCTGCCTTTCATCACCAAAAAATGTGTGGACTGCCACAAGGCTCCCACAGTGGTGAACGGCCAGAAGAAGGAGCCGAAGGCTGGGCTGCGCCTCGATGCCTCCTGGGCGATCCTCAAGGGTAGCGAGAACGGTCCGGTGCTCACGCCTGGCGCACCGGACAAGAGTGGCATTTACGAGTCTGTCACTCTACCGAAGGATGATGACGCTCACATGCCGTCCAAAGGGGATGACCTCACGAAAGAGGAGACCGCTCTTTTGAAAAAGTGGATCGAGGAAGGCGCCGAGTTCGGCGGCTGGATCGGCAGCAAGGAGGGCATGCCCGCTGGTGCTCTGACGGAGACGACCAAGCCCTACAAGCCGCGTAAGCACGATTTGTTCTACGCCGCGTTGGAGAAAGAGGTGCGGCCGCTGCCGGAGGCGGTTCTCGAAAAGGTGAAGTCCGTCGGTGCCCAGGTTTCCCCGGTGAAGGTGGACAGCGCTCTCATGCGAGTGGATTTCCTCACCGGCGTCTCAAAGTGCGATGACGCGAAGATCGAGGGTTTGCTGCTGATCAAGGAAAACATCGTGCAGCTCGACCTAGGTCGCACGGTGATCACCGACGCCGCCCTACGGACTATCGCGCAGCTCCCGCGCCTCGTGAATCTCGACCTGCGCCAGACGAAGATCAGTGACGCGGGGATCGAGGCGCTCTCGGGCTTGAAGAAGCTCGAATCCCTCAATCTATACGACACGGAAGTCACCGATGCAGGATTGAGGCACCTCGCCAAGATCAAAAGCCTCAAGCACGTCTATCTTTGGCAGTCCAAGGCCACCAAGGCTGGCGTGAAGCAACTCACCGCCGCCATCCCTGGCATCGAAGCCAGCATCGAATGACCGTACTTCCCTACACGCCTCCCATGAAAACATCACTCCTGATTCTCGCCGTCATGTTCAACACCCTCTTCGGAACCGCCAAAGCCAGTGAAGGGGAGAAAGTCAGCTACGACGCCCCCGCTGTCTCTGGCGTCAATCAAGACGGTGTTACCGTCAACTTCGCCGACGTTTACAAGAAAGGTGCGACGGTAGTCTTCTTCTACCCGAAGGCGGACACACCTGGTTGCACGAAGCAGGCATGCTCGCTGCGTGATGCCTTTGCCGATCTGTCCAAGCAAGGCGTGCAGGTGCTCGGCGTGAGCTTTGACCAGGCGGACGCGCAGAAGAAGTTCAAGGACAAGTTCACCCTGCCTTACGACCTCATTGCCGATCCCGAGGGCAAGATCGTCGCCGCCTTTAAGGTGGGAAAGATGGCCCGCGGATTGCTGAACCTCGCCAAGCGCAGTTGCTTCCTCATCAAGGATGGCAAGGTCGTCTGGCAGGACTACGCAGCGGCCACCGACAAGCAGGCCGAGGATATCCGGCGCGTGCTGGGTGGGCTGAAGTGACGCAGGCTATCGAGCCTAGATCAGGAGTCGGAGCCTGGAAACGGGCTCCTTTTTTTATCGCCTTCGCAGCATGAAAAAAGGAGGATGCCAGCAAACCCAAAAGCATCATGCCGTCCTGGAAACTCTTGCTGCGCCTTTTAGCGATTGCCATCCTCACGCCCGTGTTCACCCTGCTCGGCTGCCAGTCCAGCCTCATCTATCATCCGGGCCATTACCGCACGGAACATGAGGCCATGCTCCACGCCGCGCACGGCACACACATCCAGTTCACCACCTCCCAAGGTGGGCAGACGGCTTTCTACATCCCGCCGCAGAAAGATGCGGCGGACATCCCGAAAACGATCTGGCTCTGCTTCGGTGGCAATGCCTCATTGGCGCTCGACTGGCTGCATTTCACCAGCGGGTGGGACGGCCGTTTTGCGTACCTGCTCGTTGATTACCCAGGTTATGGCGGTTGCGCGGGCAAGCCGACGCCGGGGCGTATCCGGGAGAGCACAAAGGCCGCCGTCGCGGCGCTGGCGCAACATTTGCAGGTCACAGAAACAGAGCTGTGCTCCCGGCTGGCTGTGCTCGGACATTCGCTCGGCTGTGCGGCCGGTTTGATGGCGGCAGAAGACCTCGATGTGCGCCGTGGTGTGCTGATCTCCCCCTTCACCACAATGACCGACATGGCCCGCATCGTGCTTGGCTGGCCGCTGTGCTACCTGAACCTGCATCGCTTCGACAACCGAAAAACGCTGCTGCATGCGGCCCGCAACGGAGCGGCATTCATCATTTTCCATGGCTCGGATGACGAGGTGATCCCCGTGCAAATGGGCCGTGATCTGGCGGCAGCACATCCTGAAAATGTGACCTTTGAAGAGGTTCGAGGAGCCCACCACAACGACATCCTGAGCTGGGCACAAGGCCAAATCGGCCAGGCTATGGCGGGTCTGGCACCGTGAGAGAGACGGTGGTTGCTTTCAGACGCCGCTGTGCTCTGATGCCCGCTCAAACTCCTGCCCAAACCTCATGTCCGCACACTCATCTTCCTCGGAAAAATCCATCTGGTCTGTCCTGAATGTTATCATTGGCTCCGTCATCGGCGGCGTTGTCTTCTTTTGGGTTCTCGCCTTTGTGTTTGAAGGACTCGGCTCTCTGCGTCCGAAACCAAAGAAGGAGGCTGCTGCCGCGCCTGCAGCCGCCGTTGCGGCGACCGCTGCTCCTGCTGCGGATCTTCCAGTCCTCGAAGTCACCATCAAGCCCGATCCCGCCAACCCGCTGGCCTACGACACGAAAACCATCAGCGCCAAGGTCGGCCAGAAGGTGAAGCTCACCTTCAACAACACGCATCCAACTCTGCCTCAGCCGCACAACTTCGTCCTCGGCAAGCTCGGCGTGGACAAAGGCAAGATGCTTGGCATCGCCATGAGTGCGATGACGCTGGTGGACAAGGGCTACATCCCTGATTCTGCCGACATCCTCGCCCACACCAAACTCATCCAGCCGAACGGCAGCGAGACCATCGAATTCGTCCTGCCTACCGCTGGCGAATATCACTACATCTGCACTTTCCCGGGCCACGGCGCGATCATGAACGGTGTCATCACCGTCCAGTAAAACGATCACTCTCACAGTCATGGCCGTCTCCATCAGCGTTGAATACGAAGGTGGCCTGCGTTGCAGGGCCGTTCACGGTACGTCGAAAAACCAGCTCCTCACCGATGCGCCCGTGGACAACCACGGCAAAGGCGAGTCCTTCAGCCCCACGGATCTCGTCGCCACCGCGCTCGCTACCTGCATGGCCACGGTCATCGGCATCAAGGCGCAGCAGAAAGGCTACGACATTCCCGGCCTCAAGGTAAGTGTCGAGAAGCACATGAGCGAGGACAGCCCGCGCCGCATCGTCCGCCTGCCCATCACCATCGAAATCCCGCTCCCGGCCGATCATCCCGACCGCAAGGTGCTCGAAGCCACCGCACTCGGCTGCCCAGTGCATCACAGCGTGCATGCGGACATCGACAAGCCGGTGACGTTTGTGTGGGGCGGGAAGTAAGGCGCTTGTCCGCGCGCAGATTTCATGAATGGCCCGGGTATAAAGCGCAGGAAAACTGGGTCGTGGCGTAACTGCTGGCGCAGAATTGCGTTCGCAACCAAGACGCAGCATCTAGTCTGTTGAAGGACTATTTCTCGCTCAGAGCGGTGATGTTGCCAAGCAGGGAGACATGATGGAGGAACGAAGGGGGGAGCATTGGTGCTGGCCGGGCATTTTCCACCTGCACAACTCCGTGCTGGACGATTCCCCCCTTTTCTTCATAGAGTCACGAAAATCCCGCATGCGCATTCTGCCCAAAGTCCTCTGGATCCTGTCGTTCATCGCCGCCACCTTCTTTTGGATGGTGCTTTTTGAGCACGGGTTCACGATGAAAGGGCTGACCGAGGGCACGCGGGAGGAGTTGCACGGAATCGCCGCCTGGTTTGGCGGCGGGAAGAAGTGACGCATCCAGCCCCCCCAACCACTACGCCAGCCCCACGGAAATTATGATCGTTCAGGAAGCCGAACTCGACCCCAAGTACCAGGCCCTTTGGAAAAAAGCGCTGATCTCCGCAGAGCGGAAGAATTGGGAATACGTCATCGACCAGGTGCTGCCTATCGTGAAGGACAACCTCGGGTTTCTCGACGGACGCAAGCTGCTGCGCAGCGCGGAAGGCGAGGTCAGTGGCAGCGGGAAGAAGATGAGCTTCGGTGGCTTATTCAAGGGTATCTCCAGGAAAGAGCCGGCAGAGCAGATCGCGGAGCTGGAGGAGGGCACCTTCCGCAAGGACCCTTTCAATCTGGGTGCCAACGAGCAGCTCTACGACTTGGCCATGAAGCTGCATTTCCCGGAACTGGCGGCGTTTGCTCTGGAGACGGTCCTTCGCGGCCATCCTGAGAATACGAAGAACATGCACAAGCTGGCACTGCATTACATGGCTCACGAGCAGCCGGAGCAGGCCAGTGATGTTTACCGTGCGATCGTCAAGGTTGATCCGCGTGACATGGACGCGAAGAAAGGTGAGAAAGACGCCGCCGCACGCACTTCCATCCTGCGTCAAGGCTGGGGGGCAGAGGGCGACTTCCGCAAGGCGATGAAGGATTCTGGGGAGGCAGCGAAGCTGGAGATGCTCAGCCGCCAGGGCATGACCCAGGAGCAGATGGAGCAGTTTCTGGCTGAAACGATCGAGCAGTACAACGCCGACCAGACGAACATCATCATCGTCAAGCGCATGGCGGACCTCTATGAACGTCTGGGGCAGATCGACAACGCGTTGATGTTTTACGATTACGCCCTGAACACGCTGAATCCGGGCGATGTGGCGCTGCAACGCAAAGTGGAAATCATGCGTGACAAAGTGCAGGACAAGCAGATCGAGGACTTCGAGCGGGAGATCGAGGCGAACCCGGGCGCGCCGGACATCGACGACAAGCGTGCGCAGGTGGCTGAAATCCGCCGCCAGCGCTCCGCCGTGGTCATCAACGAGGCCAAAGTCCGGGTGGAACGCAATCCGACGGACAAGACCCTGCGCTACGAGCTAGGCCAGGCGTATTTCAACGCTGGCTTGTTCACCGAAGCGATCCCGGAGCTGCAGCAGGCGAAGTCGAACCCGAACATCCGCATCAAGGCGATCCTGCTGCTCGGTCGCTGCTTCGAGCGCAAGAACATGAACGACCTCGCTAAGACCTCGCTGGCGGAAGCGGCGAAGGAGTTGGTCGTCATGGACGCGATCAAAAAAGAAATCCTCTACGAACTGGCCAACGTACTCGAGAAGATGGGGGACAAGAGCGCGAGTCTGGACGCGCTCAAGGAAATCTACAACGCCGATTACGGCTACAAGGATGTGGCGAGCCGCGTGGAAGCCTCCTACGGCTGATGCCTGACTGGCCCATCTCATGAAGGTTGATTTGATGCTGGAAAGATCATCGCCGCCAGCCATCATGCGCGCCCGATGATCCACGAACTCCTCGCCGCCGCAGACCTCTGGCAAACCGTCAAGGACGGCGCTCCCGTCGTGCTGGCTCTCATCCTGATCGAAGGCTTGCTGTCTGTGGACAACGCGCTCGCCATCGCGGCGATGACCACGCACCTAGACCCGAAGAAGCGCGCGACGGCGATGACCATCGGCTACGCAGGCGCGTATGGGTTCCGCATCGTGGCCCTCTTCGCTGCTGGCTTCATCATGGGCAACCACTGGCTGATGCTGGCCGGTTCGTTGTATCTGATCTGGCTCATGTGCGCCCACTTTGCCAGCAAGGCGGAGGCCGGAGAGGGAACCGGAGAGGCCGCAACGGCACCCAACGGCTTCGGCCTCACTGTGGCGAAGATCGCCATGCTCGACCTCACTCTGAGCCTCGACAACGTGGTGGCTGCGGTGGCCTTCGCACGTGATAGCAAAGTCCTGGTCTATGTCGGCGTGACGCTGGGGATCATCACCTTGCGGCTGGTGGCAGGCTGGTGCATCCGCCTGCTGGAAAGACAGCCTTGGTTGGAACACACCGCTTTTCTGCTAGTGGGCTTCGTCGGCATGCTGCTGGGCCTAGAGCTTTGGTGGGACGAGAGCATGCGGCGGGTCGTGGACTTCGGCGGCCTGAAGCTCATCAGCGAGGCAGGCGGCCATTATCATATCGCCAAGATCGTCAAATTCGCCGGCATCATCGGCATCATCCTGCTTCACCTAGCATACGAGAAGAACAAGGCGGTGAAATCTCTGCTGCGGCCGGCGATGCGATGCCTCTTGCTGCCCGCCAGGGCCTTCGCGGGCATGGTCGCCGCGATTTTCCTGCTCTTCTCATGGCCGTTGCGCAAAGCATGGGCGGTCTTGCTGACGAGGTGAACGCAGATGCGCGCGGCAGGCAGTCATGGATATCGGCGCTTGTCACAGCACCGAATCCACGAACCTTCCACGCATGAGCCTGATTCCGCGAGACACTCCCAGCATTGCCGAACAAATGCAGGTGCTGTGGTCTGGAGAAGATGTGGCCGTGTGGTCGCTGCGGTATCTCGGGCTGCCGCCACAATGGCGTGACACCGATGTGGAAGGCAACACCGAGCGCTGTCAGCACGCCGTGAACCGTCTTTTCACTCTCACGCGTGCCGACGTTGACGCCAGCCTCGCCGCAAAGGGCTTGCCTCCCGAGAAGCTGACGCACTACCACACCGAACCCGGCTCGCGCGACGGCACCTACTTCATCGCCAGCGGCAGCACCTGGGAGATCTACTTCCAGGAGCGTGAAGGCAAGTGGGCTGGCGCGGTGTTTGACGATCTGGCCGAGGCGCGGAAGCTGCTCGTTAACATGTGGCTCCCCCCCTGGTTGACACATCTGCGCACCTCTTGCCGCGTTAAGAATGGCCGGAGCATCGAGAGTCTGTGACGATGCCTCCGCTCATATATCTCCGAGTCCGTAGTCGGCGAGCACGACCTTGGCGGCATTGTAGCCGCACAGCCCGGTGACATTGCCGCCTGGATGCGTGGATCCACCGCAGAGGTACAAACCGGGGATCTCTGTGCGATACGCGCCCGCGCCTTTGAAAGGACGGTTGCAACCAGTTTGGCCGTTGGCGAAGGAACCGACGAGCAGATCGCCGCGCGTCATGTTCGGGAGATGCCGCTCGGTGTCGAGCGCACTGCGCGTGAATGAGTCGAGCACGACATCGCGCAGGTTCGGCGCGTAAGTCCGCCACAGCTCCAGCATCGCACGACCGTGTGCGTCCTTGCGGGCATCCCAGTGGCGGGCGTCGCCATTCAAGGCATAGGGCAGCTTTTCCCACATGAACGCGGTGTGCCCGTCAACAGCCTGGGAGACATCGAACCGTGTCGGACACGCGCCCCACATAACCGTGCGCGGAATTTCGCCGCGCTCGTGCGCGGTGACGATGTCGTGGAACTGCGCCACATCATCCAGACCTAAGATCATCATGAACGCCTGCTCTAATTCGGGATGCTGCTCCGCCGCAGCATAGCGCGGCGGCTCGTTTAGGTTCAGGTTCAACGCGAACAAGGGAGCGATGAGATTGTACTCGAAACCTGCGGCGCGCTCACGCAGATGCGACGGAGCGGCGTCAGCGGGAATCAGATCGAGAAAAGTTTGCTGAGGATTCAGGCCGCTCGCGATGAACTGCGCGGCCTCGATGCGCTCTCCCGTCGTGGATTCGACACCGCACACACAACCCTGGCGCATGAGGATGGAGCGCGGCTCCCAGCGCGTGAAGATTTCACCGCCATGCTCGCGCAAATCCATGCACAATGCATCCGCGAGACGGCGCGAGCCGCCCACACACATCTGTGCCTTGCGCGGGCTCGCGAGCAACGATGGGATCGAATGACCAAAGCCCTTCTGCCGCAGATCCACCTCGCGCAGGCCGTTGAAGAACAATAGACCCGCACGCACCGCAGGATGCTCGAACTCGCGCATCACAAATTCGAGAGGTGAGAGAGCTTGGACTTCGAGCAGCGTGCGTCCGAGGCTGCTCCGCTGAAGCATTGCCACACGATCCTCCACAGGTAGAGGCGCGTTTTGCGCTTCTGGGATGATGATCTGCTCCACGATAGGACGGAAGCGCTCCGTCCACTCACGCAGGCAGCCCGCGTCGTGCGACGAGATTTCAGCGAACGACGCGAACGTTTTCTCGAAATCCGTCCACCACTCGAGTACGCGGTTTTCCGGAAGGATCATCGCTACGTTCAACTCGGGCTCGATGTAGCGCACGCCGTAACGCTCAATGTCCAACTCGCGATACCAGGGCATCGCGGTGATGCCGCGGTGAAAAAAAGAATGCGTATTGTGCTTGAATCCAGATCCTGGCGGATACTCGACCGTCGCGAGGCCGCCGCCCTCGATATCGTTCTTCTCAACCACGGCCACCTTCATGCCCGCCCTTGCCGCGTAGCACGCGAGGACGAGCGCATTGTGCCCGGAGCCGAGGATGATGCCGTCAAACTTCATGCAACACTCCACCAACGGATTTGCGGCCTATTTTTCACAGATTAGATCACCGCACCGGGATCCTCGAAGTCATCACCGCCGACGCTGCGTTGGATCATGCCTGCCGCGACAGTGCTGTTTGTCTGCTCGTCCACGAGCACGAAGCTACCAGTGGTGCGATTCTGGCGATAGGCGTCGTAAAACAAGGGCGATGCGCAGCGGATGCGGACGCAGCCGATGTCGTTGAGGGCGAATTCTTTGCTCCCGGCGCTCTTTTCGAGCGTGCTGATGTTCACCTTGTAATGCACCTCGGTGACGACGGCGCGGACGTCGTTGGTGGTGTGGCGCAGGTGGAAGCGGCCGCGGGGCTTGAGGGTCTTTTTGTCGGCGAACCAGCAGATCATGGCGTCGAACTCCTGCGCGGTCTGCACGGGTTCGTGGGCCTTCACGATCATGCCGCCGCGGGAGGTGTCGATCTCGTCGGCGACGGTGATGCTGTAGCTGAGCTGCGGGATGGCCTCGGGCTGCGGGCCTTCGAAGGTGTGGATGCCGGTGATCTTCGTCTTCATCTCGGAGGGATAGACGAGCACGTCATCGCCCACGCGGAAGGTGCCGCTGGCCATGCGGCCGGCGAAGCCGCGGTAGTCGTGCAGGTTGCCGAGTTTGGCGTCGTTGCGGTCGGAGATGGGGCGAATGACCCACTGCACGGGGAAACGCGCGGCATCGGCTGCGGTTTCGGTGTGCACTTGGACGGTTTCGAGATGCTGGAGCAAGGACGGGCCGGTGTACCAAGGTGTGGCGTCGGATTTTTCGACCACGTTGTCGCCATTGAGGGCACTCATCGGGATCGGCGACACGTTCGGCAGGTTTTCGAGGCCGCTGGCGAACTTCATGTAGTCGGCCACGATCTTGTCATAGACGGCCTGGTCGAAGTTCACGAGGTCCATCTTGTTCACCGCCAGAACGATGTGCCCGATGCGCAGCAACGACGCGAGATAGGTGTGACGCATCGTCTGCTCGATGATGCCGAGACGGGCGTCGATCAAGATGATCGCCAGATCGGCCGTTGAGGCCCCGGTGACCATGTTGCGCGTGTATTGAATGTGCCCCGGCGTGTCGGCGATGATGAATTTGCGCTTCGGCGTGGCGAAGTAGCGATAGGCGACATCAATCGTGATGCCCTGCTCGCGTTCGGCGCGAAGGCCGTCGGTGAGCAATGCGAGATTCACATGCGCGTCGCCACGGCGCTTGGAAGATTCTTCGACGGCGAGAAGCTGGTCTTCGAAGATGGATTTCGAATCATACAGCAAACGGCCGATGAGCGTGCTTTTGCCGTCGTCCACGCTGCCTGCGGTGGTGAAGCGGAGGAGACTGGATTCGGTGGGATTGACGGTGGTGGCGGTCATGAAGGCGGGATTTATTTCAGGCGGCGTTTCCAATAGCCCGGGCGGCGTTTTTCGTGGGCGACGGCATACACCTTGATCGTGTCAGGAAGAATGCGGTAAATGAGTGAGTAGGGATATTTTTTGTAGTGAAGGGACCGGATACCTGGAAGCACTTGGCGGTAGCGTGTCGGGTCGGCAGCAATCAGTCGAGCTGTCTCCAAGGTTCGTTTGATGAAGTTGTCGGCGGCTTGATCGCTTTGTTTGCGATACCATCGAAGACCGTCGTTAAAATCCCGTTTGGCACCTTCGGAGAGGATGACTTTCATGCAGGGCGTTTGAGTGATTCGCGGGCCTGAGCCAGCACCTCTTCGAGCGGATACCATTTCGTTAATCCGGCCTCATCGTCTGCGATCCGTTGTTCAATTTCAGCCATCCACTCGGGGGAGAGTGGCTGCTCATCTTCCTCCTCTTCCGCGACAGGATGGGTCATTTCGAGAAAACGATCCAGAAACTCTCCGCACTCGCGATTGGTGAGGCGTTTTGCGGCTTCGAGAAGGCTATCGACGGGACTAATGGCGGTGGCGTTCATGAGTGGAGAATAGCACAATGTCGAAATCAGAAGTAACCTTCTTTTTTGCGGTCCTCCATGGCGGTTTCGCTGCGCTTGTCGTCGGCGCGGGTGCCGCGTTCAGTTTGTCTCGCGGCGGCGACTTCGGCGACGATGTCGTCGATGGTGCTGGCGGTGGATTCGACGGCGCCGGTGCAGGAGGCGTCGCCGACGGTGCGGAAGCGGATGACCATCTCTTTCACGCGGGGTTTTTCCTCGTCGAGCAAGGGGATGATCGGATTGCCTCGCTCGTCATTGAGTCCGACGGCGAGGAGCTGGCCGTGACGCTCGATGATCTGGCGCTTGTGGCTGAAGTAGAGGCTGGGGAGCGGGATGTTTTCCTGGCGGATGTACTGCCAGATGTCCATCTCGGTCCAATTGGAGAGCGGGAAGACGCGGAAGTGCTCGCCGAAGTGTTTGCGGCCGTTGAAGATGTTCCAGAGTTCGGGGCGCTGGTTCTTCGGGTCCCACTGGCCGAATTCGTTGCGGTGGGAGAAGAAGCGTTCCTTGGCGCGGGCCTTCTCCTCATCGCGGCGGCCGCCGCCGAGGCAGGCGTCGAATTGATGCTCCTCGATGGTGTCGAGCAGCGTGACGGTTTGCAGCTTGTTGCGGCTGGCGTTGTGGCCTTTTTCCTCCTGAACGCGGCCATCGTCGATGGACTTCTGCACGCTGCCGACGACGAGATCCGCGCCGATTTCCTGCACGAACCAGTCGCGGTAGGTCATGGCCTCGGGGAAGTTGTGGCCGGTATCGACATGGAGGAGCTTGAAGGGTAGGCGGGAGGGATAAAACGCCTTCCGCGCGAGCCAGGCCATCACGATGCTGTCTTTGCCGCCGGAGAACAGCAGCGCGGGCTTTTCAAACTGCGCGGCGGTCTCGCGGAGGATGTAGATGGCCTCGCTTTCGAGGAACTGGAGATGCGTGATGGCGGACATAAGGCGGAGAGCAGAGGGCGAAGAGCGGAGAGTCAGAAGTCAGGCGTGAGAAGTCAGAGGTCAGATGATGGCGAAGGCTTTGAGGAGGTTGCGGGCGCTGACGGCGGTGACGAGGACACCGACGAGGATCATGAAAGGCTTGTGCGGGATGCGTTTGGCGGCCCAGGCACCGAGCGGGGCGGCGATGACACCGCCGAGGGCAAGGCCGAGGATGATGCTCCAGTGCGTGAGGCCGATGGTGAGCAGGAAGGTGATGCTGGCGGCGAGTGTGACGAAGAACTCGACCGCATTCACGCTGCCGACGGTGATGCGCACGTCATTGCCACGCACGATGAGGTTTGAGGCGACGATCGGCCCCCAGCCACCACCACCCATCGCATCGATGAGGGCACCGAAGAAGCCGAGCGGCGTGAGGTGCGTGGTCACATTTTTTGGCGGCACGCGGAAGAATGCCTTCGCGATGATGACGAGGCCCATGATGATCAAATAGCCGCTGACATAGGGCTTCAATGCTTCGCCATCCAATGCGGAGAGCATGTAGGCACCAGTCGCCGCACCAATCATCGCGGGAATAAGCAGTCGGCGGAACAAATAGCGGTCCACGTTGCCAAACGCTTGATGCGAAATGGCCGACGCGCCTGTGGTGAAGCATTCCGCTGCATGCACGGTGGCGCTGGTGGCCACTGGCGGTACACCAAAGGTCATGAGCAACGAGGAGGCGCTCACCCCGTAGGCCATACCGAGCGCTCCATCGATCAACTGAGCGATGAAACCAGCGGCGACGTAGAGACCGAACTCTGGCGTGAGGAAATCCATGAGCGCTTACGCTTTGTCGGTGACGAGCTTCGCATGCAGGCCGCATTCGTGTTTCTCATCGCCCTTGGCCGGGTCGTAGTAGGTGCGCTCGTTCGGCAGGTCGTGCTCGAGCAGGTAGGCGTCCATCTCGACGGGCGTCCAGTCGAGAATGGGGTTCACTTTGAGGCATTCAAACTTCGCGTCCCACATGAACGGGGCGAGCGTGGCGGCACGCTGCGGGTTTTGCTCGCGGCGCAGCGCGGTGATCCACACTTTGGGGGCCAGCTCACGCATGCCGCGCTCAAAGGGCTCCAGCTTCATGATGCGGCTGAAGGACTCCACGCGCTCCACTTCGTCCGGCATCGGCACCTGGCCGCCATTCAGCGCCAGCCAGTGCGCCGCGGTCATGAGCGGCAGATAGGGCTTCAAATTCAGCGTGAGCTGCGCCCGGCACTTTTCGGCAAAGCGGTAGGTCTCCGGCAGGTTCGTGCCGTGGTCGATCCAGAGCACCGGCGTGTCCGCAGCGACCTGCGTGGCCAAATGCAGTATCACCGCCTCGTAAGGACGAAAATTCGTCGTCACCAGCGCCTGTCCATAGGCATGGGCGAGGGCGATTTGAATGATCTCAACAGGCGATTTGCCTTTAATTTCATGATTGAGGGCGGCGATTTGGTCAGGACTCATTAGCAGAGCAGATTTATTCACCTGATTCTCGATGTGTAAAGTAGGTTTTAGATGTTTTGGCAAAAAAAGGCGCGGAGATCATCCGCGCCCTATTTGAGACAAATTGTCCGTCTGAGTTTACGCCTGAAGAGCGGCTTCGTCCACATTCACGCGACGACCATCCTTATCAAAACGCACATTACCGTCCACCAGGGCGAAGATGGTATGGTCCTTGCCGATGCCAACGTTGCGTCCAGTGATCCACTTGGTGCCACGCTGGCGGAGGATGATGTTGCCAGCGAGGACGGCTTCACCGCCGAACTTCTTCACGCCGAGGCGTTTGCTCTGGCTGTCGCGACCGTTTTTGACGGAGCCTTGTCCTTTTTTATGGGCCATAAGGGTGGGAAAAGTGAGGGATTAAGCGTTGATAGCGGTGATCTGCACGAGGGTCAGCGGCTGACGGTGGCCGCGGGTCTTGTGGAAGCCCTTGCGCTTACGGAACTTGAAGGTGGTGGCCTTTTCCGCCTTGTGCTGTTTTAGCACCTTGGCGGAGACGCTGGCACCAGCGACGATAGGGGCACCCACCTTGATGCTGCTGCCCTCACCGGCTACGAGCACTTGGTCGAAAGTGGCAGTGTCGCCTTCGGCAGCAGCGAGCTTCTCCACGTCGAGCTTGTCGCCCACGGAGACTTTGTATTGTTTGCCGCCAGTTTTGATGATTGCGTATGCCATAACCTGAAGAAATGAGTGTTTTTCCCGCGTCCGGGACGAGGGGCGCGGAGATTTCCACAGACACTTCGATTCGGCAAGGCAAAACTTGGGGATTTCTCAAAAATCGCCAGGGCTTACGCACCAAAACCGTGGAAGATGAGATGGGTGGCTTGGGTTCGCA
>CAYQWE010000054.1:0-28069 GCA_964421275.1 uncultured Prosthecobacter sp.
TGGGAGGGTGCCATGGGCAAAGGGCGCTTCTGGGTGGCGAAGGATTTTCCGAAATTCGCCGAGATCAACGCGATCAGCGACAAGATGGGCAAGGCGACGGGCAGCCCGATGTCCAGCATGGCACCGCAGGCCTCAGATTTCCCAGGCATGGTGGTGAAGTCGGAGATGACCATGATGGGCAAGACGATCGTCACCACACTCGTCTCCGCGAAGGAGCAGGATGTGGATGCGAAGGAGTTCACCGCTCCCGAGGGCTACAACGAGATGAAGATGCCGACGCTGCCGGGCGGGCCGCAGTGAAGGATTACGGTGTGATCACACAGGCGTAGGTCGCCGTGTTCAATCCGGGCATCGAAACCACAGTGGGGGAGCCTGTCTCCCGCGCTTCGAGGACGCCGAGCACGAGCTGCAACGCGGTCGCCGCGCCCATGCTCTCGCCAAGGATGGTTTTAGGGCTGAGCACGGTGCCCCAGTCCATCGAAGCCCACGCGTTTTTTTCAGCACGGTCGATGCGGTCGATCCCAGCGCGGTCGTCGATGAGGATGGCCCCCGCTTGGAGCGAGGAGCATGCTTCGGCGGCGAGCCCGGGCAGCAAAGCCGCGCGCTCTTCCCACGAAGTATAGCATTTCGGGCCGACGATCTTTGAAACGCACGGGCCGGCGGGTTTGGAGGAGAGCAGCAGTGCGCCCGCGCCTTCGGAGGCGATGAGTTTCGGATGGTAGTAGGTGAGCGCCTCGGCGTTGAGCCAGTCACATTCTTCGGCGGCGATGAGCAGGCATTCGTCGATGACGCCGCTGCGGATCCAGAACGCGGCCATGTCCATGGCCTCCATGATCACGTTGGAGCCGCCCACAAGTGTGCTCACAGCGCCGTCTATGCCGAGCAAGGATGCGATGTGTGAGGCTGGCGCGTTGAAGACCGTCTCCGGGAAAATGAGCGGGCTGGCCTGCGCGGGATTTTGCAGCACTTCGTTGTAAAAGCGGCCGGTGTAGCTCACGCAGCCATTCATCATGACATAAATGATGCCGATGCTGTGGGGCAATGCGCCGGGCTGGTGGCCTGCGTCCGCCAGCGCCTCAAGCGCCGCTGACACGGAGCAGCGTGTGATCGAGCTGGTTCGGCGTAGGCGCGGATGACGCAGGGCCTTTTCCGGTGGGGGCGGCGGGACGAGCCGCGCGGAGCAGGGCCAGGGGCGCTCAACTCCCGGACGGGCACAATGAACGGCGGGCAGTGATTTTTTTTCGCGGACCGCATGGCGCAGAGCCGCAGCGCTCCATCCAGCGGCGCTTACCGCTCCGATACCGCGGATGTGAATGCCTTCGGCGCTCATGCGGGCCTCCTTTGCATGACGAGCGTGGCGTTGGTGCCGCCGAAGCCGAAGGAATTTGTCAAAGCGTACTCGAAGGATGCACGGCGGAACTGCCGGACGAGGTCAAATTTCACCGCAGGATCGACTTCACGAACGTTCAGGCTCGCAGGTAGCCACTGGCCGTGCAAGGCCATCAGGCAGATCACCGCCTCCACCGCACCGGCACCGCCGAGGAGATGGCCCATCGCGGATTTTGTGGAGCTGACTGGGATTCCCCCCACTGCGGCACCCGCCCATGAGGCGATGGCAGCGGCCTCGGCGGCATCATTGAAGGGCGTGCCGGTGCCGTGGGAGTTGATGTAGCCGATCTGCGCCGGGGAAATGCCGACTTGCTGGCAGGCACCCGTCATTGTGCGAACCGCAGCTTTACCTTCGGGGTCAGGCTGGGTGAGGTGGTGTAGGTCGGTGGCGGTGGCGTAACCTGCCACTTCGCCTAACGCCGGAGCTCGCCGTGCGTCTTCGGCTTCGAGCAGCATCACGCCTGCGCCTTCGCCAAGGGCAAGACCGTCACGTTGGGCATCGAACGGACGCGGGATGCCGCTGGGGGCGAGCGCACGCAGGCTGTCGAAACCGGCAAAGACGAGACGTGCGAGGGCGTCGTAACCGCCGGCCAGCACACGTTTGCAGCGACCGGAGCGGATCATATCAGCAGCCCAGCCGATGGCGTTCGCGCCGGAGGCGCAGGCGTTGGAAAGGATGATGACGGGGCCGCGCCAGCCAAACTCGTCGGCGAGGCTGTTCATCTGCCGCTGCGGCTGGTAATGCTCCGCGCGTGTGAGCTGCGCGGGGATACGGCCGGAGCCCTGGCGGGCGTTTTCAAAATAGGCCTCGCCTAGAGGCATGGCACCTGCGGAAGTGCCGATGACTAGCGCGTCGATGCCGTCCATGTTTTCGCGGCCCGCCTGCGCGAGCGCCTCGCGCACTGCGAGCAGCAGCATGCAAGTGCCGCGGTCAACAAAGCCCTGTTTGCGCGCAGGGATGCTCCTGAACGGGTGCTCTTTTGGCAAATCGACAATGCCGGCTGTCCTGACGACCAGCCCTGCCGTGTCGAAGATGTCCACCGGGCGGAACATGCTGCGCTCCGCGGCTAGCGCCCGCTCATTTTCCCGCCAGCCGAAGCCCAGTGGAGAGACGATGCCTGCTCCGGTGATGGTGATGCGCTGATTGTTGGGTGGAGGCACGAAAAAAAGCGGAAAATGGCGGGATTCATCACGGGCGGCGGTTGAACTGCTCACTCAAGTGTTCATTCTACGGCCAGACGAGGCAGATGAATTACGCCTCGTCGCTAGGACTGCAAATGTTTGGTGAACGTTGGGATCGCATCATCGCAGAGCGCGGCGCGCAGGCCGCGTTGTATCATGCCGACGGCAGCGCGACGACCTTCGCCGAGCTGGACGCCGAGGCACGCGCTGTGAGACCGGCGGGCGACCATGTGCTGGCGCGCGGTGACGCACCGGCGATCCTGCGTGCGCTGCTGGCAGGCTTTATGCACGGCGTGCCGGTGCAACTGGTCGAAAAGGACCGCCAGCGTCGCGTCCCCGCCGTGGCACCGCCCGCAGGCACGGCTTTGATCAAACAAACCGTGGGGGGCTCTGGCGTGCGGCGCTGTCAGTTTTTCACCTTTGATCAAATGGCTGCGGATGTGGACCGCCTGCACGCGGCGCTCGATCTCGGCGCGCGCGGCGTGGGTGTGGCGGCGACTTCATGCGCACATTCGTTCGGGCTGACGATGACTGTGCTGCAAACGCTGTTAAACGGCGTGCCGACATGCCACGCGCCGCAGCCTTTCACCCAGCCGCTCATGGATGTGATGAAGCATCATCCACGGGTGTTCCTGCCTGGCGTTCCGGCATTGTGGAAGTCGTGGCTGATGGGGGACGTGCGCTTTGCAAACGTGAGCCTCGCGTTGTCTGCGGGATCACCACTCACATCCAGCCTAGAGCGTGTGGCGATGGAGAGACACGGGCTCAAGCTCCACAACCTCTACGGTGCCAGCGAGTGCGGGGCGGTGTCGTGGGATGGATCGATTGGCTTGCGCGAGGACGGACGCGATCTGGGCACGCTGCTGCCAGGCGTGCATGCGCGGCACGACGTGACTGGTCGGCTCGTCGTGAGCAGCAGTTCGGTGGGCCTGGGCTATGACGAGACCCTGCCCGGTGAGTTATATGAAAGCGGCCATTTCGCCACATGCGATGTGGTGGAGGTGCTGGACGGTCGTCTCTATTTTGAGCGCGGCACCGGAGCGGGCATCAATGTCGCCGGACGCAAGCTCAGTCCGGTGGAGATCGCGGGGAAAATCCGACGTGCGGCGGGTCTGCCTGCGGTGCTGATCCATGGTGCGGCCAGCCGCGATCCTGAGCGCTGCCAGGACATCGTGGCGGAGATTGATGTGCCGCAGGCCATGATCGATGGGGAGTTCAAAATCCGCGCCAGCTCGCTGCTCGCTCCGTGGGAAGTGCCACGGAAGTGGATCGGGCGGCAGCACGACGATTCATGAACCAGACTCTGCCAGTCTCTAGCCTGCGGCGCATCGCCAGACTCACCGTGAGGACGTGGGACCGCTTCTATGTGCCCTCGAAGCTGGCCAGCGATCCTGTTTACGGTGCGGTGGCGCATGAGCTGTGCAGCTCGGAGCTGCCCGTGCTGGACGTCGGTTGCGGGCTGGGTCTGCTTGCGTTTTATCTGCGTGAGTTCGGTTTTCAGCCAGACATCACCGGCTCTGACTATGACGCTGAGAAGATCGAGAGCGCGCAGCGCATGGCCGTGCGCAGCGGTTTTGCGGGCCTGTGCTTCGTGGCTGGTGACGCGCGTGCGGGGCTGCCCGAGTTCAGCGGGAATGTGGTGATCCTAGACATCCTGCAGTTCTTCACCCGAGAGGAGCAGGAGAGCTTGCTGTACGCGGCGG
Source organism: uncultured Prosthecobacter sp. (assembly GCA_964421275.1). GTDB lineage: Bacteria > Verrucomicrobiota > Verrucomicrobiia > Verrucomicrobiales > Verrucomicrobiaceae > Prosthecobacter. The sequence continues at coordinate 4,275 of CAYQWE010000054.1, forward strand.
CGGCGCGTGTCGCTGAAGGTGGGAAACTCATCATCCGCAGCGGCTTGCGGGATGATTCGGCGCGTTTCCGCATCACCGTGGCCGGGGACTGGCTGGCGAAGCTGACTCTTTGGATGAAAGCGGCACCCGTGTGCTATCCAGACCGTGATTTCTTCGAGTACACGCTCGGCTCTGCCGGACTGCGGGTGCGCGTGCAGCCGCTATGGGGCTCCACGCCCTTCAACAACCATCTCATCGTCGCCGAGCGTCCGGCTGGCTGATTGGTCGGAGGAGAGCCCCGCAGTGGTGATCATCGCGGCGACGGCTTCGGCGACTTCGACGGCCACGGGTGTGGCCTCATGTATCAGCACGATGGCCCCCGGCTTGAGGCGCTGCCGGATGCGGTTGGTGATCTTGGGCAGATTCGTGCTCACGCCATCGAAGCCGCGCGCATTCCACATCAGCAGCTTCAAACCAAGCGCACGGGTGATGACGGACAGGAACATGTTGTGATGACCTGCGGGCGGACGGAAAAAGCGCGGCGCATGATCCGGGCAGATCGCAGAGAGCGTCTGCTGGCAGGTGGCGATCTCGTGCCATAACCTCGCCGGACGTAGCGCCCAGAAGAAACGCGCAGGATGGGTTTGCGTGTGGTTGCCTATTTCATGACCGCGCGCGACGATCTCGCGGACTAGGTGCGGGTGCTGGGCGGCGCGCTCACCGATCAGGAAAAAAACGGCCTTCATCTGGTGGCGGTCGAGGATGTCGAGGATCGCCGGCGTATGCACGGGATGCGGGCCGTCATCGATGGTCAGCAGCGCGCGTGCGGATCCCGGTGGCAGCCGCGAGATCATCTGGCAGAAAAGCGTGCAGCGCGGCACCAGCGTGCCGATCATGATCGTGGTGAGCACGCTGGCAAAGGCCGCCACGGCGGCGAGCGGGTGCATGTGCGCGGCTAGCCAGACCACGAGGGAAAGCGGTAGCAGCGCTGCGGCCATCCGCAGATTCGCGATGCGTAGGCAGCGGGCGCGTGCTTCCACATTCATGCCGGGTCGCGTGTGACGAGCGGTTCAAAGACAAACCATTGGTCCCAATGCCGCGTCAGAAACTCATGCATCACTGGCAGCCATGCGGCAGCGACCTCCGCCGCTTTGGATTTCCTGCCGCCTTCGATGAAGGGGCGCCCCAACTCGGCACGATACGCAAGCCGTCCGGTGCGCATGATAAACACCGGATAGCATGGCACGCCGGTGACCTCCGCTAGCACCAGTGGGCCGCGCGGGATGCGATAGGTGAGGCCGTCGATGACGCTGGAAGACGGTGCCACATCCCCCATGACACGATCACCCTGGACGCACACGACCTCTCCAGCCGTGAGACGACGGCACAATTCCATGCCGAGATGGCCACCAGGCTCATTGTAGTGGATGTGCAGATGCGGCTCCCGCTGCTCCTCTCCCCGCAGTTCCTGCTCGCGTAGCTTTTGCATCGAGGCAGTCACCTCCGGCATGCGGACAGTGTGGATGTCCCGCCCGAACTTGCGCGCAAAGAGCGCGGCACCGATGTCATAGTTGCCCGAGTGGACGGTGAAAACCAGCACCCCGCCGGCTTCAGCCCGCAGTTTCTCAAACGACTCCGCCCCAGTGAGATCCCACTTCACTTCTTCGTTGAAGTGCAAGTGCCAGAGACGGTCGAGGTAGGTCAGCGCGAACTGAAAGAACACACGGAAAACGGCGCGCGCGCCCATCTCGCGCCGTGGCAGGAGTGCGCGTAGATTCATCCACACCGCCTCACGTTGGGATACGGCGAGCAGGCAGACGACAGCGGTCACCGGAGCGGTCAGTGCCACAATGACGCCCTTCGGTAGCCACCGCATGAGGAACAGCATTATCCGCGTCCAGACAGCATCATGCAGGCCCATGCGCGCCTCCTCGGCAGGTTGGTTTGGCTGGTGGGTTGCAGATTCGACGGCAGGCATTACTTAGAGGCGTGCAGGGGGACGTCCTTTTCCATCTTCACCCACTACCCTCAACATACTTTTTCACCCGCATGACATCCGCCGCTCCCGATTATGACGTGGTTATCATGGGCGGGGCGTTTTCAGGTGCCTCGGCGGGGATGATGCTCCGGCGCGAACATCCCGACATGCGCATCCTGATCGTGGAGCGCACGGTGCGCTTTGACCGCAAGGTGGGCGAGAGCACCTCCGAGGTCGCAGGCTGCTTTCTCACACGCGTCCTGCATCAGGGCGCACATCTCAGCGCACATCACTACCAGAAACACGGTCTGCGGATGTGGTTCTGCAAAACACCGCAGGATTCGGTGGACGATCTCACAGAGATCGGCCCCCGTTACCAAGCACGCCTGCCCACATTCCAGCTCGACCGCGCCCTCCTCGACGAGCATTTGCTCAAAGAAGCCTGCGATTTCGGCTGTGAACTGGCACGGCCCGCCACGATCAAAACCATCACTCTTGCTGAGGATGACGCCCCCCACACTCTCGAAATCACGCCGAAGGAAGGCCCGACGCGCACGGTGACGGCCCGCTGGATCATCGACGCTTCGGGCAAGGCCGCTGTGCTGGCGAGGAAGCTCGACCTGCAAACCACCGTCGAAGACGAGCATCCCACTTCCTCCATCTGGTGCCGCTTCCGTAACGTCAACGGGCTCGACAGTTTCCACAGCCGTAAAATGTTTCCGAGCCTCATGAAGGGTGCGCGGGGGCTGCGCACCACGTCCACGAATCATCTCATGGGCCGTGGCTGGTGGTGCTGGATCATCCCGCTGTCGGATGGCAGCTACAGCGCCGGCATTACCTGGGACCGGCGCTTTTTCACGCTACCGGAAGGGCCGTCGCTGCTCGCTCGTTTGCAGGCGCATCTCATGACGCATCCGGTGGGCAGGCTGATGTTCGAGAGCGCCGTGCCAGACGCCGACGATACCTTCTACTACAAGAACCTCGCCTACCGCAGCGGACGCATCACAGGAAACCGCTGGGTCATGGTGGGAGATGCCTGCGGCTTCATGGATCCTCTTTACAGCCATGGGCTCGACTTCTGCGGCCATACGGTGTATGCGGCAGTGCGGCTCGTGGAAAAGAACCTCGCAGGTGAGGACACAAAGGAGATCACTGACTACCTGAACATGGCCTACCCGCGAAGCTGGCGCATCTGGTTCGACGCGCTTTACAAGGACAAGTACGCCTACATGGGCGACGCGGAGCTGATGAACGCCGCGTTCCTGATGGACCTCGCCACTTACTTCATCGGCCCGGTGCGCTTGGTCTATGACCACCCTGATTACGAATGGACGCGCCTGCCCTACGACGGACCAGCGGGCACTTTCTTCGGGCGCTTCATGGCCTTCTACAACCGCCGCCTCTTCCATCTCGCACAAGAGCGCGTGCGCAAAGGAATCTATGGCAGGCACAATCACGGGCATCTCTGGACGCCACGCCAGAGCTTCTCACCCGACGGCGCTGCCATGCGGCTGCTCTGGAACGGCATCAAGGCATGGATCAAGGCCGAGATCACGACCTGGCTCGCGCCATCGCCGTCGGCAGAAGCCATGATGCCGAAGGAAAAACTGGTGGCAGAAAAGGAAGTCGAGGCTTGAACCTCATTCCGCGATGAAAAACATCGCCGCGAAAGTATTGGAGATGAACTTCGCGCCCGGCTTCGGATCGACGAGCATGGTGGAGATGTCGCCATCCAGGAACAGCGCGTCCTGACAGCCGAGATGCAGGAAAAAGCGGCTGAACTGGTGAAACGTCACGCGCCCCTTCACCGAATCCTCGCGATCACTCATCACAAAGATGATCTGGCCGTCCTGCGCGCGCACACCGACGGCGTTGCGCAGACGTTTGTTCGGTGAATTGACCTGGAAAGCCGGATGAATCACCCCTTTGCGCAGCATCAGCGGGCCGGACTGCGTGGCGATGCGCGGTTTGAGACCGCTTCGGGCGAATTCAGCGGCCTCCATCACGCCGGGGCCGGTTTGGTCGTCGAGATAGAAGACGCCGTTGGGTTTGAGGAAGAAATTACCTTCACCGTCCTTCAAGTTCAGTGGAACCAGCTCGCGTCCGGCGCAGATCGTGAGTCCGCAGGGCTTCGGACCGCGTTCGTAGATGCCGGCGTTCGTCGCAAACGCGATCTTCTTGTTCTGCGCGGCCAGATGCTGCCGCAGGCCGTTGAAATCAAGCAATGGCTTGCCGCCCGTGCCGGTCCAGGCCAGTTCGAGACGTGACCAAGCGGCCTTGTCCACGCGGAAGAGGAAATAACGCCCGTCCTCATGCTCCACGATTTCCGCCCCGTGCAGCTGGGAGGCGGCCGTGGCACAACCAAAGAGCGTGAGAAGCCAGCGCGGGAGTTTCATGGGGCGAACCATTTGCAGCAGGTTCATCCCCGTCCATGATGAAAATCACATGTCCAGCAGTCTCGGCACACTCTTCCGCATCAGCACCTGGGGCGAATCGCACGGCCCCGGCGTCGGCGTCGTCATTGACGGCTGCCCGCCGCGCATTCCGCTCACGGTTGAGGACATCCAGCACGAGTTGAACCGCCGCCGCCCCGGTCAGAGCAAGATCGTGACGCCGCGCAAGGAGGACGACACCGCCGAGATTCTGTCCGGCGTGCTCGACGGCCTCACGCTCGGCACACCCATTGGCATTTTCGTGCGCAACACCGACCAGCGGCCCTCCGCTTACACGGAAATGCAGCAGGCGTATCGTCCGAGCCACGCCGACTACACCTATGATGCCAAATATGGCATTCGCGCCGTCTCCGGCGGCGGTAGATCGAGCGCACGCGAGACGATCGGCCGCGTCGCCGCCGGTGCCATCGCTCGCAAGGTGCTCCAGCACTCGCTCAGCGGCTACGAATGCCTCGCCTACGTCAAAACGGTGCAGAATCTACACGCCGAGGTGCCAGCGGGGGCCGCGCTGAACTCCGAGGTGATCGAATCAAACATCGTCCGCACCTGCGATCCGGTCGCGGCGGAGAAAATGATCGAACTGATCGAAAACATGCGCCGTGAAGGTAACAGCGTCGGCGGTGTGATCGAATGCGTCGTGCGCGGCGTGCCTGCGGGCCTCGGCGAGCCGGTGTTCGACAAGCTGGAGGCCGATCTGGCCAAGGCGATGCTCAGCCTGCCCGCCACGAAGGGTTTTGAAATCGGTAGCGGCTTCGCCGGCACGACGATGACCGGCCTGGAGCACAACGACGAGTTTTTCATGGAGCGTGCGGATGAAGGTGGTGGAAGGCGTGAGTCTTCCGGTGGCGCGGCGGCAGGCTCACGCCAGCCGCTACCGGACCGGGTGCGGACGCGCACGAACCGTAGTGGCGGCATCCAGGGCGGCATCAGCAATGGCGAAGAGATCGTCTTCCGCGTCGCCTTCAAACCCACCGCGACCGTGCTGCGCGAACAAAAGACCGTCACCAACACCGGCGTGGACACCACGCTCTCCGCACGCGGTCGTCACGACCCATGCGTGCTGCCACGCGCCGTGCCGATAGTCGAGGCGATGGCGCATCTCGTGCTCGCCGACCACTTCCTGCGCCAGCGGGCGCTGCGAGGGTGATGCCATGCGTTCGTTAGCTCTGTTCTTCTTTCCGTAGCCTCTTTGGCTGCTCGCGGGGAGTCTTTGCCGGAGATCAAAGGGTGCGGCGTGGGGAGGTCGATCCTACTGGGCTGCGCATCGAGGCGTGGCCGAGTGGCGGCAGGGCACGGGGCTTCTTCAAACAACGGATTGGTTGAAGATGGGGAGACGAGGAAACTGTGAAAAGGGAGCTTCTTTCCGCGCTGAGGGATGAATCCCTAACGAAAAGGTAAGTATCCCTGAGGCCGCGGGATGTTCCTGCTGGCGCTGGGGATGAATCCCTCGGGCCGAGGTGACAATCCCTAACGGCGAGATAAAGCTCCCTCGGGCCGAGGGAACGTTGCCTGCAAGTGAGGGATGGTTCCCTTTCCTCACGACATGAATCCCTCCCACTGAGGTAATGCTCCCTGGGAGCGGGGGAATCTTCCCTTTTCGTGGGGGGATGGCACTGTCCCACAGAACTGAACCAGGTAGCATGCCATCTGGCAGAATGTCCGCCTAGCCTCGGCAAGGGAGGCGGTTTCTCCTGTGAGAAAGGCGGTAAAAAGCCGCCTTCCGCATTTGCACTCGCAGGGAAAGGACGCATTCTCACGCCCCCCATCATGAGTGCCACATTGCCGTTCCGCGCTAACGCGGATTTCCTTGAGTCCAAATATGTGGACTGGAAAAAAGACCCTGCCTCCGTCGAGCCGCTGTGGTCGTCCTTTTTTGAAGGATTCGAGTTGGGGATGGCGAGGCTGCCCGCTGCAACCGCGAAAGGCGGGGGAGAGGGTGGTGCGCTCTCCGAAAGGACGCTGAGCTTTCGCATGCGGGTGACGAATGCGCTACAGCATTTCCGCGCTGTGGGGCACACCGCTGCGCACCTCGATCCTCTCAGCGCGGAGGGGCCGGAGGTGGCCTCCCTTACACTGGCAGGGCTCGGCTTTACCGACGACGAGCTGGAGGAGGAGGTGCAGACGCACATGTTCCGCGGAGGGCGTCCGATGAAGCTGAAAGAGATGCTAGCGGAGTTGCGCCGAATTTACTGCGGGAAGACAGGTTTTGAGTTCATGCACATCCACAACCCGGAGGTGCGCACTTGGCTGCTAGACCGGGTGGAAGGCCGTGACCTAGATGCGAAGCCTGCCGCGCAGGAGCAGATCGACGCGCTGCGCTGGTTGCTGGAGGCGGAGTCCTTCGAGCGCTTCTTGCACCGTCGTTTCGTCGGGCAGAAGCGTTTCTCTGTAGAAGGCGGGGAGTCGATGCTCGTGGCGCTGGAGACGATCTTGGAAGGCATGCCCGCCACAGGTGGCAAGGAGATCGTGCTGGGCATGGCACACCGTGGCCGCCTGAGCGTGCTGGCGAATTTCCTGCGCAAGCCGCTGGAGTATCTCTTTTATGAGTTCAGCGAGAACTATGTGCCGAACATGGTCAGCGGCGATGGTGACGTGAAATACCATCTAGGCTTTGAAACCGTACGCCAGACCCGCAGCGGGAATTCCATCGGAGTGATGCTGGCACCGAACCCGAGCCATCTTGAGGCCGTCGATCCGGTGGTAGAGGGCATGGCGCGTGCGCGCCAGCGTGCGCTGGGCGATACAAAGGATCGCAAGAAGGTCATCCCGCTGCTCATTCATGGTGACGCGGCCTTTGCAGGGCAGGGGCTCGTCGCGGAAGTGCTGAATCTCTCGCAACTCCCCGGCTACCGTACTGGCGGCACGATCCACGTCATCGTGAATAACCAGATCGGCTTCACCACGATGCCAGAGGATGCTCGCAGTTCTGATTACTGCACGGATGTGGCGAAGATGATTGAGGCACCCGTCTTCCATGTGAATGGCGACTGCCCGATGGAGGTGGTACACGCCGCGCAGCTCGCGCTGGCATTCCGCCAGACCTTTGGCCGCGATGTCATCATCGACATCGTGTGTTACCGCCGCCATGGCCACAACGAGACGGACGAGCCGGGCTTCACCCAGCCGAACATGGCGCGCAGCATCGCCCAGCACCCATCCACCGCGACGCTCTTCCGCCTCGATCTCGCTACGCAGGGCGTGCTGGATGAGGCAGGCGCGGCCGCACTGCAACGCGAACTCGATGAAGAGCTAGAAGGGGGCATCACCACCCTGGCCGACAAGGACAAGAGCGCCAACGGCGGCAATCCTTTTGAGGGCAGCATGGCCGAACCACAACCTGCCTACGATTACACGCCGGTGAAAACAGGTGTGGAATTAAAGAGGCTCCAATCTCTCGGCGAACGCCTGCTGGAGACGCCAGAGGGCTTCAATCTGCACCCCACCATCGCGAAACGCTTCCTCGCAGCGCGTAAAAAGGCCATCGAGGCGGGTGAGGGCATTGACTGGGCCTACGCGGAATCGCTGGCCTTCGGCACGCTGCTCACGGAGGGCCACGGTGTGCGCCTCAGCGGCCAGGACGTGCGGCGCGGTACCTTCAGCCAGCGGCACAGCGTATTTTATGACTCCCAGACGCGCGAGCGCCACATCCCGCTGAACAACCTACAGGCGGAGCAGGGCCGCTACTGCGTTTACAACTCACTTCTCTCTGAGGCCGCCGTGCTCGGCTTCGACTACGGCTACTCGCTGCTCGCCAGCAACCTACTCGTCTGCTGGGAGGCACAATTTGGTGATTTCGTGAACGGAGCGCAGGTCATCATCGACCAGTTCATCGCCAGTGCTGAAAGCAAATGGCAGCGCCCCAGCCACATCACACTGCTGCTACCACACGGCTACGAAGGTCAGGGTCCAGAGCACTCTAGCGCACGCCTAGAACGCTTCCTACAGCTCTGCGCCGGCGGCAACATGCAGGTGTGCAATTTCACCACGCCCGCACAGTACTTCCACGCGCTGCGCCGCCAAAACAAGCGCAGCACGCGCAAGCCCCTCGTCGTCATGACGCCGAAGAGCCTGCTGCGTCATCCGAAATGTGTGTCGAAGCTCAGTGAGATGGCTGAGGGCACCACCTTCAAGGAAGTGCTCGACGACGAGCATCTGCTCGCCCCACCAGAGCGCATCACGCGCCTCATCCTGTGCAGTGGAAAGGTGTACTACGACCTCCTCGCCTACCGGGAGGAGCACCAGATCAAGAACGCTGCCATCATCCGCGTCGAGCAGCTCTATCCGCTGAACTACGAGATGCTCAAGGAGATCGTCGCCAAATACCCACGTGCGCAGAAAAAGTGGGTCTGGTGCCAGGAGGAGCCGCGGAACATGGGTGCGCACTACTACATCCGCCCGCGCCTCGAAGAGATCTCCAACCACAAGCTGCGCTACGCAGGCCGCGAACGTTCTTCCAGCCCTGCCGCTGGATCGAAGGCCATCCATGTCCTCGAGCAGGAGAAGCTGGTCGAGGATGCGTTTAGCGTTTGATTTTTAGAATTCTGATTTCTGATTTTAGATTTTCAAAGACATGCCACTCGACATCAAAATCCCCGCACTCGGCGAATCTGTCACCGGAGGCCAGATCGCCAAATGGCACTTCAAGAATGGCGATTTCGTCAAAACGGGTGACATCCTTCTCACGCTCGAAACGGACAAGGTGGCCGCCGAGGTCACCGCTGAGGCCGCTGGCACGCTGACCATCGGTAGGCAGCCAGGCGATGACGTGGTCATTGGTGATGTGGTCGGTCAAATTGCCGAAGGTGCCGCTCCCCCGGCTGAAAAAGCCCCCGAAGCGCCACAACCTCCCTCTACTAGTGCTGCCGAGCCGAAAGCTGAGGCAAAGCCGTCCAACATCACGGAGTTCAAGGTCGTTCCGAAGCCCGAACCCGCCCCCGAACCTATCGCAAAAACTCCCGCTTCCCCCGAGGGCCGCGTCACGCGCAAGAAGATGACGCCGCTGCGCAAAAAGATCGCCGATCAGCTCGTCAGCGCCCAGCGCACCGCCGCGATTTTGACCACCTTCAACGAATGCGACATGAGCAGCGTCATGGCGCTGCGCTCGAAGTTGCAGGATGCTTTTGTCGCCAAAAACGGCGTCAAACTCGGCTTCATGAGCTTCTTCATTAAAGCCGTCGTCGAAGCGCTCAAGGCTGTGCCGCAGATCAATGTGAGAGTCGAAGGTGATGAGATCGTCCACCAGCACTACTACGACATCGGCGTCGCTGTCGGCACCGAGCGCGGCCTCATCGTGCCCGTGTTGCGTGACGCGGATCAGAAGAGCTTCGCCGAACTGGAGCAAGACATTCTCGGCTACGCCAAAAAAGCTAAGGACGGCAAACTCCAGGTCAGTGATCTCACCGGCGGCGTGTTCACCATTTCGAATGGCGGTGTTTACGGCTCGCTCCTTAGCACGCCGATCATCAATCCACCGCAGAGCGCGATTTTAGGCATGCACAGCATCCAGCAGCGCCCCATCGCCGTTGATGGCCAAGTGGTGATCCGGCCGATGATGAACCTCGCCCTCAGCTACGACCACCGCGTCGTCGATGGCAAGGAGGCGGTGACCTTCCTCATCCGCGTGAAAGACTGTATCGAGAACCCAGCCCGCATGCTGGTGGGTGCCTGATTTTCGCCTCGTGCGGAAAGTTTTTGGCTGAACAAAAGGGTTGCGGCGCGTTCTCATCCACGCACAAGAGCATATTGTCATGACGCCACCGCAAGCCAGCATGAACCCACCGCCAGAAGCGCACGCGCCGAAGGGGTGGGGTGTATGGTTGAGAAACAAGTTTCTCGCCGGTCTAGCTCTCGCGTTGCCGTTGATCATCACGTTCTGGATTCTCTTTTCGATCTACGACTTGCTGCATGGCTGGAGCAAGCCGGTGCTGGCGCAGATCGTAAGCTTGGTCAATGAGCTCTCAGGGGACACGGCGCTCAACATCGACGACCCGAAGCTAGAAAGCCTCACAAACTTCATCGGTTTCCTGTTCTCCGTGCTGGTGATCCTCGGCCTCGGGTTCATGGCCACGAATGTGATCGGCGTGCATATCGTGACCGTCGTGGACAAGCTGCTGCTGCGTCTTCCGCTCGTGGCGGTGATTTATCGGCCGCTGAAACAAGTGATCGACGCTTTTCGCAGCTTGGGCACAACGAAGCAGAATTTCAAACGTGTCGTGTTCGTCGATTACCCGGTCACCGGCATGCGTCTGATTGGATTTGCCACCGGACAGTTCTGCGACCCACAGAGTGGCAAGGCGCAGACCTGCGTGCTGCTGCCCACCGCGCCGAGTCCGATGACCGGCATCCTCGTCGTGGTGGACTCCGATAAGGTCACCGACGCGCCGATCTCCATCGAGGAGGCAATGAAGATGATCATCTCAGGCGGTCTCGTCGTGCCATCCAACGCTGTCCCGCCGCTCAATCAAAAGAACATCACGGCGGTTTCGGAGCCGGAGCCTGAAATCGAGCCTGCGGCGGGCCTCCCCGCCGGCCTGCCACGCGCAGAGGATTTCGACGCGGGGGACACTGAAATCCTGGCACAGTCATTGGACATCAAGAGCGGTAAACGCTGGCTGCGCGGGCTGCCGTGGAAGAAACGCTGACATCACGGTGACGATCGACTGGCAGAACTGGCAGCCTAGTGTCCGTGCGACGCTGATGTTCATCATCGACGAAGGCCGCCACGAGGTGCTTTTGATCCGCAAGAAGCGCGGCCTCGGCGCAGGCAAGATCAACGGCCCGGGCGGAAAAATAGAGCCTGGGGAGACATCCTGTCAGTGCGCAGTGCGTGAGACACAGGAAGAACTGGGCGTCACAGCGGTGAATCCGACACATCAAGGTGAACTTTGCTTTCAGTTTGTCGATGGGCTGCGCATGCACGTCGATGTGTGGGTTTCCACATCCCATGTGGGAGAGGCTGTCGAGACGCCCGAGGCGGCACCACTGTGGACATCGCTAGACACGTTGCCCTTTAACCAGATGTGGGCGGATGACGTACACTGGTTGGCGCGGACCTTGTTGCATCGCCACCGGTTCACAGGTCGCTTCGTGTTCGACAACGACACGATGCTGTCCCATCAAGTGTACTGGCATTGACCACATTTTAGGATTCACGCGTGGCGGGAATCGTGGTTTAAGCTGGAGCTATGAAATTGATTCCGCTGCTTTGCGCCCTAGCGGTCGCGCCGCCCAGCATGCGCGGTGCGCCGGTCGATCCGCCAAACATCGTGCTCGTGATGTCCGATGACCAGGGCTGGGGCGACATGGGCTACAATGGTCATCCGCATCTCAAGACGCCCCATTTCGACGCCCTAGCGAAGGAAGGCGTACGCTTTGATGAGTTTCATGCCGCAGCGCCTGTGTGCTCGCCGACTCGCGGCAGCGTCATGACCGGGAGGACACCGAACCGCTATGGCTGTTTTTCATGGGGGCACACACTGCGGCCGCAAGAGATCACGATCGCCGAGGCGCTCAAGCACGCGGGCTACGCGACAGGACACTTCGGCAAGTGGCACTTGGGCTCGGTGCAGAAGGCGAGTCCGGTCTGCCCTGGAGCCAGCGGTTTCGATGAGTGGGTTTCCTCGCCGAACTTCTTTGATCTCGATCCCGTTCTGAGCGTGCAGGGACGCGCCGTACAGTTCAAGGGAGACAGCTCGGACATCACTGTTGACGAGGCTTTGAAATTCATCCGTCGTTGCGCGGCAGGGAAGCAGCGCTTTCTGGCGGTGGTTTGGTTCGGTTCCCCTCATTCGCCGCATCAGGCACTGGAAAAAGATCAGACCCCCTCTGTTGGCCTACCAGCGAATTTGCAGAACTTTTACGGTGAGATCAAGGCCATGGATCGGGCTTTTGGGCACTTGCGGCAGGAGTTGAAAGAACTCGGCCTGCGAGACAACACGCTGCTGTGGTACTGTAGTGACAACGGCGGGCTGCCAAAAGTGGGGGCCACGGGGGGGCGACGCGGTTTCAAGGGGGCAATCTATGAGGGAGGGCTGGCAGTGCCCGCCTTACTGGAGTGGCCGGCGGCATTCCCGAATCCGAAAGTGGTCAAAGCCCCCTGCGTCACATCCGATATCTATCCTACGGTGCTCGGGGTCGCCGGAGTCACAGTGGAACGCCAACCGCCGCTGGACGGGATCGACCTCATGCCTTTGTTGACAGGACAGGAGTCACGCCGTACGCAGCCTATTGGTTTTTGGGATGCTGGAGTCAAAGGGGCCGCCACGCCCTCGAAGCAGTGGATGGACGAACTTCTCGCCACTCAATCCCATGGCAGGGAGCCTGATGATCCAACCCGGGTACGGCCAGACGCCGGGAAAATCAGTGAAAAGCACTCCACCACGGAGTTTCCAGGTCACTCAGCCTGGCTTGACTGGCCTTGGAAATTGCATCGAATCGAGAACAAAAAAACCCATGATGTGACTTGGGAGCTGTACAATTTGTCAAGGGACCCCAGTGAAAGCACTGTACTCCTCGCTGAACAACCTGAACGTGTGCCTGAAATGCAAAAAAGCCTCGAAGACTGGCTAGAAAGTGTGGTGCGCAGCCTGAATGGAGGAGATTACCTCACAGGTCAGGAGACCAAATGATGTCTTTTGTGCAGCTAAAGCCACTCAAAGTCTGTATTTGAGCGGGGAAGAGCCAGTCCATGCTTGCCAGAAAGCCCAAGAGTGCTAATTAAACGGCGGGAGTTGAAGAGCGAAGTTTCTGAAAATTCAGATGGCCGAGTCTTTTAGCCATTCTAAATTTTTTTAACTTTTCATTTAAATTCTAAAAAAATCTTGCGGCAGCAAGATGATTCGTGCTAATATAGCAATTAATTGCGGGTATAGCTTAATGGTAAAGTTCCAGCCTTCCACGCTGGCCATGTGGGTTCGATTCCCACTACCCGCTTTGAAAACGCGATCATCTTTGCAAATCTATAGTTATACTGCCGTTTATGAAAATTGCACTTTCATCTCGTGTGGCGCTCCCTGCCTGCCTGTTTGTGTTGGTATTTACCACAATCAGTTCTGCGCAAACTGCAAGCAACTGCTCTGAAATTTCCAATGACGTGACTGCGGCTGTTTCAAAAGACCCATCGAAGGTCTTGATGGTGGTCGAAGACGCCTTGGTGATCAACGAAGGATGCGCCTCGGACATCGTGAAAGCCGCGATTGTTGCCTCGAAGGCAGACGCGAGCCTCGCCAATCAGATTGTTCAAACAGCCGTGTCTGTCGCTCCCAAAATGGCGACTGTGATCAACGATGCTGCGAATTCCGTGGTTCCCGGCTTGGCTGCTGTGGTACCGACAGAGCCGCCCGTGCGCCCGGTCACCTTCGACGGGAAAAACCCAGGCAAAAATCCTCTCCCTGCTCCTCCAACGGTCGCGCCCGTCTCATTTGCACCCGTGTCCATTCGTGTGGCCACTTTGCCAGGCATTGCCTTTGCTCCAACCGGCCCTATCCCCCCATCTAACAATCCCGTCTCTCCTTCCGTGGCTAGGCCTTGAAGACTGTGGGATGCACCCCAAACCGGATGCCATCGCACTACAGTAAACGCGCGTTATAACCACCATGTGCTCACGCTTCACCGCCCTGTTGATCTTGTTTTTGGCCGCAACCTTGCGCTTGAGCGGCCAGGGTCTGGTGTCAGTGCAGAACTATTCTGCGGATTTCAAAAATGAGGAGCCTCTCAGCTTCTATATCAGGGGGCAGTCCGGGTATGACTCATTGCGTTACCGGATGCCAACACCGACCACGGGAGACATTCATTCATGGTACGTCCAGGGCGGCATCGGCACCTCATTCACGAGGCCGGACCAAACGACCCCCATGTCGTTCTCCCTAGACACCAGCGCCATTCGTTACCTGAACGGCTCCACGTCTTTTGGCGACAAGTTCTACAACGCGGCGGTGCGTTTCAGCATTGAGCACCGAGCGTCGGAACGTTTGAAGTTCGGAAACAATCTGTATGCCACCTATGGCATCGATCCGAGCGCCGCCTTCATGTATGGTGCCTCTACCGCCTTGTGGAGCGGGCAGTACTTCTACGGGTTCAACAACTTCAATGTCAGCTACGCTTGGTCCCCAAGGTTTTCGACGACCACTTCTTATACCATCGACGGCATCTTTTATGATGACTCCACCCTCTCCAATCAGGAGGACCGCTATTCGCACCTGTTCTCGCAACAGTTTGCCTACGCGCTCACCAAGCGGACCAACCTGATTCTGGAATACCGCTATCGGATGACAAATTACGTCACCAGCGCCCAGAAAAATTTCCAGTCACACTTTGCTCTCGCAGGTGTGGATCACGCCTGGAGTGAACGCTTCTCAGGATCCGCTAGGGCGGGCGCGGAGTTCTACCAGTCTGACACTTTCAACAAGACAAGCCCATATGCGGAGACTGCCTTGAACTACGCAGTGGACCGCAAAACTTCGATCAAGTGGTTCTCATCACTCGGCTACAACGGTGCCCAGTTGGCATCCTTCAACAGCCGCTATGCCTTCACCACCAGCTTGCAGGCCAACCATTTCTTCACCAAAGCGTTCAACGGCACTGCCGGGGTGATTTACTCGCACAGCCTCCTCCACGGAACCCCGAGCAATATCAACCAGGACGCCGTCCTGATGAATGTGGGTCTGGGTTATCAGATGTCCGACCATTTCAATGTGAACGCCAACTACTCGTATTCCATTCTTCGTTCCACACTCTCCGCGAACGATTACGACCGCCACCGTGTCTCGCTCGGTGCCACTGCTACCTTCTAATCTCTCACTCAACAGCCAGAACCCAATCCGCCGGCGGGCAGTTTCGGACATCACGAACTCCCGCTGGCGGTGTTTCAAGACCACTTTGTTAACCTCTCCTAAAAGCCAAAACATCCTTCAGGCATGAAAGAGAACGGATCAGAACTTCAAAAACACGCGATGGACACCTGGCAAGTGGTCAAGAACCGCCTTGGGCTCATCTCGCTGTGTTTCATCCTCGTCTTCGCCGCTGCCGCCGTCCTGACGTACATCATGCCGCGCAAGTATCGCGGTCATGTGGAGATGACCATCGAGCGCATCACTCAAGACATCAATGTGTTCGACCGCAACCGCGGCGACAGCCTCGCCTTCACACAGGAGTACATAAAAACGCAATTCGAGACGATCACCAAGCCCACGACCCTCTATCCGGTCATCGATAAGCTCGACCTCTCCAAGCGTTGGGAGCTCCCCACCCGCCAAGCAGCGCTCTCAAAGCTTCGCGCCAATCTCGAAACACAGTCGATGCTCCGTTCAGACTTCGTCGTCATCGACTATTATGACCAAGACTCGCAGCTCGCCTCCGAAATCGCCAACGAGATAGCCAGAAGTTACATGGTGCAGCGCAATAGTATCGAGAGCGAAAAGAAGCAAAAGGCGCTGAAGGTCCTCGAACAACAAATATCCGATCAAGAGGAATTGCGGCGCCAAGCCCAGTTGCGCTCCCAGGAAGCCAAACGCAAGGCCGGTATTGTGGGTGAGTGGTTCCCCGGCAGTGGCAGCTCCCTCAGCCCAGGCAGTGACCTCCGCACCTCGGAGGAAAACATGCAGATGTCGCGGGAGCAACTGCTCATGCAAGCGGATCAGGACATACTGACGCTCCAGGCCGAGATCAGCCAGATCAGCAAGTTGGCGGTCGAAGAACTCATCGCACGAGCGTCGGGTTTGAAGCTTGAAGATCCCGCCCTCATCGCCAACTCAGGTAAGTACTCTGACCTCCTCGTGCAGCGCGAGGGTTTGGTCAATGCCGGCATGGGCAGAAGACACCCCAATGTCGAAAGCCTCACGGGGCAGATCGACAAGCTCAAGACGCTCATCGAAGCCGAAGCCAAGGCCTATGTTGATGGCCTTCAAAACCGCCTCGATACCGCGAAGAAGAAACGCGATTCGCTTCAGGCATACAACGAGGATGCTAAGAAGGAAATCATGAGCATGCAGTCGCTCTACAATGAGTACAAGGGTGCCAAGGACGAGGTCACCTATCTCGAAGACCTCCTCGTGAAGATGCGCTCACGATTCTTCGAAGAGAAAGCCGGCATCGAACTGGTGAAGTCTCCCGCCACGATCTACGCCGAGGCGGAGCCCGAGCCTAGACCGGCCAAGCCGAATGTCCCACTGCATCTCGCCCTCGGTAGTGTACTTGGTCTCATGTTCGGTCTCGGCCTCGCCTTCTTCCTCGAATACATGGACACCACAGTGAAGAATCTTGATGACGTCGAGAGCTTCCTTGGTGTCCCGGTGCTGGCGGTGGTGCCGAAGGGCGTTGGCGTGCTGCATCGCTCCAGCGGTTTCAGCCCAGACGCCGAGGCCTACCGCATTCTGCGCACCAACATCGAGTTCAATCGCAAATCTTCCGACGCGAATTGCCTCACTGTTGTCAGCGGCGGAGCCGGCGAGGGAAAATCAACCACGATGGTGAATCTTGCCTACGTTTGCGCGCAGGGCGGTTACAACGTGTTACTCATCGACGCGGATCTGCGCAGGCCTAGCATGCATACGCATTTCGACGTCAGCCACGCCACCGGTCTCACCAATTATCTCACCACCGACATCCGCCTAGAGGATGTTGTCATCCGCACCCAGGTAGAGAATCTCTTCTTCCTCCCCAGCGGCCTGCTCCCCGCCGACAGCGCCGGTTTGCTCAACTCACAACGCATGGTTGACCTCATAGCCGAGGTCAAAAGTCGTTTCGATCTCGTGCTCATCGACTCCCCTCCTATCTTGGGTGTCAGCGACGCCTCAGTGCTCGCAAATGAGGCCGATATGACCATGATTGTCGTCCAGCACCGCAAGCTACCGCGCCACATGCTCATGCGCGTCAAACAGTCCGTCGAGAATGCCGGAGGCAAGGTCATCGGCGTTGTGCTCAACAACGTCGATCTCCGCAGCGACGCGCAATATCAGTACTACACAAGCTACTACACCTACTACTCTCCCACCAATACCCCAGCCGCTGGTTCTGGTGGCAAATCACGCCGACGCAAAATCAAAGCGGAGACCACGGCCCCGGCCCTCGCCGCCACACGTCCCCTTTCGCGTGGTGAAGCAGAAGACGTTTTTTAACCCAACCTCGTCACACTTATGAACCTGCGCAAAATCCTCATCGCTTTGGCTGCTTTCGGATTGATGATTGCCGCCGCGCGCGCCCAGAACGGCGAGCTCGCCCTCAAGGCCAACGACCGTGTCACCATCGCCATCGGGGGCATCCCGGACGGTGAAGTCGCCCAGATTCGTGGTATTTACACGGTCAGCGACAACGGCACCATCAATCTCCTCTATATCGGCGAGGTGCGCGCCGCCGGGATGAAGCCATCCTCGCTTCAGCGCAGCATCGAGGAGACCTACAAGGCCCGCGAAATCTACACTCGTCCCACCGTCACCGTCTCCATCGATGGCGATGCTGCCACCGCGCGCATGGTCTATGTCATTAGTGGCTGCGCCAAAAACGGCCCTGTCCCCTACAGCCCAGGAATGACCATTCTCAAAGCCATTGGTGTCGCCGGCGGCTTCACCCCCTTTGCCAGGCCCAGCAAAACCAAGCTTATCCGCAACGGCACCACCACCGAGATCAATCTCAAGGACATCGGTGCCGATCCACGTCGCGACGTCCCTCTCAAGCCAGAAGATCAGATCATCGTGCCGGAGTGAGGCGAGTGGCGCGGGTCACAGACCGAGATCTGTCACCGCCCCGTGACTGGCGTCAGAGGTGAGCTTTGCGTACTTCGCAAGCACCCCATGCGTGTAGCGTGGCTTCGGCTGCTTCCATTTGGCGAGGCGTGATTTCAATTCCTTCACAGGGATGCCGAGGGTAATCTCGCGACTCACGGCGTCGATGGTGATGGGGTCGCCGTTCTTGATCACCGCGATGGGGCCGCCAACAAATGCTTCCGGGGTGACGTGGCCGACGACAAAGCCGTGGCTGCCGCCGCTGAAGCGACCGTCAGTGATGAAGGCGACATCCTTACCCAATCCCTTGCCCATGATAGCGGAAGTCGGAGAAAGCATCTCACGCATGCCTGGGCCGCCTTTCGGGCCTTCCCGGCGCACGACGATGACGTGACCTTTCTTGACCTTGTCATTGAGGATCGCCTGCAGCGCGGCCTCCTCGGACTCGAACACGATAGCCTTGCCTTCAAACTTGAGGCCTTCCTTACCGCTGATCTTGCCGACCGCGCCGCCGGGGCAGAGGTTGCCTTTGAAAATGACGAGGTGGCTGTCCTTTTTGATCGGATCGCTGAGCGGACGGACAATCGTCTGGCTCTTTGGCCACACGATCTTGGAGTTTCGCATGTTCTCTTTCATCGTCCTGCCGGTGACGGTGAGACAATCGCCACGCATGAGACCTTCCTCAATGAGCATGCGCATGAGCGGCACGGTGCCACCGATCTTCACGAGGTCGTTCATGAAGTATTTGCCGCTGGGACGCAGATCTGCCAGCACCGGTGTTTTTTTACCGATGCGCACAAAGTCCTCGATGCCGAGCTTCACGCCGGTGCTGTGCGCGGCGGCGATCAGATGCAGCACGGCGTTTGTCGATCCGCCCAGCGTGATGATGAGCGTAATGGCATTTTCAAACGCCTCCTTCGTCATGATGTCGCGCGGTGTGATGCCACGTTTGATCATGTTCATGACTGCGGCCCCGGCATCAAAGCAGTCGATGAGCTTCTCATTCGACACTGCGGCCTGCGCGCCGCTATTTGGCAGAGACATGCCGAGCGCCTCAATAGCGCTGGCCATCGTATTCGCGGTGTACATGCCACCACACGATCCTTCGCCGGGAATGGAATGCTCTTCGATGTCCACGAGCTCCTTGTCGGTGATCTGGCAGTTCGCGTGCTTGCCGATGGCCTCGAAGACCGTGACAATGTCCGCATCTTTCTTCTCCACACCGACGCAGCCCGGTAAGATGGTGCCGCCATAGACAAACACGCTTGGGCGGTTCATGCGACCCATGGCCATGATGCAGCCGGGCATGTTCTTGTCACACCCACCGATGGCGACGTAGCCGTCCATGCCCTCGCAACCGACGACCGTCTCGATCGAGTCTGCGATGACTTCGCGAGACACCAGCGAGTACTTCATGCCTTCGGTTCCCATCGAAATACCGTCGGAGATCGTGATGGTGTTGAAAATGACGCTCTTGCCGCCGGCGGCGTCCACCCCCTTCGCGGCTTCCTGCGCGAGGCGGTCAATGTGCATATTGCACGGCGTTACCATGCTCCAGGTGCTGGCGATCCCGATCTTGTTCTTTTTGAAGTCCTCACGCTTGAACCCCACCGCATGCAGCATGGCCCGGCTGGCCGCACGCTCCACACCATCAACGACGGCGGCGCTGTGTTTGCGATGCAGGGAGGATCTTGCGCTAGCTTTCTCTTTCTTGGACATGGATGTGGAGTGATGGGCGTGCAGAATGCCAGACACGACCACACGCGCAAGCACGCCTTTGCGCCAGTTGTGGCTCAACTTTTGACAAGAACGGCATGGCCTCAGCCGGTTTCCAGAACGATAGGTCGCCCGTGAGTTTCCTCCCTCGACACGCACTCCTCCTGCCATTGCTCGTCCTCTCGCTGTCGGCGGCGGATTCCGTAGCGCCGTTGGATTTCAACCTCTACATGCAGGGTAAGTATGTTTATGAACGCAATTGCATCGTCTGTCACGGTCAGCGCGGCGACGGAAATGGCGAGCTAAGCCCCACGCTAAAGCCCAAGCCCCGCTCGTTCCGTGAGGGCATGTTCAAATTCCGCACCACACCGCTCGGCGCACTGCCCTCGGATGATGACCTGCGTCACACGATCCGCCATGGCCTCAGCGGCACAGCGATGGGCATGTTCACCCAGCTCAGCGACGAGGAAGTCAACGCCGTGATCACCTATGTGAAGTCCTTTTCACGCCGCTGGCGCAAGCAGGAGAACTATGCGGAGCCGGTAGAACTCTCCCCTGCGCCCGTATGGCTGAAAGATGCCGCCGCCGTCAAGACCCACGCCCTCGCGGGCGCGAAGCTCTTCGCCGCAAACTGCGCCGCCTGCCACGGCGAAAAGGCGGATGGCAAAGGACTGGCCGCCGTCGCATTGAAGGACATCTGGGGTCTGCCTGCCGCGCCCTCAGACCTGCGGCAGCCGCACCTGCGCTGCGGAGACAAGCCGGACGACATCTTCCGCATACTCGCCACCGGCATGAACGGCACGCCGATGGTCAGCTTTGAAAAGACACTCACCGAAGCGCAGCGCTGGGACATCATCGCCCACATCATGAGCATCCGCCTCACGTCAGGGCCAGTGCTCGGCGGTGGATGAGCTGGTGCAGCGCACAAATCGTGCGCAACGGCACCTGCTTGCGATTCGTTTCCGCGTCATGACATATCCAACCAGGGTCCTGTACTTTGGAGCACTGCTCCTCCTCACAGTCTCGTCCTCCATGGGTGGCGAGCCCCGAAAGCCGAATGTCCTCTTCATCACCATCGACGATCTCTCGAACGCGCTCGGCTGTGACGGCGATCCTGGTGCCAAAACGCCGCACATGGACCGCCTCGCCGCCTCGGGTGTGCGATTTGACCGCGCATACTGCCAGATCCCGCTCTGCAATCCCAGCCGCGCGTCCTTGATGACCGGGCGCAGACCAGACATAACACGGGTGTATGACCTCGACCGCCATTTTCGCGACGCATTACCAGACGTGGTCACCCTGCCGCAGCTCTTCAAGGACAACGGCTGGTTCACCGCCCGCGTCGGGAAGATATATCACTACGATGTGCCCAAAGGGATCGGCACCGACGGACTCGATGACAAGCTCTCGTGGCAGCTCATCGTGAATCCCAAAGGGCGTGACACCATCGATGAAAAACTCATCACCAACCCCACCCCGCAAAAGCCTGTCAGCGCCGCTTTGAGCTGGCTCGCCGCCGATGGTGCCGACGAAGAGCAGACCGATGGCATGATCGCCACCGAAACGATCAAGCTCCTCGAACAACATCGCCATGATCCATTTTTCCTCGGCGTCGGCTTCTTCCGCCCCCACACACCCTATGTGGCTCCCAGGAAATACTTCGACATGCATCCGCTCGGAGCCGTCCATCTGCCCGACTCACCTGTGAACGACCGGGATGACATTCCCGCAGCCGCTTTCGCTCACAACAATCCGCTCCCGAACTACGGCCTCGATGCGCTGACCTGCCGTATGGCGCTACAAGCTTACCGCGCCTGTGTCTCCTTCGTGGACGCCCAGGTCGGGCGTTTGCTCGAAGCGCTAGACCGCCTCAGGCTAGCCGAGAACACCATCGTCGTGCTGTGTAGCGACCACGGCTACCATCTCGGCGAGCACGGCGGCGTCTGGCAAAAACGAACGCTCTTTGAGCAGGCCGCACGCGCATCTCTCATCATCCGGGCACCTCTGGCTCGGGGCAACGGTCATGTGTGCCACCGCGTCGTTGAATTCGTGGACATCTTCCCGACAGTTGCCGGGCTCGCCTCGCTGCCGCTTCCATCCGCGCCGGACGGCCGCAGCCTGCTGCCGCTGCTCGATGATCTCCTGCTACCATGGGACAGCTTCGCCATCACACAAATACTGCGCCCAGCAGACGACCGCCTGCCGCAACCGGTGATGGGCCGCAGCATCCGCACCGAACGCTGGCGCTACACCGAGTGGAACGGAGGTTTAGACGGCATCGAGCTCTATGACCACAGAGACGACCCACAAGAGTTTCATAATCGCTCACGGAATCCTGACGCCGAGGCCGAAGGCGTCATGAAATGGCTCCATGCGCAATTCAAAGGCCGTGCAGTGGCAGCTCCGCCCACTTCACCGGTGAACCCCCGACGTCTGTGATTCCAGACCCGCCGGATGTGACAGCCGCCGAGGCAGGAGCCGAACGACGCCGACTCTGACACGGGAAGGAGCAAACTTTGCACAATGTTTACCGTGCGGCTGGCGTGGAGCTGACGAGCTGTGCGAGCCACACTGTAATGGTGAGTTTATGCAATGACTACGGAGCTGCGACGATGAGGAGCACACGCTATTCGGCAGGGGCGGGAACGGGCGGCGATTTTTCATGGCTAAAGGCGGCTTGAGATCAAGTCTGCCACAGTGGAACAAGATGCGGATGCGGTAGTTGGCGGATGAGCAGAACTCATGCCCCGGACAACAGGTGACCTATGTGCCCGGTTCATACCGCCAGCGAGGTTGTAGCAATGCTGGCGGGCAGGGCAGCGGCGCGGGCATCCTGCTCCATTCGAGCGTCATTTCGTGACGGCGCGAAACTAGGAATCATTCACTGAACCACCCTGCTTTAGAGCAGACTCACGCCTGCATAATGCCTGGCATCTTTTCTTTTGTACGCCTGCTCTGTTTGCCGGCTGTAATGCCGCACCCGCATGGTGCCGATGATGCGCTGCTCCAGGCTGGGTTCCGTGCGCGGAATATTCATACATGTCTTTTACCCCCTCATTTGCGCGGGAACCAACATTTTTGTTGCTTTGCACTCAAATGAGCCGCTAAAACGAAGGCATGACTCGAAAATCCCGGTGCAAAGCAACATTCTTGTCGGAGATAAAGCTGCTCGCAAAACAACAAAACGGTCGATAACCTCCCTGTTCGCCCAACAACAGCCACCTACTTCAATGCGATACACTTACAGCCTTCTTGCACTCGCCAGCCTCTCGTTCTTCGTTGTGAGTTGCGCATCGAACATGAAGCATGACGTCCCAGACTATTATCGATCTATGGCGGTCGACTCGATGTTGGGCCTTTGCGACGATGACGGGAATGGTGCCATTTCAGCGGAAGAGTTTTACAGAGAAGGTCGTCGGCAAGGCATCAACCCAGAGCAATCACGGAGAGAGTTTAGGAAGTTTGACACGAACGGAGACGGGAATCTAACTCAGGCAGAAATACATACGGGAGTTACATTAGGACCAGACCCTGCGTAAAATCAATTTTGCAACCTTGGACATCACACATCGCATAAAACCACACTACACCCATCTCATGAATACTCGAACTTGGCTTGCATGTTTGCCCCTCTTTACACTTATACTTACGCAGTGCACCAGCACCCCGCCGTATTCACCAGCCACTTCCGACTATTCGCTGAGGGCGGCTGACACAGCAATGGATCGATATGAGAAGCTGCAGCGAGAATACGATCGGGGCGGTAACGTGTCACGAAGCGAGCTCGAAGCAGCCCGAAGGGATGCTGATGCAGCCCTCGGTATAGCTTCAGATCAGGTGACTCGCGGACTATGAGAGCGGGGGGAAACGGGGTCAGTGTGCAACTGCTTGACAGATGTGTGGCCTTAGCCGAAAACGGCGCATGGCACGCAGCATTCGCATTCAATCCGCCGG
>CAYQWE010000055.1:0-24607 GCA_964421275.1 uncultured Prosthecobacter sp.
ATAAATGTTGTAGCGTTCGGTGTTCTGCTGGTCCCAGCCATCGAGCACGGATAAGGCGTCAACGCTGATCGTCTCACCCACTCCCACATTCTTGGTCGAGGCAGGCTCGACGCACATCCACCAGTAGTTCTGGCCGCCGATCTGATAGACACCACCAGAGCCGTTGTCATCCACTCCTGTGACTGACAGCGGCGACGCCCAGGCCGTGGTGGCGAGAGTGATGGAGAGAAGGGGGATGAACCAGCGTGACTTCATGGTCGTCAGGTACGCTAAGGGTAAGTTCAGAGGAATGCGAGAACTAATTTATGGAAATTATAAATTTGTCTGGATTACTCATCCTTTTGCCGTGACTCCAGGTGCCGGGGCAGGCTGAGTCGGGTTCAAAATCCGCACTGCTGCCATCGCCGCTCCGTAACCGTTGTCGATGTTCACCACGGTGAGACCGCTGGCGCAAGAGTTCAGCATGCCTAGCAGCGCGGCGATACCGTTCAGGTTTGTCCCATAGCCCACACTGGTCGGCACAGCGATCACAGGCGCGGCGACCAGCCCGCCAAGCACACTGGGCAGTGCGCCCTCCATGCCGGCAACGGCGATCACGACACTGGCCCCGCGCAGGTCATCCAGCCGGGCCAGCAGGCGGTGCAGACCAGCCACGCCGACATCGGTGATGCGATTTACGCGGACACCGGCGAATTCGAGCGTCTGCGCCGCCTCCTCCGCCACGGGCAGGTCGGACGTCCCCGCGCTGACCACGGCCACCGGGGCCGCTTTGAACACACCCTCCATCTGTCCGATGCGATAGAGCCGCGAAACGCCGTCATAGCTGCCGGTGGGAAAGCGTTGCAGCAGCAAGGCGGCTGTTTCGGCATTCACGCGCGTCGCCAATGCGCAACCATGCGCACCCACCAGCGCCGTGAGCGCGTCCGAGGTCTGCGTGAGCGATTTGCCTTCCGCGTACACGGCTTCGGGAAAGCCCTGGCGGATGACGCGATGCGTGTCAGCCAGCACCTGGCCCGCTTCGGCAAAGGGCAGTGTGCGTAGCCGCTCCAGCGCCTGCTCGGGCGGCAGTTTGCCCTCGCTGACCTGTGCGAGGAGATCGCGGAGCTTCGATTCGTTCATGAGGAACGGGCTTTGAGCACTTCGTTCATGCTGCCGGAGCGCAGTCCGGCGAGATCGAGCGTGACATAGGTGTAACCAGTGGCACGCAGCGCGGCGGTGATCTCCTCGCGCTGCTGCAAGGCACGCGGCAAATCCGCCTCTGGCACCTCCAACCTTGCCACATCACCATGATGGCGCACACGCAGCTCGCGGAAGCCCAGATCAAACAGCGCAGCTTCCGCACGCTCGATTTGAGAGAGCAGTTTCGGCGTTACGCTCGTGCCATACGGCACGCGCGAGGCGAGGCAGGCGGCGGCGGGTTTGTTCCAGTTTGGCAGGCCAAGCGCTTTTGCCGCCTCACGCACGTCTGTTTTGCTGAAACCGAGGTCGTGTAGCGGGCTGAGGATTTTCAATTCGCGGGCCGCAGCGCGACCGGGCCGCACATCGAGCGTGTCCTCGGCGTTCATGCCATCCAGCACATGCATGATGCCGTTTTGCTCCGCAAACTGCCGCAGAGCGCGATAGACGTGGTCCTTGCAGAAGTAGCAGCGGTTGGGCGTGTTCGCCTGATACCGCGGATCGTCCGTTTCTTCCGTCGGCAGCAGTTCAAGGCATGCTCCGAGCTGTTTGGCCAGGGCAATGGCCTCGTCCTTCTCGCTTTGCGGCAGGCTGGGTGAGATGGCGAGCAGCGCGACGACGTTTTCATGTCCAAGCGCATTCAGCGCGACCTTCAGCACCAGCGTGCTGTCCACGCCACCCGAGTAGGCGACGGCGACACGGCCCAGAGGCTTGAGATGAGCGTGGAGTATTGAGATCATGCGGTTCTGACAGCGATGTAACTTTTGGTGAAGAGCCCGAGGCAGACTTTCTCACGCAGAATAGCGCAGCCTAGGAAGAGACGCACCATCTCGGCATGCGTGAGCAGCCTGATGTCATTGATGAAGTCTGCCACCTGCCGCTTGTCCGGCCGTGTCAGCCAACCCCAGACGCTGAAGTTGCGCGCCAGACGATGCTGCCAGCCCGGCGGCAGCCAGTGGATGAACGGGGTCATGAAATGCGGCTCGATCCAGAACTCCCGCGCCGGTGTTTGAACCCATAGGCGACCGCCCACACGCGACACTTCGCGGGCGAACGCCTGCTGGCGCTCAAAATCACCCACATGCTCGATCACGCTGTTGGAGAAGACGATGTCGAAGGAGTGATCCGCAAAAGGGAGGGCGCAGCCGTCGGCGATTTGGAGATGAACATTGCCGGGATCGGCCTGCGATGTGATCTCATGAACATTGACGATGTGAATCTCGGCGACTAGGTGCTGTTGGCCCGTCCAAGTGGAAGGGTAGCCGCCGATGTCGAGAACGCGTTCATGTGGCCTTGGCTGAATGCGGCTCACAAACTGCGCGAAGCGCCTCTTGCGGAAAGTCTTGAAGACCAGTCCCCAGACTTGATGGATGAGCTTCTGTTTCATGAGGCCGGCATGAGGTTTTTCTGAAACTTGGGCGCCAGCACTCGAATGAGATCGAGCAGCATGGCGACCGTTTCCTCGTCGCTCCGAACGCGCTCGCCGGTCATTTCAGGTGAGAGGCCCTGGGTGACACGGGCCATCACGGATGGATAAGCCCAGCGGTGGTTCACATTATGCAGCACACTGTCACGCAGGCTGATGAGCTGGCGTTCGAGGTTGCTCGGCGTGCTGACATCCGCGCCGACGAACCAGTAAACGTAATGCGCCCGCAGCGGCAGCTTCGTTCCGTCGCCCAGCAGCACCTCGCGCTCGATGGCGAGATCGCGCACACGCAAAATTTCACCGGAGAGCAGACTGACCTCCCGTACGCGTGAATCAGTGATCGTCCAGCCCTGGCCGTCGAGGCAGACTTCGGGCCGGTGGATGCTGCGGCTGTCATTGCCAGCGATGACGAGCGAGACATGCGCGAGGTCGCGGTTTTCAACAGAACGCCCAGGCGTTCGGTAAATGCGCTTCACGATGATCGTGTCCGCAGGCAGCAGCTCGCGCTCACGCTCTCCCGGTGCCTCGCTTTCGCCGACGAAACCGCCTGCCACCATGGGCAATTCAGCCGACACACCAGTTTCATCACCGCCTTTGGGTTGCGGCGAGAACTGGCATAGCAGCATGGTCATGCTACAGAGCGCGAATAAAATGACGGCGCGGACGATCATGACGGCGAGGACACTACTTGACGTGAGATGACGCGCGAACGCTTCAATCCGTGGCCGCCGCAGATCAGGTCCAAAAGCCAAGAGGCGGATTGCAGCAACAACACCGCTGCGAGAAAAACAATGATGCCAGTGAGCTCATGGAAGGTGGAGACCTCCTTCTCCGCGTCGCCGATGGCCCACTTCTGGCCGAAGGACATCGCGGCGAAGATCAGCACGAGGATGCGCGTCATGTTTGCGACGATGGCGATGGGTAAGATCATGCTGAACAACGCCAGCCTGCGCCAGAGCACACGCTGGCGGAAATAACTGAACAACGCGCCGACGACGAGCAACGCGAACAACGAGCGCATGCCGGAACACGGGGCGGCGATGCCCACGCTGAACCACTCGCCCGCCTTCCGGCCAAATTCGAGGTTCGGCATCGATTGCAGGGCAGTCCCGGTCACCAGCGATTCGACGCCGATCGTATTGAGGACGAAGCCGGTCGTTTTGACCATCATCAACCGCATCTGGTAGCCGATACTCTCTTCCAAAAACGGCAGCGGCCACATGAAACTGAGCATCAACCACGCGAACAGCATCACACGGCTGCGTTGTGTTCCGTGCAGCCACAGCGAAGAGCCCGCAAGAAACGCCATGACCGCCGCATATCCACAATAGAAGTTGTTCGCACGGAATCCGGCGAAGTAGAGGAACAGGGCAAGCACGATGAGCGCCAGACCTCCGCGACTCGCCGACTCGGGGAGCTGCGCGACATCAGTGCGCCGACGCCAGATCAAGTAGCACGTGATAAATGGCACCAGCGCCCCGTGCTGCCAAGTCGCGTCCTTCCACTGCATCAACAGCTCGGACAAAAGCGTGCGACGGAAGTGTCCGTAGCCCGCCGCATACGGCTGCACGGCCATCAGCAGCACCACGCTGAGGGCCAGCAGCGCCCATGGAAGCCAGCGTCTCATGACTTGAGGTAGGAACAGCGCAGGATGTCGCCGAATCCGATGAGACAGAGCCATTTTTTTAGCGGTTCCTTCCACGGATGCGTTTCGTTGATGGCGAACGTGCGGCGGAATTCGGCGGTCGCGAGCGTGAAGCCGTGGTTTTCAACCAAGCGCGTCAGACTGGTCTTTGTGAAGTGGTTCACATGATGGTCGAGCACATACTGCCACCGCAAACCACGCAGCCGACGCATGTGTCCGCCCCAGTTTGGCACCTCAATGAGCAGCAAGCCACCAGGACGCAGCTTGCGACGCAACTGGCCTACGGCGGACTGCAAATCAGGCAGATGCTCCAGCACATGAAACAGTGTGATCACATCGAGGCTGCCATCAGCGATGCTAGCAGGAATCGCCCTGCCCTCGTGCCACTCGATCTCTGGATGATGCGCCTGCCCTACGCTCACGGCATTGTGACTGTCCTCCAGCACGATGGCGGCAAAGCCCGCCTCATGCGCCGCCAGTGCGGTCTTGCCAGTGCCACCACCGAAATCAAGCAGGCGGCCGCTTTGTTGGAACCGGCGCACGCTGGCGATGCGGTCGCGCTCCGTGGCTGTGATTTGGAGTGGATAGCTCTCCGCAGGCTGGTTGGCAGGATCGTAGTAGTCGCTAGCCACATACGGATCACACCAGGTCGCACGGTTGGCAAAGACCAGGCCGCAGTCGCAGCGCCAGAGGTCGCAGACGCCCGCGCGGCCGATTTCAGCCGCCGCAGGCACGTCACAGGCCGGGCATCTCGGCGCCGTGCTCATGACACAAGTCGTTGCCTGCTCATCACGCGTGATGCTAGGATTTGCCAACATGACTTTGCTCGTCTTCAAAGTGAACCAGCTCGGCGACAACGTCGTTTTCCTGCCCGTCGTGCAGTCGCTCATCGCGGCGCATCCAGGCTGGCGCGTCGTCGTGCTCACAAGCCCGACGGCGGCGCGGCTGTATGAGGTTTGTTGTCCCAATGTGGAGTTGCGGGTGTTTGAGACCACGAAATTCAACGGCGCATGGCGCCAGCCGTGGCGCTTGATGCAGATGGCGGCGCGACTCCGTGCTTTGCAGCCGGACGCGTGCCTGCTCGGCGACGATCAGGGCAACGTGGCGCATCTGCTGGCACGTCTGAGTGGCGCCAAAGTGTGCGTGGGGCCGCGCACGCCGCATGTGCGGCTGAACGGGCTGCTGCATGTCCGCGTCGCCATGAATGACGGTGAATCGGTCGCGGCACACAACTGGCGCATCGCTAGATCGAGGTTTGATCTGCCGGAACACATGCCAGCGCCTGACCTGAGAGCTTTCGGGCGCGAGGAATCGGGTGCGATCGTGATTCATGCGGGCGCGAGCCGTGATTACCAGCGCTGGCCGTTGAGGAACTTCATCGAGCTGGCGAACCGGCTGGCGGAAACGCATTCGGTGCGCTGGATTGTTCAGGGTTGCGAGACCGGTTTGAGTGGCAAGGTCGAGCAAGTGAAAACGAAGGCGCTCGATGACTTGGTGCGCGTGATTGCCGGTGCGAAGCTGTTTGTCGGCAACAATTCGGGGCCAATGCACATCGCCGCAGCTTGTGGCACGCCCGGAGTCATTGTGGTCGGGCCTTCCTCGCCGCGCTGGGATCCGGCATGGCATCATGAACGATTCGAGTTGCTGCGCGAACCACGCCTGAGCTGCCAACCCTGTGATCTGCCGACGAAGCCCGCAAACCGCTGCCTGAACCTGGCTGCTCCTCTGGCGTGCTTGAATCGTTGGACGGTGGATGCGGTGCATGAGCGTGTGGTCAGGCTTTGCACGCCATCGTGAACAAATCGGGCTGCGTGCAGTGCAAGTCGATGCCGCGTTCCTTGGCAGCTCCGCCGTGACGAATCTTCAGCAGTAGTCGCGAAAGACCGAAAACGATTTCACCGAGGATGCGGCGCGCCTGACCACTAGTGGAAGTCGAGCAGTAATGACGGCCTTGCACAGAGATGTGGTTGAAACCACAGGCACGGAGGCATTGTGCCATGCTGGCAGGCGTGAGGCCGATTTCGTGAGTGAAGTCACCATAACGGATCGCCGCTGAGAGCGGGCTCTGCGCATTGAAGGTCAGCAGCCACAATTCACCGCCGGGTTTGAGAGCGTTTCTGGCGGCGGTGAGGAAACGGATGAACTCATCCTTGGTGAAGTGCTCGATGATGTCCTTCGCGTGCAACAGGTCGAAGGCGGCGCTTTGCGATTCGAGGAAGTGGATGACGTTTTGTTCGATCCAGGCGTGCGACGGATCGTTCTGACGAGCGATGGCGAGATCGGAAGGCGAGAGGTCGACACCGGTGAGTTTGGAAAAACCTTTGGCAGCCATCCATGCGAGCCATTCCCCCTTGCCACAGCCGAGATCGGCGATGACGGCGTCCCGCTTCGATGGCAGCGAGTCGTAAGTGGCCTCGTATTGCGCATGCTGGACCGAAAAATCGAGCTCCTTCTGTCCGCCGAACGAGGCAGAGTAGTTGCGATAGAGAATGTCGCGGTAGCTGCTCATGCAGCTAGCTGGGAACAAATAAATCCAGCCCACGACGTGGCGACGGCGTCATGCGTATAGTGCATGCGGGTGCGTTCACGCTGGCTGCTGGCCAGTGTGGTGCCGTGCATCACACGGCGGATGCGATCAGCGAGCGCGTTTGCGTCGCCGTGCGGGAAGATGGCATCGTCATGGCCGATGACTTCGGGAATCGCGCCGCTGCTGGAGCCGAGCGTGGCGATACCGCAAGCCATCGCTTCGATCAAGACATGGCCGAACTGTTCCTCCCAGCAGAGCTTCAACGTGCGCACAGGTTTGCTAGCGAGCACGAAAACATCCAGGCTGCGCAGGAACGCGGGAATTTCGAAATGCGGACGCGGCGGCAGCAGGTGAAGCCAAGGGCGCGTTTTCTGTTGCTCCTTGAGCCACGATTCGAGTTTGCCGGAGCCGAGCAGCGCGAGATGGACGTTTTGCAGTTGGTCACAAGCTTGCAGCAGCTCCTTGATGCCTTTTTCTTCAGTCAAACGGCCGCAGTAACCGACAATGAACGCGTCCACCGGCAAATCGCTGGCTTTACGCAGTACATCGCGTTCTACAGCGGTTGCAGGCGCATGATTGGTGAGATCGACGCCGAGTTGCGGCGCGATCAGCATACTTTCCTGACGTGCGCCGTGTTTATGCACGAGCTGGGATGCGGCCTGGTTGCCGGCGATGATGAAATCGGTCGTGGCATTCATCGCACGATAGATTTGAGCTAAGACGAGCCCCTTCCAGCCAGGGCGTTCGACATTCTCCCAAGTAAACTCGCCGAATAGTGCCTGTGGTTGAAGCAGCGATTTCAAAAATCGCGCCTGCCAGCAAACGACGGCCCAAGGTTCGTTTTCGACGAGGATGACATCGAAGAGACGCGAGCGCATGACGGCCGCGAGTCCGGCATAACGAAAGGTGGTGTCGCTGTTACCACGGCGCGGAAGACGGGCAAGCTGATAGCTGCGTGAGGACGCATCGCTGTCATTGTCAAAATCGGCGGCGTTGCGGCCGAGGATCGTGCGCTGCTCGATGGTGGAGGTGACGCAGACAAGATCGAAATGCGCGGCGAGCGCCTGGATTTTTTTGCGATTTTCGAGCGCGGCATAAGTGTGGCCGATCAGCAGCAGGCCGGGTTTCATGCGAGCGAGGCTTGGCTCAAACTGGTTTCACAGGCAGATGGGCCAGATGCGCAGGCGGCGTCAAATATCTGCGACCAGTCATCTCCTGAAGGGAGGATGCGATGGTGCTTGAGCAGTAGTTTGCGCGAGATTCCAAGGTCATCGAGGAACTCTGACGAATGACGCTGCTCTGCGATTTTATGATAAGCGCGTGCCCAGCTTTCGGGATCGAGGCTGTCGAGCATCGGAACAGGATAACGACACTCTGTGAAGAGTTCGGTGAGACCCATGCTGCGGTTCGCGAGAACCGGAATGCCTGCGGCAATGGCCTCCATCGCGGCGGTGAGCCCTGCAGAACCGTCGCATGAAATGATGGGCAGCAGCACAGCGGGTGCGGCGCGAAGGTAGCCGAGGTAATCGTGATGCGAGACGTTGGTGACGAGTTCGAAGCGCGGGTCGGCGATCTCGGCTGCGTATTGTTGCTCCAGAGTCGGCAAGCGGGCGATGCGTGTGATGGAAATGCCGTGATGCAGCAGCGGTGGCACGATGGATTCGTCGCGGCTGATATTGCCGGGCAGCACTGCGCGAAGGTGTAGCGCATCCGGCTCTGGTGTGAACCAGCCGGTATCGATCTTCCAGGGTCGTAGGATGACGCGTTGTGAACCAAGATCACGAGAGGCGGACTCGAACTGCTCGCGTGTGATGCATTCGATCTGGAACGCAGGCGCGGCGTTTTGCAGGCTTGCGGCGAGTTTTTTCCACGCAGTGTCATGGAAGGCGACGCGACGGATGACTTTGCCCTCGGTGCGGAACAGTCCGGCAAGTGCGAGTTTTAGCAGGAGCGCGTAATGCACGCCATCAAGGCAGTAGATCATGCGTGCGTGGCCCAAGGAGGACCAGTTGCATGCGATGAGCTTTAGCGCGGCAGCAATACGACGCATGTTGCCGCTCTGACGACGGTGGTAGTCACGTTCGAGTTGCTCGTCGTTGTCGAACCACGCGCCGACGAGTGCCTTGCTGCGGTACGGCATCGGCGATGGATCTAGGAAACGTCGTGGCCTCCCGCTCCAGTCGCGCAGCGCGTAGGGGGCGAGGACGACGAGTTGTGGTGGATCATCCATGGGGCTGCGGCGTTTGAGCATGCACGAAGGCCGGATGGCGCGGCGACATGGGCTGCGGTGTGGGATTGACGAGACGCCTCGCAGCGAGGCGAAGGTGTTCCTGATGTTCGATGCAAGAGTTCAACGCGCCAGCAATGAACCAGAAGAAGAAGTTTACCGGGAAGGTGGCGGTGATGTTGCCGGCGAAGATGTTGTGTATGAGCAGGCCGAACTCGATGCCCACCATCCACACGCAGATGTTGAAGGTAGGCGTTCCGCGCAGCCTCCACACACTGCGATGGAAGGAAAGCAGTGCGAGTCCGGCTATGATGAGCACGAGGCTGAGTGGCAGCCAGCCGATTTCGAGCAGGAGGTTCGAAATAAGGTCATGGCTGGCGACCATGTGTGCCTCGTGCATGTCGGCGGCACCTTTGGCACCGTAACCGAACATGGTCCACATGAGCGGATTGTGCGCGAGGTCGTGCATGCCTTCGAGGCGGTCACAGATGGTCCAGAAGCGCGCGAACTGCTCGCCGATGGCGGTGCCGCCGAAGTTTTCGAGCGCCCAGAGAGTGAACTTGGTGACCCCGTTGATCAAATCCTGCGCGTAGATGCAGGCGGTGACGAACAGCGCGACAACGGAGGCGTAAAGCATGGTGGTGCCTTTGGTGCTGCGCAAAACGGGCAGCAGCAGGATGGGCAACGCCCAGTTCACGTTGGCGAAGCGTGTCATGCTGGCGACACAACCAGCGACAAAGAGAGCGAAGATAACGAAGCTCATCATCTGCCAGGCGCGTGTGCCGGTGTCGCGATGATGACGACGCACGACGAGCGCGAGGCAGGCGCAAATGGCGCAGCTCGTGCCGAAGGGGGAACTGTCCACGAGCGTGGAGAACGGGCGGGGACGGACGTCTTCGAGATGCTTCGAGAGGACGGTGAGGCCGGAACGCAGATACTCGATTTCGAAGTCGCTGAGGCCGAAAATTTGCTGCTTCAAGCCGTAGAGCGCGACCGGGATGAAGATGATGAGGCAGTATTTGATGAAGGCGATGATTTCATCCGGCTTGCGGAAGATGCAGGGCACGATGAACAGCAGGAACATGTAGGAGGCGCCATCGGCTAGCTGAGTGACGGCAGCATTGAAGCCGCCGCCGCTGCGTAAGGCGGACGCGCCGGAGATGATGAAGCCGAGAATGCAGACGAGAAGCGAGAGGAGCTTGCGGCGTTGATACAGCATCCCGTCGTGCAGCGAGCGCACGAGCGTGCCCAGGCAGATGCCGGCGAGCGTGAGAGGGCAGAGCGCACGCACCCAGAGGACATCGTTCATGGTCACATGACCGTCGAACACCATCATGCGCTTCAGCAGGTCGCTGTAACCAGCGTAGAGGACCATCAAATAGAGTGCGAGACGCGGCTGAAGGACGGCGAGGATGAATGAGCCGACAGAGAGGAACTGCGCGAGAGCGCCGATGGAATTGCCGCCGGCGAGCAGCACGGAGAGCATGACGTACACCGCGCCGATGCCGCCGAGAAAGATGATGATGGCCCTGCCTTGCATGTGAAATCAGGGATAAAGCAACGAACGCACGCGCAGCAGCGTGAAGCGCGGCAGGCCGACGATTGCACGAGTCATGAGACCGGAGACGTGTGTGCGCAGATCAGGTGAGAAGTAGGTCCAGATGATCCATGCGAGAGTGTAGGAGACGAGCGTGGCCCAGGCGGCTCCGACGCCGCCATGCGCGGGAATCCATTCTAGATTGAGCCAAGCATTGACGACAACGGCGACGATGACGGAGGGCAGGTTCGCGGCCAACTTGTCCTCCACGGTGAGGATTTGGGTGCGGGCGATGCCGATGGCGAAGGGAATGAAGGCCCAGGCATGAACGCGGAGCATTTCGGCACTGCGGGCGAATTCGTCTCCGAAGACGAACGGCATCCACGGTGAGAGAAGGAGCAATCCTGCTGCCACACCGAGTGCGAGTACGACTGACGCGGAGAAATAATCGACGACGCGTTTCTCATACTGCGCGGCGTCGTTCTGACGAGCTTCCATCAAGCGCGGCAGGAATAGCGTGGCGAGGATTCCAGGTACGAAGTAAGCCATTTCGGAGACGCGAACGGCTGCGCCGTAGATTCCCGCCTCTTCAGCGCCGCGCAGCCACTCGATCATCATCGTATCGAGGCGGAACAGGAGGATGAGCGCCGCCTGCGAGGCCAATTCGGGCCACGAACGGCTGACGAGAGCGAAAGCACGGGAGAATTGGAAGGCGCGCACGTTGATCCGGCCACCGTGACGCCAGAACACGGAGGCACTCAAGGCGATGAACACCCAGCCTTCGAGCGCATAGGTGAGTGCGAAGAACCACAGCGGTGCGTTTTGCCAGATGCCGATGCCTATGCAAGTGGCGCTGGTGATGAAGCCGATGAACTGGGCGATGACGGCGTTTGAAACGCGTCCGTGTGCTTCCAGCCACGCGAGGACTTCTGTGACGGGATTCGTGAGGAGCTGAATTCCGTAAACGACGAGCAACACAGCGCCCTGCGGTGTGCGCCAGCCGATCCATGCGATCAAACCGGTGAACAAAACGGCGGAGACGATGAAACGTGCGGTAATCGTGGTGCCGAGCACGGCGGATGGATCGCCGCCTTGCTTCATCAATTCGCGCACGGTATAGCGGGCGAAACCAAGCTCTCCAACGCTCAAAAGGATCGAAACGACGGCCATGGCGACGGCAAGCTGGCCGAATCCCGCGCCGCCGAGATGTCGCGCGAGCACGCAGGTGATGACGAGGCTCAGGCACAAACGTGCGATGCGCAGGAGAGTCGCCAGCGAGAGCGTTTTGAGGATCTGACTGCCTGCGGCCATATAGGACGCGAGAGGCGGGCTTTAAGCTGCCGCGAAGCTTTGTTCGGTCACGTCGCAAAGGAGGTGGCCGATGAGGAGATGACACTCCTGAATGCGTGCGGTGATCGAGGAAGGGGCTTTGAAGCTCAATTTGGCTTCTGCACAGCAATCGGCACCTTTTTCGCCGGTGAAGGCGATGGTGATGCAGCCGCGCTTGTTGGCGGCCTGGAGGCCGAGGAGGACGTTCTTGCTCGTTCCCGAGGTGGAAATGCCGATGACGACATCACCGGGTTGCGCGAGAGCTTCGATCTGCCGTGAGAAGACAGTTTCAAAACCGAAGTCGTTGCTGTGCGCGGTGAGGATCGAGGTGTCGGTGGTCAAGGCGATGCCGGCGAGGGCTGCGCGATTGATGCGATAGCGCACGACGAGTTCGGCGGCGAGATGCTGTGCGTCGGCGGCGCTGCCACCGTTGCCGAAGAAGATGATTTTTTTGCCGGAACGCAACGCGGTGAGCCAGGCGTCAGCGAGCGGGGCGATTTGGTCGCTCATCGCGCTGAGTTTGGCGATGGCGTCCTGATGTTCGCCGAGGTGCGTTTTGAAAAGAGAGGAGAAATCGGTGCTCATGTCACGAGAAGGCTGCGAGGAGTTCGTCGGGGGTCAATGTGGCGGTGCCGAGTTTGCCGACGACGATGCCGCTGGCGTGATTGGCGATGTCTGCGGCATCGTGAAGCGTGAACCTGGCTGCGAGCGCGAGCGTGAGCAGCGCGATGGCG
Organism: uncultured Prosthecobacter sp.; assembly: GCA_964421275.1. Classification (GTDB taxonomy): domain Bacteria; phylum Verrucomicrobiota; class Verrucomicrobiia; order Verrucomicrobiales; family Verrucomicrobiaceae; genus Prosthecobacter. Next base: position 12,602 of record CAYQWE010000055.1, read on the forward strand.
GTGTCACCTGCGCCGGACACGTCAAACACCTCACGGGCGCGTGTCGGGATGTGATGCGGTGCCTTGCCACGCTCAAACAACATCATGCCGTGTTCGCCGAGCGTGACGAGGACGCTGGCGACATCCCATTTGCCAAGGAGAACGCGACCGACTTCGAGCAGTTCTTTGTTTTCGAGCGGTGGGCCGGGAAGAAGATGATCCTCCAGTCCGGCAGCGGCGAAGGCTTCGAGGCGGTTCGGCTTCACGAGGGAAACGCCCGCCCAAGGCAGCGGATTGCGCGGCGAAGGATCGACGGTGACGATGAGTTGGTGCTCGGCGGCGATCTTGGCGACGAGATGCATGAGCTTCTCGGTGAGGAAGCCTTTGCCGTAGTCTTCGAGGATGATGGCGTCGAGATCGGGCGCGAGTTTGCGCAGCCGTTCTTCGATCTCGACGAGTTCGTCATCGGCCAGCGGCATGAGTTTTTCACGATCGACACGGACAATCTGCTGCTGGCGCGCGGAGACGCGGGCTTTCGAAATCGTGGGCAGCGTTTCATGTACGAGCAGCGGCGCAGGGTCGATCTGATCGGCGGTTAAGAGTGCGCGCAGTTTATCGGCAGCCATGTCCTTGCCCACACGGCCCATGAGATGCGTGTGTGTGGAGAAGGGCGAGATGTTGCGGGCGACGTTGGCGGCACCACCGGGGTAGAACTCCTCTTTTGTCACCTCGACGACGGGCACGGGGGCCTCCGGCGAGATGCGGCGGACGTGGCCCCAGATGAAATGATCGAGCATCACGTCCCCGATGACGAGGATGCGGACCTTCGCGAGGTTTCCGAGGCAGTTGCGGGTGAAGTTCATTTTTTGCGGCGCTCGCGCACCGCGGCGGCGAGTTCGTCGAGCATTGCAGCCGTGGTGTTCCATGAGACGCAGGCGTCGGTGATGCTCTGGCCGTAGGTGAGCGGCAGGCCGGGCTTGGAGTCCTGGCGGCCTTCGACGAGGTGGCTTTCGATCATCACGCCGGTGATCGCTTTGCTTCCAGCGGCGATTTGTTCCGCGAGCGAGGCAGAGGCGAGGGGCTGTTTGCGATAATCTTTCAGGCTGTTGCCGTGACTGCAATCGACCATCACGCTGGCGGGCAGGCCGCGGGAGGAGAGCTGGTCGGCTGCGGTTTTGACCGATGCGGCGTCAAAGTTGGGGCCACCTTTGCCACCGCGCAGGATGACATGGCAGGTGTGGTTGCCCTTGGTGCTCACGATGGCGGCGACGCCGTCCTTGGTGACAGAGAGGAAGCTATGCTGACCTTTGGCCGCCTCAATGGCATCGAGAGCGACCTGAATGCCGCCGTCGGTGCCGTTTTTGAAGCCGACCGGCATGGACAAGCCGGACGCTAGCTGGCGGTGTACTTGGCTTTCCGTCGTGCGTGCGCCGATGGCACCCCAGACGACGACATCGGCGATGTACTGCGGCGTGATGGTATCGAGGAATTCTGTGCCGGCAGGGACGCCGCGCTTCACAAGCTCGAGAAGTAAATCGCGTGCGCCGCGCAGGCCGGCGTTGATGTCGTAGGAACCGTCGAGATGAGGATCATTGATGAAGCCTTTCCAGCCGACGGTGGTACGCGGTTTTTCAAAATAGACGCGCATCACGATCTCCAGATCGGCGGTATTTTTCTGGCGGGCTTCAGCGACGTGGCGTGCGTACTCGAGCGCGGATTTGGTGTCATGGATCGAGCAGGGGCCGACGACCACCAGCAAACGGTCGTCTTTTAAGTTCAGAATAGCCTCGGCCTGTTTGCGCGAATTTTCGACGAAGGCGGACTCCTGCTCGCCGAGGCTGAACTCATGCATGAGAAGGGCTGGCTGGATGAGGGGCAGGATTTCAGCAACGCGAAGGTCGTCAGTGGGATGGGTGCGGTTCACGGCAAAAAATGAAGGGGAAAAACGGGGGGGCGCAAAGTGGAGGAACCTAGCGGCAGGGGAAGTCGAAAGTTTAGGAAGCATGCGAAATGTCAGTCACGCGGCAAGCTGCCGCCCATGGTGCCCATTGTTCGGGAACCACCGCAAGTCGCTGGATTTCGAGGGCGCAAAGGGTGCAGGTATGATGGCCGGTAGGGGCGTCTTCACCCATAGCAAATATGCCAATTACGGAAATTCTGCCACGAGACGAGTATTTTGGCAAAGCTAAATATCAATTTGAAAGCTGCGTGTGGAGGGTGGAGGGTGGAGGGTGGAGGGGAGGGGAAGGCGTCGCGCCTCTGGCCATTCAGTTATGAGTATTGTGCTCTTTCTGAGATGACATGAATCGCATGGAAGCCGCCCTGCTTATAACGTCACGGCATACCATCCATGCCAAGGGTCTATTCGCAGGTTGCGTGCGCGCGCTCCATACTTGCGCCCATGCTTCTACCCCGCTTTCTTTTGCTTCTCACCATCTTCGGCACCGCTTTTCTGGCTAGCTGCAAAAAAGATGACGGTGTGGCCGGGGTGACGGAGGACGGTTTGACGAAGATCAAGATCGGCTACATCGGCCTGACCTGTGAGGCTCCGCTGTTCGTGGCGAAGGAGCTGGGGTATTTCAAAGAGTTCGGTGTGGAGCCTGAGATGGTGAAGTGCGAGTGGTCGCAGTTCAAGGATGTGCTGGGTCTGGGTGGTTTCCACCTGGCGCATCAGCCGGTGATGATGTTTTTGAAGCCGATCGAGCAGGGCATGGATGTGAAGATGACCGCTGGGGTGCATCTGGGCTGCCTGCGCGTGCAGGCTCCGGTCAATGGCAACATCCACAAGATCGAGGACCTGCGTGGCAAGCGCATCGGTGTGCCAGGCATGGGCACGCCGCCTTTCATTTTCGCCAACCGCGTGCTGGGGGACAACAAGATCGATGCCAAGACGGAGGTGGAATGGAAAGTATTCCCCTCTGCGGAGTTAGGCTTGGCTCTGGATAAAGGGGAGGTGGACGCCATCGCCAACGCGGAACCCATTGGCAGCCTTCTGCTGGCGGAGAAGAAGGTGAAAACCATTGCCGACCAAGCAGTGGACCCGCCTTACGCTGGAGAGTTCTGCTGCGCCGTGCTGATGAATGGTAAGTACTTGGCCGCCAATGCTCAGGCGAGTGCCGCTGCCACCAAAGCCGTCGTCAAAGCTGCGAAATGGGTAGAGACCAATCCCCGCGCTGCCGCCCGTCTGTCCATTCTCAAAGGCTACATCGCCTCCAGCCCGGAGCTGAACACGCAGGTGCTCGGTCAGTTGCGTTATGTGCCCAGCATCTCTGGCGGAGAAGATGCCGTGCGTTCCGCCGCCGAGAGCATGAAGCGTGCTGGCATGTTTAGCGAGGAGACGGACATTGGAAAGCTCACGGCCGGCGTCTTTGTGAAGCTCGAAGGCCTGACAGATGAATGGGTGGGTGGCCTGAAGGTGGAGCAGGTGGCCTTCGGCCAGATGCCGAAAGACCAGGCGATGCGTGTGGCCATGGAGATTTATGGATGCGGCGGCCATCTGCTGCTCAAATCCTGCTGTGATGATCCTGCGCTGGCAGCGGCTAAATAATGTTTTGCATGATTGTGAGTGAATCAGCGCTATCCAAGCCCGCCGTGGAAGATCTTCCTCCCGAGAACACTTCTGAACAGGTCCCGCCGCTACCGTGGCGGACGGCGTTGGGCCTCGTGGGGGCTGCTGTGGCTACGCTCATCGTGCATTTGTTGATCGCTGGCGGCGAGCCGCCAGCGGAGACACAGGCATTCACCGTGTTCATTAGCATCCTGCTGGGATTGGTGCTGCTAAGCATGGGGGCGCAGAGTTTCTGGCCAGGACTCCGGCGGAAGCTGCGGGAAAGCGGCCCTATCATCGCCGCTGCGCTGCTGCTGCTGGTGATTTGGGAGGTTGTCACCACAGGGGTGCGTTTGCTGCCACTGCCCTACTTTCCGAGTCCAGCACGTGTCATCCAGAGCATGATCGACGACCGTGTCATGATCTGGGACAGCACTTGGCATTCGCTGCTCTTGCTGATCGGCGGGTATGCGCTGGGCGTCTGCGTCGGCGTATTTTCCGGCGTGTGCATCGGCTGGTATTCATCTGTGCGCTACTGGGGTATGCCGGTGCTGAAGGTGGTGGGTCCCATCCCAGCCACGGCTTGGATTCCGCTGGCGCTGGTCGTCTCGCCTTCTGCTGCGATGTCTGCCACCTGCCTCATCGCCCTAGCCGTGTGGTTTCCTGTCACCATGCTCACTGCCTCCGGCATTTCCAACACCCGCGTGTCCTATCTGGATGTGGCCCGCACTCTCGGCGCGAAGCCCATTTTCCTGATCTTTCGCGTCGCCATCCCGGCGGCCATGCCGAATATCTTCATTGGCCTGTTCATGGGGCTGGGTTCCGCCTTCCTCACCCTCGTAGTGGCAGAGACGGTGGGTGTCAAATCCGGCCTCGGCTGGTATCTGAGTTGGGCGCGTGAATGGGCAGAATACGGCAAAGTCTATGCCGCCCTCGTCATCATGGCCGTGTTCTTCTCATCTATCATGTCCCTGCTTTTCAAAGTTCGTGATCGTGTTCTGGTCTGGCAGAAAGGAGTCATCAAATGGTAGCCCAGGCAGTCGTCGAAGGTTCCTCGGTGAGCGTGCGTGGCGTAAGTCAGCAATTTCTCTCCTCTGAGCGGGTGGCATTCAGCGCCCTAGAGCATGTGAGTCTGTCGGTCGAGGCGGGTGCGTTCGTCTCCATCGTGGGGCCCAGTGGCTGCGGTAAATCCACACTGCTGCGCCTGATCACAGGTCTGACTCTGCCGACGACAGGCGGGGTGCTGGTGGGCGAAGAGGAAATCTCGGGTCCGAGCGCTGAGCGCGGCCTAGTGTTCCAAGACCCCAATCTTTTTCCCTGGTTGAGCGTGCGACAGAACATCCAGACCGGCCTCGTCGCCCGCGGCGTGCTCGCCGAAAAAAAACATGAGGTGGACGAATTCATCCAACTCGTCGGACTAGAGAGCTTCGCCAATGCCTACCCGCACCATCTTTCCGGAGGTATGGCCCAGCGTGTGGCGTTGGCCCGCGCACTCATCAACCACCCCAAGGTGCTGCTGCTCGACGAGCCGCTCGGCGCGCTCGACGCCTTCACCCGCATGCGCATGCAGGATGAGGTGCTGCGCATCTGGCAGGCGCGCGGCACCACCATGCTGCTCGTCACTCATGATGTGGATGAGGCGATCTACATGAGTGATTCCATCGTACTCATGACCCCGCGCCCCGGCCGCATCGAGCGCATCATCCCGGTGGACATTCCTCGTCCGCGGGACCGCGCCAGCTCAGGGTTCCTCCGCTTGCGCGGAGAGATTCTGGAGTTGCTGCACTTCGCCGGGCATTGAGACAGAGCCGCTCCCACATCCCCCCACCAAGGCATACGACTCATCGGCGCTCCATCGGCCATCCAATGAACCTGCAATAGCTATGATGCGCTGGGACGATTGAAAGAGCGCTGAGAATGAGTGCCGAGAGCAAAGCGTGTCACGAAGAAGAGGAAGCGGAACAAGTGGTGGCCGATGGCATGAAATGGCTGGATTTGCAGGAGTCAGAGCTGGCAAGCACCTACGGCAGCGACCCGAAGAAAGTGGCCATCGCACATGCGATGCGTCAGAAGACAGCGGTAACCGACGGTGGACAGTGGCGAGACTAGAGATGAAATTCCGATGAACGTATGCCAGCAAATCAAACGCCTGAAGACCGGAAAACTCAAACTACATAATGAGGCGAAGCTAGTCTGTCAAGAATCGGCTCCTGACCCTTTCATGCAGGAGTGGCTGGCCGAGAAACTGGAGATGAAATCGGCGACGAATGTGAGCTAGCAGATGAGGCGTCTTGACGGGAAGGCGGCGATCAAGAAAATTTCGGAAGGACTGAAACACTTTTTGGAAGAAGCCGATGCCACGAACTCATGAATGCGAACATTTTGTCAAGGAGTTGCACCCTGACCCCGTTTCCCCGAAGCACCGCGCCTTGATTGATAAGGCAAAGGAGGTCAAAAACGCCATCGCGCCGCTTTTGCCGCGACCACGAAGACCGCAGCTCGATTGGGACACCCTGTCACCCGGCGGCGCGGGGATTTAACCCCGCACTGCACCGCCAGCCTTTAGTCAAAAGCGGCGTTCGGGTTTATACATCCCTCGGCGAACCAGACTTCACCAACGGCTGGCTCAATACGCGCCATAGGCTCGGGTCCATTCGTCGGCCTGTTCTTCGGCGTTGAGCAGCGGCATCGGCTACAACGAAACGGCAAAGGGCAGCGCCTTTTGAATCTCGATCTGCGCCAGCATCAGATTGAACGCCTCGCCAGCACTGAGGCCGAGCTTTTGCAGCACGGCATTGGCTTTCTTGAAGCGGGCGTTCGGAACCTTTGCTTTGAAGGTGGTGGTTTGCGACATGCGATGACAATGCCGTCTCCATGTCATCCGGTCAACGCACCAATGATCTGGATAATCCCTGCTCCCGATGCCTGGGCGGCGCGCTATTTCCTGGCCGCAGGAAACAGCGCCTGCATCGTGCGCACGGTTTGATCGACGAGAATCTGCCCGCCTTCGGGGCCGACCTTGTTCACATGCGGCAGGCCGCTGTAGCTGCCGCCTTCGATGGCGCGCGCGGTGGGCAGATACATGCCGCAGCCGTTGGTGAGCTGGAGCACGAAGGTCTGCTGCGCGGGGCTGCGTGCTTTCATCTGGATGCCCCAGTCCTGAAACAGCTCAAAGGTGTTCGTGGTGATGGCGATGTCGCCGAGACGCAGGACGTGCAGCTCCATCTCATAAGGCGAGAGCTTGTCCGCCTCCTCGAACCGCTTCACGATGCCTTTTTCGAGCGCAAGCATCGTGATGACGCGGTTGTCCGGCTTCTCGACGACGCTGTATTGCGCGATGTTCTTCTTCGCGTCCGCATATTCACGTTCGAGGATTTTGCGCGGTGGCAATGGCAGGTCTTCAACGATGTGGCCGAAGGGCGCATCGGTGCGGATGTCGGCCTTCGCGGCATCGAGCGTGTCCAAAACGGCATTGCAGATGCGGCGTCCGAGCTCCTGCTGCCGCGTGAGGCCGCGCAGCTTGATCATGCGGGCCTCGGCGTCCTTGCGATACTGCGGATGCGGCGATTGATCACCCGCCGCGCCGCACCAGCCGAGCACGGTGAGGTCAGGGAGGTTTAACCTAGCCTTCAACTGCTCGCGTGCGTCGTGCCAGAAGTCGGCGTTGAGCGCGCTGCGGCTTTCCACCTCCTGCGACGGGCACGCGACATTGATCGCGACGGCTTGAAGCTGCTTTTCAGCGTTCCAGAAAAATAGCGTCTCGATTCCTGAGTCGGAGTCGGCCTCCATGCCACGGAAGCGCGCGTCGTTCGTCTTCGCATACATCTGCGCGTGACCATCGGCAAACACGGAGCGCCGGTTCTCGCCGATCTGCGCGAAACCGAGCGTCCAGCTCACACCGCCTGGCTTGCGGCTCTTCCATGCCCGCACAGCGGCTTGTGAAAGGCGCTCGACGAGGAACGCGGTGTATTCCGCCGGCTGCATGACGCCTTCCTTCGGGATCGGATAGGTGATCAGCGTCTCCTCGGGAATCTCCGAGGTTACCGGCGCGGTGTGCGTGTGCGTGGCGGAGACAATGACCTTCCGCACATCGAAGTCGGGCAGCAGCGGCTTCAGATGCTGGCGAAACTGCGCGAGCACCGAGTGATGGATCGCCACGAGATCGCAGGCGATGAGGATGCTCTGATCGAGCACCTTGCCGCCCTCCACCGACTCAATCGCCACTGCGGCGGCGATGATCGGTGCCTCCACCTTCTGCGAAATGCGCGTCCCGAACTGTCCCGCGAGCGCCACCGGCCTGTCCGGTGTGATGCTGACCGTGGACGAACCAGTTCGCAATTCAGCGGCGTGGACTGTCGAAAGAGTAAGAAGGCACGAAAGGAGATGTTTCATCATGGCGTGTCGTTTCAAACGACCTCAGAATCATTTTCGATCACCTCACCACCCTACTATGAAACGCATCCTCCTCGCTTGCCTGTTGCTGCCATGCCTCCTCTCCGCCCAGAATACTCAGCGACAGGTCGGAGCGGCTTCGGTGGACATCACGCCGGACTATCCGGTGCGCCTCAGTGGCTATGGCAGCCGCCGTTTGCCGAACGCGGGTGTCTCGCAGCACATCTTCGCCAAGGCGCTAGCCATCGGCAGTGATGGAGAGGGGCCAGCGGTGATCGTGACGGTGGATAACTGTGGCGTGCCCGCTTCCATGCGCGAAGAGGTGCTGAGGCGGCTCGCGAAGAAGACAAAGATCGTGAGCGAGCGCTTTGCCATCTGCTCCAGCCACACACATTGCGCGCCGATGCTCATCGGCATCCTGCCGAATCTTTTCGGCATGGACATCCCAGCAGAGCATCTGCCCGCCATCGAGCGCTACACGCGTGAACTGACGGACAACATCGAAAAAGTCGTGCTCGCCGCCTTGGCGGACCGGAAACCGGCCACGCTGGCCTGGAGCGTCGGCAAAGTCGGCTTCGCGGCGAACCGGAGGAATTTTCCGATGAAGCCCGTCGATCACGACCTGCCTGTTTTGCGTGCTACGGACGCGGGCGGCAAGGTGCGTGCCATTTTCACTAGCTATGCCTGCCACTGCACCACGCTGGCGCTCGAAGAAATACATGGCGACTGGGCTGGTTGCGCGCAGGAGGCGCTGCAGCGCGAGTTTCCTGGCGCGGTGGCTCTCACGGCGCTCGGTTGCGGCGCGGATCAGAATCCAAACCCCAGGCGCACGATGGAACTGGTGAAGAAATACGGTGAGGATCTCGGAGCCGAGGCAAAACGGCTGATCCATGGTGAAATGAAACCGGTGGACGGCGTTCTGGCCTGCACGTCGAAACAGATCGAGCTCGCCTTCGACAAGCTGCCCACGCACGAAGAGTGGCAGGCGCTGGCGAGTTCCAAAATACCCGCCATCGCCTATCACGCGAAGAAGAACCTCGCACGACTAGCGCGCGGTGAGAAACTTCAGACGCACTTGCCTTACCTCGTGCAGACGTGGAGCTTCGGTGACGATCTGGCGATGGTCTTCCTACCCGGCGAGATCACGGTGGACTACTCCCTGCGCATCAAGCGCGAGTTCGACCACTCGCGCATGTGGGTGAACGGCTACTCGAATGATGTGCCATGCTATGTGCCCTCCCGCCGCGTGCTGGAGGAAGGCGGTTACGAGGGCGGGGGAGCGATGGTGTATTACGACCGTCCGACAAAATTCGCGCCCGATGTCGAGGAGCGCATCATGAAGGCGGTGCATGAGGTCACGCCGGTGGATTTCTTAGCGCCTGCGACCAGTCCCAGGCCATGATCCACGACGCGCCTGCGATCATCGGCGAGACGGAGCATTCCCTCTACGGCGTGCTGTCGTCTGGCGAGCCGCACATCGACACGCAGCGCGATAATAAGGCATTCGCCTTTCTGGGGGCTAGGCGCATGCTCTTTGAGGTTCTTTTCACCAAACCGAAGCCGTGAGGTGCTGGTTCATCTCAGATCGTGACAATGCTGAGAAATCCAGGCGTCCATGCCCGTAGGTCTCCACGACATGTTTCGGAAAGCCCTCTTCTTCATCTCCATCACCACGGCCAGCCTCGCTGCGGAGCCTTTGAGCTTCGTGCGTGACATTCAGCCCATTTTGACCAAGGCGGGCTGCAATGCCGGTGTCTGCCATGCGAAGGCCATCACCGGCCAGCGCGGCTTCCGCCTCAGCGTACTCGGTTTTGAGCCGGAGGAGGACTACGAGGCCATCGTGAAACAGGGGAAGGGCCGCCGCGTGTTCCCGCCCGCTCCAGAAGAGAGTCTGCTCATCACCAAAGGTGCCGCCATCGTGCCGCACACCGGCGGGAAGCATATCGAGCCAGGCTCTGAGTCTTACCAGACACTCGTGCGCTGGATCGCCGAGGGCATGCCCTACACGCAGCCAAAGGAGCCCGTGCTCAAGGAGATCGCCGTCGAGCCCTCGCGCATCACTTTGAAACCGAAAGCCGCGCAGCAGCTCAAAGTCATCGCACGCTACTCCGACGGCGGCAGTCGAGATGTGACGAAACTCGCGCTCTATGAGACCAACGCCACCGCCATGGCCAGCGCCACCGAGGGCGGCCTAGTGAACACGCTCGACCTGCCGGGCAACGTGGCCGTCATGGTGCGCTTCGGCGGCCTGGTCAGCGTGTGCAGTATCTCCATCCCGTTTGGCGCTCCGGTGGACTCGTTGCCGCCGGTGAAAAATTTCATTGACCAGCATGTCTTCGCCAATTTGAAGCGCATCGGCATCCCGCCCTCGCCCATCTGCGATGACAGCACCTTCCTGCGCCGCGTCTCGCTCGACATCGGCGGTCGTCTTCCGACGATGGAGGAGACGAAGGCCTTCCTCGCCGACAAAGCGCCCGACAAACGCGACCGTGCCATCGAGGCGCTCATCAACTCGCCCGACTACGCCGACTACTTTGCGAACAAATGGACCGCGCTGCTCAAAAATCAACGCAGCGAGAATGCTGACATCACCGCGAACTTCGCCTTCCACGCCTGGATGCGTGACAATCTGCTCGCGAACACGCCTTACGATCAAATCGTCCGCCAGATCCTCGCCAGCACCGGCACCATCGTTTCCAATCCGCCCGTCGCCTGGTATAAACGTGTCAAAGAACCTACCACGCAAGTCGAGGATGTGGCGCAGCTCTTCCTCGGCGTGCGCATGCAGTGCGCGCAGTGCCATCATCATCCCTTCGAGCGCTGGACGCAGGGGGACTACTACCACATGGCCGCTTTCTTCAGCCAGATCGGTCGCAAGCCGACCGCCATCGCCGGAGAGGATCTCATCTTCCATAAGCGTGGTGTCGCGCAGACGGAGCACCGCAAGACGCATCTCATGCTCAAGCCCGCCGGGCTCGGCGACCCGCCGCTCGACATCGCACCCGACGACGATCCGCGTCTCGCGCTCGCTGACTGGATGGCGCAGAAGAATAATCCGTTCTTCGCCAAGGCGCTCGCGAACCGCTACTGGAAGCACTTCTTCAAACGCGGCATCATTGAGCCGGAGGACGACCTGCGTGATACCAACCCGCCGAGCAACCCCGAACTGATCGACGCACTGGCGAAGCATTTCCTTGATAGCAACTTCGACCTCAAATCCCTCGTCCGTGTCATCGCGCAGAGCCACACCTACCAGCTCAGCTCCACGCCGAACAAGCACAACGTCAACGACCTCCAGGCATACAGCCACTATTACCCGAAACGCCTCACCGCCGAAGTCATGCTCGACAGCATCGACACCGTCACCGCGTCGAAGACCGACTTTGCCGACCTCCCGCCCGGCACCCGCGCCATCTCATTGCCTGACAACAGCTACACCCGCGCCTCACCCTTCCTCAAAGTTTTCGGTCGGCCCGACAACACCAGCGTCTGCGAATGCGAACGCGTTCAGACCGCCAGCCTCGCGCAAAGCCTCTACCTCATGAACGCCAGCGATGTGAAGATCAAGCTCACCGCCGCCAACGGCCGCGCCGACCAGCTCACCAAAGCCGAGCTACCCGAGCCCAAGTGCATCCGCGAGCTCTACCTCGCCGCCTTCTCTCGCGAACCCACCGCTGATGAAGTCCGCATTGCCGAAACCCATCTCCTCAAACCAAGAATCGACGCCTCCGGCAAGCCTCTCGACTCCCAACGTGCTAAACGCAACGGCTACGAAGACCTTCTCTGGGCACTGCTGAACACGAAGGAGTTCCTTTTCAATCATTGATGTCTTGCCAAATCCGCTGCGGCCTCTCAAAATCCGGCTCGCATGTCCTCCTCCATCCCGCCGATCACTCCTGGAAAAATCTGGCAGCCGCCTGCGCCGGAAGATTTGGCGCCTGAGCTGCCTGCGTATGAAATCATCCACTTGCTGGGACGCGGTGGCATGGGCGCGGTTTACAAGGCGCGGCAGAAGTCGCTGAATTGAGAAGTCGCCATCAAGGTGCTGCCGCCGACGATTGAAGACGCGGACATGCATTATGCGGAGC
>CAYQWE010000056.1:0-24140 GCA_964421275.1 uncultured Prosthecobacter sp.
GAAGATAAAAGTGCATCTTCACGCGCTTTTTCTAAGCTCGTCGAAGCAGAACAACGTCTCGGGAGGCGGATAGAGCGTGGCCAGACGTGCGTAGACCTCGGTGCGTCGCCGGGGAGCTGGAGTTACATCGCGATCCAACGCGGGGCGCACGTCATTGCCGTGGACCGCTCCGAATTGCGCGCAGATTTGATGTACAACACGCGCCTGCATTTCGAAATGACCGACGCTTTCAAATACATGCCGCCGCAAACCGTGGACTGGCTTGTGTGTGATGTCATCTCCGCTCCGCAACGCAGCATCGACCTACTGCTGGAGTGGTTGCGCGGAAAGCGCATGCGAAACTTCGTCGTGACGATCAAATTCAAGGGCCACGACGAGTACGCACTGCTCGAAACGCTCAAACACGAGGCTCCAGCGTTGTGTGAAGAGTTTCACCTGCTGCGACTGTGCGCGAACAAGAACGAGGTGTGCGCGTTCGGTGTGGCAAAGTAGCCTTGTTGCTTCGTAACAAGAGTCCTGGCACCAGTTGCGAAGCAACTGGACTACTTCACAGCAGCGCCTCGTGCGCACGTCCGTCCTTCGCCTCGCAGTAGAGGATGAAGGAGCTGTTCACGACGGAATAGCCACCGGGAGTCGGGTAGTTGCCGCTGAAGTACCAATCGCCGAATTCGGCACCGAGAGCCTGGTGAAGGCCAGGAATACTCTGGTAGATGACCTCTACAGTGCCGCTCCACGGCGTTTCTTCGGGGCTGACCATTTGCGCGATCTTGGCAGAGATTTCCTCATCAGTGAAGGGGGCGTAGATGGCCTTCACGGCGTTGCGCATCTGCTCCTTCGGTTTCTTGAGCTCAGCTTTGCAGGCGTGGTAGGTGCTCTCGACCACATGGGACATGCCACGCTCGCGCAGAAGGGTCACGGCGGCCTGGAAAGCGATGAACTTGCCGAGTTCGGCCATGTCGATGCCGTAGCAGTCAGGGTAACGGATCTGCGGCGCGGTGGAGCAGACGATGATGCGCTTCGGATTGGTGCGCGCGAGGATGCGCAGCAGGCTTTTCTTCAGCGTGGTGCCACGGACGATGGAGTCGTCGATGACAACGAGATTGTCTTGCGGGGTAACGACACCGTAGGTGATGTCGTAGCTGCCAGAAACGAGCGCATCCCGCCCAGTCTCCTGCGCGATGAAAGTGCGCATCTTGATGTCTTTGAGCGCGATTTTCTCTGCGCGTGGCCAGTTGCGCAGCACGAGGTCGTCGAGGCGTGCCTCGTCTGCGGCATCAAATTTGCCGTCCTTGAGCATTTCCACGAGCGCCTCCTTCACCACCACACGCCGCGCTTTGCGCAGGCCATCGAGGAACCCAAAGTAGGCCGTCTCGGCGGTATTCGGGATGAAGCTGAGTACGGTGTGCTCGAAGTCATTGTCGATGGTCTTCACCACCTGTGGCACGAGCTGCTCGCCGAGCGCCTTGCGCTGACGGTAGATGGCGGAGTCGTTGCCGCGGGAGAAATATATCCGCTCAAAGGAGCAGGGCTTAAATTCGCGCGGCTCTGTGAAGGGCTGGATCGACATGCTGCCGTCAGCCTTGATGACGGCGACGTGCGCTGGCGGCAGTTTTTGGATCTTGTCCTCACTGACTCCGAACACGGACATCAGCGCCACGCGCTCGGAGGCGATGGTGAAAATCTCGTCATTCTCGAAGTAGTAGCACGGACGGATGCCGTTCGGATCACGCATGGCGAAGAGATCCCCATTGCCGATGACTCCAATGATGGTGTAGCCACCATCCCAGCGTTGTGCGGACTCCCTGATGACGTTTGTGACATCGAGCTGTTGACTAATGTGCGCGGGGATTTCCGTGCCGGGCACGCCAGAGTCACGGATGGCGTGATAAAGCCGCGTGTGCGCCTCGTCGAGCTGGAAGCCCATCTCTTCCAGCACGCTCTGAGTGTCGGTGCCGAAGACGGGATGCTGCCCACGCTTCATCATGATTTCATTGAGCTCACGCGTGTTGGTGAGGTTGAAATTGCCCATCACCATGAGCGTGCGTGTGGGCCAGGTGGTGCGCCGCAGGTAGGGATGCAGCGAGCCTTTGCCGAAGTCCCCGCTGGTGCCGTAACGCAGATGGCCGATGTAAATCTCCCCAGCCATCTCAAACTCGCGCTTGATGGCCTCGGGATCCTCCTCAAACGGCACGAACTCTCTGCCTTCCTGGTCACGTTCATCCTTGCGCTGTTTGTCGATGCGGCGGGCGATGCGCTTCATGTCCTTGCGCATGCCATCAAAGACGGCACCGATCTTGTCCACACTCTCCGTGCTGCGCTCGCGGAACATGTAGGGCAGGCCGGGCGGCATGCCTAGTTTCGTGCAGCCGATTCCAAAGCCGTCTTGGCCGCGGTTGCGCTGCTTGGTCATGAGCGCCTGGAGGGCGTCGAGTCCGTAGAGGGCGTTGCCGTATTTTTGGTAGTAGTAGCCCAGCGGCTTTTTCAGCCGCACCACGGCTATGCCGCATTCGTGCCGGATTGGGTCGCTCATTCAGGAAGGAGCGCCCATACATGGCTAGTCACGCGGGGAGTGCAACCGGGGGGAATGACTTTCTCGGCAGTCTTTTAGGACGCCCCGGCGGCCTCGAACGTGTCCCGGCTGGCGCAGGCGCTGCGTGCCGGTCTCAGCGGAACCAGCCCCGGACGCGATCAAAGAGGCCGCGCCTGGGCCCCTGCTGCTGCGACTGCGGTGGAGGAGGGGCGCGGCCTTGATGCTCGACGCAGAAATTCTGCGGCACGAGATCATATGGCAATGCCTCCTCATAAGCAGTGCCTGCGTGGCCGCAGCCATCAGTCGCGAGCTGGCTGCTCACGCGGCAGAGCGTGACCTTGGTGAGAGGCAATGACACTTTCGGCACCTCGGTCTTGTATCCGAGAGCGACCGCTTTTTTCATCACGTCGGCCCAGATGGGCAGTGAAAGCTTTCCGCCATAACCTTCCGCGACAATGGTCTGCGGCTTGTCGAGTCCCACCCAGACACCGCAGGTCACGCGGTCGGTGTAACCGGCGAACCAAGCGTCCTTATAGTCGTTGGTCGTGCCGGTCTTGCCTCCGCCGGGTTCCTTGAATCCGTATTCGCTGCGGAGTGCGGCGGCGGTGCCGCGGTCGATCACCTGGGCGAGGATGTTGCGCATCAGGAAGGCCACGCTTGGTGTGATGACTTCAGACTCCAGAACGGGCGTCTGGTAAAGCACTCGACCCGCCTTGTCGATGATCCGGTCGATGAGGAAAGGTCGGCGGCGGATGCCTTGGTTCGGAAAGATGCTGATGGCGCTGGTGAGTTGGCGCGGATTGCCGCCGATATTGCCGATGAAAATCTGTGGGGTGCGCTCGGCGGGCTTGCCGAAGCCGGCGTTGGAGAGCAGGTCGAGTACACGAACGAGCCCGGCGTAATTGCCGAGGCGGACAGTCATGGTGTTGCGACTTTTCACCAGGCCCTCGGTGAGCGTGGACATGCCAAGGAATCTGCCGTCCGAATTTTGCGGGCTCCAGCCCTGACTGGCACCATCGATCTCGCCCGGCATGATGGGCGCGTCATTGATGTAGGTGCCGGGCATGAAACCGGAGGCGATACCAGCCGCATACACGAAGGGTTTCACCGTGGATCCAATCTGGCGCTCTCCCTGCGTGGCCCGGTTGTATTTGCTCTGGTTGTAGTCTCGACCGCCGACGAGCGCGAGAATACCACCGGTCTGATTGTCGAGCATCATGAGTGCGCCCTGAAGATAAGGCGTGGAGGATATCTCCTGCGTACCGTCCCATGTCCTGTCAAAATCTGCCTTCCTCACATGCGCGTAGCCGCGCAGCTTCTCCACAGCCGCGAGCCGCTTCTCGACGTACTCGCCGGCTGCATCCTGAAGCGTTTTGTCTAAGGTGGTGAAGACCTGTAAGCCTCCATCCTCGATCTCCTGCTCCTCCAGGATCAGGTCAAGATCGCGGCGCACTAGATCCAGCGCGTAGCCGCCCTGGCTCTGGAACACCGGCTGTGCGTGCAACGCGATGTCAGCATAGCGTGCGGCGATCTCCTCCTCCGGCGTGATGACCTTCGTCCCTAGCATGCGCTTGAGGACATCGTCGCGCTCCTTCAGCGCACCTTCATAATTACGGAAGGGTGAGAAGCGAGCTGGGCTGCGGATGATGCCAGCGATCATCGCCGCTTCGCTCAAATTGAGCTGGCTGGCATGCTTGCCGAAGTACACTTGGCTCGCACGCTGCACGCCGTAGATGCCGGGGCCGTAGAAGATGCGGTTCACATAATGCTCGATGATCTGCTCCTTCGTACAGGCTTTCTCGATGCGGCGTGCCAGCATCATCTCCACCAGCTTGCGGTGTAGGCTACGGTCGTTGAGGTCGGGGTAGCTGTTACGTGCGAGCTGCATTGTCAGCGTGCTCGCGCCCTGCACCACGCGCATGTCTTTGAGGTTGCGTACGGCAGCGCGCAGCACGCCCAGGAAGTCGATGCCATGATGGTCATAAAAGCGTGCGTCCTCACGGGCGAGCAGCGCTTTCACAAAAAGCGGCGAGACCTCGCTCAACGGTACAATGATGCGATTCTCCCCATGCATGCGGCCAAGCACCTGCCCCTTGTTGTCCATCACGATGGTGCGCTCCGGCATCTGGCCGAGCTTCGAGAGGTCGTACTTTTTGGCTAGGCTGCTGTAAATGCCGATGACCACTGCCGCAGTGAGAGTGCAGAGCAGCGCCCCCGTCATAAAGACGATGAGCGCAAGCCGCTTAAAGGACTGCCAGCGCGTGAGCGCGCGCCGTGCCGATTTGCGGGCTTCAGGATTGTTTTTTTTCATGCGGCGCATATCGGGTCGCCGGTTTCTGGGCAAAGATCAAGTCCGGGACGATGAACTCCGCGTGAACTCCGACTTCATCATCCTCCATGGCATCCTGCCGTAGTCCCGTTCATACAGCGGGTACCAGCCCACCCTCCCAAGGTTTGGACTTGTCATTCCTTAGGACGTTCATGATGCTCACACCGCCATGCGCCTCATCCTCCTCATCCTGGTACTTGCCTCGACCGCCGCAGCGGATTCTCTCGAATGTCGTCACTGTGAAAAGCATTTGCTGCCGCAGCCGGTCAAGCTCGTCTCAGGCCGCAAATATGCGCGTGATCGCCGCATTGACATCCTGCACTTGAAGCTCGACGTGACCCCGGATTTCGAGAAGCGCACCGTCGCAGGCACGACGACAATGCGCTTCAAACCCATCGCGCTGCCATTGGAGAAGGTAGAACTCGACGCGGTGGATCTGAATATCACCGAAGTGAAGGTCGAAGGCGCGGAAGTGTCCGAGCACGAGGTCACAAATGACAAACTGATCGTCACTTTTGCCACTGCTGTCGCACCAGAAAAGCAAGTGACGCTTACGATCAAGCATTCCGCGCAGCCAGAGCACGGCCTGTATTTCCGCACGCCGGAGATGGGCTACAAAGACGGCGATACACAGGTATGGAGCCAGGGGGAAGCGGAGCTGCACCGCTTCTGGTTCCCCAGTTACGATTACCCGAACGAGCGCTTCACCAGCGAGGTCATCTGCCATGTGCCGAAAGGTATGACCGCCATCTCAAACGGCACCTTGCAGAGCGAAATACCGGACAACGACGGCCTCGTGACCTTCCACTGGCTGCAAAACCAGCCGCATGTGAATTATCTCATCGCGCTGGCTGCTGGTCACTTCCACAAACTGGAGGACAAGGCAGGCAAGCTGCCGCTGGCGCTACTCGTCCCGCCTTCGCATGAAAAGCAGGCCGCGAACGCCTTCACCGACACGCGCAAGATCATCGACTTTTACCAGAAGGAGATCGGTGTGCCGTTTGCATGGGATAAATACTGGCAGGTGTATTGCCTCGACTTCATCGCCGGCGGCATGGAGAACACGAGCTGCACCTTTGAGGCCGCCGACATGCTCTTCAATGCCGACACAGAGGAGCTGCGCACGCTGCACCGTCTCGACGCGCACGAGACAGCACACCAGTGGTTCGGTGATCTCGTCACCTGCCGCGACTGGGCACATCTGTGGCTCAATGAGGGCTTCGCCAGCTACTACACCATCCTCTACGAAGAACAGAAACTCGGCAAAGACGCGATGAATTACTCCCTCTGGCAAGAGGCGGATGGGGTCTTCAGTGCCAACGACTCGCGCCCCATCGTCTGGCGTGATTACGGCGACCCCATGCAGCAGTTCGACACTCGTGCGTATCCAAAAGGCGCATGGGTGCTGCACATGCTGCGTAGCCAACTCGGCGCGGATTTGTACCGCAAGTGCATCAATACTTATCTGGAGCGCCATCGCAACGGCATCGTCAGCACGGACGACTTGCAGGAAGTGGTCGAGGAAGTCAGCGGCCTCTCCTTCGATCAGTTCTTCGATCAGTGGCTCTATCACGGCGGCGTGCCTGAGTTCAAAATCGATTACTCATGGGATTCTTCGTCCAAACTGGCGAAAATCACCGTGCGGCAGACGCAAAAGCTCAGTGAGCTGGTGCGCCTCTTCCGCGTGCCGCTGCCGGTGAGCTTTCACATCGCTGGGCAGAAGAAACCACTGCATTTCACGCTGGATGTGAGCAAGGAGGTCGAGGATTTCCACTGCGCACTGCCCGCGCAGCCAGAACTCGTGCGCATCGATCCGGATTTCACTGTGCTGGCGAAAATCGCCTTCACTCCAACCGGCCCGATGCTCGACAAACAACTCGCCGCCGACATGATCGGCCGCCTTCAGGCCGTGCGGAGCCTCAACCGCACCCATATTGCCAAACTCGGCCAGATCCTGCGTGAGGACACCTTCCACGCCGTGCGCAGTGAGGCCGCCAAAGTGCTCGCAAAGCTCGGCGAGCCTGCTGCGCGTGCCGAACTCATCAAAAGCGGCGCCAATCAAAAAAACGCCCGCACTCGCCGCGAGGTTGTCCGTGCGCTCGCCAGTCTCCCCACACCCGAATGCGCTGAAACGCTGTGGGAAATGGCCCGAAACGAGAAAAACCCCGAAATCCTCGCCACCATCCTCGAAAGCTGGGGCGCGCGTCCAGGTGAATCCGCAGTCAACGAGTCTCTCAAGAAACACCTCGCAGCCAGCAGCTATCAAAGCGTGATCGAATTGGCCTCCATCAAGGCATTGCGTGCTCAGGACGACGAATCCGCCGCCCCGCTCGTGCTCGCACGCCTGCAACAACCGCACGATCTGCGCGGGCGTGACATCGCCGCCGCGTTCGACGCGCTCGCCTTCCTCACTCGCCGCCCCACGAACGTGAACCGCGACACCGTTCGTGATTTCCTCGCTGAAAAACTCAGCGATCCGCGCCTCGACTGGCGCGTGGCCGCCGCCAAGGCCCTCGGCACGCTGCGTGATCCTAAGGCGCTCGGCCTCCTCGACCTCATGCTCGCCATCAGCAGCGGCGACCGCATCGATCCCGTCCGCGAGGCCGCCGCCAAGTCCGCGCAAGACATCCGTGCCGCTCTTGAAAGCCCCGCCGACCTCAAAAAACTCTGGGATCGCGTGCAGCAACTGCAAAAGAAGAGCGAGGATCAGGCCAAAGAGATCGAGTCCCTCAAAAAGAAGCCGCAGGCCGCGAAGAAATAGCCCCCATGCACTTCGAACGTCTCGAATCCATCGCCGCCGGCGTCGTGAAATCCACGCTGGCGTCGCTGCCGCCGGAGATTCGCAATGAGGCGGCGGATTGCATCATCGAGTTCATCCAGATGGATGCTTTGCTCGCCATCGAGCCGGATCTCGATCCCGATTTGCTCGGTCTGTTTGAGGGAAACGCGCGCTGCGATCCCCTGCCCTCCGCGCCGGACGAGATGCCGCGCATCCGCCTCTTTCTCGACAATCTGTGGGACGACTGCGGTGGCGATTTGAAGACGTACCGCGACGAGGTGCGCATCACGCTGCTGCATGAGCTGGGACACTACCTGGGCCTCGATGAGGACCAAGTGGCGGCGCTGGGGTTGGCGTGATCTCAAGCGCCCGGTTCGCACTCGACCACCGTGGTGTCGGCGATGAGGTCATGCAGACAGCGCTGGTCCTGGCGGAAGATGAAACACGCATCGACGATGCCGTAGAGTGGTACGACCTGGTTGATGATGGCGTTGACCACAGTACGCAGCAGGAACGCCTTCACAAAACCGGCGTTCCGGCCTTCTGGAAAGGAGACGATGCGGATCTTCAGCATACGTTTCGCGAGGGTCTGGCCGTATTTCGTCAGCCACACGGCGTTCCAGACGAGTAGGCCGATCATGACCACGCCTGCGAGCACGAAGCATAAAACCGCCGCAACAGACACGTCATCTCCCTCCCCTTTTTCCGCCTGCCCCATGAGTACCACACCGGCCACCGCTGGCACCGAGATGGCAAACATGACGATAATCGTGTCGAGCACAGCCGCACCAAGCCTTGCGCCGCGCGAGGCGAGCTTGAGCTGCGGCATCATGGCCGGTGTCACGATGTTCGCTTGTGGTGCCGCGTAGGGATTGAAGGCAGGGGCTTCCGCAGCGGCAGCAGAGAACGCAGGCGTGGGAGTGGTGTCTGACGCGCTGAACTTCGCATCAAGAGGCTGCCAGTCCGCCATGCCTTCAGTCCAGAAAAGGTCGTCAGGTAGAAAACGCCCGGTGGCGAGGCCAGGATTGATCTCCTCCACGGCGAAGACGCCGAGCTGCTGGCCGTTACGTGCGATGTGGTGGTTCATGAGTGTGTGGATGAAAACTAGCCAAGTTTCCGTCGGCCGTGCAAGGCTTGATACAGCGTGAGCTCATCGACATGATCGAGCCCGCCGCCCGCAGGCATGCCCTGGGCGAGCCTGGAGACGGAAACCCCCGTGGGACGAAGCAAGTCGGCGATGTAGCTGGCCGTGGCCTCGCCTTCGACATCCGAACCGAGTGCGAGGATGACCTCCTCGGTTCCGAGGCTGCTCACACGCCTCAGCAGCGAGTCCATGCGCAGATCCTCAGGGGTCACGTTGTCGAGCGGTGACAGACGACCACCGAGCACATGATACAAACCTTGAAACGCACCGCTGCGCTCCAGTCGCAGCACATCTGCGGCCTGCTCGACGACGCAGAGCAGACGCTGCTGGCGGCGTGGATCGTGGCATAGTAGGCAGGCGCTTTTGCTTTCGATGAAGAAGCCGCAGTCGGCGCACGCCACGATACGCTCTTTTGCCTCGCCCAGCGAATGGACGAGCGAGGTGATGCGCTCATCGCGCATCTGGAGGAGCCAGAGCATCAGGCGCTCCGCGCTGCGGGGGCCGAGGCCAGGCAGCGCCTTGAGCTGTGCCACGAGACGCTGGATGGCGGGCGGATAGTCGATGCGCACGGCGGGTGGGATCAGATGGCGGCGAGCTTGCGCGCGTGTTTCGGCGTCTCCTTCTCAGGTGCAGCCTTTTCTTTGATCGCTGACTCGACGCGTTCGATGAAGTATTTCAGCGGAGCGTCCTCGCGGTCCTCGATGGCGGCGTTTTTGAAGCTTTCGAGCGCCTGCTTCAGGTCGCCCTTGCGATACTGCACCACGCCCTGCCAGAAGGCGTCGCGGGCGCGGGTCTCCTGCTCGGTGAGCGTGCCTTTCTCACCCAGCAGTTCATAGACCTCGCTCATCTGGTTCGAGCCGGAGACGCTGACCATCTCCATCGGTCGGACTTCGGCGGCGTCCTTGACCAGCGTGTAGGTGCGGGCACTGAGCAGTGCCTGACTGCCGTATTCGGAGTTCAGATTGCACAGGCGTGTGGCGAAGTCGATCACATCCCCCACAGCACTGAAGCTTTCAAAATGACTCACTCCGAAAAGGCCGCACACCGCCGTGCCACTGCTGAACGCGACGCCGAACCGCGTCCCCCTGCCGAAGTGCGCCTCCATCTCGCGTCCCAGAGCTGTCAAATGCGTGCGCAGCGCCGCAGCCACCTGCACAGCATGCACGGCGTGATGTTCATCCACGAGCGGAAAGCCGAAGAACACGCGCACCTGCCGTGCGTCGCAATCATCGAGGTAGGCACCGCGTGAAATGAGGAACTCCGACACGCTGCGCTGGAAATGCGCGACCAGCTCCTCAAAACGAGTGGGTTCCATGCCGGTAGCAGTCTCGACGTGATTGAGCATGCGGCAAGTCAGCACGGTGATCTCCCGCCGCTCCGTCATCTTTGACGGGTTACCCTGGTCCGCCAATTCCTCAAACAACCGCGTGGAGAGCCTGCCGACGAAATACTCACGCATCACATGACGGCGATAGCCATTCACCGAGCCGCCGACAGCGATGCCGACGATCCCAGCGAGCCACAATGCTAGCGACCCCGACACCGGCTCGAACAAGATGCCGCTCATCGCCATGATGCAGCCGAAGGTGGCTGTGAGAAACGTGCCGCCGAGCAGAAACGCAAACCGCCGCCACTGGGAAAGCATCTCGACGCACACCCACGCGCCCATAAACGCCATGAGCGTGTAGTAACCGTATTGCAGCCAGATGAGCCGCCGCAGACCTGCCTGCGGCAGGATGAAACCGCGCGCATACAGCGAGGCGAACCACTCTGACGTGCTTTGAAAATAGCCAAAGTGGTAGAGTGCCAGCAGCGGGATGCAGACGAACACGCCAATGAGCATGGCGGCGGCGTGATTACGATTCATGGGTGGAGTGGGTGATGTCGATGACGTTGGACTTTGCGGATTCGGAGGTGTGGCGACAAGCGTTGACGACCAGTTCGCTGACAAACTTGTCAGGATTGGCGATGGCGTCTGCCGTGAGCGCAAAACGCGTCTCGCCAGTGCTGCGGGTGACGAGCTTTAGGCCGAAAGGATAATCTTTGAATAGCTTCGCGCACATCGCCTCGACGCTCATGCCTTCACGCTGCGCACGGGCCGCGATCGTAGCGATGGCGGACGAATCAAAGTCCAGTGTAAAACCGTTTTCGCGCTGAAAACGGTCAGCAAAGGCCCTGACCTCGCTGGCATGCACCACACCGAGCTCCGTGACGAGGCTGGCGGCTGCCTCGCGATATTTGGCGAGTGTTTGCACGGGATTCCTCACGAGCGCAGCGTCGATGCGGATCTCCGGCAGGCCGAGGCTGGGCATCTCGAATTTGAAATCACGCAGCACACGCTCCCAGGCGGTGACGAGGCCGCGCGCACCGGTCTTCTCCTCTTCGGCGCGGCTGGCGATCTCACGCAACGCGTTGTCCTCAAAGACGGCCTTCAATCCGTAGGCACCGAACTCGCGCTCATACTGGCGAATGAGGCTGCCTTCAGAATTTTTCATGATCTGAAACATGTCGTCCGCGCTGAGCGGATCACACACGACGCGCACGGGCAGGCGGCCGATGAACTCCGCCTCGAAGCCGAAGTCGTTGAAGTCCTTCGTGCGCACCTCACGGAACAGATGCTCCGGCGCGGCGGCCTTCATGTCGGCGGAAACAAAGCCGATGGATTTTCGGTTCGTGCGCCGCTCGATGATCTTTTCGAGGCCGCTGAACGCACCGCTGACGATGAAGAGGATATTGCGTGTGTTCACCACCTCGCGGCCGGTGCGGCCTTTGCGCGTGTCGAACATCATCTGCATCTGGCTGCGGATGTCGTTCGGCGCGTAAAGCGGCACCTCCGTTTCTTCCATGAGCTTCAGCAGCGCCGTCTGCACGCCGCGCCCGCTCACGTCGCGGCCCAGTTTTTCAGGCCCGCTGCTGAGCTTGTCGATCTCATCGAGGTAGATGATGCCATGCTCGGCCAACTCGATGTCGCCGTTCGCCTTCGCCACGAGATCGCGCACCAGATCGTCCACATCCGCGCCGACGTAGCCGGTCTCGCTGAATTTCGTCGCGTCCGCCTTCACAAACGGCACGCCGATGAGATCGGCGATGTGTTTGACGAGGTATGTCTTCCCCACGCCTGTCGGGCCGATAATGATGACGTTCTGCTTTGAGAATTCGAGACGTGGGCCGGGGGTCTCGGCCTCGCGACTCTCACGCAGCATGCGCGCATGGTGGTAGTGGTCGCACACAGCGGTGGCGAGAACCTTCTTCGCCTCATCTTGGCGGATCACGAAGCGGTCGAGGTGCGCCTTGATGTCGGCGGGCTTGTAATGGAACTCGAAAGACGCACTGGTGTCCTCCTCCGGCTGCTCCTCTCCGCTTTTCCCCTCATTTTCCACTGGATGCCGACTTCCTGGCCCGTCCACGCGGGTGAAGAGCACCTGGCCGCCGAGTGTGTTTTTGATGAAGTCCTCCAGCTTGCGCGTGACCTCCTCCGGCGTGGCAGGAGTCTTTGGCTTGTCAGCTTCGGGATTTTCGGGCGTGGGGTCGCTCATGGAGGCACTGACTGTGCGCGAGACGGTGGCCGCTGACAAGCGGCACGATGCGTGTGGTGGATGATGGAGAAATGACTTTTTTCAGGGTTGCGTGAATCTCACGCCATCTCATAATCCGCCCCCCGCCTATGTCCGCCAAAGTTAAAGTCGCCGTCGTTGGAGCCAGTGGTTACTCAGGAGCCGAGCTCCTGCGCCTGCTGCTGCGCCATCCGAATGCCGAGCTCGTGGCGGTGACTTCGCGGTCGCTGGCAGGAAAGCCACTGTCGAAGGAGTTCCCGCGCTTCCGCGGCGTGGGCGTGGCGGATTCGCTGACCTTCACCGCGCCGGATGCCGCCGCCTTGAAAGCAGCGGGGGCCGAGATCGCTTTTCTGGCACTGCCTCACGGCGTTTCCGCCGAATACGCGAAGCCGCTGCTCGAACTCGGCCTCAAAGTGATCGACCTCAGTGCCGACTTTCGCCTGCGCAGTGCCGCGCTGTATGAGGAGTTCTACGGCCACGCGCACACTGCGCCCGAGTTGCTCGACGAGGCTGTCTATGCACTTCCAGAGGTGCGCGCGGACGCGATCAAGACCGCGCGACTCATCGCCTGCCCCGGCTGCTATCCCACCAGCATATTGCTGCCGTTGATTCCGCTGCTGAAGGCCGGCCTGCTGGCCGATTCGCCCCTCGCTGTCGCCAGCATGAGCGGCGCGAGTGGTGCCGGGCGCAAAGAAAGCATCCCGCTGCTCTTCAGCGAGGTACAGAACAGCGTACGCAGCTACTCCGTGCCGACACATCGCCATCTGAGCGAAGTCGGCCAAGAGCTGGCCCTCGCCGCCGGTCGCGAAGTGAAGCTCTCCTTTGTCCCGCATCTCATGCCGACGCATTCCGGCATCTGCACGACCACGTTCGCGCAGCTAAAATCCGGTGTGACCGTGGATCAAATCAGCACCGCCTTGCATGCGGCTTATGATTCGCAGCCGTTCGTGCGTTTGCTCGGCGTGAACCAGTCCCCCGACACCAAGAACGTCACCGGCACGAACTTCGTGGACATCGGCTGGTCCTTTGACGCACGCGCGGGTCAACTCATCCTGATGAGCACGGAAGACAATCTCGGCAAAGGCGCCTCCGGCCAGGCCGTGCAGAATATGAACCTCATCTGCGGCTTCGAGTCCACCGCAGGCCTTCTCAACATCTGACATGGCTCTCAAACACGATGACGATCCCTGCAAAGGGCGCACACCGTTCAAGGTGATCGACGGCGGCGTCACCGCCGCGAAGGGCTTCCGTGCCTCTGCCGTGACCTGCGGCATCAAAAATCCCGAGGCCACGCGCCTCGACCTCGCGCTCATCGTTTCCGACGCGCCGACCGTCACTGACGCCGTCTTCACCACGAACAAAGTCCGAGCCGCCTGCGTGCGCGTGTGCCAGCAGCACATCAAGGACAGCGACACGCGCGCGATCATCGCCAACAGCGGCAACGCAAACGCCTGCACCGGCGTGCAGGGCATCCAGGACGCGAAGGCGATGACCAAGGCCGTCGCGGAGGAGTTCGGTGTGAAAATGCGCCAGGTGCTCGTGTGCTCCACCGGCATCATCGGCATGCAGATGCCGATCGAGCGCATCCTGCCGAAAGTTCCGGACGCCATCGCCAAGCTGGATGCCAAAGGCAGCGACGACGCCATGCGTGCGATCATGACGAGCGACACGCGGCCGAAGACCTTCGCGGTCGAAGTCCCGTGCGGCAAAGGCAGCTTCCGCATCGGCGGCATCGCCAAGGGCGCGGGCATGATTTGCCCGAACATGGCCACCATGCTCTGCTTCATCACCACCGACGCGAAAGTCGGCAAGGACGAGATGAAGCGCAGCATGCGCTACGCCGTGGAGAAGTCCTTCAACTGCATCACCATCGACGGTGACACCAGCACGAACGACACCGTCATCGTAATGAGCAACGGCCAGTCCGACGTGCCCACGATCAAAAAAAACACGCCCGAGGCCGAGCTCTTCCGCTGTGCCTTGCACAAGGTGATGCTCGAACTCGCCAAGATGATCGTGTGCGACGGCGAACGCGTGACCAAGTTCGTCGAAATTCGCGTCCGCAACGCCCGCACGCTTGGCGATGCACGCAAAGTGGCTGAAACCGTCGCCAAATCACTGCTCGTGAAGTGCAGCTTTCACGGCTGCGATCCGAACTGGGGCCGCATCATCCACGCCGTCGGTTATTCCGGCGCACGCATTCGTGAGGAGCTCATCGACATCTATTTCGGCGGCCTGCTTGCCTGCAAAAATGGCCTCGCCACCAAGACACCCGTCGCCGAGATGGAAAAGGTCGTCAAAGAGCCGAAGTTCACCGTCACCATCGATCTGAACAGCGGCACGAGCGGCTACACCGTTTACACCAGCGACCTCTCCGAGGAGTACGTCGATTTCAACAGCGCTGAATACTCCGCCGCAGTGCATGCGAAGAGGCAGAAGGGCTTCGCCTGATCGCCGATCTTCATCAGAACTGTAGGAGGACTTCCGGCTTACAAGTTTCAGGTTTCAAGTTGTGCCGGAACGCCACCTCCATGAGATTTTCCGACTTGGAACTTTGAACCTGGAACTTTGAACTGCCGAAAATGCCACCTGAACACGAGGCCCTGCTCATACTCACCCACGAACAGTTCCCAGAACTGAGCGGAGCGCCGTGCGAGGTCGAGGTGATCCTCAAAGGCGCGTCCGACCGCCATTTCTACCGGCTCAACTGGCAGGACGGGCGTGAGCCGATGGTGCTGATGGTTTACACCATGGCACGTCGTGACAACCCGAAATTCGTCCCCGCCACTCGTCGCCTCGAAAAAATCGGCGCGAAGGTTCCGCGCGTGATGGCCTTCGACGAGCAGCGCCTGTGCGTGTGGCTACAGGATCTCGGCCGGACCGACCTGCATTCGTTCGACCGGGAGCCGTGGTCCGTGCGTCGGCCGCTTTACGAAACCACGCTGCGCGAGGCAGCCAAGTTCCACAATGTGGACGAACGCTCCCTCTCCGGCGCGGATCTCGACGAGCTGGAGCCCCCCTTTGACGAGGCGCTTTACGAGTGGGAGCAGAATTATTTCCTCGAACACTTTGTCGGCGGCCATCTCGGGCGCGAACCCGGCCATGATGAATACGCTGCGGCGCACGAGGTGCTACGCGGGCTACGCCGCCGCCTCGCTAGGTTGCCGCGCTGCCTTGTTCATCGTGATTTTCAGAGCCAGAACGTGCTCATCCGCAGCGATGGCGCGTGGCTGGTCGATTACCAGGGCCTTCGACTCGGGCGTGCCGAATACGACCTCGCCTCCCTGCTGCACGACCCGTATGCGAGCCTCACGCGTGAAGAGCGTGCCGAACTGCTGCGCTACTACGCGCTGCATCGCGGCCTCGACTGGGACGAACTGCGCGAAGTTTTCCACCTCTGCGCCGCGCAGCGGCTCATGCAGGCTCTCGGCGCGTATGCGAATCTCAGCCGCAACCTCGGTAAGCCACACTACTTGCAGCACATTCCCGCCGCCGTCTCAAATCTAGCCGAAGTCTGCATCGAGTCCCCCGACCTGCATGACCTCCGTGCCTTTTTCGAGGGCGGGTTTTGATCATTCCCGGCCCGCTCCCTTTCTATACTCGGTCGTCAAGTACGGAAGCTCCCTTGCTGGAAAGGGTGCAACTCCTTAACAAAAGCAAAAAGCAATACCTCAGCATAAATTGTCAGCCAGTTGCACCCTGACCCTCATTTACGAGTCCCAGCGCCGCGCCACCAGCGCGGCCAAGGCGCTGCGGAACATCCAGCGCGGCACCCCGTGGCTGGGCCAGCGCGTGACGCTGCTGCGCAACCGGGAGAGCCTCAACGAGGCCGACTTTCACGCCGAGGACTGGGCCGGATTTGCAAACGCCACGGAGGGCTTCTTTGACGAGCAGAGCGGCCATGTCGTCATCCTCACCGACAACATCGCCCTGCGCCCCGGCGAAAGCCTGGAACGCGCCGTGCTGCGCGTCATCGTGCATGAACGCACCGGCCATGCGGGCCTTGCGGCCTTGCGGCAGGGCGCCAGCCCGAAATTCCAGCAGCAGTGGCAGAAGCTGATGGAGGCCATCGAGAACGACGAGGCCGCCGCCGCCGAGATCGCCGCGCTACGCGAGCGCGGCAGCGGCTACGCCCACCTGACCAGCGATGACGCGCTGGTGGAGGAGTGGTTCGCCAAGCAGGCGGAGCAGATGACCCCGGAGCAGATCGCCGCGCTGAAACCGCAGAGCGTGCTGGGCAGGCTGTGGCGCTGGCTCAAAGACCTGCTGCAAAGTTTCAGCCAGCACGAGCTGCGCCGCGCCTGGACGAACCGGGAGGTGCTGGAAGTCCTGCGCATCAGCCGCGAGGCACTGGAACGCGGCGGGCCGCGTGCCACGGAACATGCGCGCAGCGGCCGGCAGGCAGACCAGTTCGAGGATTGGGTCGAGAAGCAGCCCCAGCCCGCGCCGCCGCGCGTGAACGCCAGCAAGCGTCTCAACCCCTTCCATGCCGGAGACGCGCCCAACTGGCTGCGCAGCCGCCTGCGCATCCCCGTCAACGCGCCCTTCAGCGTGCAAAACCTCGGCCTGCGCAGCATCCTGCGTGGATCCGCGCTCCCTGCCGAGTTGCTGCCCTTCGCGCAACAATCTCAACGTGACATCGCCGCCGTTCAGCAAACCGCCGCGCAGCTCGGCAACGATCTAAATCTTGCCATCACCGCCTACGCCGCGCGCACCAGCACCACGCCCGAAGCCGCGCACAACCTCGTGGCCACGGCCATGGAAAACCCCGCCGTGCTCGCGGCCCTGGGTGATCCCGTCTTGAAGGAACGCACCCGCCGCGCCCGCAACTTCCTCGATGATCTCAGCCAGGCCGTGGCCCAGCACACCGGCGGCGAGCTCGGCAATGCCATCCTGCAAAATCGCGGCCACTGGATGCGCCGCGCCTACGCCGCCTTTGACCCCGCCGCCAACTGGAACTACGACAACCTCGAAGCCGCCGCCAAGAAGGGCGAGAAGATCAACGGAGTCGATGCGAAGAAAATCCTCGACGATGCCCGCAAACATATCGAGACCTCGCTCAATGCCCAGCGTGCCGCCAATGCGCAGCGCAAAGGCCTCCGCCCCGGCACGCCCACCACGCCCGCGACCGCCAAGGAAATCGAAGCCGTCATGCGCCAGCTCACCGACCGCAACACCTGGGAACGCAACCTGCTCGGCAACATGGGCGGCAGCGGCATCAGCAAAGACACCACCAGTCTCATGCGCCGCGCCGACTATCACCCCGACGTGAAAGCGTGGATGAAGCAAGCCGGGCTCAAAGAGTGGGACTACGCCACCGTCGCCAGCCTCGCCACCACCGGCGGCAGCTACCTGGGCCGCCCCGCCGCGCAGATCCTCGATGCCGCCAATGACTTCATCAACCAGCATGGCCTGCAATCCACGGCAGACACTTTCTTTGACCAGCGGCAGCCCATGCCACGCGCATGTGCGCGTCACACTCGGGCAGCAGCTTCTCCTGCGCCTCGACCAAGCGGCCCGCGCCGCGATGAAGGCTGGGCAGGCGCAACGCGCCAGCCGCAACGAACCGAGAACAGCGAACTTGCCGAACGGCCGTCCCACGGCATGATCGGCGCTCCCATGAAAGCGCTCGTCCTCACCGCTCCGTCCGAGTTCAACTATGACCTGAATTTCCCCGATCCCATGCCGGGCAAGGGCGAGGTGCTGGTCAAAGTGCAGGCCTGCGGCATCTGTGGCAGTGACATTCATGGCATGGATGGCCGCAGCGGCCGCCGCCAGATGCCGATCGTGATGGGCCATGAGGCTGCGGGCGAAATCATCGGTCTCGGTGAAGGTGTTGAAGGTTGGAACCTCGGCGAACGCGTGACCTTCGACTCCACGGAATACTGCGGTGAATGCGACGAGTGTAAGGCGGGCTTTGTGAACCTGTGCCCGAACCGTCGAGTGTTGGGCGTCTCACCGGGCGAATATCGCCGCCACGGTTGCTTTGCGGAGAAGATCGCGCTGCCCACACGCATCCTGTATCGTATCCCCGAAGCGCTCTCTTATGAGAAGGCGGCATTTGCAGAGCCAGTGTCGATCGCACTGCACGCGGTGAACCTAGCCGATGGCGTGGAAGTGGGCGAGGCGTTCACGCATTCCGAGGGCTGCGGGCATGATTGCGATTGCGAAGGCGAGTCGAATGGCGGCACCGCCGTGGTCGTGGGAGCCGGCTTGATCGGCTTACTGGTCATTCAAGCACTGAAAGCACGCGGCTGGGAAAAGGTGATCGCCGTCGATCTCGACGATAAGCGCCTCGAACTGGCCCGCCAGCTCGGCGCGGAAGAAGTTTTCAATGCAAAGCAGGAAGGACTCGCGATGCACCTGCGCCAAGTCTGCGGCGGTGACGGCGCCGATGCGAGCTTCGAAGTCGTGGGTGCCGCAGCACCGCTCGATCTTGCAATCCGTTGCGTGCGCAAAGGCGGACAGGTCGTTCTGATCGGCAATCTGCAACCGAGCACGCCTTTTCCGCTGCAGGAAGTCGTCACGCGCCAGATCACGATCAAAGGCTCTTGCTCCTGCGCCGGTGAATATCCCGAGGCGATCCGCCGCATCCAAGACGGCAGCATCCAGGTCGGGCCGCTGCTCAGCGCCGTGGCTCCGCTCGAACAAGGAGCCGATTGGTTCAAGCGTCTTTACGACAACAAGGAAGGATTGCTCAAGGTCGTCTTGCAACCAGCGTGAGTCCCCGCTTCGCAATGACGAAACCAGAATGACGAATGACGAGTTTCCCAGACATCTGGCTCATTTGTCATTCGGATTTGTTCATTCTTTCGTCATTCTGAATTCGTCATTCGTCATTTTCCCTCATGATCCGCCTCTTCCTGTTGCTCTCGCTGCCGCTCTACATCCTCGACCAGATCTCCAAGAGCTGGATCGTGGCGAACTTTCGTCTCTATGAAAACGAGCAGGAGGTCATTCCCGGCATTTTCTGGCTGCATCACGCGGCGAACACGGGCGTGGCTTTCGGCATGTTCAACGGCACGGTGTATGCAAACTACGTCTTCACTGGCGTGTCGCTCGCCGCACTCACGTTCATCGGTGTAATGCACCGCAAAGGCTTGTTCCCAGGTAAACTGAGCCGCCTCGCGGTGGCCCTGCTAGTGTCCGGCATCTTCGGTAATCTCACTGACCGTCTGTTCCGCACGCATGAGGGCGGTCATCTTTTTTCAGGCACCTTCCTTGATGGTTATGTGGTGGATTTCCTGAAATTTGACTTCGGTTTCCCACCCTTCCATCCGTGGCCTTCATTCAATGTGGCTGACTCCTGCGTGGTGTGCGCGGCGGTGCTGCTGGCCATCGCGTCGTTCGTAGAGACGCCTGAGCCGAAGAAGACGTGAGTCATTCCACCGGCACCGGCGACCAGCGATAGATGCCATCGAACCATGCGGACCTCGCAGGCAACGGCGGGGTGATCTTTGTTTCGATCCACAGGAACCCTCCTTTTCGACGCAGTGAGGCACGAGTCTCCCGGGACGGTTCGTCCTCTTTGAAGACACCCTCCGCCATGAGCTCTCCGTTTTTCGCCTTGAGCGCTTCAGCAGGAATCGCTCCCGCCACATCCATACCCTGCATCTCCCCATACCGTGTGCATGAAAGCGAAACACGCAATTTGCCATCCTTTGCACGGCGCAGGCTGGCGTGTCCGCCGAAACCATCATCATACTCCCCTTCCCAGCCACCTTCGCTTTTCACTGGCGGCGGCTGCTGCATGAAAAAATAACCAATTGCCGTCGCCTGCGCGAGTTTGAGCCAGTAGGCGGCATCCTTCGTCGCCCCCTCCGGGGCAGTCGACGGCAGCAGGACACTAGACTTTGGCTGGGGTGGCGCGGGATTCTGATAGGCCAGAGCCATCCAGTTCTCCCGTAATCTCGGCCAGCCCGATTTCCAGTCTAGGATCATCGCCTTGTCCTGCGCAGGCCAAGTGCGCGAGGCATCCTTCAAAGCGGCGGAGAGGCGGGAATCAGCGGCCTGAAATTCTTTCTTCATCAACTGGCCGTATTTCTCCTCACTCACATGTTTATAGGTTCCAAGGATGCCTGGATCCTGCGGCATCTTCTGTTTGGGACGGAAAGACACTTCCAGCTTCGCCTCTCCCTTGGCGACAAAGAAGGCTCCGCGTTCCTGCCCCTCATCCACTGTAGCTGCGAAGAGCAACGAGCCATCGTGCCGCTCCCCATTGCCCATCCAAACGCCTGATGAGCCCGGGTTCCCAGCCCAGCGCATCTCCACAGTCACCTTCGTGCTACCGCCCCCTTGCACCACAAGGTGCCGCATCCCCACCTCATCATAATAGCGCACCATATTCGGCAGTGGTTGTGCAGCCGCCCATGCAGTCAGCAGTAGGCAGCTAAAAACGAATTCAAACAGGAGGATGTGAGGTCGGGGCATCGCGGATGACTCTCAATAACGATATTGAGGCGGTAGGGATTATAAAAAACTACGGAAAGAAAGATCGCGGGTGCAGGTGTGAGAAAAAACAGGTCAAAAATCAGCGGAAAAAATTGAATTTAACCATGTTTTCTCAATTTATAAGATACAATACGTTGAGCTGCACATAAATGATTTATCATAATTCATTCATATACAATGATATATACTTGGATTGATTCATTTACTTTATCAAATTTACAAAAAAATGAGTTTTTTCTGAAATGACTCTTGCTGTGATTCTAATTTCTGTTATAAATACTAGCAGAATTCAGAACCACTCTCGCAGTCATGAAAACAATCATCCGCCTCGCCCTTGCCGCCAGCCTCCTCGCTGCCACCACCGCGAAAGCTCAAAATGGTTATTATGCCGCAGGTTACTACTCCGCTCAGCAGGCGCAGGCCGCCAATGCTCAAGCCTGGGCCAACTACTACCAGCAGCAGGCTAACGCCCAGGCTTGGGCCAACTACCATGCACAGCAGCAAGCTGCCGCTCAGCGTGCAGCAGCCCAGCGTGCCGCAGCCGCAGCCCGTCCTGCCATGAGCGGCAATTCCCAGATCCGTTTTGACGGTCGTTTCGCCAGCGTCGGTGCCACCGCCCCCCAGTCGCTTCAATTCGCCGTTTACGCCGCTAATACCCTCCAGAACAAGCCTTACGTCCGCGGTGGCGGCCATCGCAACATCGAAGACAGCGCTTATGACTGCTCCAGCAGCACTTCTTATGTGCTGATGAAGGCAGGATTGCTGAACCGCTGCCTGTCCAGCAAGGAGTTCGCCAGCTACGGCGAAGCAGGTGTCGGCCGCTTCATCACCATCTGGGTGAAGCCTGGCGAGCATGTTTTCATGACCATCTGCGGTCTTCGTATGGACACGAGCGGCCAGATCACTGGTGAAGGCCCCCGCTGGCGCACCAAGGGCCGCAGCTACGCTGGCTTCAGCCCTCGCCATCCCTTTGGCATGTAATTCTCATTTTTGTGACTCGATTCTCACTCACGAATACGCAAATCCATTTCAAAAACGCGATTCACTCAATCTCCACTCTCAAACCTCTCAAATACACGAATCATATGAAAACGAACCACACCCTCTCCGCCTCCTCCAACGAAGAAATCACCCTCGGCTGGAGCTCGATGCCCGCCTACGGCGAAGTGATGAACACCCTCGTCGGCACCGACCACACCTCCGTCTCCAGCACCCTGAAACTGACCGGCAAGAGCATCCTCACTTCATTCTGGGGCACCCTGAGCAACTTGAAGTAATCCCCCTCCACACGAGCGAAGGCACCCTTCGCCTTGCGATCTCTGTGCGCTGCGGGTAAAGACTGAAGCTCGCCACCATGCAGGCCCTTCGTTCGATCGACGCCCTCTCCTCCATCCATGGCCCCCTAGCGCTCGCAGTCGGAGTTTTCGACGGCGTCCACCTCGGACACCAAGAAGTCATCGCAGCCGCCCAGCAACACGCTGCCCAACATCACGGCACCGCTGTCGTCGTCACGTTTGAACCGCATCCAGCACATGTTCTGCGCCCTGGTTCAGCGCCGAAACTGCTCTGCGGCCCGCGTCACCAGCAACTCGTACTCTCTCAAATCGGCATCCCCTTCCTGCTGACGTGCCCATTCACCGCAGAGACAGCCAAAACGCCTGCCCGCGAGTTCATCGAACAACTCGTCAGGGTCGCACGCCCATTGGGCTGCATTTCCGTGGGCTACACCTGGAATTTTGGCCACAAACGCGAGGGCGACATCCATCTCCTCATGGAAATGGGCCAGCAGCACGGCTTTGCCGTGTATGGCGTGCCACCCTTGAAGATCGACGGTGCTGTCATCAGCAGCACTCTCATCCGCGAGGCCATTTCCAACGGTGATTTCGCTACATCCGCACGTTTTCTTGGCCGTGACTACTCTGTGTTCGGTACCGTCATTGAAGGACGCCGCCTCGGTCGTCAGCTTGGCTTTCCCACGGCCAATGTTGAGGTCGAGAATGAACAACTGCCGCCGCTCGGCGTTTATGTCGCCCAAGCACGCATTGGCGACAAATGGCTGCCCGCCGTGGCCAATCTCGGACGCAAACCCACCATCACCGACAACGCCGATCCCTCTCTCGAAGTCCATCTCCTCGATTGGAGCGGCAACATCTACGGCCAAGACCTCGAAGTGCGCTTCACCAAGTTCCTTCGCCCTGAAATGAAATTCAGCGGCCTCAACGAACTCAAAGCCCAAATCGCCTGCGACGTCAAAGCAGCTCGTCACACATAGGGCGGCGTGACGGTTGATTTCACTTCTTCGGCTTCGGCACCTCTTGCTTCGGATAACCTTCCAGCGTCACCACGCTGACAGCCGTTTCCGTTGGAAAATCCGTCGGCACTGCGGCGGTGCGCTCGACATTTCCCGTCGCCACCCATTCCGTGCCGCGTTGCAAGATCGTGTAAAAGCCACGATCCAGCATTGAGTAATCCGCATGTCCCAGCGTCGTGTGAAACACACGGCCCTTGTGATAGCTCAACACCATGTTATTCGGCTCGCTCACGCCCGTGAGATCTGAAACCGCTGTCGTCAGCACATCCACATTCTCCGCCGGTCCACGCAGCTTACTGTACAGCTCGTCTTTCGCGTGCAGCCAGCGTTTCGGCAAGCCACGCGTGATCGGATGATCAGGATTCTGGGTTTCGACGATGAATTCATGCTGTGGACCGTGCGCACCGCCGTTTCCAGCGCTCGTGTCGCGGAGCAGTTTTCCATCCTTCACATACAGCCACGGTCCCGACTTCTCATTGCGCCCACCCCAGCCACCAACACCGATCATATCATTGTATTCCTTCCAATCCGGGAACGAATTGTTCGCTGCATGCACCGAGACAAAACCGCCGCCATCTGCCACATACCTCGTGAACGCATCGCGCACACCCTGCGGCCACGGCTCGCCGTTGTAATTGCTCACTACCGCCTGGTAGCTACTGAACTCCGGCCTCCATGCATGCCAAGCCTCCGAAGTCGATCCCTTCGGAGGAGTCGTGCTCACTTCCACCATAAAGGCACCGCTGCTCTCCAATGCGTTCTTCAACACCGGGGTGGTGATGTCCCACTTATGATTGTTCTGTCCGTCAACGATGAGAACTTTCAGCTTGTCCGTAGCGTGGAGACTCGCGGCAGCAAAAACAAGGATGGGGTAGAGAATGCGCATGGTTTTCGACTTTGCCACCCATTCACCACCCATCAAGCAAGAGCGAATGCAGCCTTCAGCCCGAACGCCGCTTTTGAGTAAAGGCTGGCGGTGCAGTGCGGGGTTAAATCCCCGCGCCGCCGGGTGACAGGGTGTGCCAATCGACCTCCGGTCTTC
>CAYQWE010000057.1:0-23739 GCA_964421275.1 uncultured Prosthecobacter sp.
GCGCATGACCGTCACGCGGGCCTGGGGTACTCTCCCCACCCTGCGCATGACCGTCACGCGGGCCTGGGGTACCTTCCCTTCCCTCCAGAAAACCATTATCTCTAGAATTGGGAGGGGTGAGTAGCCGGAATGATGTGGCATGAAAGTCGTAGGCCGGATGTGTTCGTCGCGCAGGACTCCACCAGCACAAGAAGTGGCCTGCGACGAATTATCCGGCTGGATTTGGGAGGGGTGCGCGGAGCCCAAGGCCATCATGCTCCCCCCCCAAACCGCCGGATAGTTTGGCGAAGGAGATCGAGAACCTTGCGCTGCGCTTTCCGCCAAACACATCCGGCCTACATTTGGCGAAGGAGATCGAGAACCTTGCGCTGCGCTTTCCGCCAAACACATCCGGCCTACAGCATTCCGACGACGCACCCTTGCCAAGTGCCACATCCCAAGCCGGGACTTGGCAAGTCCCGCTCCTTGATTCTTGCCACATGCGTTCTGACAACTTAGGATCGCCCCATCATGGTCGCTCTAGCCTCCAAATCCGTGAAGACCGCCCGGCGCAGTGTTTCGCCGAGGTCCAGGCAGTCTGCTGTCATGCAGCAGGAGCCGCGTGTGATCCCGCCGCCGCAGCCGTTTCGCTTCACGGTGAAGGATTACTACCGTCTCGGCGAGATCGGCATCCTCAAAGAGGACGACCGCGTGGAGCTCATCCAAGGAGAAATCGTCATGATGCCGCCCATCGACCCAGGACACGCCGAAAGCACGGACAACACTCAACAAAAAATACAGAAGAAGCTCGGCTCAGAGTTTCGTGTCCGCTGCCAGCACCCTGTGCGCTTGGATAGCCGAAGCGAGCCGATGCCAGACCTGGCGGTTGTGCGCCAGAAATCCTACAAGGACGGTCACCCAAGCCCGGATGACACACTGCTCATCATCGAGGTCTCCAATTCCTCCCTGCGCGAGGATCTCGGTCGCAAGAAGCACCTCTATGCCGCCGCGGGCATTCCTGAGTACTGGGTGATCGATTTGAATGCGCGGGTGCTGCACGTCTTTGCCCGCCCGAAAGGTGGCGACTACCTCGATCATCGCATTCATGAGGAGAAGGAAACGGTTCAAAGCATCACCTTGAAGCCGCTGAAGCTCAAAGTGGCGGAGCTGCTGCCTTGAGGTGGAGGCAAGGAGAGGCACTTGCCAAGTGCCACATCCCAAGCCGGGACTTGGCAAGTCCCGCTCCTTGAACGAGCACATCGCGTGATGCCTCCCTCCCGCCTCGATTTCCAACTGCAAGCGCGTGCCAGCGGCTCGCGGGCACGTGCGGCGACGTTTCGGACGCTGCATGGGGTGATTCAGACGCCGCTGTTCATGCCGGTGGGCACGCAGGCGACGGTGAAGGCGCAGACGCCGGAGTCGCTGGCGGCTTCGGGATCGCAGATTTTGCTGGCGAACACCTACCACCTGCTGCTGCGGCCGGGGCCGGAGGTGTTTGAGAAGATGGGCGGCATTCATCGCTTCATGAAATGGCCCGGCTCGGTGCTCACGGACTCGGGCGGCTATCAAATTTTCTCGCTGCCTCATTCGCGGTCGATGACGGAGAAGGGCGCGGTGTTTCAAAGCTATGTCGATAACCGCCGCATCCTGCTGAGTCCGGAGCTGAGCATTCAGACGCAGCGCAGCATCGGCAGTGACATCATGATGGTGCTGGACCAGTGCATCCCGAGCACGGCGGATGAAAAAACGGCGCACAAAGCACTTCAGGTCACGCAACGCTGGGCCGCACGCAGTCTCGCAGCGCGTGAGGACTCGCCGCAGTCGCTCTTCGCCATCGTGCAGGGCGCGTTGTATCCGCATTTGCGGAAGGAGAGCGCCGTCGGCTTGGTGACGATGCCGTTTGATGGCTTCGCCATCGGCGGATTGGCCGTGGGCGAGGAAAAACATCAGCGCGAGGACGTGTGCGAGCTCACCGCCGCGCTGCTGCCGGAGGATCGTCCGCGTTATTTGATGGGCGTGGGCATGCCCATCGACCTGCTGGAGGCCGTGCATCGTGGGATGGACATGTTTGACTGCATCATCCCCACGCAGGTGGCGAAACGCGGCACCGCCTTCACCTCGCGCGGCATCGTCGAGCTAAGGCGCAGCGTGTACAAGTTCGCGGACACGCCGCTGGATGCCGCCTGCACCTGCCCGGTGTGCGCCACGCACTCGCGGGCCTACCTGCATCACCTCACGAAGACGCAGGAGACGCTCGGCTGGACGCTCATCGGCCAGCACAACATCCATTTCTACCACCAGCTCATGCGCGAGGTGCGGCAGAGCATTCTCGAAGACTGCTTCCTGCCGCTCTATCACGAGAAACGTGCCATCCTGGCCGAGGAGGACCTCGATCATCCGGTGAAGCCGCCGAAACGCGGTCAAAGTGCCACGGTGAATAATATCGGCCGCTACGAGCTGCATGGCTCCTCGATCCGTGTGCTCGACTCCGCTCAAATCATTCCGACCTCGATTCAGGATGATCTTCCGCAGCTTGCGAAGCTGATTCATGAGAAGACCACGCAGCCACTCATCGTCTGGGATGTGGGACTTGGTGCAGGCGCTGCCGCGATCTCGGCCATTTTGGCTTACGAGGCTGCGGCACAGAAGCAAGTGATGCGTCCACTACACATTATCAGCATCGCGGATGATCTCGACGCGCTCAAGCTGGCGCTCTCCCACAAAAAAATCTTTCCGTGGCTGCGCCATGGTGCCGCAGATACGATCCTGCATCGCGGCGCATGGAAGTCTCGATTTTGCAAAGGGCTGAGCTGGTCGCTCGCAGACAATGAAACCACTCCGGTGCCCGATTTGATCTTGCACACGCCAGGGTCCAACACGCAACACGACTTCAGCAGCCACAGTTGTCCGGTGATTCCGTTTTGACGCAGGCTTGCACGCCAGCAGCGCCGCCGCTAGTCATGCGCCCTTATGTCCACCATCGTCGTCACCCAGAAAAACGGCGTCGCCTGCATCGGCGCTGACACACTCAGTTGTCTCGGCTCTCTGCGGCAGAAAGCGCAACACGTCGTGAACAAAACGAAGATCACCAAGATAGGCGACACCTTCATCGGCCTCACCGGCACCTCGGCCAGTCTGGTGGTGATGAACAGCTACTTTGCCAATCCGGAGCGACCACGCGATTTCTCCTCGTGCGAGATGATCTTCGAGACCTTCCGCCATGCGCACCACTGGCTGAAGGCGGAGTATTTCATGGCCGCGATGCCGGACAAGGGGGAGGAATACGAGACAACGCAGTTTTATGGCCTGATGGCGAATCAGCACGGCATCTTCGCGATTTATTCGTATCGCTCCGCGCAGCAGTTTCACAAGTTCTGGGCAGCAGGCTCAGGGCGCGACTATGCGCTTGGGGCGATGCAGGTCGCGTATGACAAAGGCAAGACGGCGGAGGAAATTGCACGCGCGGGTTTGGAAGCTGCCGCCGAGTTCGACAGCGCCACCAGCGCACCTTTTGAAATTCATCATGTGCCGCTGCTCTCTGCTGCGAAACCCAAACCCAGACGCAAGAGATAAGCTCCACCGCCTTTCTTTATACACCCAACCATGAATCGCCTCGTTCTTCCCCTTCTGCTCGCCTCGTCCGTTTTCGCCGACGGCCCCAAAGACAACCTCGCAGGCAATGTGCGCCCCATTCCCCCGCCGGGAGTGGCCGTGCCTGATGCAGATCGTGCGCGCCTGACCGAAGGGCTGGCGAAATTGCGCACCGCCATCGACGGAGCGGCCAAAGCGCAGGCGAAAAACCGGCAACTGGCGGATTTGCTGCCCGATCTTGAGATTTATCACAAGGCGGTCGATTGGGCGCTACGCTATAACGAGGTTCACAAGCTGCCCGAGTTGAAAAGCGCCGACGAATTGATCGCCGAGGGCCTGCAACGTGCGGAAGCGTTCAAAAACGGTCAGACGCCGTGGACGAAGCAGAAGGGCCTCGTGGTGCGCGGCTATCGCTCGAAGATCGACGGCTCCGTGCAGCCTTACGGCATGGTGATCCCGGAAAGCTACGTCGGCGCCCCGTCACGTCTCGACATCTGGTGCCATGGACGCGGCGAGACATTGAGCGAGCTGTCATTCCTCGACCAGCGTCGCAAGCAGACCGGACAGATCGCGCCGAAAGGTGCGCTCGTGCTGCATCCCTACGGTCGCTACTGCTGCGCGAACAAGTTCGCTGGCGAGATCGATCTACTCGAAGCCATCGACCACGCGAATAAGTTTTATGCCATCGACGAAGACCGCGTGATCGTGCGCGGCTTCAGCATGGGTGGCGCGGCGGCGTGGCAGTTCGCGGTGAACTACGCAGAAAAGTGGTGCGCGGCAAATCCGGGCGCGGGTTTCTCCGAGACGCCGGAATTTCTCGGCGGCTTCCAGAACGAGGATGTCAGCGGCGCACCGTGGTATCAGAAGAAGCTCTGGCATTGGTATAATGCCACGGATAACGCTCTGAATCTCGAAAACTGCCCCACGGTGGCCTACAGCGGGGAGATCGACAAACAGAAGCAGGCCGCCGATATGATGGAGCAAGCATTGCGCGGCGAGCATGTCGATCTGCTGCACATCATCGGTCCGCAGACCGCACACAAGATTCATCCCGACTCTCTCGTCGAGATCGAGAAGCGCCTCGCCAGCATCGCGTCGATGGGGCGCGAACGTGCGCCACTGG
The DNA here is from genome assembly GCA_964421275.1 of uncultured Prosthecobacter sp. GTDB lineage: Bacteria > Verrucomicrobiota > Verrucomicrobiia > Verrucomicrobiales > Verrucomicrobiaceae > Prosthecobacter. The sequence goes on from CAYQWE010000057.1 coordinate 4,694, forward strand.
AAGTGCATCTCTCCACCTGGTTCCTGCGCTACAACCGCATGCACTGGGTTGTCGCAGACAGGCTGGAGGAGCATTGGGAGCGCGGGCGCATCCACGCGCACGTCACCGGCATGTCGGAAGTCACGATCAAACTGCAGAACATCAGGGCATTCACGCTCGACATGCCCGCCGGTCATTGTCCGCTTTCGCTGCTGCGCAAGCCCACGGTGATCATCGACGGTCAGCCGCTGGAGGTCACCCGCCCGCGCCTTGACCGCTCCTGGCTGGTACACTTTGAGCTCAAGAACAGCAAGTGGGCGCAATCCCTCGGAAACGAAGATGACGGCAAGCTCGTGAAGAAACACGGGCTGTCCGGCCCGGTGGATGACGCGTTCATGGACAAGTTTCTCTTTGTGAAACCGACGAAGGCCGGGTGGAATGAAAAAGTGGACGGATGGGCCAAGGCGGAACTCGAACGTGCGCAGTTTGAATGGCGCAGACAGTTCCGAGGCGATGCGCCGACGAAGGATGACACCGCTGTCAGCGATGCCGACATCGCCGCGAACAATCTAGTACTCTGGGGTGATCCGCAGAGCAACGCGGTGCTCGCAAAGATCGCTGACAAGTTGCCGCTCCAATGGTCGAAGGAAAAGCTCGTCGCCAATGGCAAAACCTACGACGCGGCGACCAACGCGCCTGTGTTGATCTATCCAAACCCACTCAATCCGGCGAAGTATGTCGTCATTAACAGTAGCTTCACTTACCGCGAGTACGACTACCTCAACAACGCCCGCCAGGTAGCGAAGCTGCCGGACTGGGCCGTGATCGATCTCACCAAGCCGAAGACCAGCCAGGCACCCGGCGGCATCGCTGACGCTGGATTCTTCGACGAGACTTGGCAATGGAAGCCAGCCCCCGCTGCGAAGTGACCCATGCTGCGCGTGCTCCAACTCCTCCCCCTTCTGTGCCTAGTGCATTGCATCAGCCCACAGATGCGGGAAGTGGACACGGCTTTCACCAACAGCCTCGGCATGCCATTTGTGCGCATGCCGAGCATCGGCTTATTGGTCTGTCGTTTTGAAACGCGAGTGAAAGATTATGCGGTCTTCGCTGCCGCGACGGGCACAGACTGGGAGAAGCCGAATTTCCCGCAAACACCGGATCATCCTGCGGTGAATGTGAACTTTGATGAGGCGAAGGCGTTCTGTGAGTGGCTGGGCAAGAAAGAAGGACGCAAATACCGCCTGCCGACGGACTCGGAGTGGAGCTTGATGGCGGGCTTGAAGGAAAATCCGGATATCCCTCCCGTGCGACAACCGCCTAGCACAGGCCGTCACCACTGGGGCTCGCGACCACTGACCGGAGATGTCGGAAATTTCTGTGATAGGACATTCGGCAAGAAATACGGCGAGAATTACGACGCGAAGTGGCTGGAGATCAGGGACGGCCACTCTGACACCGCGAGCGTCGGCAGTTATCCTGCGCATGCTAACGGCCTCTCCGATTTCGCCGGCAACGTGTGGGAGTGGGTCGAAGGCTGGTATGATCCGCCCAAGAACTCGCTGCGCATCGTGCGCGGCGGTGCCTTCCGCACAGGTGGTGAAAAACGTCTCCTCGCCTCCTTCCGCGGCCCAGACCCTCATCACATTCATCTCGACAGCGTGGGATTCAGAATTGTGTGCGAGAAAGAATGACCCGATCCGAGAGTGAGGCAGATGGGCTCGCAGATCATCCATCTTACAGTGCGCCGACAAAATGAGCGCCCGCAGTTCGTAAGGCTTATCATCTCCTCCCAACCCATGCGCGCCTCATCCCTGCCCCTCTATTGTGTCTTTGTCCTGACCACCGCGTGGATTTCCTCCGCGCATGCCGCCGAGCCCGTGCCGCAGAAATGGGCGCGAGTGGATCAGCCGCTCATCATTCCGGCGGATCAGGCACCGAAGCTCGGCACTGGGGATTTTTCCATCGCCGTGTGGGCGCGTGGGGATGCGACGGATCGCATCACGGGCGACTTGCTGAGCCAATACGATGCGGAGAAGCGACGCGGTTTTCATCTCACACTGAAGTGCAATCCAGGAGTCACTACCAGCGTAGCGAATTGGCGGCATTTGCAGTTCGGTATCGACGATGACAAGCCCAGTGCGTGGCGTGACTGCGGACGCCCAGGCAAAGCGCTGCTGGCCTTCGCATTGACGACACACGAGGGCGCTTTGTATGCAGGCACTTGCGAGCCGGGCGAAGGTGACACCGGCCATGTGTACCGCTATGAAGGCGGTGAGCGCTGGGCGGACTGCGGCACACTCGATGGCAGCAATGCCGTCACCGCGCTCGCCACCCATGAAGGTGCCCTGTATGCAGGGACGGGTAAGTACCGCCTAGCGGGATCGCACTTGAAGGAATCGGGGAACGCCAAGCTAGGCGGGCACGTTTTTCGTTACGATGGCGACACGAAATGGAGCGACTGTGGGCAACTACCAGACACGGAGATGGTGGGCGGACTCGTCGTTTATCAGGGACGATTGTATGCCTCATCACTCTACCAGCCCGCAGGCTTCTTCCGCTATGAAGGCGGCACACAGTGGACACGACTGCCAAATGCGATCGGCCCAAACTTCAAAACGAAAGAGCTAGGCCCGCATCGCGTCGTGTCTCTCACGGTGCATGACGGTTTCCTCTATGCCAGCAGCTACGATGGTGGCTATGTGCATCGGTTTGATGGCAAGTCGTGGACGAGTTGTGGCCTCGTCGGTGACAACACACAGACCTACGCATTCGCCAATTATGACGGCGGCCTGCATGTGGCCACATGGCGCAGTGGTCGCGTGTTTCGTTTTGAGGACGTGGACCGCTGGACGGACATCGGCCGACTCGGCGAGGAACTGGAGGTCATGGGCATGATGGTGCATAACGGTCGCCTCATCGGCGGCACGCTGCCGCTCGGACAAGTCTATGCCTATGATGGCGCAGGCAAATGGTCGCTCTGGCAGCGGCTCGATCTCACGCCAGAGGTGGAGTATCGCCGTGCGTGGACGATGGCCGAGCATGGCGGTGAGGTCTTTTGCAGCACGCTACCCTCTGGAAAAATCTGGGCCGCCAGGCAAGGACGGCAAGTGGCCTGGGATCACACACTGCCTGCGGGATGGCATCACATCACCGCCGTGAAGACCCCGAACAAACTCACTCTGCATGTCGATGGTAAAGCCGTCACGGAAAGCCCGGGATTCGACGCCTCCACCTGGAATCTCGATTCCGCAGCGCCGCTGCGCCTAGGCACAGGCATGAACGGCCCCTTCAACGGCCAGCTCGCCGACCTACAAATCCACCGCCGTGCACTCACTAAGGAAGAGATCGCCACGCTCGCGCAGAAAAGGCCGGAGTAAGATGCACCCTTCGCTGTGCACTAAGAAGCCAGCGTCAATCGCATGAAAGAAGCCTCAGCCGAGTGCCTTTCAACCTTGGCCCTATTCCTCCCAACTTCATGTTTCCTCCCTTCATGAGCCGCCTTCCCTGCTTTCTCCTCATTCTGTCCGTATATGTCTGCGCAGATGCCGGACTTCTTCACAGCGCGCCGACTGAGAGACCAAACATCCTCTTCATCTTCTCCGACGATCATGCGCAGCACGCGATCTCGGCCTACGGATCGAAAGTCAACCAGACACCAAACCTCGACCGCATCGCCAATGAAGGCGCGCGTTTCACCCATTCGTTTGTCACCAATTCCATCTGCACTCCCAGCCGTGCCACACTGCTGACGGGCCAGTATTCACATCGCAATGCAGTGCCTGTCTTCAACCGGTTCGATGGCTCACGCGATAACGTGGCAAAGCACCTCCAGGCGGGCGGCTACCATACCGGCGTCATCGGGAAATGGCATCTGGGATCGGACCCGACCGGCTTTGATCGCTGGATCATCCTTCCTGGACAGGGCGTTTACCAAAATCCCTCCTTTCTCATACCTGGACACAAGCTCACCATCGAAGGACACTGCACCGAGATCACCGGCGAACTCGGGATCGAATGGTTGAAGACGCGTCCAAAAGGCAAGCCGTTCTTTCTCATGCTGCACCAGAAGGCACCACATCGTGCGTGGGAGCCTGACGAGCGCAACAAGGCGTTGTTCAAGGACAAGGTTATTCCTGAGCCCGACACGCTCTGGGACCGCTACGAAACGCGACCTGCAGCACTGCCAGAGAATCAGCAGACCGTCGCGAAGGATCTGACGCGGCGCGACCTGAAACTCAAGCCGCCCACAGATTTGAAGGGCCCTGCGCTGAATCAATGGCTGAACACCAAGCCGATGGAAGTGATCGTGGATGGCAAGGCGCTCAGCGGCCAGGAACTGGTCAAATGGAAGTATCAACACTACATGCGTGACTATCTCGCCTGCGTACAGGGCGTGGATGACTCAGTGGGGAAAGTGCTCGACTACCTCGACCAGGCCGGTCTCTCCAAGAACACCTATGTCTTCTACGCCTCCGACAATGGCTGGTTCCTCGGAGACCTCGGCCTCTATGACAAACGCTTCATGTATGAGCCGGGTTTGCGTGTTCCCCTCATGGTGCGCGGGCCAGGCATCAAGCCCGGCAGCACACCAGAGCAGTTTGTCGCGAATATCGACTGGGCACCCACCTTCCTCGACCTGGCCGGATTGGCGATCCCCGACTCCATGCAGGGCCGTTCACTCGCGCCGCTGCTTCGCGGTGAGGCACCTGCAGACTGGCGCTCTTCGCTCTACTACCGCTACTATCACGATCCAGGACATCACAACACCCGCGCCCATCTCGGAGTGCGCACTGCCACGCACAAGCTCATCTATTATTGGAAGAAAGAAGCGTATGAGCTCTTCGATCTGATCAAGGATCCAGGTGAGCAGCACAATCTTCTCTATTCTAACGAGGAGGCGACGAGGCCGGAGGTCGCCAAGCTCTTTTCAGATTTGAAATCGGAGATCTCGCGCCTGCAGAAGCTCTACAAAGATGACGGCCAGTATGCCGATCCCGCCACTTGGCCTAAGGGCAGCGCCGACGGCCCGTTCACCGACAAATCACCACTGGGCGTCAAAACCGTCGTCGAGGCGATCAGCGCCTCCTCCTGCCGCTAAAAACCCACGCGGATAGTGGCCACCGCGTGCAGCCCCTTCTGCTCGCGCAGTGCCTCCGCTGCCTACTCTACCCCGTCATCGTTCCCGCCATCAGTTCACATGAAAACCCGCAACATCCTCCTCGCATCGTTAATCTCAATGGGCACCGTCTGGGCCGCTCCTGCCGTTCAGCCGAAACTCGTCGTGGCGATCCTCGTCGATCAGCTCCGCTACGATTACCTCGAACGTTTTCACGACCAGTTCGCTCCCCGCGGCCTCCGCTTACTCACGGACAAAGGCGCGTTCCTCACCTTCGCTCACTACAACTACCTGCCCACGATCACCGGCCCTGGCCACGCCAGCTTCCTCAGCGGAAGCACCCCCGCCATCCACGGCATCATCTCCAACGACTGGTTCGACAAACTCACACGCAAGACAGTCAATTGCGTGAGTGATCCCGATGTTGAAGGCGTGGGCGCTACCGGCGCGGTCGGCAAACGCTCTCCGCGCAATTTCATCGGCGACAATCTCGCCGACGAACTCCGGCTGCGTTACCAATCGAAAGTCGTCGGCATCTCGCACAAGGACCGTGGTGCCATTCTACCAGCAGGCAAAAAACCAACGGGTGCCTACTGGTTTGATTCGGCCAGCGGCTGCTTCATCACCAGCACCTACTATATGAAGGAACTGCCTGCGTGGGTGACGGCGTTCAACGAACGTAAACTCCCGGCCTCGTATGTGGGCCAGACATGGAAGCGGCTACTCGATCCAAAGGCCTACGCATGGCCGGACGATGCGCCGGGAGAAGGCACGCTCTCTGGCGAAAAAGCCCCCGTCTTCGACCACACGATCAACCCGTCTGCAGGCGGCTTTGAAAACATCGTCCCCACTCCGTTCGGCAACCAGTTGCTTGCGGCATTCGCGCTGGCCGCTATTGAGGGGGAACACCTCGGCACCGGCCCGCAGCCGGATATGCTCACCATCTCCTTCTCCTCCATCGACGCCGCAGGCCACCGTTTCGGCCCTTACTCCCAGGAAGTACAGGATATGACACTGCGGCTCGACCGCGAGCTCGACAGCCTCTTCTCGCAGCTCGACAAAAAATTCGGCCTTGCAAACGTAACGATCATGCTGACCGCCGATCATGGTGTGATGCCCACTCCCGAGTTCGCAGCCGAGCAAGGACTCGATGCCCAGCGCGTGGACACCGTCCCGCTCGTCGCGGAACTGATGGACAAGCTCAACGAGCGCTTCGGGCCCGGTCGCTATCTGCTCACACCGCGCATTGTGGACGGCAATCTCTATTTCAACCACGACGTGCTGCGGGAGAAACAGCTTTCTCCCGAGGATGTCGCTGGCTTTATCCGCGAATGGGCCATCTCCACAGGAAAATTCCATGCAGCCTACAGCCGCGCGCAGCTCCTGGATGGGCGCGCTCCCGGACCGTTCGGGCAGCGTGCGTTCCTCGGCTTCAACGCCGAGCGCAGTGGCGATGTGTTGCTGATGTTCAAACCCTTCGCCATCTCTAGCGGCGGCAAGAGCGGCACGACGCACGGAGCCGCATTCTCCTACGACACGCACATCCCCGTGATGTTCTTCGGCGCAGGATTCAAACCCGGACGTTATGCAGATGAGTTCAACATCACCGACATCGCCCCCACTCTCTGCGCCGCGCTGCGCATGAACGAGCCCGCCGGCTCCATCGGCAAGCCACTGGTGAAAATTCTAGCAGACGATGGATCAGCAAAATAGCGTGCTCTCTGAATGACACTGAAGAACTAGGGCACACACACGACCCTTCTCGCTCCATCCCCCGAAACCACGCTGCACCTGAAGCATCTCTTGTTTTAGCTGACCATGCCATGCCACGCCTCACCTCGCTCCTCCTAGTCGCACTGCCCGCAGCAATGTCTGTCTTCGCAGCCGACGCACCTGCACAGCCTCCACCGCCGTCGCCACCCATCGATTACATCGACACGAGCTTCGAGAATGCTTCGCCGCTCTGGTATGAGTTCGCCGAGGATGGCACGGTGGTCATCCACCTGCTTTACGATCAGGAACGCGCCGCGCCAAACCGTGCGGCAGGTCACTTCCATTTCCGCATCCAAGCGGCAAAGGGTAGAAAGCTCACACTGGAATTCAAAAACCTCGACAATGTCTGGAACGGCAAACACGGCTCAGTCGGAAAGGAGATCAAGCAGGTCGTCGTGTCGCAGGATGGCAGAAGCTGGGCTCCGGTGCCCACCGATTCACCACAGGAAGGCCGCGTGCGCGTCACGTTGGAGATGCCCGGCCCATCGCTCTTTGTCGCGCGCGCGGAGCCATACCGCGTATCGGACTTGAACCGCTTCATGGAGGAGATCAAGACGAGCCCACTCGTGCGCATCAGCCCCATCGGTAAGACGGTGCAAGGACGTGACATCGAGATCATCCGCGTGGGCAGTGACGACGCACGGAACCATGTCTTCATCCGCGCTCGCGCCCACCCCTGGGAACCCGTTGGCAACTGGGTCGTCGAAGGACTCGTGCATCGCCTGCTTAAAGGCGACGCAGACGCGAAGGCATCCCTCGCGCTCTACAACCTCTGCATCCTGCCGATGGCGAACAAAGACGGCGTCGCGCGCGGCGGCACACGCTTCAACAGCCAAGGCTGGGATTTGAACCGCAAGTGGGACAAGCCTGCCGATCCGAACCATGCGCCCGAGAACGCCGCGCTCGAAAACTGGCTGGAAGGCGAGATCAAAGCCGGGCGTCGTCCAACCTTTGCGATGGATCTGCACAACGATGGTAACGGCATGCTGCACATCAGCCGCCCGGACACACCTGACATCGATGAGTATCTCGCACGCATGGCCACCTTCGAGCAGTGCCTGCGTGACCACACCTGGTTCACTGTCGGCTCCACAAAGCCCTCGTTTCACAATCCAGGCACGCTCGGCGAAGGCTGGTTCCAACGCTTCCGCATCGACGCCGTGATCCTGGAGTTCAACTGCAACCACATCGCAGGCTTGAAGCAGCCCGCGATGGGCAGACACTGGGTGACTTTCGGCGAAGGACTCGCGAAGGCGTTCGACGCCTACTTCACCAAGATCAACGCGTCGAAGTAAAGCACGGGCACCTTACCGTCGTACTGCCAACTGGTGAAGCTGGGACGCGGTGGATTCATTTCGCCGCGTTGTTGAGCTTGAATTGTGTGAAGAAAAACGCGCACAACGCATCCAGCGGCTCCCCCGTGCTCCGCGGCTCCGCCTGCGTGAAGAAGACCGTCGCGGGGACGCCCTCCTCATCACAGCGTTTCTTCAAGGCACGCACATGGCCGGGATGGTGCACATAGTGGCTGCGGTCCACCGCCGGGCCATCCGGCCTGCCATTCTGGAGGAACACCGGCGGATCATCCTTGGAGATGAGCTGCAACATGCTCAGATCGTTGAGCACCCGACGCTCGGCCTCATCCGCAGGCTCCTCCCGCGCGGCGACGAGATCCTTCTCCCCGGAGATCCAGGCGGGATTGAAAGGCCCCAGAAAGCTCTCCCACTCCTGCGTCTTGTAAGTGGCCTGCGGGCTCAGGGCACCGGCGGCAGTGAGACGCGAGGATTCTCGCAGCACGGGATCGGCACTGGACGGATCGGCCAGGTCAGGATGAAAGGCCAGCCATAGCGACGTGCCCGCGCCCGCCGAGCCGCCGTAGGACGCCACCCGTGTCTTGTCCACATTCCACTCCGTCGCCTTGGAACGCACGAACTGCACCGCACGCGCACAATCACGCAGCACGTCCTGGAGTGGTGCCTGGGTGCGGTAACGGTAGTTGATCGCGGCGAAGGAGACACCTGCGGCGAGACATTGCTGAATGACGTTTCCACTGGCCTGCGATTTATCGCCAGCAACGAAGCCACCACCGTGGATGTAGAACACAATCGGCGCTGGAGTGGTCGAGGGTGCCTTCCAGAAGTCCAGCACGTTGCGCTCATGCGGCCCGTAGCGCACATCCTTCATCGTGGCGGCCGGAGTGTCCTTGGCGGCAGCCGACTTTCCCCCTCGTCTAGCCATGAACGCCCGGCCTTCCTTCATGGTGAGGATGCCGTCCTTGTCCGTATCAGCCGCAGGGTGCTGCTCCAGAGCCTTGCGCAGTCGCTCGTTGTTTTGTGACGTGGCCTCCTGGGCGGCTGCGGCCAGGGGGAGGATGAGTAGGAGGTGGAGGATGCGTGCGTGCTTCATGGCGGCTGGGTAAACACACCTGCCCTCCCATGGTTGCATTCTTTTCATCTCCTGCCCGGCTCTACCGCCACAGCACGCTGATGAACTCGTCGAGCTTGTTCATAACATCCTTCAGTTGCTGCGTAAACGGCCCCAGCATCCTGACAAGTCCATGGCTGATCTGCGCGGTGACGGGCATGTAGAAGCGGCGTCCCCGCCGCTTGAGTTTGGGCTTGAAACAAGTGGCGGGAGTCCTACCGCCGGAGGCATTCATTGCCTGCTTCATGCAGCTCCGCACGCAGCGCGCCGCCAGGGTCCGCGGAGATGAAATCAAACGCGCCGCCCTCTCCCATGCCGATGAAGACATTGCCGCGCACGACATGTTCCGATGGAGATGCCATAGACCTTGTCCCCGGCCATGTCTTTGAAAGCGCAGCCCTCGATGAGCACGACATCGAGTTTCTGTCCCCCGGCGGCGAAGGGTTTGAAAATCGTCCGCGTGTGTCCCCTAAGGCAGCTTCTTCACGCCAGCCCCGGGCCAATCTGCGACCACGTTCATGCCGCTGGATAGTTCGGTGTGTGTTCTTCGTGGTTCGCATTCTTTCGGTATGGGGCTGTTCTCTGATTGAATGAGGATGGAGCAACCTCTGAACCCGCCCCACTCCGTCAGTCAAAAGTGATCTCGCCCATCACGCCGGTGTCGTCCATGCTGGTGCTGGTAAGGGCGGAGGACCAGATAGCGCGGTCCACAGTTTCGCGCGGCAGGGCGTGGTTGCGTCCGAAATTCGCACGCCAAGTGATGCCTGGCGCGGGTGCCTCGACGCCGAGTGTGGCGAAGGGGATGACTAGATGAGCATACCAGCGTTTGTGCGCGGCATCGACACGGGTTTCGCTGCTCCAGTCGCCGTTCCAGGTGGGGTCGTCCTTGCCGTGGCGCGGGTCCATCACGTCGGTGATGCAACCGTTGAGCGCGTCGTATTTCGATGCGGCATTCACGCCCTGCGTGAGGCGGTAAAAGAGCGGCTGCCCGGGTTGCGGGGCCAGATACACGTCGAGGGCTTCTTGATTGGTCAGGAGGCGGTCGCGGTTGAAGGCGGGAAAAGTCGCCGCGTCGCCAAGTTCAGCCTCGGCGCGGAGGTGGATGGCTTTTTCGTCGTAGAGGAGGCGGAAGGTGGTCTTGCGCGGCAGCGTGTGCAGCGGCGGGATGAGCGTGAGATCATGCGCGACGGCGTTTTGCCACTCGGGTGAGTCGAGCGTGAGTTTGGCGGTCGTTTTGGCGACGCGGAGTTTTTTCAAGCCCGCAGGCGGTGCGCTGCGCATGGCTTTCGTGTCCCAGTTGAAACAGGTGGCGGCATACGGCTCCTGATAGCCGTCGTGCGCGAGGCGCAGGTGTTTTTCATCATGGCCGGGGAACGGGAAGAGCACATGGTTCCACTCCTTTTGATGCCCTTTAGCATAGAGCGTGGCGATGAAGGCGTCGCGTGCGTCGATGGCGTCGAGCAGGCGGTTCATGGAGTCGGCATCAGGCATGAGCTGCCATGCTTGGTGCAAATGCACGACGCGGGCGAAGTGCTTCACCCAGTCGAACTCGGCGCGGACGAGGGCCAGGCGCGATTTGATCTTCGGCGTGCGGGCGAGCTTTTCCGACTGCGCGAGGTGGCCCTCCAACGCAGCGAGTGTGCGCGGCGTGTAGAGGAAGGCGACGAGCTGAAAGGGATCCTGCACGGTTTTGCGCCCGCGCGTGTCAGTGGGCAACGGTTTGTAGGTCCACACGTCGTCGCGGGTGCCAAGGTGGTCGGAGTAGAGCGCGATGGCGTGGTAGAGCTCGTCGTAGAACGCTCGCATGTAAAAGGCGATGCTCTTGTCCGGGAATGCGGCATCGCAATACTCGGGAATAAGGTCTTTGGCGTGGTTCACGAGCGGGTCGTCGAACATGCGGCCCATGGTGTAATACACCGGGCCTTCGAGGCCGAAGAGCTGCCCGGGGCCGTCGCGGTAGAGCGCCTGTACCTTTGCCGCCGCGAGCCGCCGCACTTGCAGCTCAATGAAACCGGGCGTGCGCATCGGTGTGTAGCGTGTGCCGAGGTTCGGGCACCAGTTATAGACGTAGCCGGTGAAACCGCACGGCACGTCGATGCCGCACCATGGCGCGATGTCCTCCTCGTTTGTGCCGGTGAGCATCACGCAGGTGTTCGCGGGAAATTTTGTGAACGTTTTCGGCGGCGGCGCGGTTAGGATGTAGCTCATCATCGAGACTTGATGGCCCGGATGCGACTTCTCCAGGCGCTCGGCAATGGTGCGGTTGAAGATCCAAATCTTCTCGCTCCAGTCCTTGCCGGTGCCGTAGAGCGCGGCGCACTTCTCGCACTGGCACTCGCGGAAGCCGTCCGGCTGGCCGAGATCGACGCTGGCATAGCCGCGGTCGAAAAACGACGCCAGATCGCGGTAGATGCGCTCCTGAACCTCGGAATTCGAGAGGCAATACTGCGCCCGCCCGCTCTCCGGCTTCAGCCGCGAACCGCTGATGAGCGCGAAATACTCCGGGTGCTGCGCAAACAACTCCACCGGCACCGCACGCTCCCAGGTGTGGCCGCCGAACTGCTCATCCACGCGCGGGAAGCGGTTGTGCGCGAGATCGTAAAACGAACCGCCCGCCGGATGCGCGCTGTTCAAGCGCAGCATGGGCATTTTGCTCACGTTCAGCGAATCCGGCACGCTGATCGTGGTCAGGCGAAGAAACTCGATCGCGGGCGTGGCGAGCAGGTCAATCCTCGCCGCACCGCTCACCGGCGTGTAGCCGGGCAGTTCGGGCGCGAGGAAGCGCACGCCCAAGAACTCCCGAGCAAAATCCACCGCCGCCTTCGCCGTCCCAAGGCGGTCCCAGTTTGGCCTGCGCGGATTGTCCGCCGGGGCGCGGGCCGGATGATCGTGCCCGGCGATGACGATGTCCCTGCCGATCACGCGCTGCACATAGCTCCAGTCACGCAGCTTCGTGACATCGATGCCATGCTCTCGGGCAAAACGGGTGTCTCCGAGCAGCAGCGCCGGCCTCGCAGCATCGCGCTGGCTTTCAGGCACGACTTCGACCGCCGCGCCATTCGCCTTGAGCGCCGTCTGCAGCAGTCGCGCTGTTTGCGCCAGCCCATCCGTGAGCGCCTGCGTCTCCAGCTTGTCCGGCACGGCGATCTGGTAGTCCGACTTCCCCGCATCCAGCAATGTGAGAGCAGACACCGGACTGGCGAGGGCGAGGAGGAGAAGGATGTTTTTCATCGGAGCAGTATGAACGCTATGAGGTGGTCACTCCCTCCAGGTTGCAATCAAATACCGCGTTGATAACATCGGAGACCGTCACGTGACGGGCATGTAGAAGCGGCGTCCCCGCCGCTTGAGTTTGGGCTTGGAACAAGCGGCGGAAGTCCTACCGCCGGAGGCATTCATTGCCTGCTTCATGCAGCTCCGCACGCAGCGCGCCGCCAGGGTCCGCGGAGATGAAATCAAACGCGCCGCCCTCTCCCATGCCGATGAAGACATTGCCGCGCACGACGATGTTCCTGGGCAGCAGCGGATACTCTTTGCCGTGGTAGATGCCCGCTGCGATGCGCTTCTCACAACGCTCGAAGCGGTTGCGCGTGATGAGGATGTCGTGGGCGCGACCGTAGCCTCCGAGCCGGTCGCTCTCGCCGTAGGTTTCGAGGTCGGCGGCCATCAGCGAGACGGGCCAGTGGTAGTAGTCCCTGGGTTTCCCCAGATCGCGGAAGGTGTTGCCCACAAGGATGTGGCCGTCCCCCTGCAAACGCACGCCGCCGGTGTTCTCGCGGCCCTGGCCGTCGAAGACATTACCCTGCACGAGCACGCGGCGGCCGGTGCGCACACAGAGCACGCCCTGGCTGGCGATGAAGCGGTTGTCACGCACGACGATGTCGGAGGCTTTGAGGGTGATGAGCTCGTTCTCACCATCGCAACGCTCAAAGGTGTTTCCCTGGATGAGGGAGCCAGCGGGGCGCGCCCGCTCGCCACTCCAACCGATCTGGATGACCTCGTAGCCGTTTTGATGATCCACATGCGGCCTGTCGATGAAGTGGTTGTTGAGCACATGAAGCTGCTGCAAACCCCCGGCAGGCAGCTCCGCCGCGCCGAGCATCTGGCCGATGTTTTTGAGCCCGCGAAACGTGCAGCCCGCCACCGTGTTGCCGCTGCCGTGCATCGACATGAGCCAGAGATGCAGCTTTGGACGCTCCTCCTCATTGGCGGAGCCGCAGTCCTCAAAGCGCAGCCGGTGGAAGAGGCAGTGATCGGCCGGTTTCGCCGCGCCATTGCCGACGGCGAAGACCACCACGTTGTCTTTCGCGGAGCTGACCTGACGAAAGGCGAGATCATGCACAATCAAATGCCCGCCAAAAATGCACACGGAGGATGCGCCGGTGAAAATGACACTACCGGGCTTCTCCGGCCGGATCAAAACCGGCGCGTCCATCGTGCCGCGGCCTTCGAAGGTGAAGCGCGCGTCTTTCCACTCCCCGGCGGCGAGCACGAGCTGGTCACCTGGAGCCAGCCTGGCCGAGAGACGGCTGATTTCGCCCGCGCTGCGCACGAGATGCGTCTGGCCGCTGAAGAGACCGCATTGCGTGATGTCACCCGCTTCGATCTTCGCCAGCCGCAGGTCGATGGGGCGCTGGAGGTCGAGGCGTAGCTCGCTCTCCCACTGCGCGGCCTTCAGAGCCTCCGCCAGCTCCGCGTCTGGTGAAGCAGCCAAGCAACTCGAAACGAGCAGAAGGGATGGGAGGAGGTGTTTCATGCGGAGGGCACTCTACAAGGCGGGCTGCGCAGATGCACTACGGCTCCACCACGCAGCGGAAACCATCGCAGCGCCAGCGGCGGGTAGAGGGTTGGTTGCCACGGAAGGAGGAGAGCAGCGGCGTGAGTGCGCTGCTGCCCCACGAGGCACCGCGCAGGACGTGATCCTTTCGCGCCTCGTTGTAAAAGTCCTCACACCACTCCCACACGCTGCCGCCGACATCATAAAGGCCGAGCGCGTTGGGCGGGAAGCTCATCACCGGCGCGGTGATGGCGAAACCATCCGTGTAGCTTTCGATGATCTTCTCCCTCGGCAGTTGTTTCCGGCAATCGCTATCAGCATAGTTGCCCGCTCCCTTCGTCGGCGGCCATGCGGTGCCCCAGGGATACACGCCCTTCACCTTGCCGCTGAGTTTCTCCGGCGTGGCCTCGCCCGCTTCCTGTGCGCCGATGCCGACGGCGATGCTCCACTCGCGATCTGTCGGCAGGCGATAAGTGCGGCCTTCTTTCAGACTCAACCAGGTACAAAAAGCCTTCGCATCGTCCCAACTCACATTCACCACGGGGTGATCGTCGCCTGCTTTGGCGGAGAGGCTGCTGAGCTTCGCATCCTGCCATGACGGATCGGCTTGCGGATTCGTGGCGGCATAGGCGGCGTAGTCGGCGCGGCGGGTCTCATGCACGCACATCAGCGTGCGCGTTCCCGGCAACGGCACAAACTTCATGCCGAGGCTGTTGGTGAATGACGCAACACCGCCCGGCGTGGAATGCGGCGCGGCTTTGGTGAAACTGAAATCCTTCACCGCCTCCGCTGCCAGTGTGGAGATGCGATGGTGCAGTTGATAGACCGCCGGGCGTGTGTCTTTGACCTGCGTGCCGTAGCGATTGCACAGGAAGATCACAAACGTCTTCGAGAACGGATCAATCCACAGCATCTGCCCCGTCCAGCCGGTGTGCCCGAAGCTACCGAGCGGGAAGAGCGCGCCGCGCGCCAGCGTGTAGTCGTGCGGCGGCGTGCGGTAGGGCGTGTGGATGTCCCAGCCCAGCCCACGCTGCACCGGCAGGTTCTTCGCCTCCGGGCTGCACAGACCGCGCGGACTCTGCACACTGGTCATGAGCTTGATCGTCTCTGCTTTGAAGACGCGCACTCCATCGAGTTCACCGCCGTTGAGCATCATCCGGGCGAAGCGCGCCACATCAGCCGTCGTGGTGAAAAGCGATGCGTGTGCGGCCACACCGCCCATCTCGCGTGCCACAGTGTCATTCACCGCGCCGCGCACCGGGAAGTCGGTCGGAGCGACGCGCTTCAGACGATCACCGTCTGGACGGAACACCGTGTCGTTCATGTCCAGCGGCTTGAAGACCTCCGCTGTGCAAAACTCATCGAAGCGGTGCCCTGTCACCTTTTCGATGGCGAAGCCCAGCACCATGCTGCCCGTGCTGCTGTAAGAAAAGGCGCTGCCCGGCTCAAACACCGGCTTCTCGCGGCACGCCAATGCACGAGCCTCCTCCCAACTGTGCGCACGCGGCTCCCTAGAGCCATTCAGGTTCACCTGGAGGCCAGACGTATGCAGCAGCAGATGGCGGATGGTGATCTTCTCGCGCCCCTCCCCAGTGAACTCCGGCAGACACCGTGCCACCGGCTCATCCAGCGCCATCAAGCCGCGCTCCACGCACAGCATCGCCGCGCTCGTCGTCGCCAGCACCTTCGTCACAGACGCCACGTCAAAGAGCGTGTCCTCCGTCATCGGCTCCACCGCAGGTTTCAATGCGCGATGTCCAAACGCCTTGTGATACGCCACCCCCTCACGCTCCACCCACAGTGACGCGCCGATGAGGTTGCCGTCCTTCATCGCCTGCGAGATGGCGGCATCGAGTTCCGCAAGTTTGTCGGCTTTGAAAACATCCTGCTCGGCGGATTTAACGGCAGCAGCAACACACAGCACTGCGCAAACGGCAAAAAAACGAATGCGCTTCATTTAGCTTTCTGGGGTGCAGCATTCAGCGCTTCGATCAGCGCAGCCTTATTCTTCGGCCACGCAGGATTTGGCAGCGCCTCCCACATGCGGAAATGGCGAAAGCTCGCCTCCGTACCCGCCACGAGCATGACGCTATGCTTGTCCGCCCCGATGAGCGCATTGCTCAAAGTCGTGCTTTTGCCATCGAGCGTGCCCACCACCTCATCACCCCAGATCTCCAGCACCAGCGTATGCCACTCGTTGAGCTTCCCCGGCTTCAAGATCGACAACGGCTTGCCGCGCATCCGCTGCTTGCTCTTGGGGTCGATGCGCTCCGCATCATACGGCACGAGGAAAGCACCGCCCAGCCCCATACTAAAAGACACCAGATAGTCCTTCGCGTCCGTCACCTTCATAGCCAGCGTGCGGTACTGCCGCCCATCCTCAGGCACATCGTTGAGGCGCACCTCGCACTGAATAATCGCGTCCTTAAACCGGATGCCAAAAGAAGCCGTCGCCGGATGCTTCGCCCCCGGCGTCTCGATGCCTTTGAAAGTACCGTCTCCCGCCAGTTCCCAGCGTCCCGTCTTGCCACCAGTCGGCCCCGCATTGAACCGCCACCCAGTGAAGCCACTCGCAAATCCCACCGCCTTCCCCACCGGAGGCAGCAGTGGTTTGTCGAAATCCTCGCTCGCTAGCAGCTTGCCGCGTGTTGTCATCAGAGTCGCAGGCGGCTCCTGCGCGGCGGCATGCACGCCCCCCAGCAGTGGGGAGAGCAGTAGGAGGAGAATCTTCTTCATGAATGAAATCGGCATAGCGCCATGACTACGGAGCCAGGCAGCAGCTTTGTGCCAGACATTCGAGCTAAATCCCACCCTCAATGAAAGCAGCCCACAACCACCAAACAGCCCCCCACCACCGGACACTTTGCCGCGTTTGACAGCGTGGGAAAGACCCCGACATCACACCCCACAGGATGACACAACCAATGCACCCCCTCATCCGCCCACTACTCAGCCTCACCCTCCCCGCTGGCACCCTCGTCATGGCAGCCACCCCCGAGTTCACAGCAGACTCACACACACTCTTCCTCCTCCGTGTGAATCCGGCCACGCGTGCCTTTGTCGATGTCACCGGAAAAGTAACCCCTATCGTCAGCAGCGGTGAAGTCGTGAACGACGCAGCCTGGGGCGGGCCGTGCCTGCGCCTCACTGGCGGTGAAAAAAGCGGCATCACCATCCGCGACGATGGAAAGCTCAGCTTCCAGCACGGCATGGTGCTCGACGCTTGGGTGCGCTTTGACGAACCACCGCAGCCAAAAAGCACCCCCATCGCCCTCAAAGTCGGCTCCTTCGCCTGGAGCCTCGTCCAGGGCAGACTCACCACCGAGTGGCTCGCCTTCCCCACCGAAGAAATCTTCACCACCGAGCCAAAACAATTCAAATACTACCCCGTCGGCGTCGATCGCATCAACGGCCTACGCACCGTACCACCAGAAAAATGGACGCGCCTCACCATGGCCTATGACGCAGCCCTCGGCGCAGTGACCACACAGATAGACGGCGTCACCGACCGCTCCCGCTTCCGCTATCGCGGCCCCCAGCCACTGCTCTACGACGCACACAACGCCCTCACACTCCTGCAAGGCACCGGCAAAGTCAGCGTCGGCACCATCCATCTACGCAAAGGCCGCCCCCGCCTCACCCCACCATCCCTCGAAGTCTATGCCAACACCTTACCAGCACAGGACAAGATAATGTTCACCTTCGACCACATCGACCCCGACCTCCCCCTCCCGCTCGATGTCACCCTCATCCGCGAATACGCCACCGGCGGCCCCGAAATGCTCCACACCACCACCTTCGACTCCCACGCACGGCGCGATCTCCTCCTCGACGCACTCCCCTCATGGAAGAACACCCTCTTCACCTATCATATCACCGTCAGCTCCGCCGGGCGCGGCATCCTCACCAAAACCCTGCGTGCCGCCAACCTAAAACCCGCAGGCCCCGTGCGCCTGCACCCAGACGGCACCCTCTCACGCGACGGAAAAAAATTCTTCCCACTGCTCGCCTATCACGCCATGCCGGAAGACTTCCCCACCCTCGCCGCCCTCGGCTTCAACACCCTCGCCAACGACTTCTCCATCGGCCAAAGAAACCAAGAAGGCCGCCAAGGCTACACCCGCCTCTTGCAGCAAACCCTCGACGCAGCCCAGCAGCACCACCTCGGCGTCCTCGTCAGCGCCAACTCCACATTAGGCAAACTCCACACCATCCCCATCGCCAAAGATCACCCCGCCCTGCTCGCCTGGTACGGCGCAGATGAACCCTGGGGAGACATCACCCGCCTGCACGAAAGCTACAACACCCTCAAACTCCTCGCCCCCGACCCACCCATCTTCATCGTGCAGAACAACTACTCACGCCTGCAAGACACCGCACCCGCCTGCGACATCCTCTCCGTCGATCCCTACCCTATACCCAACGTCTCCCTCCGTGCTGTTGCCGACGCCACCCTCGCCGCCCGCCGCGCCGTCGCCAACCACAAGCCCATCTGGACCATCCTACCGCAATACGCCACCAAAGTCCCCACACGAGAAGAACTCCGCTGCATGGCCTGGCTCGCCATCGCCAGCGGAGCCAACGGCCTCGGCATCTACGCCTGGGACGACCGCGTGCGCGACCCCCAGACAGGCACCCTCAGCGGCTGGCACACCCCCGCACACCCAGAGCAAATCGAAAACCTACGCGTGGTTTTAAAAGAGCTCATCACCCACGAACCCATCCTCATCGCACCCACCGCCGCGCAACAACCCACCCTACAGCCCCCCAACCCCGCGCTGCACCTCCTCATCAAAGAAGCCCAAGGCAAGCGCTGGCTCATCCTCGCCAACGACTCCCGCCGCGAAGAATCCGCCCTGCTCGAAATCAGCGCCGTGAACAGCGCAACGCCCCTCACCGCAGCCACCCCCGCCGTGCAGACAAAATACGGGCGCACCGCCGAAACCCAACCCCACCAAGGCAACCCACTCAACACGC
>CAYQWE010000058.1:0-22167 GCA_964421275.1 uncultured Prosthecobacter sp.
CACACTCCGAGCTGCTTGGATTTTTTTACCACGAAATCGAGCTGGACGGTGAGTTGACGGCTACGCCGCCCTTCGGGCAAATGCTCCGCATTTGTCTGTCTCCGCTGCGCTCCGGCTCGCCTATCTTGGAATGCAGGTCTGTGCGCTCCATGCTGAAGTCCTCCACCTCGCGGCTTTTGCCGCTTTCAAACACGCTGCCTGCGTGCTGGCTGAGAAGCTTTTTCCATTCGGTGACTTGGCCTGGATGGATGCCAAACTCCGTGGCGATCTGCTGCACGGTCTTGATGCCTTTGAGGGCTTCCAAAGCCACTCGGGCTTTGAACTGGGGGTCATGTCTTTTGCGTTTGTTTTTCACTGGGTTGGTCTGGGTTCGGTTTCTTCGCCACGGTCCATAACCACCATCTTATCATACCTTAGACCCTGGCTCGAATTTCGGGGTCCACCTCATTCACCACCGGCAGTGCCGACTTTTTCTAGACCCACTCCAGAGCCACTGCTTGGAGAACCAATTACCTCCCCTCACAGGCTTGGTTGTCGGGCTGAATAATGGCCTCCCTGGCCACGGCTTCATCGCATGGGACATCGAAGACGCAGAAACGGCTCACAAAGCCGTGTACGATTTTGACTGGTCAATCTTTAACAACCCCTTCGACTTCGCTACTCGTGGCGAGAGCTATGCTTCGCTGGTTCAACGCCTACTGCGGCCCCAGTCTGATTGGAAAACGGTTTATCGGATGGTGGAAAGCCGTGGAGCACGACAGGCCGTATTTCGCGAAGCCTTACTACAGGCCTACGGCAGGCAGTGCGCCATATCGGACTGCCAATCCGAGGAACTATTGGAGGCTGCCCACATTCTGCCTTGGAGCGAAAGCACACCCGAAGAGCGCATGGATGTTCGTAACGGCATCTTGGTGGCATCCACCTATCACCACATGTTTGATTTGGACTGGCTACGCATCAGCACCGACTATCGAATCTTGAAAGGGCCGAATATTCCCAACGCCAATATGTGGGGGCGGTTCGAGAGTTCAGTTATTTCGCCAGTCCTCACTTACCGGTTGCATCTTCCACGCGACCCACGCTTCCATCCCAACCCTGACTACATTCGTAGGCGTAATGTAGATTGAACGCTCTCTGCGCTGGCATGCCGCTGATCTGAGAATGCCCTTGCTCAAGGCACCCAAAATGTCTGCTAGGGTTTCACTCCCCCCACCGCTCGTTTCCAGTAGAACGACAGGCTTGCTATGGAAGTCGTCACCGATTATCGTCCAGCCATGTCCACCCTGACACTCGACCAAACGACACCATTCGCGAGCCTCCTTTCGGCTGGCGAGGTGGTATCCGTGGTTCAGGGAGGCAAAAAGCTGGGAGTCTTCATCCCGACCGCCCCCAAGCCGCAAAGCGTCCCCCTCCCTGATTTCCGCGCCCGACTGCGGAAAACTTGGGGCAACCGCGTTTTCAGCGAGGCCGAAGTGAAGGAGATGCGCGAGGCGGAGCTTGAACACTGTCACGGCTGATGCACTGCGCGGACACGTCCTTCCTGTGTTCGCTCTACCAGCAGCAAATTCATTCAGAGCAGGCCATTGCCCCCCTTGAGGCCATCGGCGGGCCGATTGTGATTTCTCCCCTGCTGGCCTACGAGTTCCGGCAGGCAGTGCGCTTCCAGGTCTTCCTGCGCTCTCGTGACGCCAAGAAAGGCTATCTGGAAACGGAAGCCCTTTCCATGCTAGCGCAATTCGACAACGATTTGGAATCCGGCGTGGTCATCGAAGCCGGGGCCGACTGGACAGAGGTAGCGGCTGAAGTTGAACGATTGAGCGAGCGACACACGATGCGGCGCGGGGCGCGCTCATTCGATCTGCTCCACATCGCCACGGCGTTGAAATGGCAAGCCACGGTGTTTTTGAGCTTTGACGGCTTGCAGCGTGAGATTGCGACGGCGGAAGGACTGAGCGTGCTACCCGCGCCGGCTTGAGGAATCACCCGATTCAAAGGCATGAATCTTTCCGAACTTGAGCCTGCCGCCTTTGCAGAACCTCACACAAACCTTCGCAGAATCGGCAGCAACTCCTCCACGGTCTGCTCCGGCCACAATTTGCGATCGGTCATTAGCGCGGTGTCGAGCGCACGGTGCTCCGGCCAGTTTGGTTCGATTGGAATCTGCGGAATGACTTGCGCGAGCACAGCCTTCGCCGCCGCGACGTTCGCATGCAGATGGCCAATGACAGATTCGGCGGTGACGGCCTCCTCCTCGTTCTTCCAGCAGTCGTAATCGGTGATCATCGCCAGCGTGGCGAGGGCGATCTCGGACTCGCGAGCTAGTTTGGCCTCGGGCAGGTTCGTCATGCCGATGACATCGAAGCCGAGTTGCCGGTTCGCGTTGGATTCCGCCCGCGTGGAGAAGGCGGGGCCATCCATGCAGACGTAGGTGCCGCCATTGTGGACGCGGCGCCCCTGTGCGACGCAGGTGCCGAACAGCAGCGTACGCAGCTTGTCAGAAATGGGATCGCCAAACGCCACATGCGCTACGATCCCCCGACCGAAAAACGTGTGCTGGTCACGGCGACTGGTGCGGTCGAAAAACTGGTCCGGCAGCACGATGTCACGGGGTTGGTATTTCTCCTGCAAACTGCCGACGGCAGTCACAGCGATGATCCAGCGCACATTCAGGCTGCGCAGCGCCCAGAGATTGGCCCGGTGGTTCAGCTCCGTGGGTAGGATGCGGTGCCCTTTGGCATGCCTGGGCAGGAAATAAACCCGGCGGTCTGCCAATGTCCCTGTTACCAGCGCATCCGAAGGCGGGCCGAACGGCGTCTGAACGCTGATCTCCTCATGGCCGGTGAGTCCTTCAAGGTCGTAGAGGCCGGAGCCGCCTATGATGCCGATGGCAGGTGGGTTTTCACTCATGCGGCAGGATAGGAGGCATGGCAGCCCCTTCAACCGCCATCCTCCTTTCCGTAGGATTTATCACTTCGTATTGAAGCATGAACAGAAACCCCGAAAGTCGTGTCAAACCAGCTACGTTGTTTTTCACGTCAGTCTCCTCATGAACGCATCACGCATTTCATTGCTGCTCCTCATTTCAGTGACCGCCTCCTGCTCGGTGCCCGACATGTTTGTGTCCACCACGCCACACACGATCAAGCTCAAAGACGGTCGCGAGGTGCGATGCGCCGGCGAGCCGCAATATCAGGAGAAGACCGGGTATTATCGCTACCGTACACCTGACAAACGTGACGCGGTGATCAGGGCAGACGATGTGGCCGACATCCTGGAGAAGGGCGCGTGAGCATGCGCCCGCTGGTGCTTGCCTCAGCCTCACCCCGCCGTGTCGAGTTACTGCGCGAAGCGGGCTTCAATTTTGAGATCGTCGTGTCGCAGGTCGAGGAGGCGCACGATCCTTCGCTGACGCCGGAAGAGCTCACGGTTGAAAACGCACGACGTAAGGCGCTGGCGGCTAGCCTTTTGAAACCAGGAGCGCTGGTGCTCGGCGCGGATACGCTGGTCTATGTGGACGCCGAGCCTCTCGCGAAGCCAGCGGACATTGACGAGGCGCTGGCGATGCTGCGCCGCCTCTCCGGTCGTTCTCACGAAGTCTGCACCGGCGCAGCCTTCGCCTGCGATGGCACAATCGAGCAGGAGCTGCATGTCATCACCCACGTCACCTTCAAACCGCTGACGGACGTGCTCATCCGCGAATACCATTCCAAGGTGAATCCGCTCGACAAGGCCGGCGGCTACGGCATCCAGGCCTGCACGGACATGATTCTGGAGCGGATGGAGGGCTCGTTCACCAATGTCGTCGGCCTGCCCGTGGAGGAGGTCGCAAAGGCGCTGCGGGAGTTGCAATCGTGAGCCGCAGACAAGTTCTCACGGCAGTTCCGCCATCGTCCCGCGCGTCACGCCGAGCTGGCTCTGGGCCTTCAAATCGCGCCAGATGTCGTGTTCGTCGCAATTTCCGGCCAGGAGTTCTTGATAGGTGCGCAGAACCTCCGCGGCCTCGGCCCTGTCCTCCTCCAGCAACTCCACGCGAAAGCAGCTCAGGCCATGGTCGCGCATTTCAGAAAAGAATTGCGCACCCGTTTGCGGCACGGCGTTGAACAACGTGTTGCGGCAGCCCACATCAGCCTTGAGCGGATGCTGCATGCCCACGCGGTCGCGCAGATGCACGCGATGCCGGTCGCAGGGCCGGCCGCAGTTGGTGAAATCGGTGCCTTCGCTCAAGAACGCCGCGAACGCACAGTGCTCCATGTGAAACATCGGCATGTGCTGGTGCAGCGTCAGCTCGAACCATGACGGCGGCGCGGCGGCCAGCAGATCGACGACCTGCTCGATGTTGAGGTCGTAGCTGATCGTCAGCCGTTCCAGGCCGGTTTTCTTCAACATCTCCGCCGCGAGCGGATTCGCCACGTTCAGCGAAAAATCACCCGTGACCGGAATGCCCGCGTCCTGGAAGAACGCGATCGCGCCGAGGTTGCGAATCAGCACGCCATGCGGTTCCGCACGCTGGATGAGTTTGAAGAAGCCCACCTCGCCCGATTTCTGGATGCGCGGCGTCGCCAGCCAGACCTGTGGCGTGTCGCTGCGATCTTTGATATGCTTCACCAAGTCCGCGTAAAGCCGGATGTCCTCGAAATCGAGATAGAGTCGCGGAACACCCACTTCGAGAGCCGCATCGATTTGATCCCGCGTGCGGCACAGCGCGAACATTTGGAGTGGCGACGAGACGTCGCCTTTCCCTCGTGATGGCATGAGCGATTCGAGCGTCACTGTACTCTGCGTGGTTTGTTTTGGCGACGAATCGTCGCCACTCCACGACGCAATCAATTCCCTTCTCATCCGGTTCAACTCGCTCACCGGCAGGATGACCTCGCCTTCGACATCAAACTGCACGGAGCCAAGTTCATACTCCGTGCCGCCGAGACGGCTGAATTGATCAATGAACGCCTGCGGCGTCAGCGGACGCTTCATCGCCGTTTGCAGCGGCATCGCCGATCCAATCGTCAGATCACCGCAACGTACGCGCAATGGCTCGCCCGCCTTGCCCGTGACGATCAAATCGAGTTTGGACTGCTTGCGGATCGGAATCTCGCCTTCAAACGACTGCCTCAGCGAACGATTCAGCGCAGGATCGCTCGTTTTGAACACACGCGTGCCAACGGGAATGCCTTCCATGCGCAAATGGCCGTGGCGGAAGCTCAGACGGCTGCCGCGCATCTCGTAGATGCTGCCGCCCTGCTCGTCGTTGGTGTCGTTCAGATTCTCAAACACCACGCCATCGCCCGGTTTCATCGCCAGATGCAGCGAATCGAGCTCCAGTGTGTCCGCATCGACGATGCGCGTGACTTCACCGACATAAGGCCCGCGTTTTTTGCCGTAGTAAGCACCGACGAGCTCCTGATGATTCACGCCGTGCATCCAGCCGGTGTACAGACCGCGGGAAAAAGTCATTTCGAGCGCGTAGCGGTCATCCTCTGTCGCCGGAGCCGGTTTTCCAGCCAGCGCACGGTCAATCGCCGCTCGATACACCTGCGTCACCGCCGCCACGTATTCGGGCGTTTTGAGACGGCCCTCGATTTTAAAGCTTTTGATGCCGAGTTCGATCAAACGCGGAACCTCATCGACTGCAGCGAGGTCTTGCGGCGAAAGCAGGTAGCGTTTGTCGCCGAGATCACGCAGCACGCCATCCACGAGCATCTCATAGGGCATGCGGCAGGCCTGCGCACATTCACCACGATTCGCACTGCGACGGCCGAGCGATTCACTCGTCAGACATTGGCCCGAGTAAGCAACGCACAGCGCACCGTGAACAAACACCTCCAGCGGCACGTGCGCGTCTTTGAAACGCTCCAGTTCGCGTATCGACAGCTCACGCGCCAGCACCGCCTGGTCGATGTCGAGTTGCTTGGCGAATTCGAGCCCTTCCGGCGAGGTGATCGTCATCTGCGTGCTCGCATGCAGCCGCAGATTCGGCGTGAGCGCCTTCACCATGCGCGCGAGGCCGAGATCCTGCACGATCACCGCATCCACACCGCTGCTTTCGAGCAGACGGAGCTGCGTTTCTGCATCCGGCAGCTCACGCGTGAAAATCAACGTGTTGAAGGCCACATAACCCTTCACGCCATGCGCATGAAGGAACTTCATCAGCTCCGGCAGGTCTTCCTCGGTGAAATTGTCCGCCCGCAGCCGCGCATTGAAGCGTGGCATGCCGAAGTAAATCGCATCCGCCCCATTCGCGACCGCCGCGCGTGCGCAATCCCAATTCCCTGCGGGGGAAAGGAGTTCGGGTTTGGGAGTTGGAGAGGTGGCGGCCACGCTTTTTCGACAGGATTTACAGGATGTCGGAGGGATTCACTGGATTGCATAATGGATACATCCTGTTCATCCAAAACCAATCCCGTTCATCCTGTCAAAAACAGGCAACGAATCACCCCACGATGATGCCCTTGGCCTTGCGTTCCTTCTCGCGTTCGAGAAGAGAGATTTTTTCACTGGTTTCGAGCACCTGGACGCCCTGATCGCCGATCTTGGAGAAGATGAGGCCGTTGAGGGCGGGCACTTCGGCGGCGAGGCGCTTGAAGACGTCCTCGCTGGTGTGGATGCCGTTGCTGCCGCCGAGGGCGACGATGAGGTCGCGGAGGATTTCCCAGGTGTCACGGGCGTTGCCAGGCGTTTTGACGGCCTTGTTGAGGCGCTGGAGGCGACCGGTGACGTTGATCATGCTGCCGCGCTTTTCGGCGTAGGCGGTGCCCGGCAGAACGACATGGCTCAATTCAGCGCTGGCATTGGCTAGGATGTGCAGCGTGGCGATGAACGGCACTTTTTCGAGGTCGCGCTGCGCAAAGCCGACTTTGAGCAAATTCTCGCCGAGAGCCAAAACACCACGCAGGAGGCCGCGAGACATCTTTTCCTGGATGTCGGCCAGTTTGGAGCCGGGTTCGATGCCGAGGATGAGCTTGGCGCCGTTCGTGTTCGGATTGAGGTCGTCGGCGCGGAGGTAGTTATCGGCTCCGCCGGTGCGCGGGATGACATCGACGTTCGTGGTGCCGAGTTGAGCGGCGAGATGCTTCACGAAGAAAAGCTCCTCGTTCGTCATGCGGGCGCTGGCGATGATGGCGATCTCCTCGCCCTTTTTGCCGGCGAGAGCGGTGGCGATGGTGTTGAGCGCGTGCTTCCAGCTCGCGATCTCGTGCTTGCCCCCGGTTTTCACCATCGGGTCGGTGAGGCGGAACTCGCTGTTCACAAAATGGAAGTCAAGGCGGCCGCTGTCGCACATCCAGGTGGAGTTGACGTCGTTGTTGTCGCGGGGTGTTTGACGATAAATCGTGTCGCCACGGGCGCCGATCTCCATGTTGCAGCCACGGCCGCAGCCGGTGCAGATACTCGGCGTCTCGGTGAGGAACCACACACGCTGCTGGAAGCGGAAGTCGGTGCTGGTGAGAGCGCCGACGGGGCAGATATCGACGGTGTTGAGCGAATAGTTGTGCTCCAGGCGCTTGCCGGGATGCACGGCGAGCGTGGTGTGGCTGCCGCGCTCGGTGAAGCCGAGCACCGGCGCGTCGGCGATCTCGGCAGTGAAGCGGATGCAGCGGCTGCACATGATGCAGCGCTCGTCATCGAGACGCACACGCGGGCCGATATCGACGTTCTTCGGCTTCTTGACCTTGTCCTCGCGGAAGCGGCTCTCGCCTTTGCCGTGCTCGACGCTGAACTCCTGCAGGCGGCACTCGCCGGCCTGGTCGCAGATGGGGCAGTCGAGCGGATGATTGATGAGGAGGAATTCCATCACGCCCTTGCGGCATTCCTGCGTGAGGATGGAATCCGTGCGGATGCCCATGCCTTCGGCGACGGTGTTCGCACACGCGATGACGGGGCGCGGCATCCAGCCGATCTTTGGCATGCCGTGCTCGTCTTTCTCCGGTTCCTGGCCGGGCGCGGGGCGCGGCGGCATGCCCATTTCGACGAGGCACATGCGGCAGTTGCCGGGGGAGGAGAGTTTCGGGTGGTAGCAGTAGTGCGGGACTTCTTTCTTCGCCTGCTTGCACGCTTCGATCATTCGCGTGCCTTTCGGGAACTTGTGCCACACGCCGTCGATCTGCACATTCACGAAATCGACCGGAGGCGGGGCGGCGGCAGGGGCAGGAGCTTCAGCGGGGGCAGGCATGAGCAAAGGAAAAGGACGTTTTGCCGATTATCGGGGCGCGAGGGGGTGGGGCAACCCGATTTTGTGAAAAATTTCACAAGCTCTTGGATGGGGCTTGGCGAACGGCCTGCACCATGTCAAAAATGCGCCCGCTCATGCCCATCCCGGTCATCATGAATCCCGCCGCACGCAGCGCCAAGGCCGCGTCGCTCGAAACGGTCATCCGCCAGCTCTCGCCCGCGCCGGAGCTTCATCTAACCAAGGGGCCGGGTGATGCGGCGGTCATCGCCGAAAGATTGGCGTCAGAAGGGCACGAACTCGTCGTGGCCGCCGGCGGCGATGGCACGATGAACGAGGTGTTGCAGGGCATCTGCCGCGCCAATGCACGCCGCAAACCCGGCGAAAGGCACACCGCGCTGGGCGTGCTGCCGCTGGGCACGATGAACGTGTTCTCCGTCGAGCTGAAGCTGCCAGGCAAAGATATCGATGCCTGCTGGCGTTGCATCACGGCGGGCACGCGCAGTGAGATCGACCTGTGGATGGCCAACGAGCACTACTTTGTGCAACTCGGTGGTGTGGGTCTCGACGCGCAGATCGTGCAGGAGACCTCGTGGGAGCAAAAAAAGAAATACGGCCCGCTGAGCTATGTGATGAGCGCCATGAACGTGCTGATGCGCCCGCCGCCGACGCTAAGCGTGCAGATTGACGGCAGATCACCACTGCTGGGCACCGTGGCGCTCATTGGCAACGGGCGGCACTACGGCGGACCATTCCCGCTGTTCCGCGACGCGGCGAACACAGACGGGAAACTTGATCTCATCATCTTTCGCGGTCTCGGCGGCATGGAGTTCCTGCAACTGCTGCGCGGCATGCTGCTCGACGGCTACACGGAATGCGAATACCTCGACTACATTCAGACGGGCGCATTCACCGTGACCTCGGACCACGGCGAGCTCCCCGTGGAGCTGGACGGCGAGCTGACGGACCTGAGTGCGCCTCTGATCTTCCGCCGCGCGCCGTTCCTTCTGAGCGTGGCCGCGGGCTGAATGTCTCGCCACGTTCGCGCGCCGGGCCTTGAGCTCCGTCGCCCCGCCGTTTTGGGATCGGTTTGCGCACGCGTGGGAGCTCACGTCGCTGACTGGACTCATCCTTGAAGAAGCGTTCAACCTCTGTCGGCGTCAGTTCCTTCCACCCGCCTTTCGGCAGTCCTTTGAGCTGCAACCAGCCGATGCGGATCCGTGTAAGGCGCTCGACCTCGTAGCCGAGGGCATAAAACATCAGGCGTATCTGGCGCTTCAGGCCCTGCTTGAGCACGACATGCGCATGATATGCGCCATCCATCCACGCACGCTCCGCTCGGGCGAAACCTTCCTCAGTCAACATGCCTTTGACGAGTTTCGCCATGACCTCGGCGGTTAGCGGCTGATCAACGGTGACCTCGTATTC
Organism: uncultured Prosthecobacter sp.; assembly: GCA_964421275.1. GTDB lineage: Bacteria > Verrucomicrobiota > Verrucomicrobiia > Verrucomicrobiales > Verrucomicrobiaceae > Prosthecobacter. Next base: position 9,590 of record CAYQWE010000058.1, read on the forward strand.
CTTCTCCGCCCCCTGGCTTGGATGGATCAGGCGGTGGGAAAGGTCGCCACGATTGGTGAGAAGTATGAGCCCTTCGCTTTCTTTATCCAGACGGCCAACGTGATGCAGGCTCTGGAATTTCACGGGCAACAGATCATAGATCGTCATCCGCGCATGCGTGTCACCACGAGAGCAGAGATAGCCTTTCGGCTTGTTCAGAGCAATCACGAGTGGCAACTCTGCCCGCACAGGAGAGCCATCGACGACGACCTTGTCGTCCGGCTGCACCTGGGTGGCCAACTCCTTGATGACATGTCCGTTGATCGAGACACGTCCTTCCAGGATGATCTGCTCGGCCCCACGTCGCGAGGCGATGCCGCACTGGCTCAAATATCGGTTCAGGCGCACGGGACGGCCTTATTCCGGCTTGGTCTTCGGTAGGTTCGTCGGCAGACGGCCTTCCTTCCATTGACCACGGGATTTGAGCAGCTTGACGCGCTCACCGCGCTTCAAGACGCTGCGCTTGGTGCCGACGGAGCCGGAGGACTTGAGGCTGCTATGCTGGGACATGATCTGGAGGGGCTGAGGATGATCTGAAAAAGGGCGCGGAGAATAACTGACCTGGAGGAGTGCGCAAGGGGTTTGTGGGGGCTTGTCACGTCGGCCAAATCCGCTAGTCTCGCTGGTGGGACAATATTCCCATGGCGTCCTTTTCGCAGCGTCCAGCTCCAAGCTCAGGCCAAAGACTTATAATGTCAGCAATCTCCTTTCTTGGCATCGCGTTCGCGCTGCACAGGCTGCGAAAGCTAGGAGCCTATCAGTAAAAGCTGCCGAACACAGGCGGAATCTCACGCACGACCACGCGCAGGCTCAATCCATGGCGGCTCAATTCTTCATCGAGCGCATCATCTGCCTCTCTACCGGTCTCCAGCACCTTTTCCACCCAAGGGCGATAGGTTTGCGAAAAACGGGCGGCGTAAGGGTGCCTTTCGTCATTCCAATGCTTGATCAGGCGTGCCCTGGCGGCAGGGCGTTTCCACAGCAGGCGACCATACTCCAGCCGCGCCTGATCGTGCGGTAGAAGAGTCCAGCGCTGGCGTTGGGAAACATTCACGCTCAAAACATGCCACACGTCCGCAGCATCGCAACGCGGTTAAATCAGCCCTAGTTTCGCCGCAAAAGCCTCATGTTCGCGATCTCTCACCTCGTTGCGCATGCGCTTGGGTGCAAGCAGGTCAGCCACGGCGGGCACGATGACGATGAGCTTGTCACGATAGGTGTGGGTAAAGGCACGATCACGCCATCCGGCAGGTAGGTGATCCAAAACCATCCGCGGCATCAAGTTAACATGCCAGCCGTGGGTCTGTTCGAATTCGCTGCCAATAAGCGCATCGTAGGCCAGTTCTGCAACCGCGTCACTTTCAGTCACGGGATCGGCATCCATGCTGTTTTCAGGCAGCGGGTCATCACGACCAATCCGTGCCACATGCCATAGGAGCGCCGCCGAACCGATCAAAATCATCTCAGCCGGCTCCGTCAGGCGCTCCGCCCATTCGTGAAGCCAGTCGATGACCTGATGAGGATGACTCAATTCTCGCTTCGGCATGCTCTCATTGGTTTAATACTCAGCCCAAAACCTTCTTCCGCACGATCTCAGTGATCATTTTCGGATTGGCCTTGCCCTGGCTGGCCTTCATCGCCTGGCCGGTGAACCAGTTCATGGCCTTCTCGTTGCCGCCTTTGACTTCGGCGACTTTCTCCGGGTTCGCAGCGAGGATTTGCTCCACGATGGCCTCCAGGGCGCCGGTGTCGCTGACCTGCTCGAAGCCCCTGGCCTTGATGATCTCGGCAGCGGCTTTGCCCGTCTCGAACATCTCGGCGAAGACTTCCTTAGCCTGATTGTTGGAGATTTTTCCGGCCTCCACGGTCGCAACGAGCGCACTGAGCGCCTCCGGCTTCACCGGGCAGTCGTGAATGGTGAGTGATCGATCATTCAGCACGCCGAGCAGATCGTTGATGACCCAGTTGGCGATTTTTTTGGCCGGAACGCCTTTGTCGGCGCCAACAGCGGCCTCGTACCATGCGGCGAGTTCCATTTCGCTCGCCAGCACCCCGGCGTCGTAAGCGCTGCAACCATAGTCCTTCTCGAAACGCGCCCGTTTTTCATGCGGCAGTTCGGGGACGTGCTGCTTCACCTTCGCCACGAGATCGGGTGTACGCACGGGAAGCAGATCAGGATCGGGGAAGTAGCGATAATCGTGCGCGTCCTCCTTGGAACGCATGAGCGTCGTCTCGCCGCGGTCGTCATCCCAGCGGCGTGTGCTCTGCACGAGTTTCTCGGGGTTGCGGCCTTCGAGAACGTCGATCTGGCGCTCCGTCTCGGCCTTGATGGCCCGGCGCACGGCGGACATCGAATTGATGTTCTTGAGCTCGATTTTCACGCCCAGCTCCTTCTGGCCTTCCGGGCGCACAGAGATGTTCACGTCGCAACGCAGGTTGCCTTTCTCCATGTCGGCATCGCTCACGCCGCCGTAGATCAGGATCTGCCGCAGGCTGGTGAGATAAGCGAATGCCTCCTCCGCGCTGTCGATGTCAGGCTCACTAACGATTTCCATCAGCGGCGTGCCGGCGCGATTGAAGTCGAGCGTGGTGAATTTTTCGTGATGCGTCGATTTGCCCACATCCTCCTCCAGGTGGATGCGCGTGAGCTTCACCACCTTGCCAGGATTCGCGATGTTCTTTTGCGCGTCCTTCGGGTAGGCCAGATCATACAGCGGCACACCGCCACCAAGGCACAGCGGCAAGTCGAACTGTGTGATCTGGTAGTTCTTCGGCATGTCCGGGTAGAAGTAGTTTTTGCGGTCCCACTTCACCACCGGCGGCGTCGTGCAGCCGAGCATCAGGCCGGTGAGGATCGTCTTCTCGATCGCCGCCGCATTCAAAACCGGCAGCGCTCCGGGCAGACCGAGGCATGTCGGGCAGGTGTGCGTATTCGGCTCCGCGCCATACTCCACCGGACACGAGCAGAACATCTTGCTGCGCGTCGTGAGCTGCGCGTGAACTTCGAGGCCGATGGTGACGATGTATTTGGGCATGAGCGGGTGCGAAACTGAAGCCTCCGGGCATCAATTCAAGCGCACCGGCTGCGGGCGCTGATAAACGACGGAATCCATCGCTTGTTCAAGCGCCAATCCGCTGAGCACGGGGGCCAGATCGGGATGATTGGCGGCGGCTTCGACCTTCTTCATCTGCATCAGCCCGGCAAAGTCCTGCGTCTCGATGGCCTTACGCACTGCCGGGTCGTAGCCGAGCTCGACGATCATCGGGTGATTGAGCGCAGCGGCTGCAGCGGGGCTTTGCGCGGCGAGACGCTGCCACATGCTGCCCTCCGGCCAAAGGATGAGCAGGCGCGCCAGGTTTGCCGTCGCCTTGAGGTCATACGGGTCGAGTTTCGTGGCCAGTTTGCCGATGGGTGTGCCATCCATGCGCTGGCTGAGACTGTGCCACCAGGATTTGGCCTGACTTTCGAGCGCCCCGCCTTTTTTCATCATCTCGGCGGCACTTTCCATGCCCTGGAGGTTTCCCATCAGTCGCAGCACCAGCGCGGCGATCCACAAAAGCGCACCGGAGGGCAACACGCTCATGAGCATGCCCTTCCAGCCAGCCGCTCCGCCGGTGAGCTTCATCACACCGAAGCCTGCCAGCAGAAAGAACCCGCCCTTGCACAAAAAGTACGTCAGCAGCCCGGCGGCGGCGCACAGCAGCAGCAGATGGTCTGTGCTCATCTGCGAGGCACCGAAGAACTGCCCACGATGCCGGAACACATAATACGCCGCGCCCACAGACACGGCCAGCGTCAGCACGCGCATGAGCTGCTGCATCACCCCCTTCACAAAAGCGATGCCTGCTGCGAAGCACATGAAGCCGATGGTACCCCACGTCACCCAGGTGCTGGAGGGCACTTTCTGGACGGTTTCGAGCACTTCAGAGGTAGTGGGCATGCGGAGGGGGCGCGTGAATTATGCCGCCCATCGTAACCTTTTCCACCGTGCTGTCTCGCACGAAAAAAAGCTCAGCACAAATCCTGCATCGCCCGCAGCTTCGCATGTGCCGCGCCGCGGTTCAGTAGCTCCTCTGCCAAAACCCTGCCTGCGGGTAGATCTGACGACCTGCCCGTGATCACAAATCCCGCCGCCGCGTTCAGCACCGCGATGTCGCGCTTCGCGCCTTTGAGCGTTCCCGCCAGAACGCCTTCGAGAATGGCCGCATTTTCACCAGCATCACCGCCGACGAGGTCCTGCAACGACGCCTTGCTGAAACCGAGCGCCTTCGGATCAACCTTCATCTCACTGAGCTTGCCATCCTTAAGTTCACAGACCTCGTTCACGCTGAGTGTGGACATCTCGTCCATCCCCTGCCCAGCACCGGCGCTGCCATGCACCACCCACGCTCCCTTGCGGCCAAGCTGCACGAGAATTTCGCCAAACGCCCGCGTCAGCTTCGGATCGAAAACACCGATGAGCTGGTAGTCTGGGCGTGCTGGATTCAGCAACGGTCCCAACACATTGAAAATAGAACGCTGTCCTTCTGCCGCGAGCATTTTGCGCGCCTCTGCCACCGCCTTGAACGCTGGATGATACAGCGGCGCGAAAAAGAACCCGAGGCCAATGTTTTCGATACCGCGCACCACGCTTTCAGTCGGTAAGTCGATTTTGACGCCCAGCGCCTCCAGCACATCCGCGCCACCCGATTTCGAGGTGATGCCACGATTGCCATGCTTCGTCACACACACACCGCCCGCAGCCAGGATGAACATCGCCGTGCTCGATACATTGAAAAGATGCAGCTTGTCACCGCCCGTGCCGACGACATCAAGCATCGGCCCCGGCAGCTTCGTACGATCAATCTTCGGATCGACCGCCAGCCGCAAAAACTCGCGCACAAACGCTGCGATCTCCGCCGGCGTCTCGCCCTTCTTCGACAATGCGCGCAGGAAATCCGCCTTCACCGTCGATGAGAGCGTCGGATTGACCAAGCCTGCCGCCGCAGCCACGATCTGGGCGTTGTCGAGATTGGTTTTGGAGAGAAGCTGGCGTGTGAGCGATTCCATGATTTGATTTTGAATGCCGCCTCGTGTTTAAGCAACCATCGAACTTGAAACTTGAGACGTTGAACCCAGAGCCCATCCTCGGCATCGACCTCGGCACCACGAACTCTCTCGTCGGCGTCGTGGACAGCGGCTTTCCGATCCTGCTAGCCGATGAAAACGGCAGCCGCAGCACGCCAAGCGCCGTGCTTCTGGGTGCAGATGGCCATGTGACCGTCGGAGCCGTGGCATTGCGGCAGCGGGCGCTGCACCCCACGCGCACGATCACCTCCGTGAAACGCCTCATCGGTCGCCGCCCCGGAGAAGCAGGGTGGGTGCCACCTTACATTCTCAGCGATTTGCAAACGACCCCGGTCGAAGCTTCGGCGGAAATTTTGAAGCATTTGAAAGCCGCTGCCGAACATGCTCTCGAACAATCCGTGTCAAAGGCCGTCATCACCGTGCCCGCCTACTTCAACGACGCGCAACGCAACGCCACCAAGCGCGCCGGTGAGCTCGCCGGACTCGAAGTTGTGCGTATCCTCAGCGAGCCGACTGCGGCCGCGCTCGCCTACGGCCTCGACAAGCTTTCCGAGCACCAGAAAGTGGCTGTTTATGACCTCGGCGGCGGCACCTTTGACATCTCCGTGCTCGAAATGCGCGATGGCATCTTCCAGGTACTCGCCACGGCAGGTGACACTCAGCTTGGTGGCGATGACCTCGATCGTCTGCTCGCTCAATTCACCTCCGAACGCCTGAACGTGGCCGCGAACGACATCCGTCTCATCGAAGCTGCCGAACAGGCCAAAAAACGACTCTCTACCGAGGAAACAACGCGCATCGACCTCCCGCTCGTCGGCAGCATCGACATCACCCGCGCCGAGCTGGAGAAACTCGCCCGTCCGTGGATCGAACGTACGCGCCTGCACTGCCTGCGCGCCTTGAGCGACGCTGGAGTGAAACCAGAGCAGCTCGATGAGGTCATTCTCGTCGGCGGCAGCACGCGCATGCCGCTGGTGCGTGATTACATACGCGAAATCTTCGGTCGTGAGCCGGACACCTCGCAGAATCCCGACGAGGCCATCGCTCTCGGGGCGACGATCCAGGCCGGTATTCTCAATGGTAGTTTGCGTCAAGTATTGCTGCTCGATGTCACGCCGCTGTCGCTCGGCATCGAAACCTTCGGTGGCCTGATGAACATCATCATCCCGCGCAACACGACAATCCCAGCGAAAGCAGGCGAACTGTTCACCAATGCGGTCGCAAACCAGGACTGCATGCTCGTCCGCATCCTACAGGGCGAACGTGAGCTGGCGAAGGATAACTGGGAACTCGGTCGCGTTGAAGTCTCCTTCCCCCCCGGCCCGAAGGGCAGCGCACGTGTCGGCGTACAGTTCAGCCTCGACGCGGACGGCATTCTACATGTTCTTGCACGCGACACGGCCACTGGCACAGACACCGTGCTCGAAATCTGCGGCACTGCCATCGATGTCGAGGATGAGCGCGTGGAGCAGATGATCACCGAGAGCGTCGATTTTGCCTTCGCGGATATGAATGAGCGCATCTGGACCGAGGCGCGCATGAAGGCGGAGGAGCTTCTCCCCGCCGTGGATGCCGCGCTCGCCCAACTCGGTCCCGCTGTCAGCCAAGAAGAGAAAAACCTGGTACTCCAACAAGCCGACGACATCCGCAGGCTGCTCGACTCACCCCAGCACGACGCGCAGACTCTCAAGACAGCCACACAACGGCTCGACGACTCCACGCAATCACTCGCCGTGATGCTCATCGATCGGGCGATGGAGGAATCACTCGCTCGCCGCGGGCTGGCGTGATCAGCGAAACGCGCCAGTGCCGTTCTGCTTGAAGTACTCGTCGCGCATGCGGCGGAGCTCCTCCAAGCGGGATGAAATAGCGGTGTGCTCGCGCTCCTTATCGACCTTCTGCTGGCGGACGAAGTGGTTGTTGCTGCCAAAGCTGCGCCAAGGGCCGGCAGGCACCTCGCTGACATCCACGAAGCGCCAGTCACAACGCGACATGCTCTTCAATCCGAGATAATCACGGACCGAAGGGGAGATGTCGAGGCCTGCGCCGTTATTGCTGCTGTTCTTCGGGCGGGAACTGCCGAACACATACTCGTGGTCGTCAGTGAGGAAGGGGCCGCAGTCCTCCCATTGGGCGTAGCACACCCGGTTGCCGTAGCGAATGGCGATCCACTGACCCTTGAGCACGGTCTTGCCAGAGCGGGTGTAGCGCTGCTTGAACCAGGGAATGACTCTCGACGCCTCAGGCTTGTGTGAGTTGTAGTCGATGCAGTCGTTGTAGGGCAGTGCGACGTAGAACGGATTCTGTTTCGGCGTGAATCCTACTGGCGTGAAGTGGTCAGTGCGTTTGGTCGGGTCAGGATCATCGTAGCCGCCAAAGCTTTCCATCCACTTGGTGTCCCAGGAGCTTTTGTCGTTGGGCGTGGGATTGTTCTCCGTCGGCTCCTCTCCCACCCAGAATACCGTGGCCACGATGTCGAGCTTCCACGGATAACGTGCGTAACCGAGATGCGGCATCGAGGTGGAGCTGAAATTCGGAAGCGGCGCGGTGATGCTGCGCTGGGGCGGCGTGGACTTCAACGACGATGGTGTCACGGATCCCGGCTCCTTCCTGCTTTTAGATGCGGCAGGTGTGGAGTCATGTTTTTTCAACGCGGCGACGGCACCCGTCGCAGAAACTGAAGACGCCCCCTGCCCCATGGCGGGTAGGGCCGCTGCAAACGATGCGGCTGCTAGCAGGCTGGCGTGTCGTCCGGAGATCATGAGGATGGTTTGCGGGAAACGGGGAAAGCTTAGCAGGATCACCGGGCGAAGTGCAATCTGTAATTCGCAACAGCGAACGAGACTGATTTGGAAGGCTAAATATTCTCCAGCTCCCGAACCCATCCCATGTCTGGCTGGACAACGAGCATGACGCACTGTTCAAAAACACCTTCCTTCTTCACGCACGCCAGATTGATAGGTAGGCATCATAGCCTCAATAACGCCGCAGCGTCGTGTCTTGCGGCGGCCGGCTGTCGTCAGTCTTCGGGTAATCGAGCGTGTAGTGCAGCCCGCGGCTTTCATGGCGGCGAATGGCGCATTCGACGATGAGGGAGGCGGTCTCGACGAGGTTGCGCAGCTCCAGGATTTCGCTGGTGACGCGGTTGTTCCAATAGAACTCCTGCACCTCACGCTTGAGGTTGCGCAGGCGGGCAGCGGCGCGCTGGAGCCGCTTGTTGGTGCGTACGATGGAGACGTAGTCCCACATCAGGCGGCGGATCTCGTCCCAGTTGTGATAGATGACGACGAGCTCGTCATTTTCGACCACCCCGCTGACCTCCCAAGGCCGCAATTCATAGGTCTGCTCGGCCTGTTTGCCGAGAGGCATCTTTTTGAGCAGGTGCGTCACAGCACGCTCAGCGGTGACGCAGCATTCGAGCAGCGAATTGCTCGCCAGCCGGTTCGCGCCGTGCAGACCGGTACAGCCGACCTCACCAACCGCGCAGAGGCCGCGGATGTTCGTGGCTCCGTTCACGTCGGTCAAAACGCCGCCGCATTGATAATGCGCCGCCGGCACGACGGGGATCGGCTCCTTGGTGATATCGATACCGAGCTCGAGGCATGCCTTCTGGATATTCGGAAAGTGATGCGCGATGAAGTCCGCAGGCTTGTGACTGATGTCGAGATACACACAAGGGCCACCAGTACGCTTGATCTCGTGGTCGATAGCACGGGCGACGATGTCGCGCGGGGCAAGCGAGCCGCGCTTGTCGTAGCGCTGCATGAACTCCTGCCCGTCTTTGCCGATCAAACGCGCTCCTTCGCCGCGCATCGCCTCAGTGATGAGGAACGAGCGGTTCTGCGGATGGTAGAGGCAGGTCGGGTGGAACTGGATGAACTCCATGTCCGAAATCGTCGCACCCGCACGCCAGGCCATCGCCACGCCGTCACCGGTCGCGACACGCGGATTCGTCGTGTAAAGATACACGCGTCCGCAGCCACCAGTGGCTAGGATGACGCGGTCCGAGCAGAATGAGTGGACGTCTCCCGTGGTCTCATCGAGCACATACAGCCCGAGCACGCGGTCTTCAGAAACTAGGCCGAGTTTCGCCGTCGTGATGATGTCGATGGCGTAATGGTTCTCGTAGATTTTGATATTCGGTTTTGCACGCACGGCGGCGAGCAACTTCTCCGTGATCTCGCGGCCCGTGGCATCTGCGGCGTGCAGCACGCGGCGCGCAGTGTGGCCGCCCTCCCTCGTCAGATCAAACTCCAGGTGGCCGTCTTTCGACTCTCTCTGGTCAAAGTGTACGCCCCACCGCACTAGCTCGGCGATCCGCTCCGGCCCCTCGCTCACAATCGTGCGCACGGCCGCCTCTTTGCACAAACCGGCCCCGGCGATGAGCGTGTCGCTCACATGCTTCTCGATCGAGTCGTTCTCTGCCGTCACGCAGGCGATGCCGCCCTGCGCCCAGTTTGAGTTCGAATCCAAGGCACCGCGCTTCGTGATCATCACCACATTACCATGCTCCGAAGCATGCAGTGCGGCCACGAGTCCGCCCGCGCCAGTGCCGACGATGATGAAATCGGATTCGATCATGTGTGGCTTTTTCGTCGCGGAAGACGGCGGATGCAACCAATCGTCACCAAGTCCACTTCAGGCCGAAGCTGCCTGCGAGCGCCATGAGGTCGTCGCGCATCGCCCATTCGTCGGCGCGGGCCTCCATGTCGGCGGGGTGGCGCTGGCTGGCACCTTTCAGTGCCATACAGCCGGTATTGTCGCCAATCTGGCGGATCGCTTCGATCTCCTCGGCACTGAGGCATTGCTCCGGCAGCGCGGCGAGTTCATCGAGCTTGCTCTCAATCGTGCGTGCGCCTTCGCCGTGCTCTTGAATCAACGTCGGCACCACGCTCTTCACCGCCGTGTTGCCCAGTGTCCACAGGCAGGCGAGCTGGAGCATCGTGAGGCCATGTTTCTGCGCGATGGGGCGCACTTTTTCGAGGCGCTCTACGCCGTGCTCGATCCATCCGCCGGGCCGGTGCGTGCGGTGGTCGCCATCGCGGAATTTGTGTCCTGCCCTTACATCATCGTGGAAGATGCCGCCGTAATCCACCACGCGCGCAATGAGGTCCACCTTGTTCTTTGCCGCAGCGGCGAGCGCATGCTGGCCGGGCCATGGCTCGAAGGGATTCAAAATGATCATCGCCCAGTCCATGCGGTCGCCGAAACGCTCGAAGCACTCGATGATGTCGAGCGTGAAGCCGTTCGCCGGCCCGGGAGCGATGCCGAGGCGGTCGGTGAGGCCAGCATCACGGATCTTCGTGAAGGCGTCCCACACTTTATCGCTTGTGTAGGCGATGCTGTCCGGATTGTGCAGCATCAGCAGATCGAACTTCGAGGTCTGGCAGCGTTCGAGGCTCTTTTCCGCAGCCATCTTGAGGTAATCGTAATACTTCTCCGGCCCGCGCAGCGCAGGATCGGTGAAGCGCGGGTAGCCGCGTGATCCCTGGCGGATGCCTTCGTAAATGTCGTGGCCGATGATGCCGACGAGACAGTATTCCTCACGCGGGATGCCCTTCAACGCCTCACCCAGCAGCGCATCGGCACGCCCGACGCCATACACATCCGCCGTCACAAACGTGCGCACGCCTTTCTCGAACGAATCGCGCATGAGCTGCTTGTAATGCTCCTCGGAGAGCTGTTCTCCGTAATGCATGAAGCGTCCGCCGCTCCAGGTGCCGTAAGCCGTGCGTGTGAGATTCATAAATGGGTCAGGTTGGTTTTTGAGGGGGAGGATACATAGCGGCTTCCCTTCGCGTTTCAAACGCGGATGATTTCCGCCCCGTAGATGACACAGAGAATGGCAAGATCGGCAAACTTCACGGCTCCCCGACTCGGGCGGATTCCTTGACGATCAAGTCGGCGATCTTCTCGGCAGAGTTCTTCACTGCGAGCTTCTGCGCGGCTTTTTTCATATCGTCGGCCTTGCGGGTGTCGTTGACGATGCTGCGCACGGCGTCGGCGAGTGAGTCAGCGTTCAAATCGCTCTCACGGATCAACCGACCAGCGCCCGCCTTGTCGAAGATCTCCGCGTTGCGCGTCTGATGATCCTCGGCGGCATACGGATAGGGCACCAGCAGGCTGGGCACGCCGAAGTAGGCCAGCTCAGACATCGACGACGCCCCCGAACGTGCGATGGCGATATCTGCCGCACGATAGGCGAGATCCATGCGGTGACAGAACGCAGCGACGTGCTGTTTGAGCAGCGGCACCTTGGCATAAACATCACGCACCTCCTCGTAGTCACCCGGTCCAGCAATGTGCAGCACCTGGATGCCCATTTTTTCAAATTGATCGAGCGCCTGACCGACCGCACGATTCACACCGCGCGCACCTTGGCTGCCGCCCATGACGAGCAGCGTGCGCCTGTCCTTGTCGAGTTTGAAGAACGCACGCGGATCATCGCCGTTCTGCTGCTTCATGCTGCTGCGGATCGGCGTGCCGACGACACGCACGTCGCCATGTTTCGGGAAGTGCTCTTTACACGCGTCCAGTCCGCAGAGCACGATGTCGCTGAAGCGAGCGTTGAGACGGTTCGCCTTGCCAGGAATGGCGTTGCTTTCGTGAATCAGCGTGCGGCAGCCTTCCTTGCGGCCCGCGTAGAGCGGCGCGAACGAGGTGAAGCCGCCCATGCCGAGCACTACTTTAACATCATGGTCGCGTATGATCCTGCGACAGGCCTTCGCTCCCTGCCAGAGTCCCTTGAGAAAGCCGATCATCTTCGGCGACCAGGGCTTCGGCATGGCGAGGAACGGCATTTTCTCAAAGCGCAACTCCTTGTGCCCGGAGGCGGCCAGGGAGTCGATCTTTTTTTCGCTGATGAGCAAGGTCACGTCGTGACCGCGTGAGGCGAGCACCTCACCCACGGCGATGCCGGGGAACAAATGCCCCCCGGTGCCGCCACACGCGATGAGCACATGGACGGACTTCGGATTTTTCTGTTTCACTGAGATTCAAAAGGGGAAAAGGGTTGGGGGGCCCACCATCGGGATGGATCATCATGCAATGATCACGGGCGGACGGGCTGCGCAGTGCCTGCCGCGACCTTCGCGACATCAGAACGATCCTGGGCGGCTTGCGCAAAACCGGGCGGCTGCAGACCGCAGAAAAGCAAGTTCGCGCCCGGGTTCAAGCAGCGTCTCCGGCCTTTGACGTCTGTGCTTGAACCTCTTGCAGCCATCGTTTGATTGAATCCCAAGCCTCGACCACATGACGCTCTATCGTCTCGGTCGAACTTTGAGATGAACTGCCCAGCCGTAGCGACAAATTAAAAGTTTTTGCCTCAGGAGGACCGCTCATCTTGAATGCTGGGGAGGGGGCTGACATTGGAAGCGAATTCTGAAAAGACCGCCAATGCAGAGTCGCTGCTTGCATATAAAGGGACAGACACGAATGGCACGGGATTAAGCCGCTTTGCGGTATCTTGAGC
>CAYQWE010000059.1:0-15653 GCA_964421275.1 uncultured Prosthecobacter sp.
GCAAACAGCGTCGTGGTTCTCAGGAGCAACGACGCCCAACTATCCGTCTCTGGGTAGCGCTCGCCTGCCGCGTCTCCGCTCCGCAAACCAGGCGGATAGTTCGGCGAAGGATGTTCTTCCTTGTGGCGTGGTCATGCGCGCCGAACACATCCGCCCTACGTCCGCCATGCCTCATCATTCCCGACGACGCACCCGTATCCAGCCCCCTATTGACACGCTCTGAGCCTGCCCGCCACCGGCGGCAGGCAGGCATCACTCTCCCGCCTTCTTCTCCCAGCCCTCCCTCTTCCGCTGCGCCTTGCCAGCCGGTTTCACCCCAGCCTGAGAGACATAGGTGGCCTCCAGCGCCTCCCAACGCGCCGCCATCCTCTTCACGCGCTCCGGCTCCTTCGCGGCGAGGTCAGCCGACTCCGCGCGGTCCTGGCTGAGGTCGTAGAGCTCCCACGCATCCCCATGATCCGCAGCGCTGACGATCTTCCAATCCCCTTCACGCAGGGCGCGGTTTCCCGAGTGGTGCCAGAAGAGAGGATCACGCCCCCCGGTCTCATCCTGCGCAAACGTAGGCACCAAACTGCGCCCAGGAAACGGCGGCGCCCCCTGCGCCAGCGCCGGTTTGGCATCCCCCGCTAGTGCGAGCAGCGTCGGCACGATGTCGATGATGTGGCAGGGCGTTTTCCGCAGCTCCCCCGCTGCGGGGATGCCCCGCAGCCAGTGGGCGATGAAGGGCGTGCTGATGCCGCCCTCATGCACCCAGATCTTATGACGGCGGAACGGCGTGTTTGCCACCGTCGAGCCGCCAGGGCCGAGACAGAGATAACTTTCCGCCGCTCCCATCGGCGCTGCTTTGTCATGACCGCCTCCGCGCACCATGATCTCTGCACTAGCACCATTGTCAGAGAGGAAGAGGATCAGCGTGTCCTCCAGCGCACCCATCACGCGCAATTGCTCCAGCACACGCCCGATCTCGCGGTCCATGCACTCGATCATCGCGGCGTGGATCGCCTGTTTGGTGGCCTGGAAGTGCTGCTGCTCCGTGCTGAGGCTCTCCCACGGCAGCGCCTGCCGCGTCTCCCCCGGCCCGAGAATCTGCAAATCGCTCTCCTTGCCACTCGGCGCGATGAGTTGCGGCTCAGGCGCAGACAAGGCCGTGCCCACCAGCCCCATGCTCCGCTGCCGCTGGAAACGTGCCGCCCGCGTCGCCGCCCAGCCTTTCGTGTAGGTGTCCTTGTACTTCGTGATGTCCTCCTGCGGAGCCTGAATCGGGAAATGCGGAGCGGTGAAGGCCACATAAGTGAAGAACGGCACCCCTGCATGCCTCTGCGCGTGCTCTTTGAGGAAGGTGATGGCGTGCGCGGCGATGGCCGTGCTCGAATACCACGCACCCGCAGGCGCTGGCAGCGGCACGTCATCGAGCTCATGCCGCTGCGGGTGGAAGTGGTTATTCTGCTGCGCCACATGGTAGGAGTGCGTGAAGCCCGCATCGGCCACGACACGCGGCGCATTCCCTACATGCCACTTACCAGAGTGGTAGCTGCGGTAGCCGCGAGCCGCGAGCCGCTGAGGCAAGGTGCGCACCCACGCCGGAAAGCGGCCGTAGGGCGGGTCCATGCCGATTTGCTGCGCATAATACCCGGTCATGAGCACACCGCGCGTCGGCCAGCAACGCGCGGTGTTGTAGAACTGCGTGAAGCGCAGCCCGCCCGCAGCCAGCTTGTCCAGGTGCGGCGTCGCGATCTCACCGCCGTAGCAGCCGAGATCGGAATATCCCAGATCATCCGCCAGGAAGAGGACAAAGCTCGGCGGCACCGCCGCAGAGAGTGAAGCGCACGCAACAAGCAGCAGGAAAAGAGGCAGGTGGGGCATGCCGAGAGCAAACGCTGCGCGGCACGCATTCCTGCCCTCAAATCAAACGCCGCCTTCGCCTCCGGCGGAAACATCCGGCTGAGGCGTAGCGCTGGACGGCGCTGCGGCCTCGGCCTCCGGCTCGGCATCCTCGGCGACGACGGTGGCCACGTCCTGGATGCTCTCCCCCTCCTTGAGGCCCATGAGCTTGACGCCTTGGGCGTTGCGCCCGGTCTCGCGAATGTCGCCGACGCGGATGCGCACACTCTGACCTTTGGTGGTCATGAGCATGAGCTCGTCTTTGTCATGCACGGCTTTGGCCGCGACGACTTTGCCCGTCTTCTCAGTGACGTTCATGGTGGTGACGCCCTTGCCGCCGCGGTTGGTGAGGAGGCGATATTCATCAAACGCGGTGCGCTTTCCAAGGCCGTTCTCAGAGACCACCAGCACCATGGTCTCGGGCTCGTTGGTGATGCAACTGACCAGGAAGTCCCCATCATCGAGGGTGATGCCGCGCACGCCGCCAGCGGCGCGCCCCATGGGCCGGAGGTTCGGAGAGTCGGCATCGCCGCCAGTCTCATGGAAGCGGGCGCACATGCCTTCGTGGGTCACGAGGCAGATCTCTTTGTTCCCGTCGGTGAGCACGACATCGACGAGGTCGTTGCCCTCATCGAGGTTGATGGCAGCGATGCCGTCCTTGCGGTAGTTCTTGAACTCCTCCAGCGCGGTCTTCTTCACCGTACCGTCCTTGGTGGCGAAGACGACGAACTTGTCCGCCGCCCACATGGCCTCATCCTCCGGCCCCTGTGCCTCCAGGATGAGCACTGCGGCGATTTTTTCTGCCGGGAAGCTCACGGAGTATTCCCTGCCCTCCTTGGTGCGGGTGACGGTGTGCGCGGGCTTGAGATTGAGCATGTTTTTGATGCTGCGCCCCTTCCCAGTGCGCGGTGCCTCCGGGAGCTGATAGACGCGCTCCACATACATGCGGCCCGTGTTGGTGAAGAAGAGCAGGAAGTCATGCAGATGCGCGCTGAAGAGGCGCTCCACGAAGTCTTCCGCCTCGTCCTCACTCTGCGCCTCGCGCGTCTCCATGCCCTTGAGCCCCTTGCCGCCGCGGTTCTGTAACCGGTATTCGGCGGTCGGCGTGCGCTTGATGCTGCCGAGGTGCGTCATGGTGACGACGGCGGGGTCGTTCGGGATGAGGTCGATGCTCTGGATCTCGCCCTCGACGGCCTCGATGCGCGTGTAGCGCGGTGTGGCATGCTTCGCCTTGATGGCCTGCAGCTCGTCCTTGATGATCTGGAGCACGCGCACCTCGCGGGCGAGGATGTCCATCAAATCGCGGATGCTGGTGAGGATGTCGTCGTAGTCGGCTTTGATCTTGTCGCGTTCGAGCCCGACGAGCTGGTAGAGGCGCAGTTCGAGGATGTCATCGACCTGCTTGTCGGTGAAGACGTAGCGGTCGCCCTGGATGCTGGCCTGGCCGCGGATGAGGATGCCGAGCTGCTCGGCGGTGCTGACGCTGAAGCTGTAGGCCTTCAACTGCGCACGGGCGTCGTCGCGCGTGCGGCTGTCCCGGATGATCTTGATGAAGTCGTCGAGATGGCCGAGCGCGAGGAGCTGCGCCTCCATCTTCTCCGCCTTGATCTCCGCCTGCTTCAACAAATAGCGCGTCCGGCGGATGATCACCTCGCGGCGGTGCTCGATGTAGCAGCCGATGGCGTCCTTCATGCTCAGCACACGCGGCTTGCCGCCGTCGATGGCGAGCATGTGGATGGAGAAGCTCGTCTCCAACGCCGTGTGCTTGTAGAGGTTGTTGAGCACGACCTGCGCGCGGGCGTCGCGCTTCAAGTCAATCACCACGCGGGTGTTTTCGTCGGACTCATCACGGACACTGCTGATCTCAGCGATGATCTTCTCATTGGCGAGCTCAGCGATGCGCTTCACCAGCTCGGCGCGGTTCACGTTGAACGGGATCTCGGTGACGATGATCTGCTCGCGGCTGCCGTTCTCCACGACTTCCGCCTGACCACGGATGCGCACGGCCCCGTGGCCGGTTTCCATGTATTCGCGGATCCCGCTGGTGCCCTGAATCACGCAACCCGTCGGGAAATCCGGCCCCTGGATGAACTGCATCAGTTCGGCGCTCGTGATCGCCGGATTGTCCACCTGCGCGCACACCGCATCGACGACTTCGCCGAGATTGTGCGGCGGCATGTTCGTGGCCATGCCGACGGCGATGCCGGTGCCGCCGTTGACGATGAGATTTGGAAATGCCGCCGGGAACACGGTCGGCTCGGTGAGGCGTTCGTCGTAGTTCGGCACGAAATCGACGGTCTCCTTGTCCATGTCGGACATCAGCGTGCCGCCGAGGTGCGTCATGCGTGCCTCCGTGTAACGCATGGCTGCCGGCGGGTCGCCTTCCACGGAACCGAAGTTCCCCTGGGGGTCGATCAACGGCTCGCGCATGGCCCATGGCTGCCCCATGTGGACGAGCGTCGGATAAATCACCGCCTCACCGTGCGGATGGTAGTTACCCGAGGTATCGCCCGCGATCTTCGCACACTTCATATGCTTCTTCGGCGGATACAGCGACAACTCATGCATCGCATACAAGATGCGCCGCTGGGAGGGCTTCAATCCATCGCGCACGTCCGGCAGCGCACGGGAAATGATGACGGACATCGAGTAGTCGAGGAAGCTGTTCTTAACTTCGTCGGCGACGGAGATGGGGCGGGTGTTGGGTTCTTGCATGAGCGGGGAGAGAAATTAGGCGCGGGATAGCGCATTAGCGGAAACGAAGATGTTGCGAATGCGAAACTCGACCGGGCTTTCTTGAAGAAGCACTGCTTTCAATTTCGGTGTTCTAGCGGCAAAGAAAGGTTTCTCCAGCGCCCTGGCCGAACCGCTGGCCCATTCAGGCGCGGACTGCCCCTGCTCATGCGCCAGAGTGGCGGCCACGGAGGCCAGATAGGCATCCGCAACACCTTCGTCCTTCAAAACCGGGACCAGTGAAGAAGGTTCGTCGGCAATGAGCCGCATGTCAGGCGCATGACGGAACTGATCCAGAAAATCACGAACAACATAACCAAAGTCACTGGCACTCGTGACAAAGGCGACGCGCGCAGAAAGGGGAATGACAATTTCCGCAGGCATGGCTTCGGCTACGAAAGCCCCTCCAAGGCTTCAATGATGAAATACTGTGTCTTCGCGGGCAGACGATCCGCAGGATAAAACCGTTGAACGATCTCCAGCACCTGCTCTGCGGACCGCAAACCAAGATGACGGCAAAGAACCTGCACATCCGCCTTGTCTCCCGTGTGATCCAGCGCATCGGCGCGCGCCGCGAGGCATTTCATGGCGAGAAGATAAGCCGGAGTCGGACAAAACAGGCGCAAGTGGCTGAATTGTGGCAATCCCTCGCTGGTCAGCTCAGGTTGGGCTGAAACATAACCTTTGACCCCATCATTCAACCAGGCCGCAGGGAGCTGCATTTCCTCTGCTACCTCGTTCGCAGCATCAGTCAGCACGCTCTTTGGCATCATGATGGCATCCACATCCCTGGTGCTCTGCCGCGCATCATAAACCAGCGCCATCACCGCTCCACCAAACAGGCAGAGTTCCCCCTGAACCTCACGGAGCACCAGCTTGTCGTTCAACAACGACAAGGCGGCATGAATGTCTTGGGAAGAGAGCGATTTCATCATGACATGGAAAAACTGCTGCAAAACAAACCGTGACAGGCATCACACATCGAGATTTCGCACATTGAGCGCGTTCTCTTCGATGAAGTGTTTTCGTGGCTCGACCACGTCGCCCATGAGGATGGTGAAGATGCGCTCGGCCTCATGCGCGTTGCTCTCGTCGAGCTTGATCTGCAGCAGCGTGCGCTTGTTCGGGTCCATGGTGGTCTCGAAGAGCTGCTTGGCGTTCATTTCGCCCAGACCTTTGAAGCGCTTGATCTCCATGCCGCGTTTGCCGATCTCCATGACCTTGTCGAGGATGCCTGGAATGCTGAAGACGGGATGCACTTTGGCGTGTTCGCCCTCACCTTCGATGATCTCGAACAGCGGCTTGTCCTGGCTGCTGAAGTGATCCACATGCAGACCAAGCTCGTCGAGCTGCTGGAAGCGGCGTTTCATACCGTGAGCCTCGTGAATCTCGATCAGACGCGCACGACGGGTGGTTTTTGGCGTGGAGCCGTTGCCATTGGCGTCAGCGGGCGCATCAGGCTTGGCAAACAGATGCAGGTCGCTGTTCTCGCGGGCGAAAGCGGCGAGCTGCTCGTTGTTCAGGAAGTAACGCACCGAAGCTTCGTTGCCATCGCGGATAGTCACGAGGTAGTGCGGCAGATTGCCGGTGGCCTCGTCGCGTTGCTGAAGGTAGGTTTCAAAGTCTCCGCCATGACGGCGGATGATGTCGGCAAACTTGGCCAGGGGCACGAGCACCTCCAAGATGCCCTTCAGCTTGTCAGCCTCCACCTTGCTGCCATCGGCCATGTTGCGCAGGCTGATCTCGCCGGAGCCAAGTTCGAGCAGGATGGCGTCCATCTCGGCATCGCTCTGCACGTATTCCTCGCGCTTTTTTCGCGTCACCTGATACAGCGGCGGCTGGGCGACATAGATGTGGCCGCGTTTCACGAGCTCCGGCATCTGGCGGAAGAAGAACGTCAGCAGCAGCGTGCGGATGTGGCTGCCGTCCACGTCGGCGTCGGTCATGATGACGATCTTATGGTAGCGGAGCTTTTCGATGTTGAAGGAGCCTTCCACCTCGCTGTCGCCACCGATGCCGGTGCCGATGGCGGTGATCATGGTCTGGATTTCCTTGTTCAGGAGCACCTTTTCGAGACGCGCCTTCTCCGTGTTGATCAATTTACCACGCAACGGCAGGATCGCCTGGTTGTGACGATTGCGGCCCATCTTGGCGGAGCCACCAGCGGAATCACCTTCGACAATGAACAGCTCGGTCTTCGCCGGGTCGCGTTCGGAGCAGTCGGCCAGCTTGCCGGGCAGACCACCACTGCTCATCGCGTCCTTGCGGATCGCCTCGCGTGCCTTGCGTGCCGCTTCGCGCGACTTGGCGGCGATGATGATGTTCTTGATGACCTCGACGGCGACTTCGGGATTCTCGTCAAAGAAGCGCAGCAGGCCTTCATACACTACGGAGTTCACCACGCCTTCGACCTCGCCGTTCACCAGCTTCACCTTCGTCTGCGAATTGAAGCGCGGGTTCGGCAGCTTCACGCTGAGCACGCAGATCAAGCCTTCGCGGCAGTCATCGCCTTCGATGTCGGGCAGCTTCTCTTTGAACGCCTTCGGGTTGTTGTTGATGTACTGCTTCACAGCCTTGGTGAGCGCGGTTTTGAGGCCGCTGTAATGCGTGCCGCCGTCTGGATTTGGAATCGCATTGGCAAAGCACAGCGTCTGCTCGCTGAGACCCTTATTGTATTGAAGAACGCAATCGACCAAGATGAACTTCGCCTTGTCGTCGATCTGAATTTCACGGCGACCGGCAAGCGCGATCGGCTCTGGATGCACCTTGTCCTTGTCCGCGCCCATCTCGCGCACGAACTGCTTCACACCCTCGGTGTAAAGCAGCGTCTCCTGACGCGGCGGCGTCACACGTTCGTCGATGACGGTGATGTTGATGCCGGGGTTCAGGAACGCCAGTTCGCGCAGACGCACGAGCAGGCGGTCGAAATTGAACGTCGTGGTGATCGTGAAGATCGTCGCATCGGGGAAGAAGGTGATCTTCGTGCCCGTGCGCTTTGGATCATCGAGATCGCCGAGAACCGTGAGCGGCTCGGTCGTGATGCCGCGCTCAAAACCGATAGCGTGGATCTTGCCGTCGCGATAGACCTCGCACTTGAACCAGTCGGAGAGCGCGTTCACGCACTTCGCGCCGACGCCGTGCAGACCGCCGGAGAATTCATACGCACCGTCGCCGAATTTGCCGCCCGCGTGCAGGTTCGTCAGCACTAGTTCGACCGTGGGAATGCCCTTCGCGTGCATCTCCACCGGAATGCCACGACCATCGTCCTCGACACTGAGCGAGCCGTCGCTGTGGATCGTGACCGACACGTTTTTGCAATTGCCGGCGAGATGCTCGTCGATGGAGTTGTCCACCACTTCAAACACGCAGTGATGCAGGCCGCGTTCATCGGGGTCGCCGATGTACATGCCCGGGCGGAGGCGGACGGCCTTGAGGCCTTCGAGATGCTGGATTTGTTCGGCACCGTAAGCCTGGTTGGCGGCTACATGCGTGGTGCTATGGAGGTCGTTGTTGTCGTCTGACATGAGTCTGTTCTGGCGGGTGTTCCATCGCCTGAGTCCGTCCAAAAAAACCGCTTCGGAAACGTGCTCGATGAATGCCCTTTCAGACTAGCGAGATGGGGAGGCGAGCAAAGGGATTTTTGCCTCGAAACGCAGTCTTTTTTCAGCCTCGGAAACGCCCTCAAACCGCGTCCTGCAAACCCGACTTTTTGATACCCCCCTGCGGCACCACGCAAGCCGACTTCTCATCATATCGGAAATGGGTGATGCTGCCGTCGATCAGCTTCCTGATGGCCTCCTCGATCACGGGCAACGGCACGAGAAACCACTCTCTCGGCTCCACCTGCCCGCCGAAGCGGTCTTTCAGCTCCATGTCCAGGCGGGCGCTGGCAAAGAACTTGTGCAGCAAAGCCTCCAGCTTCTTCCGGTTGATGTTGGACAGTTTGAACGACGCCACGATCTCCACCTCCGCCAGCAGGTATGTCGGGTCTTTCTTCGCCCCGGCGATGCGGGTCTTCACCTCGCCGCCGGTCACACCGATTTTGTGCAACACGAGGCGGTTCTGCGCGACAAACGGATGCTCTGATTTGCTCCGCAGCACATAGATGTGGCCGGTGGGAAGGTCGTCCTCGTCTTCCTCGTCGGAAAAGAGCGGGCCAAACCCTGGCGCGGTGATGCGACGGCTGGCCTTATCCCGGTTCAGCGCACGTTGGAGGGAGCGCAGCAGCAGATCGTTCTCCGTGCCGTTGTCATAGATCACCCGCAGCCTGCGGTCGTGCTTGCCGTTCTCGTTGATGAAAAGCTCTCCAAGGCGGTCCACATACGCTTTCTGACCTTCCACGATGAACAGGTCGCCCTTCTTGATCTCGGCGTTGTCCTTGTATTTGAGGGTGTGGCGTTGTCCTGCGGCCAGCTCCGCCTGCACGTTTTCAAAGATCGGGCGGAAGGTGTCGAAGTCCTCGCAGCGGTTCCTCTGGGCGATCTCTGCGGCGACTTTGATTTCCTCCCGTGAGCGCACATGCTTGAGATCAAGGATGTCGCCTTCCGTCGCGGTGGACACGCCCAAGCTCTCCAGCAGTTCCTCGTCGGTCAGTCCCGGAGTTTCGTTGACCACCGTATCTCCGGGGTAATCACGTTTCAGCAAGCCGTGCTCGTCCACCCCGATCAAAAGGCTCCGGCACTCCGAGGATTCACGGATTTGATCCAGCCGCACGGCATAGAGACGCTCGAAGATGTCACGCTCCGCGCCGTGCCCGGGAGCGCGGCCATGTTCTTTGACAAAGCGCGTGATCTCCTCAAAGCCGGCGATGATGCGTTGCTCACGTGGCGAGCGCCCGCCGGTCTGCGCGGGTTCGGCTTCCACGCCCAGCTCGTCCAGCAGGTCGATGTCTTCGTCTGTGATCGTTTTAGACATTCTTCTCCTCCCGGGCTTTACGTTGCAGGAAGGCGACGCCCTCCGCCATGCGTTTTTCCCACGGATCCGCCGCCGTGATGGCGGGCAGCCGGCCTTTTTCCTTTTTGAAGACCAATGCCCGCTTCGCCAGCTCCCGTGCTTCTTCCAGGGTCAAAGTAGCCCGCTTAGCGGCGATGATCTCCGCCACCCGCTTCAGCCGCTCCTCGTTCATTGACTTGGCGAGGATGGCGTAGGCTTCGCTGAAGGGATTGATGCGGTCGATCAGGTCGATGTCCAGTTCCGTCACCGACAGCGCGTATTTCCGCACGCCATCGATGAGCGCGGTGTTGGGGGTGCTGACGCCCCCGTCGGCAGGATGGGGGGGGGAGCCGACGAGGGCGTCGGCGCTCCCGGCTTTTTTCGCCTGCTGCACGAGGTTCAGCGCGGCGATGGCGTGCTGGCGCACAGCCTCCCGGTCCTCATCGTCCAGATTGGGGAACTTCTCCTGGATGATCTTGCCCATCTTCACCTGGGTGAGTTCCTCCGGCACCAGTTCGTCGTCAAACAGACCCTTCTCAATCGTCGGCTTGTCCTGCACAAAGGCGGTGATCAGCTCGTTCAAATCCTCCTGGCAGATGCGCTCCGCCTCCTTGCTCTTCGGTTCCGCCAGCCCCTTGATCTCCAGTTGGATTTGGCCCGTCGTCGGGTTGTAGCCCACGTTGGTCTTCTCTGGGTCGTAACCACCAGTACCGTAGTCAAAGCCCGGCGTTGGCCCCGTGCTGGTGTTCGGGTTCTTCGGCTTGAATTCAAAGCGCGGCGCCAGCACCTGCTCCATCAGCAAACTGGCGGCGATGGCTTTCAGCGTGTCGTTGACCGCCTCGGTGACCGCTTCCTCCGTGGCGTCCGGCTCGGCGATCAGGTTCGTGAAACGGGCCTTCGTCTTGCCTTTCGCATCACGCGTGGCCCGGCCGATGATTTGAATGATCTCCGTCAGGCTGGAGCGGTAACCGACCGTCAGCGCGTGCTCACACCAGATCCAGTCAAAGCCCTCCTTCGCCATGCCCAGAGCGATGATGATGTCCACATGATCGCGGTTGTTCTTCTGCGCCGGGTCTTTGCGCGCGGCCATCACCTGATCGCGCTTCGCGCCATCATCATCCACTAGATCGGCGATTTTGAGGACGCACCCGTTCTTTGTTTTGACGAGTTGGAAGCCCGTCTTCGGATCCGCGCCCTGCCACTCGCCCAGCTCGTGAAGGATGTGCTCCACCTCCTTGATCTTGTCCCCCAGGCTTTCGCGGGAGTTCACGTTCGGGATGTGGATGATCGTCTTCTCCTCCGGGTTGAGCACGTTGAGGATTTCATCCGTGTATTGGCCGCTGTAGAAGAAGTAGCCGATGTCGAGCTGCTTCAGGTGTTGGTAGCCGTTGAGCTGCTCGTAGTAGGTGTAGGTGACGGTGTCGAACTTCGATTCATCATCCGGGTGCAACACCGCCTCCGCGTCGCCACGGAAGTAGGAGCCGGTCATCGCCACGATATGCGTCTTGTCGCGGGCCATGAGCTGCCGCACATGCTCGCCCAGCCGGTTGTCGGGATTGGCGGAGATATGGTGAAACTCATCCACGGCGATCAGCCGGTCGTCGAAGACCTCCACGCCGAATTTCTCCATCGCAAAGCGAAAGGTGGCGTGCGTGCAGACCAGCGTCTTGGGAGCGCCTCCTCTGGGAGCGCCGGCGCCCTCGCCGGCATCTTTCACGACGAAGCCGACGAGGGCGTCGGCGCTCCCAGCGAGAGCACCCGCGTTCCCGGCATCCAAGAACTTCTTCACCGCCTCCACTTTGCCGCCATCTGTCCCTGGTGCGTCACAGAGATTCCACTTCGGCTCCACCTTCCAGTCGGCGAAGAAACCGTGCTGGCTCAGCGGCTCGTCATGAAAGCTCGCGCCGATGCTGCGCTCCGGCACGACAATGATCGCCTGCTTGAGCTTCTGATTCGCCAGCTTGTCCAGCGCGATGAACATCAGCGCCCGGCTCTTGCCGGAGGCTGGCGGTGATTTGATCAGCAGATACGGCTCCCCGCGCTTCTGGTAGGCGCGCTCCTGCATCGGGCGCATGCCGAGACTGTTCGACTTCGTGGAACTGCCGTCCTGCGCATAGGTGACGGAGACGGAGGGGATGGAATCGGGAGTGCTCATGACTTTGGCGGTTTAGGCTTCTTCGGTTTTGGCAGCTTTTTCAAATCTTGTACTGCCTTTTCGAAATCCACATCCACCCGGCGTGGCAGAGAGTCCATCAGGCTGCGGTAGCGGTCATATTCCAGCTCGGCCTTCACCCTCGCCTGCTCGGCAGGGATTTTTCCCGCATGATCCAGCAGCTCGTGCTCCGAGAGCTTGAGGAAGTCATCCAGCTTTTCGATCCAGTCCCGCATCGTCATCACGCGGCGTTGCAGCGCCCGCAGCTCCGCGAATTCGATGTAGGCCATCACGATCCTGTTCAGGGTTTCGAGTTCACGCTGGTCCAGGTAGTTCTTGGCGATGGACACATCATCTTTGCGGATGATGCCGCCCGGACGTGTGGTCATCAGCCCCATGGATGGCTTCTGCGCATCCGCACGCGAGTGAATGACCTCCGCCGCCGTCTGCCCATGCGCGGCCCAGTGCATCTTGTTCTGCACCGTGGCGAAGAACTGCTGCGACATCTCCGTGCTCGGCGTGTAGTCCACGCTCGTCGCGTAAATATCCAGCACCTTCTGGTAGAAGCGCCGCTCCGAGGAGCGGATGTCGCGGATGCGCTCCAGTTGCTCATCAAAATAATCTTTCTGCCTCTTGCCAGGCGGGTTTTTCAGCCGCTCGTCGTCCATGGTGAATCCCTTCACCAGATACTCGTTCAGCCGCCCGATGGCCCACTGCCGGAACTGCGTGCCCCGATGGCTGCGGACGCGGAAACCAACAGCGAGGACGGCATCCAGGTTGTAGTGCTCGATCTTCCGGGTGATTTGCCGCCCCCCCTCAGATCGAACTATTCGATAAGATCGAACAGTTGCCTCCGGCCTCAGCTCTCCCTCCGCAAAAACGGACTTCAGATGGTAGTTCACCGTGTTCACGCCGATCTCGAACAGCTCCGCGATCAATGCCTGGGTCAGCCACACCGTTTCATCTTCAAACCGGCACTGGATGCGCGTCCGCCCGTCCTCCGTCTGGTAGAGGATCATCTCAGACTGGGGTAAAGGTTCGCCGCTCATGCCTTCCTTCGTTTCGCGGGCTTAGGCGAAGTCTGCTTGGCCGTCATCTTCGTGTAGAGCTCGAAGAGTTTTTCCAGCCGCTCCGTGTCGTTCTTGAAGCGGCGGCCGAGGTAGATGCGCTCCAGCGTCTCGTCGTTGCGGTCGTGGGCGGCGCGCAGGTTTTCCGGCATCACGGGAGCGCCGACGCCCTCGTCGGCCTCTTTCCCCATGCCGGCGGGGGCGCCGGCGCTCCCAGCATACAGCTCGGCGATGGTCGCCGGGAAATGCGCCTCCCGCGCCAGCAGGATGTCCTCCGCGCAGCGCGTCAGGTCGGCTTTGTTCTGCTTGGTCAGCGGCGGCACGGGAAACGTGTTCCAGCCGAGGGTGTTGGAGTAGGAGAAGCGCATTTCCAAACGCACGCAGACGGTGCCGATCCAGACCCAATGCAGGCGCGACGCGATGAGCGCCAGGTTCCAGAGCGGGGCGTCGTAGAGGGCGTAAACCTTGTTGGTGACGACGGTCCGATTGTCGAGAAGACCGCAAGGCAGGTATTCGCGATTCTCCGACGTAATCGCCGGAACGGCGATGGTATGGTGGTGGCCGATGTTCATCTCGCGCATCTGGTGAGCGCGTTTCGCCATCTCATTGGCGCTCTTGTCTGGACTTGAGAGTCGCATCTTCCTGACGCCTTCAATTCGAACACGGATGGAATCGACCGATTGCGCTTCGTCCAATCGCTCATTTTCAATCCAAAGAACAAATCGCTCCAGCCCGCGAATGAACTCTGCCGAACCGTAGATCCGGCGGATGAAACGGGATTGCTGTTCGGGAGTCAGTCCAAGGGCTTCCAGTTCATAGCGACTTAGCAGCAAATGGCCGCCATCCACGGGTTTGTTACCAAAGGACATTTCCGCGAGTTGGAGAGCGAGCGGTTTAGAAGCCTTCTCCACGATTACATCCGGCCCCGCGACCAAGTAGGCGTTGATGTGTTCGGCGGTTTTGACTTCGACTTGGTTTTTTTCGTTGAGGGAGAAGAGACGCTTTGCCGGGAGCGCCGATGCCCTCGTCGGCTTAGTTGGGAAAGATGCCGCCGAGGGCGTCGGCGCTACCGGAGTTCCCAGCCACACGATCACCACCGTCACGCCCGCGTTGTGGCTGGCGAGGTTGGCCCATTTGAAGCTGGTGTGGGCGAAGGAGATTTCGTGGCCGGTCTGGAAAATGAGCGGCCAGAGGATGGGGACTTGCTGACCTTGGCAGATCGAGTTGGTGGAAACGAAGGCGGCGGCGGACGGGGTGTGAGTGCCGTAGTCGGCGGCTTTCATGAACCAGCCGGAAACGTAGTCGAGCGACTTCCAAGATTTACAGCGGTGGTCGAAGATGGCTTTGAGATCGGCCTTTTGCTCGGCGCTTTGCCATGTCGATCCCAGATACGGCGGATTCCCGCAGATGTAAGTCTCCCCGCCCTCGTTTTGGAAATCGATGGGAGCGCCGACGCTCTCGTCGGCATTGAGTGAAGAAGCCGGCGGGGGCGCCGGCGCTCCCAGAAAAAGATCGTCACCACGAATTTTCACGCCCTTGCCGGTGGGCGGGCAGAGGCTCAGCCAGTCGAGGCGCAGGGCGTTGCCGCAGGTGATCCAGTTGGCGGCCTCCAGCGGCAGGAACTCGGCCAGGGCGAGCTGCTGGCCGCGGTAGAGGACGTCGCACTGGTATTCGGCGATGATGAGGGCGAGGCGGGCGATCTCGCAGGAGAAGTGGCGCAGCTCGATGCCGCGGAAGTTGGTGAGCGGGAGGGAGGATTTCAGATCGGCCTCGCCACGCCGCTGATTGATCTCCGCCTCGATGGCACGCATCTCCTTGTAGGCGATGACGAGGAAATTCCCGGAGCCGCAGGCGGGATCGAAGACGCGGATGCGGGCGAGGCGTTTTTTCAGGTTGAGGAGTTTTTGCGGGCTGTCGCCGGCGTCGTCGAGTTTTCCCCGCAAGTCGTCGAGGAAGAGCGGGTTGAGGACTTTCAGGATGTTGGGCACGCTGGTGTAGTGCATGCCGAGGGCGCCGCGCTCCTCGTCGTCGGCGACGGCCTGAATCATGGAGCCGAAGATGTCGGGGTTGATCTTCGTCCAGTCGAGGTTGCCGACGTGGAGGAGGTAGGAGCGGGCGATCTTGGAGAAGCGCGGCACGCTGGGAGCGCCGGCGCCCTCGCCGGCATCTTTCCCAACGAAGCCGACGGGGGCGTCGGCGCTCCCGGGGGCACTCCCAGCCCAAGGCCAATCATCAGACTTCCGGCACAGTCCCGCTTTCACGGGGTTCTGCCGTATGTATTCAATACAGGCGTGGAAATGGGCCTCATCCCGCATGTAGCGGTCCCAGTATTCGCGCATCCAAAAGTGTTTGGGATCGGGAATGTTGAGCGAGAACTCAGCGTTCAGCGCCAGTGCGCGGCGTGATGAAACAGATTTCCACGCATGGACAATCGTTGCGAGGTCCGCGTCCGGCTTGATGAGCACATGCACATGGTTGGGCATGATGCACCAGGCGATGAGCCGGTATTGGTCACCATCGGCATGAAGCAGGGTGTTTTGGACGATGGTGGCAACTTCAGGGTGAGCGAGCGCACAGCAGCCCATGCCGGCGTCGAGCCACTCTTCGATCCGTTTGCGTCGGGCGGTGTCTTGTTGATCGGAGGGAAGTTTTTCGATCTCCTGTTCCAGTTGGTTGAGCTTTTCCTTGGGAAGGCTGTCCGCAAGGCGGAAGGTGATGTGCTGGATGAGGTGATGTTCGTCGCGGTGAGGGAGGTAGCCCCGTGATCGCCAGCCGGGGCTGGGAGCGCCGGCGCCCAACCCGGCCATGGGTGAAGGAGCCGCCGGGGGGGGAGGCGCAACCAGGGAAAACAACCCGCCCATAACATAGGGGAAACCAATGGCCCCGCG
>CAYQWE010000059.1:15663-20432 GCA_964421275.1 uncultured Prosthecobacter sp.
CCTGCGTGGGCGGCGCGCGCCCCCCCCCCCCCCGGCCTGGTTTTATCCCGCCCTCTTGGGCGTCGGCGCTCCCAGGGAAAACAAACCGCCATTCACATAGGGAAACACATTGGCCCAGCTCTTGATCCCCTCCTTCTCCCGCAGCTTCAGCGGCGTGTTCATGGCGCGGAACAGCTCGGAGATGACCTCGTGGGTGTTGGAGGAGTCCCGCGCGCTCATCTGCTCCACCGTGGTGGTGAAGAGCTTGTCCTGATGGAAGATGGCAGTGTCCTCGGCGAAGAAGCAGAAGATCAGCCGCGCCATGAGGTGGTTCATCTCCTCCCGGTGCGCGGCGGTGCTCCATTCCGGGTTGTCCTTGAGCAGTTCGATGTAGAGGCGGTTCAGGCGGCCGGTGGCCTTGATGTCGAAGGCGTTCTCCGTGATCTGCCGGACGGTGGTGATGCCCGCTAGCGGCAGGAAGAAGCCGAAATGATCGTGAAAGTCGGGATAATCGCAGGCGACCGTGCTGCCATCGACGAGGTTTTCCGCGTGAAACTCGGCCCCATCGGTGGCGAGGATGAACTTCGCCTTCAGCGCGGCGGTCTTCGGGCTTTCCCGCAGCGCCGTCAGCGTGGCGGCCACCTCCCCCGATGCGCAGGTCTTGAGGTGGATGTTGTTGCGCTGGAGTACCGCGCCCGGAATGTCCGACTTGTTGGAGTCCCCGCTGCGCAGCTTCTTGATCGTCGTCTCCTTGTTCCCAAACGCCTCCAAAAAGGCAAACGGAAAGCTCTCCGCCTCAAACGGCTGCCCGGCGAGCATAGAGATGGCTTCTTCGATTTCGACGGCGTTCATCGGGAGAGTCGCGGCTTTCCCCAGATCAGAACTCGCCGCGGAACACGCAACGCGCGTTCGGCGTCTCGTGAATGACGATCTCGCAGAGACCGGGTAGCTGCGGGGCGAGTTTCTGCCACAACCAGGCGGCCATGTTTTCGATGGTGGGGTTTTCGAGGCCTTCGATCTCGTTGAGGTAGGAATGATCGAAGCGATCCATGATCGGCTTCATCGCCTTCGAGATTTCCGCGTGATCATAGACCCAGCCGATGTGCGGATCGACTTCGCCTTCGATGGCGATCTCCAGCTTGAAGGAGTGGCCGTGCATCTTCGTGCATTTGTGTTCGGGCGGCAGGTTCGGCAGCGTTTGGGCGGCTTCGAAGCGGAAGTCTTTGATGATGCGGCAGCGCATGTGGTTTTCAGTTCGCAGTTTTCGGTGCAGGATTCGCGATTGGAGCGGGAGTGTGAGGCGGGAGGATGGTGAGATTCAAACGATAAACTTTGCCATCGAACGGAGCGCTGTTCGGATACTTGGCGGTCTTCAAGATGCCGAAACTCTGCCCGACGGCGATGCCAGATTTCGGTTCCTGCGGAAAACCTTTCTCAAACGGCGCCACACCGATGACTTCACTGTGGCCGGGCACGGCGAGGGAAAGCGCGCCACCGCCATCGATCTGTGCGCGGATGTTCACACGGCCCTTGTCGAGCACCGCACCGCTGACAACGGTCTCCTTGCCGCCTGCAAACACGGTCAGTGTCGGTTTGGCCGCGACGAGATGCAGCACGTAGCCGGATTGTTCATCCCCTTGCGCAACCAGGGTGGCATCTGGATCGGTGGCGGGATCGAAATCAAAGGCTGCGTCGATGAAAACGCCCCTGCCCTGCAGTTTCGGTGCGTCCGCGGCGCTGATGTCATCGCCAATGTTCAGCATGAGATCGACAGAACCCACGGGACTCGGTACATGGACGATTTCAGAGGCCGGACGCGTGGCGTTTTTGAATTCCTCCGGGAAAAACGCGCCAAGACGGGCCTTTTCCGCCACGAGATCGGCCCTTGCGGCGAGATTGGTCCACTCATTGGGATCATTCTGATGATCGTAAAGCTCCTCGCTGCCGTCGCCGTAGCGGATGTAGCGCCAGCGTTCGTCACGGGCTGCGTAACCGGCATTTTTGCCGCCATTCATGCAGGTGATGGCCGGTTTGTCGCGCTTCGCCGCAGGATTGAGCAGCAGCGGTTTCAAACTGCTGCCGTCGAGATGTTCCGGCAGCGGCAGTTTCACCAAATCGCAGAGCGTGGGATACAAATCGATCAACGCGACGGGTTGTGACGATGCGGTGTCGGCTTTCGTGATTTCCGGGGAGTAGATCGTGAGCGGAATGCGCGTGGTCGGTTCCCACAGCTTGCCTTTGTGCCACATCTGCTTCTCTCCGAGATACCAGCCGTGATCGGAGGTGAAGACGATGATGGTGTTCTTGGCGTTCGGGCCTTTCTCCACGGCTTCGAGAATGCGACCGAGCATCGCGTCACAAAATGCCACGTTGGCAAGGTAGGCACGCACGGCGGCCTTCCAAAGGTTCTTTTCGACGATGTGTTGATGATGGCCGCCTTTGAGATGGCTTTTCGCGACATCCGGCACGTCTTCGAGGTCATCGGCCTTCACCTCAGGCAGCTTGATCGAGTCGAGCGGCAACGCATCGAAGTATTTCTGCGGCACATACCACGGCGAATGCGGACGATAGAGCCCCAAAGCGAGGAAGAACGGCGTCTTCTGCTTCTGTGCGAGGAAATCGGCGGCGAAGGAGGCTATCTGGCCGTCGTCGGTCTTGTCGTCCTCGATTTGAATCGCACCCCAGTCCCAGTGCCAGATGTTGAGACCGTTGAAGTTCTGTCCCGTGTGGACTGGCAGATCAGGAATCTGCACACCCACTTGAGGAAAGCGCTGATCCCAGGCTGCATCCTGCTCAAAGCCACGACGACCGCCATGCCAGCCGGTGAGCCGCCCTTCCGGCCCGCCGTGATTCGCGTGGAAGATCTTTCCCGCCGCCGCAGTGGCGTAACCCTGTGATTTGAAATGTTCCGGCAACGTCGGTTTGCCCGCGATTTGCACGCTACGCCGCCAATCCTGCTCGTTACCGAACACGCCGCTGGAGGACGGCAGCATGCCCGTCAGCAGACTCGTGCGCGAAGGATTGCACAGCGCGAAATTGCAATGCGCGTTGGTGAAGCGCATGCCCATCTTCGCCAGACGATCCATGTTCGGCGTCAGTGCCTGCGGATGCCCGCCCATCCAGCCGACGTAATCGCGCAGATCGTCCGCGATGATGAACAGCACGTTCGGCTTCCCGTGTGCAGACACGGCGCGCCGGGACTTCGTGGCGGCACGAAGCGTCGGAATCCAGGCCGCGTTCATGAGGAAAAACAAACAAAGGACGTGCCGCATCAGCGCGACGCTCGCACGCACCAACGGGAATGTCGAGGCAGTCTCTTCGCCCTGAGAAAATATCGCCTCTACACGAGCAAGATCAGCGCGATTTCGAGAGTCGAAACGCGGCCCTTGCCGACTTTGTGAAATTTTTCACAAATAGGGCTTGCGGCACTCCTCCGGCTTGGCTAGAAACTCCGCCGCCATCCCCGGTGGACGCTATTCCCAAGCTCCCCGGCAGACCCTACGACTATGTCGCTCCTACCACTTCAAACAACTGCGTTCCCCACGGTGCTCGCCAATGTGCATAGCCACGCGTCGGAGTTGTTTGGAAGCCCTTTTTTCACCAACTCGACCCTCGTCGCGTTGATCGTTACTGGTGTCGTCCTGTGGTTCACGCGTAAGGCGACCAAAAGCATGACGCTGGTGCCGGGCAAGGAGCAGAACTTCGTCGAGTTCGTCATTGAGTTCCTCTACGGTCAAGTCGAGGCCATTGTTGGCCCGAAGGTGGCCCCGCGTTGCTTCCCGCTGCTCGCCACGCTGTTCCTGTTCATTCTTGTTTCCAACTGGTTCGGTCTCATCCCAGGCGTCGGCACCATTGGTTGGGGCGAAGGCACGGGCCTCTTCTCGGTCAAGCAAATGCACGACCCGCTGCTGCGCCCAAATACCGCCGACTTGAACATGACGCTGGCGATGGCGCTGATCTTCTTCGTGTTTTGGATCTATTGGACCGTCACCGAGATCGGCCTCTGGGGCTTCCTAGTTCACACTTTCGGCCCGAAGGGCGGACTGCGCGGCATTATGGGCTTGGTCATGATCGCCATCTTCTTCTTCGTGGGCCTGATCGAGGTCTTCTCCATCGTCTTCCGCAACGTGACGCTCCCGATGCGCCTCTTTGGCAACGTCTTTGCAGGTGAAAATGTGCTGCACAACATCAGCTCCATGCTGGACAGCTCGCATCCGACGATCTCCTTCCTCGGCAGCACCTTCTTGCCGCTGCCCTTCTACTTTCTCGAACTCCTCGTCGGCCTGCTGCAGGCGATGGTCTTCACCCTGCTCTGCGCGGTCTATATCAAGCTCTCTACCGAACACGGAGACGAGCATCATGAGGAAGCGCATCATTGACCCCTTTTGCTAGTGGGACCATGCGCGACGCGTGGACGCTGGCGAGACAACAAAAACAAAAACGACAGAACACTATGACAATGGAACTCCTCTCGATGGCCCAGGCTGCTGCCGGCCACGCCGCTGAAGCCGCTGGCGCCGTCCACGGCAACCTTCACGCCGCCATCGTCGGCCTTGGTGCCGCTCTTGGCGTGGGCCTCGTCGGCTCAAAGGCTGCTGAAGCTGTGGGCCGCAACCCTGGCGCTTTCGGCAACATCCTGACCATCAGCATCATCGGCATGGCCCTGGCTGAAGGTCTGGGTATTCTTGCCTTCTTCGTCGTGAAATAACACGGCTTGTCACGAATCCTCTCCGTGGGGGGGGGGGGGGGGGGAGGAACAACACAAACCCAGAACCAAAAAAAAAAAAACG
>CAYQWE010000059.1:20442-22051 GCA_964421275.1 uncultured Prosthecobacter sp.
TGTTGTGTTTTTTTTTTTTTTTTTCTTTTTATTTTTTCTGTTTTTTTCTTTTTTCTTGTGTGGGGGGTTGGTCTTGCCCCCCCCACCACCTTCCACCCTCTCAGTCAATTCAGCTCAGCACGCCACCATGGAAGAAATCGCCTCCCAATTCGGCCTTACTTTGGGCAAGTTCCTCGCCCAGGTCATCACCTTCTTCATCGTCTTTACGATCCTGAAGAAATTCGCCTTTGGACCGATCCTTGGCATGTTGGAGCAGCGTCGTCAGCGCATCGCCGATGGCGAGGCGAAGCTCGAAAAAATCGCCAAGGACGCTGCGGACGCCGCGAAGAATTCCCAGGCCATCATCGACAAGGCGGAGGCTGATGCAGCCCGTCTCGTCAAAGAAGCCGACGATGCCGCCAAGGCCCTCCAGGAGCGCCGACAGCAGGACGCGGTCGCCAGCGCCAACACCATCATCGCCAAGGCCCGCGAGGCTTCCGAACTCGAAAAAGAGCAGCTCATGTCCCAGCTCAAGCGCGAGTTCGGCCGCATGGTCTCCGACGCCACCAGCCGTGTCACCGGCAAGGTCCTCAACACCGACGACCAGAGCCGCATCAATCAAGAAACCGCCGCCCAGGTCTCGGCTTAAACCGGGAACTGCGAACCGAGAACTGCGAACCGCGCCATGAAAATCTCCAAAGAAGCCCGCCGCACCTCCCGCCAGCTCTTCCGCGCCTGCATGGCCGATGGGAAGCTCGACGAGGCCCGTGTGCGCACCGTGGTGAGCAGCGTCTCGCAGAGCAAGCCCCGCAGCTACATCGCCATCCTTGACGCCTTCGCCCGCCTCGTGGCGAATGAAGTGGATCGTCAGCGTGCCATCGTCGAAAGCGCCACCGCTTTGACCCCGACCATCCAGTCCGATTTGCAGGCCAGCCTTTCGAAGAAATACGGCCGCACTCTGAGCCTCGAATTCCAAACCCGCCCCGAGCTGCTCGGCGGCATCCGCGTCAAAGTCGGCTCCGACGTGTGGGACGGCAGCGTGAAGGCCCGTCTCGAAGGCCTCGCTGCTTCTCTCGCGGCCTAATTCACGAATCGAATCAAAAATCTCCAATCCTAAATCAAAAATCAGATGAGCAACATCCTCCAGGAAATCGAATCCCAGATCGCCGGCCTCAAAACCGCCGTCACGAAGTCCAATGTGGGCATCGTCCGTGAAATCGGCGACGGCGCCGCCAAGATCGAGGGCCTCAGCGATGTCATGCTCAATGAGATGATCGAGTTCCCCGGCGGCGTCTTCGGCCTCGCCCTCAACCTCGAAGAAACCGAAGTCGGCTGCGTGCTTCTCGGCTCCGGTGAGAACATCAAGGCGGGCGACGAAGTGAAGACCACTGGTCGTCTCCTCTCCGTGCCAGTCGGCAAGAGCCTCCTCGGCCGCGTCGTCAACGCCCTCGGCCAGCCCATCGATGGCAAAGGCGAGATCAAAGGCGAGGCGCAGTATCCGGTCGAAAAGCTCGCCCCTGGCATCATTGCCCGTAAATCCGTCTCCGTCCCCGTGCAGACCGGCATCATGGCCATCGACGCCATGATCCCCATCGGCCGCGGCCAGCGCGAGCTGATCATCGGCGACCGC
>CAYQWE010000060.1:0-21742 GCA_964421275.1 uncultured Prosthecobacter sp.
CCTCGAACTCATGAATGCGAACATTTTGTCAAGCAGTTGCACCCTGACCCCGTTTGCCCCCGTTTGCCCGACTGGTGGAGCCGTGCGTGACGACGGTGGCTCGCCCATGTTTCTGTCCTTGCCGGAGTGGACGCCCCCTGCATCATGGCCTCCCTCACCATCATGAAACGTCATGTTCTTTCCCATGTTGCCCGCGCATCAGCGCTCGCCCTCGTTTTGAACGCCTGTGGCAAACAGGGGCCACAGCAGGAGACAATCGGCGCTGAGACCATGCCCGCCGCGCCAGCGGCCACCACACCCGCGCCGCAAGCGGTAAAACCAAAGACGGAGGAGAAAACCCAGACGCCCGCGTCCACGTCTCCGTCCGCGCCTGCTGCGGACCCACTCTTTGCCATGCCGCCCGTCGAGCTCAACGGCTTCGGTAGCGACGAGCGTGCGAATGAGCCTACGCGCGGCGTCATCCACATCGACCCGAAGAAAGATGTGAAGCGCATGACTGCGCAGCACTGGGAGCAGTTCGACTGCACCAACTTCACCGCCAAGCGCTGGGGGCGCTACGAGATCCGCGTGAGCTACACGCTCAAGCATGCCGCGCTTGGCACGCAGTTCCGCTTTGGTCAGCAGCAGATGAAAAAGTCGCTGACCTCTGCCGGACAACCGCAGTGGGCAGTGTATGGCGAGATTTACATCGAGAAGCCTGGCGTCTATCCCTTCGTCCTCTACACCGCATCCAGCGGATCTGAGGCAGGCTTTGAGATTCACGACATCGCCTTCGTCCCCGCGCCTGAAGGGCCCGCGCCAGTGCAGGCCGCAGACGGCGGCATCGTCCTCAAAGCCGGGAACGCCACCACCTGGTCCGAGAACATGCGCTACGAGCCGAAAGCAGAAAAAAACTGCCTCGGTTTCTGGACCAGCGCGGATGACATGGCCGAATGGGAGTTCCAGGCCGTCAAACCTGGCCGCTATAAGGTGTCTGTGTTTCAAGGCTGCGGCCCAGGTAATGAAGGTAGCGTGGTGGCTGTGAAGCTTGGAGACCAGGAACTTAAATTCACAGTGAAGGATACCGGCGGCTTCCAGAACTGGCAGGAGGCGCAGGTAGGCGAGATCGAAATTAAGGCCAAAGGAATTCAGCATCTCACGATCGCTCCGCTCACCAAAGCCAAGAGTGCCGTGCTAGACGTGCAAAAAGTAGTGCTCACTCCTGCCGGTTGAGCGTGGCATCTCATGCGTCAGCGCTGGCACGGGGGCATCATTCCCGCCGCCGCACCTACAGGCTTGCAGCGTCCACACAATATCATTAGCCTCGAAACATGAGTGACTTGATCAGGTCTTTACCAAACGCACCCCAACTGAGATTGAACCCCCGGCTCATCCTGACCGGCCTCATCGCGCTCTTCATCGGCATCGGCGTTTTCTCCGGAGTTTATCAAGTCCCGGCGGAATCCGTGGCGGTGGTGCAGCGCTTTGGCGGTTATCTGGCGACCACACCGCCGGGCCTGCACTTCAAGCTGCCTTGGGGCATCGACCAAGTGACACTGGTGGAGATCCAGCGGCAGCAGAAACTGGAATTCGGACTCGGCACGGTCGGGGCGTCAAACTCCTGGCAGTACAACGAAGATCCAAGCGGGCGGGAAGAGGAGAAAACAATGGTCACCGGCGACCTGAACACCGCGCTGGTCGAATGGGTGGTGCAGTTCCATGTGAGTGACCCGGTGGCTTATGTCTTCAATTTCCGCGAGCCGCTCGCCACGCTGCGAGACCTCTCACAGTCCGTGATGCGGGAGGTGGCTGGCGACCGCACCGTGGACGAAGTGCTCACCATCGGTCGTCAAGAAATGGAGCAACGCGCGGCGGAACGTCTTACCGAGTCCGTGCGCGAGCTGAACATGGGCATCCGCATAGACCAGATTCAGCTCGGCAACATCAACGCTCCAGTGGATGTGCAGGCGAGCTTCAGTGACGTGAACCGCGCCAAGCAGGAAAAGGAATCTGCGATCAACAAGGCCAGCGGTGAATACTATCAGGTGGTGCCGCGAGCGAAGGGGGAGGCGGACCAGAAAGTCAAAGCCGCTGAAGGCTATGCCGCCAAACGCGTAAACGAGGCAGAAGGCGATGCCGCACGCTTCAACGCCCTGCTGACTGAATACAAGAAGGCACCCGAAGTCACCAAGAAGCGCATCTATCTCGAAACCATGGGCGAGGTGCTACCCGCCGTGCCAAACAAGGTCATCCTCGATGATAGCGCACGGCAATTTCTGCCCCTGCTGAACATCCGCCAGCCTTCCACCAAGCAATGAAAGCCTCCCTCATCCTCATTGTCGCCATCGCGCTGGCCATCGTGTTGAACGCTGGCTTCTACACCGTGAGCGAGACAGAGCAGGTCGTCATCACCCAGTTCGGCATGCCCGTGGGCACTCCGGTCGAAAAGGCTGGTCTGCATTGGAAGACACCGTTCATCCAGATGGTGAACCGCATCGAAAAGCGCGTGCTCGAATGGGACGGCCCCTCTGCGAACATGACCACCAAGGATAAGGTCATCATCGTTGTCGATGTGTTCGGTCGCTGGGAGATCTCCGACCCGCTGGTGTACTTCCGCCAGCTCACCGACGAGCGCCGTGCGCAATCGCGTCTCGATGACATCCTCGGCAGCGAGACGCGCATCGTCATCGCGAAGCACGACTTCATCGAAGCCGTGCGCACCACCAAAGACCGCAAAGCCGTGCGTGACACCACCATCGGCGGCGGCAGTGGTACCGGCAGCGCGCCCTCCAGCGCGGACTCACGCATCGGCGTCCTACCTCCCATCACCAAAGGCCGCGTGGAGCTGGAGGAGGAAATCCTCAAGAACGCCGCGCCTAAGGTCGAGAGCTACGGCATCCGCCTCCTCGATGTACGCTTCAAACGCATCGACTACGATCCCAGCGTCACCCAGTCCATCCACCAGCGCATGATCAGTGAGCGCGAGCAGATCGCGAAGCTGCACCGCGCTGAAGGCGAAGGCGAAGCCGCAAAAATCAGCGGCGAACGTGAGCGCGACCTCGCCACCATCGAGTCCGAGGCCTACAAAAAGGTGCAGGAGATCGAGGGCGCTGCCGACGCGAAGGCCACCGACATCTACGCGAAGGCCTACAATCAGTCCCCCGACGCCGCGCAGCTCTTCGAATTCCTCAAAACGATGGAAACCTACAAGCAGGTAGTCACCGCTGACTCCACGCTCATCTTCACCACGGACAGTGAGCTTTTCCGCTTTCTGAAATCGAGCCACCCTCCTGAAAAAACGCCCGGGGTCGGCACCGAGATCACTCCGCTGCACAAATTGCCGACGCTGCTCGACGTGGCCAAATAGGAGCGGGGCCGCGTGTGAAACCCGGCGATGACGTGGATTGCCCGCAGGCATTCACGCGTACATACTGCGGCACATGATCCGGCCCCACTCGCCGAATGAAACCCCCACCGGCAAATCCGCGCACAGCGGTGGAGGAGGCGCGTGGTCATCCCCCTGGGAGCTGGATCAGGAATGGCAGGACGCGCCGCAGGCAAAACAGGGTGCCGGGAGCTTCGCGAAGGACGAGCTGGATGAATCACCGCCAGAACCGGTGCCGAAATCCGCGCCAGCTCCTGTTTTGGACAAAGTGGAGGCAGTCGCTTCCATGTCCACGCCGGACAGGGCGACCACACGGAAACTGCCAGGGCCTCTGCGGGTACAGCGCACACGAAATACGCGTGAGGGCTTATGGGGAACGCTGGTGATCCTGAGCATGGGCGCACTGGCGTTTGTCTTCATCGCCTGGATTTACATCGAGGACGACAAGTCTGCGGGCTTTGACCAGGATCTGCTGCTGAGGCACCCAGTAGATCAGGCAGCGAACATCTCCACACCGGAGAAGCTGAAAAAATTTCTCGCCGCCATCACATCATTCGACGGCACGGCGGCGCTTGGCAAACCGCCGTGGCTGTGGGATACGCCCACGCTGTCACGCATCGTCCAATCGAACGGCACGGCGCTCGACAACTTGCGCGACCTGCTAGAGGACGTGGACTGGCACCCGAACCACTCCGCATGGCATGCGGAGGACATCGGCTCCGATCCTCGCTGGCATCAGGCGATGGTGCTCAAGCAAGTGGAGGCCGCATACTTGTCTCGCCGCCAATTGGAGGAGGATGCGTTCACCGCAGCGATAGATCTGGCGGAACTGGGCTGGCGGCTGGAGCAGATGCAGGCGTGGCCCTCATTCTACCAACGTTCCATGGAAGCCCAGACATGTGCCGCGCAGACGCTCGGCGACCTACTCCGGCAGACGAAACTGACGGAGAGTACACTGCGGCAGTTCCAGCGGCAGTTTAGTGTGTGCCAGCCGTCGGCGGAGTTGCTAGCGAATGCGATGAACGCCTTCTATGTGCATGAGAAGAAACTCATTCTCGGCCCGAAGAGCGGCGAAAACCTCGACACGATGCCCGGCGGTGCCCAGTTGCAGCGGCCAGGACGCCTGCTGTTCAAGCCGAACGCGACCGTGCAGCTTTTCGCGACAGCGTTCCGGCAGATGAGGGATGAGACGAAGGTTCCACTCGTGCAAACCTCCGTCATCCGCCTCGAGGGTGCGCAGGCAGCGGAGGGGGCACTGCAGCCGAATGCAAAAGGTCATGAATACTTCACCGAGCGCATGAGCACCTACACGCCGCTGCCAGCTCTGCTCGGCATCACACGTGCGCGCGGGAGCTTGGTCATCACGCTCTTCGCCATTCGCCGTTGCATCGCGGAAAAGAAGACGCTGCCTACCACGCTGGAGCAGCTCCGTAGCCTGAACTATCTGCTCGACGTGCCGGCCGACCCCTACACTGGCGCTCCGCTGCAATACAACCCCGCCCGTGGACTGATCTGGTCCGTCGGCAACGATTTGAAGTCCGTCGGCGGTGCTCCGACTGAGCCGCCGATGAACGACGCGTCCGAGCCGACGCTGGAAACCGGCATCGCCGTGGCGGGAACGGTGCGTTGATCACCTCCACCGCATGCAGCGGAAGGGATGATCGTCGATCATGTTCGGCTGGAGTCCGGTGAGCTTGTCCGGGTGGTAGAACTGCGAGCCGACGTAGTGGTAGATCGGAATGATGACGCTGTCGTCGCCGACGAGAAGTTTCTCCGCCTGTTGGAGGATCACGTTGCGCCGACCGGCATCCGGCTCGCGCGCGGCGGTGGCGATGAGCCCATCGTACTGTGCGCTCGCCCAGCCGGTGCAGTTGTTGCCACTCGCGGAGAGGAACATTTCCAAGAACGTGCTGGGGTCGTTGTAGTCACCCACCCAACTGCTGCGGCAGAGGTCGTAGCGGACCTCCCTCATCGAGTCGAGGTAGATCTTCCACTCCTGTTTCACGAGATCGACACTGATGCCGAGATGCTCTTTCCACATGGCCTGCAGTTCGACAGCGATGTTGCGCTCGACTGGCTTCGGAAAGTAGAGGTACTCGACGCGCGGAAAGCCTTTGCCTCCTGAGTAGCCAGCCTCGGCGAGGAGCTGTCGCGCACGGTTAAGGTCAAATTCGGGGCCGGGAGGCGGCTGGTAGTCCTGTCCCGCGCCGGGTGGTGTGAGGCTGAAGGCGGCGCGTTCGCCGAGCCGTGTGATTTTCTCGGTCACGCGTTTGCGGTCGATAGCGAGTGAGAAGGCGCGGCGGACCTTGGCATTGTCAAATGGCGCGCGGCGGACATTGAAGCGTGTGAAGAAACTGCCGAGAAAAGGACCGGTATGAAAGTACGGCTGCTGCTTGAGTTTAGCGGCGAGCGAGGTGGGCACCATGCCTTTGTCTAGGATGAGATCGGCCTGGCCGGTGAGAAAGTAGTTGATCGCGGTATTCGGTTCGGAGATCGGCAGCACGTCAATGGTGCGCAGCGGCACATTCGCAGCGTCCCAGTAGCGTTCGTTACGCCGCAGCGCGATGTGGTCGTCGAGCAGCCATTCTGCGAGCGTGTATGAGCCGTTGCCGATCAAAATGCCCGGCTTGATCCACGCTGAGCCGTGCTTTTCGACGATGCGCTGAGGCACCGGCGCGAACGTGGTGAAAGCGCAGAGATCGAGAAAGTATGGGGTGGGGTTTTCCAGCTCGATACGCAGCGTGTGGTCGTCCAGGGCCGCCACTCCGACCTGTGCAAAGTCCTTCAGCTTACCTTCGTGATAGGCACGGGCATTCCTGATCACATAGAACTGGCTCGCATAATCCGCACCGAAATCGGGAGCGAGCACGCGATGCCACGAATAGACGAAATCGCGTGTCGTGAGCGGCACGCCGTCGCTCCACACGGCGTCAGGGCGCAGATGAAAGGTGTAAACTTTGCGGTCCGCAGAAATCTCCCAGCGTTCCGCCATGCCAGGTTCTGGTTTTCCCGCCACGTCGATGCGGCACAGTCCCTCGAACAACGCCGAGGAGATGCGCATCCCTGCCTGATCGATTACTACCGCCGGGTCAATGCTTTCAGGCTCCACGCCGTTGATGAACACGAGATCTGCGTGCGGACGTGATTTCCCGCACGCGGCGAGCGCGAGCACCATCACGGTGGCAAGAACAGGACGGTTCACGTCCGCACGCTAGCACACGCCATATGCCTTCCGCAGCAATGAGTTTAGAAAGCTGGGGCATGCGCAGGCGTATTTTCTCTACGCCCCTATGAACCCTGTCCTTCACGACAAACTTCGGCTCACGACTCGCCGCACT
Source organism: uncultured Prosthecobacter sp. (assembly GCA_964421275.1). Lineage (GTDB taxonomy): Bacteria > Verrucomicrobiota > Verrucomicrobiia > Verrucomicrobiales > Verrucomicrobiaceae > Prosthecobacter. The sequence goes on from CAYQWE010000060.1 coordinate 6,703, forward strand.
TTTCTAGGCAACGCGGGGCAGTTCAGCCTCGGCGCGATCGCCCTGCACGCGATGAGCCAGGACTCCGCTGCGATGCCTCACGCAGTCAATCCGATGCTGCCGCGCAAGACACATCATGCGGCGAAGGCGAAACGTGTGATCTACCTGCACATGTCGGGTGCGCCTCCGCACCTCGATTTGTTCGACTACAAGCCGGAGCTGGTGAAGCGCGGCGGGCAGGACTGCCCGGACTCAATTTTAAAGGGGCGACGCTTCGCCTTCACCACTGGCGTGCCGAAGCTGATGGGGACGCCGCGCACGTTCACACGCCACGGCAAGGCAGGCATGTGGATGAGTGACGCGTGCCCGAACTTCCACACGATCGCCGATGAGATGTGCATGATCCGTTCGATGAACACGGATCAGTTCAACCACGCGCCGGCGGAGCTGCTACTTTTCACCGGCCATGCGCGGCAAGGGCGACCGTCGATGGGCTCTTGGGCCACTTATGGCCTCGGCACGGACAATCAAGATCTACCGGGGTTCGTCTGCCTCATCTCCAGCGGCACGCAGCCGAGCGGCGGGCAGGGCCTGTGGGGCAGCGGCTTCATCCCGAGTGTTTATCAGGGCGTGCAATGTCGCAGTAAAGGCGATCCAGTGCTTTTCGTGAGCGATCCCGCAGGGATGAGCCACGAAATGCGGCGCAAGACGCTCGATGTGCTGAATCAACTCAACCAGCAGCAGGTCGCCGAGCTGGGGCATCCGGAGACGGTGACGCGCATCGCACAATACGAGTTGGCGTATCGCATGCAGGCCAGCGTGCCGGAGGTGATGGACATCTCGAAGGAAAAAGCGGCCACCCTGGAGGCCTACGGTGCCAAACCGGGCGAGGCCAGCTTTGCGAACAACTGCCTGCTGGCGCGCCGTCTCGTCGAAAAAGGCGTGCGCTTTGTGCAACTCTTTGATTGGGGCTGGGACTTTCACGGCACCGGGCCGGACACCGGCATCACCGATGGTCTCACAAAGAAAGTGGCGGCGACTGACAAGCCAGTGGCCGCTTTGATCAAAGATCTCAAACAGCGCGGCCTGCTCGATGACACGCTGGTCATCTGGGGCGGCGAGTTCGGGCGCACGCCCTTCCGCGAAGGCCGCACCGCCGCGAGTAAGGTGTTAGGCCGCGACCACTATCCTGACTGCTTCACACTGTTCATGGCCGGGGGCGGCACGAAGGCCGGATTCGACTACGGCAGCACCGACGAACTCGGTTTCAGCATCGTGGAAAACAAAGTGCATGTGCATGACTTCCAGGCCACGGTAATGCACCTGCTCGGCTTTGATCACGAACGGCTCACTTACCGCTTTCAAGGCCGCGACTACCGCCTCACCGACATCCACGGGCATGTGGTGAGGGATTTGTTAGCGTGAGTCAGCAACTCATTTCTTCGCGTCTGCTTCGGCTAGGATCTTCTTAGCCTCGCTGGGGCTGATCTCATGCACGAAGAGATTGCGCCAGCGGATCTCGCCTCCGTGCGTCTGCAGCATGATCGGGCCTTTTGCGGGCAGCGGAGTCTCACGTTTGGCATCCCAGTAGTTTTCCATCACAGCACCATCGACGACGAGCTTGCCGTTGAGCCAGACCCAAGTGCGGTCACCGACCTGACGGATGCGGAACTGGTTCCATTCGCCGAACTCCTTATCGGCGAGCACCAGTGGATCGCGGCCCGGTTTGCCAGGCGTGTTGTTGAAAAGACCGCCAGAGCCGAGATGAGGTTTGCGGTCGGGTTTCTTGGGGTCAAAGACCTGGTTCTTGTCCCAGATTTGCACCTGCGGTGTGCCGCGCAGATAAATGCCGCTGTCAGCCTTCGCCACTGTCTTGTATTCAATGAGGAATTCGATGTCGCCAAACTCCTCGTCGGTCGTGGCGTAGGGTCCGTGGCCGTCGTTGACGAGCTCGCCACTCTCCACCTTCCAGTCCGTCGCGAATTCGCCGCGCATTTTTTTCAGCGCGGCGTCCTTTTTCTCACCGGTGAGCTTCACAACGGAATGCGGGTTCAAGCCATGCCATCCGGCGAGGTCCTTACCATTGAAGATGGCCTTGAAACCCTCTGGCGGCAGCGGATCAGACGCATGGAGGAGTGAGGCAGTCAGGAGGACGGCTAGGAGCAGGTTGGATTTCATCATGGTGAGGAGTTCATTCGGTCATGCCGCAGTGATTCTTTCGGAGGGAATGAGGCAGACTTGCTCTTTGAGCCGTAGATGGCACTGCATGTCATCTGCCCATGCGCCGTCTCGACCACCTGCTCTCCTCTCTCGGCTACTGTTCACGCCGGGAGGCGGCGGCAGCGGTGAAAGCGGGTCGGGCGCGGCTGAATGGCGTCGTGATGACAAAATCGGATCAAAGGGTGAACCCGCACGAGATCACCTTCGACGAAGCACCGCTCGAAGCACCGGACGGACTGCTGGCCATGCTGCACAAGCCGACGGGCTATGTGTGTACGCACAGCGACGGTGAAGGGCCGACGATCTACGAGCTACTGCCTGCCCGCTGGCTGCGGCGCAACCCGACGGTGACAAGCGTGGGCCGCCTCGACAAAGACACCAGCGGACTGCTGCTAGTGACTGACATCGGCAGCCTCGTGCATCGCCTCACTTCACCGAAAGCGGATGTGGAGAAGGTTTATTTGGCTGAACTCGACCGTGCGCCTGATCCGCAGCTCGCGGAAATCTTCGCAAAGGGTGATTTGATGCTGCGTGGCGAAGACAATCCATGCCTGCCGGCAAAGCTAGAGATTCTCACATCAAAGACAGTGCGCCTCACCATCACCGAAGGTCGCTACCATCAGGTGCGGCGCATGTTCGCAAGCCAAGGCTGCCATGTGGAGAAACTGCACCGCGAGCGCTTCGGAGAGCATGCTCTGGATGATCTGGCAGAAGGCGAATGGCGAATGATCCCGAGAGAGAGCATGTGACATGTGTATGATGGTGGCCCAGCGCACACACGAAAAGCATGACTGACTTTGTTGATGAAGATGGGCGCAGGCGGTCAGGAGTAGAGCGGCACATTTCATGCCAAACGCCACGCCCGCATGCAAAGACGCTTTCAGCGCGGGCGTAGCGTCTGCCATGAAAGCTTTCTTCCTCGCGCTTTTCGCCGTTTCATCGCTGCACGCCGATCCCATCTCCATCGGCTCGCGACGCGAGCTGTTTGTGGATGACTTCCTGATCGAAAAGATGATCGGCAAAACCGAGCAATGCCTGCATCATCCGCAGCCGCAGGAAATTGTCATCAAACACGACGCGCCCTGGGAGGGCAGTGGCAGCGGCTATCACAGTGTTTTCAAAGACGGCGACAAATACCGCATGTATTACAAGGCGTGGCAGCTCACTGTCACGTCGCCGGGCAAGGTGAACACGGGAGAGCAAGCGCTCTTCACCTGCTACGCGGAAAGCGATGATGGCATCCATTGGCGGAAGCCGGAGCTTGGTTTGTTCGAGTTCAACGGCTCGAAGGCCAACAACATCGTCCTCGCTCCCGGAAAAATGGGCGCGGCGAATCCTGACCCCGGTCACATCGCGATCTTCAAGGACGACAATCCCGCCGCGAATCCGGAGGCGCGCTACAAGGCCATCGTGCGCTCGGATTCGGCTAGGGGCCTGCTCGCCCTTCAATCGCCGGATGGCTTCAAGTGGTCGCCGATGCAGGAAACGCCGGTGATCACGGATGGCGCGTTTGATTCGCAGAATCTCGCGTTCTGGGATGCGCAGGCCGGCGTGTATCGCGCTTACTGGCGTTACTTCACTGGTGGCACGACGGACGAAAAGAACTGGAGGCCCTCTGGCTTCCGTGCGATCCGCACTGCCACGTCAAAGGACTTCCTGCATTGGGAAAACCAGCACGAACTGAGCTACGTCGATTCCCCCGACGAGGCGCTCTACACGAACCAGGTGAAGCCGTATCATCGGGCCCCGCATGTGCTGATCGGCTTTCCCACGCGCTATGTGGAGCGTGGCTGGTCAGAATCAATGCGCGCCCTGCCCGAACGCGAGCATCGCGAATGGCGTGCGAAGGCGAACCAGCGCTACGGCACCGCAATCACCGAAGGTTTGTTCATGGCGAGTCGCGACGGCGTGAAATTCAAACGCTGGAACGAAGCATTCCTGCCTCCCGGCATCGAACGCCCCGGCACCTGGAACTACGGGCAGCAATACATCGCCTGGCATCCGGTGGAGACAAAGTCGTCCATGGAAGGCGCACCGAACGAGCTCAGCCTCTACGCCACCGAGAGCTACTGGACCGGCAAAAGCAGCGAACTGCGCCGCTACACGCTGCGCCTGGATGGCTTCGTCTCCATCCACGCGCCGATGAGCGGCGGTGAACTCGTCACCAAGCCGTTCACCTTCACCGGCAAGTCACTCACGATGAACTTCGCCACCTCCGCTGCCGGTGGTGTGAAGGTCGAAATTCAGGACGCGGAGGGCCAACCGATCCCCGGCTTCACCTTGAGCGACTGCGAGGAGCATTTCGGCGATGCGCTCGAACGCACCGTGGTCTGGAAAAACGGCACTGATGTTAGCTCCCTCGCTGGAAAGTCGGTGCGGCTGCGGTTCACGCTCAAGGACGCGGATCTGTATGCGATCCGGTTTGAGTGAAGCTCCATGGGAAAGCCGAAATTGGTCAAGCATAAGGCAAGTTGTTGATCTAGCAGGAAAGGGTCAGGAGTCGATTTTTGACAAATGAAGTCTGACCGCTAGGCTCTCGGTCATGCCCAGGCAGCTTCGCATTCAATATCCAGGTGCCCTCTATCATGTCACTGCACGCGGGAATCGGCGGGAGGACATCGTGCAAGACGACGAGGATCGAGAAATGCTGCTCGCCACTCTGGCAGAGGCCTGCAAGAAGACGGGCTGGGAAGTGCTGGCCTGGGTGATCATGGACAATCACTATCACTGGCTGCTGCGTACGCCGAAGCCCAATCTCGTGGCGGGCATGTCCTGGTTTCAAGGCACCTACACCCAGCGCTACAATGCGCGGCACCGTGTCTGGGGGCACTTGTTTGGGGGCCGTTACAAAGCGATCCCGGTCCAGCCCCTGGAGAGTGGCAGCGGCGATTACCTCAAGACGCTAATGGACTACATCCATCTGAATCCTGTGCGAGCCAAGATGGTGGGGGGTCAACACGGCTTGGGTCTGCTTGACTATCGCTGGAGCAGTCTGGCCCAAGGCTACGGATTGCCGTCGGGGAAGCGGTCCAAGTGGCTGAAGGTGGAGGAGGGTCTGCGGATCTTTGATCTGCCGGATACGGCGGCTGGCAGGCGGCGCTTTATGCAACGGCTGGAGGAGCGGGTGCGGAAGGAGAAGCAGAAAGAATGCGGGCTTCCGTTTGAGGCTGTTTGCAAAGGCGGACAAAGCACATTGCGAAGAGGATGGTTCTGGGGTGCCCAGGCGTTTGAAGAATGGCTGCGAAGGAAAGTAAGGAAAGGAGTTTCAAAGCCAGAGGGAAGAGCGCTGAGAATGAGTGCCGAGAGCAAAGCGTGTCACGAAGAAGAGGAAGCGGAACAAGTGGTGGCCGATGGCATGAAAAGGCTGGATTTGAAGGAGTCAGAGCTGGCAAGCACCTACGGCAGCGACCCGAGGAAAGTGGCCATCGCACATGCGGTGCATCAGAAGACAGCGGTAGCCCAGCGGTGGACAGCGGCGAGGCTGGAGATGAAGAGTGCGAAGAACGTATGCCAGCAAATCAAACGCCTGAAGACCGGAAAACTCAAACTGCCCAAGGAGGCGAAGTCATGGCTGTCAAGAATCGACTCCTGACCCTTTCGCGCTGAGTTCATATGTTTCACCGCAACGGCTCCGTCCCCTCGCTGAGGATCGAGAGATAGGCGTCGTAGGCATAGAGGCGGCCGTATTTGCCACCGGTGATCTCGCGGACGATGCCGAGGATCTGGAGGCGTTGCAGCGCCTTCGTGGCGGTCGGAAGCGAGACGTTCATCTTGGCCGCAGCCTTGCTGGCGGAGAGCAGTGGCACGCGTTGGAGCTGCTCATGGGCTTGAAGCAGCGATCCGGTGGCACCGGAGAGCACCAACAGCTTTTCGCGGTCTTCGCGGAAGATGATCCGTAGGCGGCGTGCTGTGAGCGCGGCATCGTCCGCTGTCTCCTTCACGCCACGGAGAAAAAAGGACAGCCACGCCTCCCAATCACCCGTCTCCCGGATGTTCTGGAGATACGCGTAGTAGTCGGAGCGGTGCTGTTTGAAGTACAAGCTCAGGTAGAGCATCGGCTGACGCAGCATGCCCTCGGCGCTGAGGATCAGGGCGATGAGCAAACGACCCAAGCGGCCATTGCCATCGAGAAATGGATGGATGGTCTCGAACTGCACATGCGCCAGCGCCGCCTTGATGAGCGTGCCGGTCTTCACGGGATCGTTGTGGATGAATTTCTCCAGCGATCCCATGCAATCGAGCACCATGTCAGGCGGTGGAGGCACATGGCGGGCATTACCGGGCCGCGTGCCGCCGATCCAGTTCTGCGAGCGACGGAACTCACCCGGCTGCTTGGTGCTGCCGCGTCCTGATGCCAGCAACTGGCCGTGCAGCTCGGTGATGAGCCTCAATGAGACCGGCAGCTCTTCGGCGAGCCGTTGCATGCCCAGCTCCAAAGCGGCGACGTAGCAGGAAACCTCGGCCACATCATCCAGCGGCACTCCCGGTGCGAGGTCCATCTCGTGGGTCAGCAGGTCATTGAGCGAGGACTGCGTGCCTTCGATCTGCGAGGACAGCACCGCCTCCTTCCGCACATAGGAATACAGGAAGACCTGCCGGTCAGGCAGCACATCAATCTGGCCGTCGAGTCGACCAATGGCGAGCGAGGCGTCCTGAAGCTGCTCATGCAGCGACTCATCCAAGGTGATAGCAGGCGTCGGCGGCAGCGGCGAGGGGACAAAGGCATGACACTGCTCCCCCAAGGTGGAGACAGGAACGAAATGGCCGGTGAGTCCTCGGTTCATCAATTAAAGAAACAATGAGGTTTCTTTAATTTTGACCAAAAGATCGAAAGTTTCTATCGTTTTGTGTCCTCAAATGAAAGAAACACAGTTATTTCTTTCATTTGAGGCAGGCAAATGGCAAAAACTGAAATTTCACCTCAAGCCGCTGCCAGTTTCTCCACTTCCTCCGCAACTTTCTCCCACTCGGTCGTCAGCTTGGCGATCTTCGGCTCCAGGGCTTCCAATTCGGCGCTCAAATCACGAAACTTCACGGCGTCGGCATACGTCGCCTCATCTTGAAGGAGTTCGACGATCTCGTGCTTGCGTTTGTCGAGCGTGGCGAGCTCGGCCTCGATTTTGGCAACACGGGCTTCGGCATCTTTCTTCGCTTTGCTGCGGGCGTTGCGGGCTTCGGCTTCGAGACGCTTCTGTTCTTTTGATTTGGGCGGTTCGCGGACGGCGGGCGCGGTGTAGGCGACGGGCTGCGCATTGCTGAGCGTCGCGGTGAGCGCTTCGCGAGCGCTGCCGGCCTTGGTTTTGTCGAGGTAGTATTGGTAATCGCCTGCGTAGGGCGTCAAAACGCCGGCGCTGACGTGCAGAACGCTTTTCGCCATCTGGCGGATGAAGTGAACGTCGTGGCTGATGAAGACGAGCGTGCCTTCGTATTGGTCGAGCGCGTTGATGAGCGCGTCGATGCTGCCCATGTCGAGATGCGTCGTCGGCTCGTCCATGAGCAGGAAGTTTGGCGGATCGAGCAGCAGCCGCACGAGCACGAGACGTGATTTTTCACCACCGCTGAGCACGCCGACGGGCTTGAAGACGTCGTCGCCATGAAACAGGAACGAGCCAAGCAAGGTGCGGCACAAATTCTCACCGGGGCGGCTCGGCAGATCCATCGCGGACTGCAGCACCGTGTGGCGCATGTTCAGCACATCACCGCGATACTGGGCGAAGTAGCCGAGCTTGACGTTGTGGCCGAGTTCGCGCGTGCCTGCCTGCTGCGTGAGCGCGCCGGCGAGAAGCTTCAGCAGCGTCGATTTGCCCGCTCCATTCGGTCCCACGAGCACCGTGCGCTGTCCGCGCTCCATTTCGAGATCGAGGCCGTGATAAACAGGCGTCTGGCCATAGGCGAAGTCCACGCCGGTCATGCGGATCACGCGCTGACCGCTGCGCGGTGGCTGTGGGAAGCGGAATTTGACCGTTTTGGCATCGGCGACGGGTGCCTCGATCTTCTCGATGCGGTCGATCATCTTCGCCTTGTCCTGCGCACGGGAGGCGAAATTGGCCTTCGCTTTGAATTTATCGACCCAGGCCTGCATTTTGGCCAGTTCGCGCTGCTGGTTGTCATACGCGCCCTGCATCTGCTCCATGCGTGCGGCTTTTTCACGAAGATAGTCGTCGTAGTTGCCGGTGTAGCGCGTGATCTTGCTGTGGGCGACTTCGAGGATGCTGTCGCAGAGCGAGTTCAGAAATTCGCGGTCATGCGAGATCATCAAAATCGCGCCCGGATAGCTTTGGAGGTAATTTTGGAACCAGATGAGCGATTCGAGGTCGAGATGGTTCGTCGGCTCGTCGAGCAGCAGCATTTCCGGCTCCTGCACCAGCAAACGCGCGAGGTGCGCGCGCATCACCCAGCCGCCGCTGAGCGTGCGGGCGTTGCGCTCGAAGTCGGATTCGCGAAACGCGAGGCCGCTGAGGATGCGCTTGGCCTTCGGCTCGACCTCCCAGCGATGATGTTCATCGACATGCCCCGTCGCCAGCTCCAAAACGGTCACGTCATCGATCGGCGCACTCTCCTGCGGCAAAAAGCCAAACGTGATGCCGCGCTCCATCATCACCTTGCCCTCATCCGGCTCCGCATCGCGCAGCAGCAGCGAGAACAAGGTGGATTTACCCGCGCCGTTCGGGCCGATGAGGCCGATCTTCTCGCCACGATTGATGTGAAACGACACCTGGCTGAACAAAGTACGGCCGGCGTAGGTTTTGCTGACGTTGTTGACGGAGAGCATGCGGGAATTTGGGGCGCGCATAGTGCCTCTGATTCGTCGGCTGTCGAGTTTGCAGGCGATTTCGTATCTGCGCGGGAAAAAGCGTCCGCTGGTGGGCGTTTGCCACTGACATGTACCTCTCTCGCTTTTTCATCGGGTCGCTTTTGGCAACGAGTTCCCTCGCTTCCGCTCAAACCGTCGCCGTGGCGAATGGCTGGCATCAGTTTCGCGGTCCCAACCGGGACGGCATCTCGAACGAGACCGGTTTGATGAAATCGTGGCCTGCCGACGGCCCAAAGCTGCTGTGGGAGATCAAGGGCGCAGGTGGTGGCATGGGTTCGGTGACGGTGGGCAACGGCCGCGTGTTTGTCGTGGGCAACCGCAAGGAGGGCGTGTCGATCACCGCCTTCGATTTGAAGACGCGGCAGGAGGCGTGGAGCACGGTGATGTGTGACAAGCGCGACCAGCCGAACGGCGCCCCGACATTCGATGGCGAGCGTCTCTACGCGGTGAGCAAGGATGGCATCCTGGCCTGCTGCGACGCGAAAAGCGGCGAACTCATCTGGCGCAAGAGCTACACGGCCGATCTCGGTGGCCAGATCATGAGCGGCTGGGGTTTCAGCGAGTCACCGCTCGTCGATGGCGATCTCGTCATCGGCGTTCCCGGCGGCAATGACTGCATCGTGGCTGCGATGGACAAGAAGACGGGAGAGGTGAAGTGGAAATCGTCGCTCCCGGCCGACGTGGGCACGCGTGGCAAGGACGGCGCGGGTTATACCGGCGTGGTGATCTCGAACGGCGGTGGTGTGAAGCAGTACATCACGCTCGTGGGCCGCGGACTCGTCAGCGTGCGTGCCAGCGATGGCAAAACGCTGTGGACTTACAACGCCGTGGCCAACGGCACCGCGAACATCCCCACGCCGCTCGTGTGGGACGATTATGTGTTCACGTCATCCGGTTACGGCACAGGCGCGGCGCTGCTCCAGCTCAAGAAGGACGGCGATGGCGTGAGTGCGGAGGAGAAATATTTCCTCAAAGCAGGCACGTTTCAAAACCACCACGGCGGCATGGTGCGCATTGGCGACCACATTTACGCCGGCAGCGGCCACAACAACGGCATCCCGGTCTGCATCGAGTGGAAAACCGGCAAAATCGTGTGGGAGCAAAGCGAACGTCCGGGCCGCGAAAGCGCGGCGGTGGTCAGCGCGGACGGTGAATTGTATTTCCGCTGGCAGGATGGCACGATGGGCCTCATCGAGGCGACACCGAGCGGCTACAAGCTCGGCGGCACTTTCAAGCTGCCGAACGTCAAAGGCCCGAGCTGGCCGCACCCGAGCATTCAGGACAAGAAATTGCTCATCCGCGCTCAGGACCAGATCTTCTGCTACGATCTTGCGGCGAAGTAGAGGTGCCGCGCTGAGCGACATGCTGTCAGCGTGATTCGAGGGGCGCGAGCTGCGCGAGACCGGCGACGGCCCAGGCGGTGGCGGCGGTGGAGAGGAACTGATGCTCGCCGTGCGGATCACCGTTTTCAAAGTAGGGCTGCGCTTTGTTTTTCACGCGGGACTCGACGAGCCAGGAGCCGTCGGCGTGCTGCGTGCGCAGCAGCCAGTCGCGAGCGCGCTGGATGGCGGCGTGATCGGGTGAGAGGCCGGTTTTGAGCAGCATGAAGAGTGTCTGGCCGGTGGAGAAGGCATCACCGGGGAGATCATTCGCTTGCGGCCAGGAGCCGTCGGTGTGCTGCGTTTTGAGGATGGCATCGAGCACGTTTTTTTTCGCGGACTCATCGCCGCCGAGCTGATGCAGGCCCCACAAGCGCCAGATGCGGTCCTCCTGATGTTCGAGCCGGGCCTGCGCGAGCCATTTCAAGGCGGCGGCCTTTGATTTTTCCAACGCGGGCCGCTGCTCCGCCGTGGCGTAGTGCTGCATGCCGAGCAGCGCGAGGACGGTATCTGCGACATCGCTGCCCTGCATGGGCGGACGGCGACAGGAGGTGGTCCAGCGGCCGTTTTCGACGCGGGCGAGGTCGGCGGGTTTCCTTCCGCGCAGGCGGGCGACGCCCTGCACCTGGAGCGTGTAGGCCACCATCGCGTGCGTGGTGGCATCGGCGGGTGCGCGGGTCATTTGTAGTGCCCAGAAACCGTAGCCCGCAGTGGTGGCACCGCCGGGGACGTGTTCGCCCGCGAGCATGTCGTCGATGCGCTCTTCAAAATAAGTGTGGGTGATGGCGGACTGCGTCTGGAGCCACTCCGCGTCGATGGCGTGCCCGGCACGGTCTGCCTCGATGACTCCGAGCAGCGGCAGCGTCTGGTGATGGCAGGAGAAGCAGGTTTTGTGCTTCGGCCAGTTGCTCGCGGCGGTGCGGATGAGCGCCAGGCCGCGCCGCAGGGCCGTATCGAGATCCGGCGGTGCATCGGCGGCGTGCGCGATGCCTGAGAGGCAACCGATGAGAAGAAGGAGACGCATGCCAAGCGAATGAACGTGGCGTGGCGGGCGCATCCTTCGCGATGGCAGGAACTGACCGAAACTGCCGCTTGGCGTGTGGCGTTCTTTGTGAAAGCATCACCCACCACGTCATGAAGTTGTTTTTCGCGCCTTTGTTTGCCGTCGCCTCCCTGCCGTTGTTCGCAGCGGGGGAATTGTCAAAACCCATCGAGGCGCTGCGAGGCGTGAAAAAGGAAGGGGTGGGCAATGAGGCGGCGGGGAAGGCCTGGCGGGAGATTGTGAAGGCGGATGCGGCGCATCTGCCGGAGGTGCTGAAAGGCATGAACGGGGCGAACCCGCTGGCGGAGAACTGGCTGCGCACGGCGGTGGGTGTGATCGCGGACAAGGCGCTGGCGGCGAAGAAACTGCCGGTGGAGGCACTGGTGGCGTTTTTGAAGGACACGGCGAACAGCCCGGGGGCGCGTGTGGTGGCGTTTGATCTGATTCATCGTGCCGATGCGAGACTGGCGGACGATTTGACGCCGACACTGCTGGAAGACCCGAGTTCGGACCTGCGGCGGCATCCGGTGGCGAAACTGATCGAGGCCGGGAACGCGGCGCTGGAGAAAAAAGAGAATGAAAAGGCGGTTGCGGCTTTTACGAAGGGCCTGAATGGCGCGCGTGATGAGGATCAGATCAAGGAGCTAACGAAGAAGCTGCGCGGGCTGGGCCAGCAGGTGAATTTGCCGAAGCATTTCGGCTTTCTCATGTCCTGGAAGATGATCGCGCCATTCAGCAACGCGGATCGTGCGGGCTTCGACACGGTGTATCCGCCGGAAAAAGAACTGAAATTCGACGCAAGCTATGAAGGCAAGGCCAAGGAGATCAGATGGGTCGATTTCACCGGCAAGGACGAGTACGGCAAGATCGACTTTAACAAACCCTTCGGCATGGAGAAGAGCGTGGTCGGTTATGCGGCGACAGATTTCCTCAGCACGGAGGACCGCGCGGCGGAGATCCGCATCGGCTGCAAGAACGGCTGGAAGGTGTGGTTGAACGGCGAACTGCTCTTCGCACGCGATGAATATCACCGTGGCGCGAAGCTGGATCAATACAAGCTGCCGTGCCAACTCAAGAAGGGCAAGAATACGATCCTGGTGAAGTGCTGCCAGAACGAGCAGACGGAGCAGTGGACGGTGGAGTGGGAGTTCCAGCTCCGGGTGTGTGATGCGACGGGCACGGCGATCCTGGCGGAGAAGTGAAGCTTTAACCGAATGACGACGATGAAGACGATCTCGATTTGTGTTTCGATGTGCCTGGCGGCGGGTTTTGCGAAGGCGGACTGGCTGCAATTTCGCGGACCGAACGCGGCGGCGGTTTCAACGGAGGCGAAAGTGCCTGCGGATGAGTTGAAGGTCGCGTGGACGGCGGATCTGCCGGGGCGCGGGCTGTCGGCACCGATCGTCGTGGGCGACAAAGTTTTTGTGACGTGCGCCAGCGGGCCGGGACAGGAGACGCTGCATGTGTTTTGCTTCAACGCGACGGATGGATCGAAGCGATGGGAGCGTGCGATGCGCGCGACGGGCCGCACGATGACGCACAACAAGACCTGTGTGGCGGCGAACACGCCGTGCAGCGACGGGGACCGGGTGTTCGCGTTGTTTTCATCGAATGATCTGTTTGCGTTCGATCTCGACGGGAACCTGCTGTGGCTGCGCGGGCTGACGTTTGATTATCCGAATGCGAGCAACAGCCTCGGCATGTCGCAGTCGCCGGTGGTGATCGGCGGGACGCTGGTGGTGCAGAGCGAGAATGACAGCGAGTCCTTCGCTGCGGGTCTGGACGTGGTGACGGGGCGCAACAAGTGGAAGCTGGAGCGCCCGAAGGCGGCGAACTGGTCGAGCGCGACGCTTTGGAAGGGCGTGGCGGCCTTGCAATCGAGCAAGGGCATCCTCGGCGTGGAGCCTGCGACGGGGAAAACGGTGTGGAGCTATGAAGATGGTGCGAGCACGATCCCGTCGAGCGTGGTGCACGGGGATGTGCTCTATGCGGTGTCGAAAGGCATCACGGCGCTGGCACCGGAGAAGGGCGCGGTGACGCAGCTCTGGCGCAATGAGAAGTTGAACCCCGGCACGGCGAGTCCGCTGGTGCTTGGCGAGTATTTGTATGTGGTGAATGGAGCGGGCGTGCTGATCAAGGCGAGCGCGAAGAATGGTGATGAGTTGTGGAAGCTACGTTTGAAAGGGCCATTCAGCGGATCGCCCGTGGCGGCGGGAAAACGCATCTACATCGTGAACGAGCGGGGCATTTTCCAGGCGATCAATCCGGACGCGCCGGAAGGCGAGGTGACGCAGCAAATCGAATTGAAAGAGACGATGCTGACGACTCCGGCGATCTCCGGCGGAGCGATCTATGTGCGCAGTGATTCGAAGCTCTGGAAGCTGCAATAACCGCGATGGCTGACGATCTCATTCAGGAGCCGGAGGAGCTCGACATCAGCACCTCCGCCGAGGCGGAGCAGGAAACGTCGCGTGCGCTGAACAAGGAGACGCGCCAGGTGCTGCTGGCGGTGCTGCTGGTGGCGGCGTTCATGGCGCTGGCGCATTTCACGCCGCTGAAGGCATGGATAACGAGCGTGAAGGACTGGAAAGACTTCGTCCGTGAGTTTGGCTGGATGGGGCATGGCGTTTTCGCTGCGGCGTGCGCGGTCGTGGTGATGCTGGGCGTGCCGCGCCTGCCCATGTGTGCCGCCGCAGGTTTGATCTTTGGTTTTGGCGAGGGCTTGGTGCTGTCGCTGATTGGATCGACGTGCGGCTCGTATGGCGCTTTCGTTTTGTCGCGTCATGGATTTCGCCGCGCAGCGGAGTCGCGTGCGCAAAAATGGCCGTGGCTGAAGAAGCTGCTCAAAAAGCCTTCCATCATGCGTGTGTTCTGGGTGCGTCAGCTCATGGTTCCTGGACTGGTGTTGAATGTGTTGCTGGGCATGACGCCGGTGAGGCATTCACGTTTTCTGCTGGGCACAGCGCTGGGCTATCTGCCACTGAATGTGGCGTTCAGCCTCGTAGGTAGCGGCTTGGGCAAAGAAAGCATCGCGACGACTTTGGTGCAGCTCCTGGCAGCGATGGCGGTGATCAACATCGCCGCGTGGCTGGTGTATCGCTTGATGAAGAAGCAGCGCGGCGCGTGACACGCACATTGGCGTCGGCTTCACGTCTCGCATGTGCCGAAGGATTTGGCGGAAGTAAGAACCGCAGCGTGTCAAGCGATGGGCAGCACGAATTTTGAAAAACTTCCAAGAAGCCAAACCGGCTTTGATGAAAAAAGTTCAAAATCATGTTGCGGGGATTCAGAGTTGTACTAATCTCTCCGTCCCGCAGCGAAAAACGCGGGCTGAAAAAAGGAAAGGCGAGAGGCAAAAGCGGCTCACATTTCCTGAAATTCAGAAACGATCTTTCAGAAAACAGAAGCGATATTTGCGAGGTGTAAACCAAGTAATGTCGCTAGAAAACAGAAGGCTAAATTGTGCGCTGCGCACGAAAGTGCGTAGGCTCCTGTGGTTTAAACAGGAGCAGTCAATTTGGCTGGCTTAAATGCCAGCAAAATATTTTTTTGGAGAGTTTGATTCTGGCTCAGAACGAACGCTGGCGGCGTGGATAAGACATGCAA
>CAYQWE010000061.1:0-21437 GCA_964421275.1 uncultured Prosthecobacter sp.
GCAGCGCGGTTCTGTCAAAGCGCAACGCGGCGTTGTTCCTTTGCAGCGCGGTTCTGTCAAAGCGCAACGCGGCGTTGCCAAAGCGCGGCGCGGCGTCGCACTCCACCGGCGCGGGGCGGTGTGGGGGCGGCGGAGCAGCAGCAGCGTGCGCATGATCGTAGTGAAGCGGTGCCGTCCGCCTGCGTCGCCGCAACAACTGTGGCCTGCTCACAAAAGAGCCCTCTACCACGCCACCGCCAGGGCTTACGCATCAAAATCTAAAGGAGCTTTTTGCTACAGGATTAACAAGATTGGCAGGATTTACAGGTCTGAAAAATCCTGTTCATCCTGTGAATCATGTAGATCCTGTAGTTGCTGCCATGATTTACCATCAGTTGCCTATTTGATGCGTAAGCCCTGCCCAAACCGCCGGATAGTTTGGCGCAGGAGATCGAGCACCTTGCGATGCGCTCTCCGCCAAACTAAAGAGTCCAGCGGATGCCTCGGACTTGCAGGGGTAAGAAAGAGGCGAAAAAACGTTTGCTTTCCATCCTGGAGTCTCCACCATGCGCGTCCCCAAAACCTGACCCCACCCCGTTCTGAATCATGGCCGTTGTCCTCCGTCTCCGCAAAGAAGGTGCTAAGCACCGCCCGGTGTTCCGTATTGTCGCCGCCGACAAGCGTTTCCCGAAGGAAGGCCGTTTCCTGGAGATTCTGGGCACCTATGACCCGCAGAAGGGTCTGAAGGGCGCGACGGTGAATCTGGATCGCGTGAATGCGTGGATCGCCCAGGGTGCGAAGCCGTCCGAAACGGTGGCCAGCATCATCAAGAACGCTGCCGTCACGGCTTAACCCGCCATGGACGCGCCGGAAGCCCTCCGCGAGTTCCTTTCGTATGTGGTGGCGAATTTGATCGACCACCCGCAGCAGGCAACCATCGCCATCGGCACTAATGTGAACGGTGCTGTTACCTACCGGGTGCAGTTGGCCCAGGAAGACGTGCGCCACGTCATCGGCAAAAACGGCATGACCATCAGCGCCATCCGTTCGCTGCTCAACACGGCAGCAGAGAAGCATGGGATCAAAATTTCCCTGAAAGTGGGATCGGCACGCGAGGAGGACGCGGAAGCATCCGCTGCGGCTACCGAAGAGCAGGCGTGAAGCTCAAGCGCATTTGCTGCCCGCCCACCAGCCCAACGCGGCAGCAGAGATGCCAAGCACGACGCTGCCAAGGGCGTTGAGCAACGCGAACCAGGAGTGGTGGTCCACTAGCAACAGCCAGGAGTCGTTGGCGAAGGTGGAAAAAGTGGTGAAGCCGCCGAGCACCCCAGTGGCAGCGAAGAGCCAAGGACCGCTGCCTTTCTCCTTCATCGCCGGCAAAGCGAAGAGGAAACCGAGGGCGAAGCAGCCGAGGATGTTCGCGGCGAACACGCCCCAAGGGAACACCGCTTTGGGCAAGAGGCGCGCTGCGCCGAGCAGCGTGAAGTAGCGTAGCACAGAGCCGATGCCACCACCGAGGAAGACAAGCAGGACGTTGCGCATGGTTCAGGCGGGGCTAGTAGGCTCCTTTCTTGCGCCGCCCACCGTCTGCGGTGCGATTCGCGCGCGCCAGATATAGCGCTGGAACAAGACCTTCACCGAGGCGGTGAGGGGGACGGCAAGGATGGCACCGAGGAGCCCGCCAAGCAGCAGGCCCCACACGAGAACGGAGGCGATCACCGTCATGGGATGCAGGCCCACCGCCTCCCCCACGATGCGCGGAGTGATGAAAAGCGCGTCGATCTGCTGCACCAGCGCGAACACGCCGGTGACGACGAGCGGCATGACCCACCAGGGATCGCCGGGGATCAAAGCACTGCCTCCCTGCACCGCTCCGATGATCACTGCGGGAATCCAGCACAAGGCGATGCCGAGGTAAGGAATGATTCCGGCAATGCAAAGCGCCAAGCCGATGAGCAGGCCGAAATCCAACCCCACAATCATCAGGCCGATGCCGGTGGCGATGCCATTGATGACGCTGACAAAAAGCTGGCCGCGGAAGAAGGCAACGAGGTAGCTGTTGATCTCGTTGAGGCAGCTCACGACCTCGTCTTTGAAGGTGGAGGCACGCAGTGGCAGATAATCCGACCACGACTTCTGAATCTTGGCGCTCTCAATCAAAAAGTAATACAGGTAGAGCGGCACGATGATGAACGAGAGCAGGAAGCCGAACACGCCGAGGAAACCGCCGACGCCTTGTTTCACGAATGTCCAGACCATGCCGGGAATTTTTGGCAGCGTTGTTTTCACCCAGTCGCCACTCAAAAAAGCCCGCAGATCGAAGTGCTCGCTCGAAACGACACCCGTCGTCGCAGCCGGTTCCACCCTATCCTGCTGGACGGCGGCCTGCGGCAGCAGAGTGATGCCGTAGTCTCTCTCAATCTTCGTGGCGAAACCGATGAGCGCCTCACGCGCCTTCGTGACATAGACAGGCACGCGCTTAGCAAGACTCACTGCCGGATCGTCGAGCTTCACCACAATCCACCAGCCCAGTCCGCCGATGGCGAGCGTGAATAAGGCAAACGCCAATAGCACCGAGCGCTGACGGCTCAGTCCGCGCCGCTCCAGCCACTCCACCCCGGGCTCCAGCAGATAAGCCAGGACACCGGCCACCGCGAACGGCACGAGGATCGGTTGCAGGAAGGCCATCACCTGTGTGAGCAGGAAAATCAGGCTGACGGCCAACGCTCCGATGACGGTGATCGACAAGGCGGTCACGGCGGTCCACAGCGTGTTGCGTTGAAAGGCAGTGGGCAGGTTGTTCATGGCGGAAAATTGTGCGCATCGTAGCGGCTCGCGCCCGTTTGGGAACTCCAATTATCCTCACTGATTGGACACCCAGACAGCCTGCGTATGATGAGATCATGCCCAAACCGCCGCACCCCCAGCCTGTCGATCCCGCCGAACTGCCCCGGCTCGCGCATGCCACAATGCAAGCGGCTAAGTTTCCCATGCTCGCCACCGTGGATGGTGACCAGCCGCGTCTGCGGCCTGTTTCTCCCGTGCGCACGGATGGGTTCATCGTCCATGTGGCCAATCTGCGTCGCTACGGCAAAACGCATGAGCTTGCGGCCAATCCCAAGGCGGAACTGTGCTACAAGGACGATCAAGACAATCAGGTGCGCATCACCGTGCGTGCCGAGATCGTCACGGAGCGTCCTTTGCTGGAAGAAATCTGGGCCGCCAACCCGCTGCTGCGCGCCTACCTCGGTAGCCTCGACAATCCTGAACTGATCATCTATCGCTTCGTGCCCGAGAGGGTACGCTACATGCGCGAATGGGCGCTGGACTATTTCGAGGTGCCGTTGAGCTGAGTCGAGCAGAGCAGAGCACCAAACGGCTGCGAAAGCTGTTCAATGAGGCAGCCTTTTGTGAAAAAACTTCAGGATTGTGAATAAATCCTTGTCAGTGACTTCACACTCTGACAGTCTTTGACAATTACCGTGATTCATTCAAAAAATCACATTCAGGGCTCGGCATGCTTGGCGTCTCCCTTCGCCAAAGAAAAACCGTCCCACTCTTTTTCAACACCGGCAACCACCATAACCACTCAATCATCATGGACCGCGACGACCATCCTGCATCGGTAGCCCCCACCTTCATTTCCACCCGCCCCTCCGACCCTGGTCCCGTTTCTAGTTTGCCACCCTCCCCGTCCAACTCCCGCCGTCGCCGCTCCGGCACCCCCGTAGGCATCAAGACCTTCGTCCTCGACACCAACGTCCTGATTCACGATCCGGCCTGCATCCACCGCTTTGCCGAACATCACATCTATATCCCCGTCGATGTCCTGAGCGAGTTGGACCGCTTCAAAAATGAAATGACCGAGCGCGGCTCAAACGCCCGCGAGGTGCATCGAGCGCTGATGAAAATCTTCGCCAACAAAGGTGCTTCAGTCACGGAGGGCGTCCCTACCGAAGGCGGCGGTAGTATCCGCCTCGCCGTTTATGATCCGAACGATGCGCGCAAATACCCGAGTATTCAGAGCTTTGAGCGCATCTTCCACGACCTAGAGAAAGCCGACCACCGCATCCTCGCCTGCACGCTGTGGCTGAGTGAGCAAGTCTCGCCGCCGGTGATTCTCGTCAGCAAGGATCTCAACATGCAGCTCAAAGCGCGTGCTGTCGGTATCGAGTGCGAGGACTATCTGCATGACAAGGTCGAACCGCGTGAAGTCTCGAACATCGACATCGCCCGCGTCCAAGTCTCACCGCATGAGCTGCAGCGTTTTGCCAGTAGCGGACGTCTCATCCTCCCTGATAACCGCATCACAGGCATGGTCGTCAACGACTACGCCCTGCTCTCTGCCGGTGAGAAAGCCACGATGCCCGCCAAGCTAAACGCAGCCGGAGAATTTGTGCGCCTGATGCACACGCCTGAATCGATCAAGGTCGGTCAAGGCCGTAGCATCAAGCCGATGAACCTCGGCCAAGCCTGTCTGCTTGATGCCTTGCTCGATCCCGACATCAGCCTCGTCACCTGCTATGGTCAAGCTGGCACGGGCAAGACGCTGCTCGCCGTCGCCGCTGGCCTGCAGCAGGTCTTTGGCCGCACTTATCATGGACTCACCGTCAGCCGTCCCATCGTTGCCATGGGCCAGACAGTCGGCTTCCTACCCGGTTCATTGCAGGAAAAAATGCGTCCTTGGCTGCAACCTGTCTATGACGCGCTCGACCTCCTCATGCGCCCCATCGAAGGCAACCAGCAGGGGCCTGCCCGCAAGAAGAACCGTTTCATGCCCGACCCTCAACAAGTGCAGGCTCCAGTCGCGCCCTACGATCATCTCATCCAGCAGGGCGTCATCGAGGTGGAAGCGCTATGCTACATCCGCGGTCGCAGCATCCCTGACCGCTTCTTCGTCCTCGACGAAGCCCAACAACTCACTCCGCTGGAGGCCAAAACCATCGTCACCCGTATGTCCCGAGGCTCAAAACTCGTCCTCGTCGGCGATCCGGCGCAGATCGACAATCCCTATGTGGACAGCCGCAGCAACGGCCTAGTTTACACGCGTCAGCGCATGCGTGGCCAGGCTTTCGCCGCCCATGTACCACTCGTCAAAGGTGAACGCAGCGCCCTCGCCGAGGCCGCTGCGCGCCTCCTGTGATACCCCGCCGATTGCTAAAATGCACTCACGGTAAAAATATTTTGAAACGGAATGGACGACCTCTCGTTTAACCCGGCCACGCGCAGGCTTGGGACACCAAAACCCCGCGCGCAAATCGAACCAAAACAACACAAAACATCATGAAAGCGATCACCTCCATCCTCGCCATCCTCGCCCTCGCCGCTACTGCCAACGCCGCCGAAGGCGACGCGCCCAAGAAGCCGGAAGGCGCCAAGGGCAAGCCCAAGATGAGCCTTGAGGAAATGTTCAAGAAGCTCGACAAGGACGGCAATGGCACGGTTTCCAAAGAGGAATACATGGCATCCCCCGGTGCCAAGAAGGACGCCGCCAAGGCCGGTGAGCGCTTCGGCAAGCTGGACAAAAACAGCGACGGCTCCCTCTCCAAAGAAGAAATGACGCCCAAGAAGAAGAAGGCTGCCTGATCGACGGCCTAGGGAGGGCCTGCGCAAGCCTGTACCTCCCTTAGCCAAAGATCGTTTCCTTGCTTCATCATCAGGGCAGCACTTCCAGCTCCCTCCGTTCCCAAGCCGCACTCACCTCAGTGGGTGCGGCTTTTTTACGCCTACAAATTACTGAGCCAGGAACTGATCCAGCGCGGCCTTGGTGATGCGATACTGCGCACCAATCTTCTTCCCCTTGATGTCACCAGCCTCGATGCTCGCGATCACATCCGCCTCGGTGACTCCCAGCGTCTGCGCGACCTGTGCAGGAGTCAGAATGTCAGCGGAAGAAGCTGCGGCACCCGGAAGCGGCGGCGGTGTGGCCGCGCCAGCAGCGGTATTCATGTTGAAAGCCCCCTGCGCCATCATCTGCTGCGCCATGCCGAAGCCCATCGCGATCTCCGCCGCAGATCCGGCGGGGCCACCACCACCTTTGGCCATACCCTCGGCCATCTGGAATTTCACATAGTCGTTCAAGTTGCCGATGGCACTCATGCTGCTGCGCTTGTCGATGGCCTGCTCCACCTCTGGCGGCACGCTGGCGTTTTCGAGGATGAAGCTGGCAATCTCGATGCCGTATTTGCCCGTGGTGATCGGATTGATGATCGGCAGCAGCGCGTCTCCGAGCTCAGCGTAACGCGTGGCGAGGTCCAGCACCGGCACCTTCGCGGTGGCCAGCGCGTCAGAGAACACGCTCACGATGCGGCTACGCATCGTATCGGCAAACTCATCAAGGCGAAAATGGTTGTCCGAGCCTGCGACTTCCTTCAAAAAGAGCTTCGGCTCGACGATCTTGAAATCAAAAGTGCCGAAGGCCCGCACACGCACGATGCCGAAATCCTGGTCACGCATCATGATGGGATTGCTCGTGCCCCATTTGTTGCCCGTGAAAAGCCGCGTGTTTACGAAATACACATCCGCCTTGAAAGGACTCTCAAATCCGTATTTCCACCCCTTGAGCGTGGAGAGGATGGGGATATTGTCCGTGATCAGATCGTGCTTGCCCGGGCCAAAAGTATCACCGAACTCGCCGAGATAGACAAATTGCGCGACCTGCGACTCACGGACGATGAGCTGGGCACCACGTTTGATCTCCTTGTCCTCGTCTGGAAAGCGGTAGGAGAGCGTGTCGCGTGAATCATCCGTCCATTGGATGATTTCCAAAAACTGTCCCTTGAGATAATCCATGAGGCCCATAGTCGTGTATGTGAGTGGTTTGATGATTGCGAGGCAGGGCGACTTTAGGGACGTCGTTGCGCTTTGGCGAGTCCAAATCTCAGCACGCGATTATAACTTGGCTCGTGATGCGGATGCTTTGGTGGTTGCGTCCTCTCTTTGCTCGCTAACATCCCTGCCCGCATGTCACTCGCCGACCAACTTCAAGCCGCCGCCAACGCCGGCGATCTCCTCGCCGCTAGCCATGACAACATCCGAGCCCTGCTCTCCGCGAGCGACAATCCACTCTACCGCGCCAGCATCGAGGAATTGGCCGCTGCCAATCAGTGGGCGGAGTTGAATGATCGTTTCTTCCAAGCGCTGAAATTTGGCACCGGCGGCCTGCGCGGCCGCACCATCGGCAGAATCGTGACGAAAGCCGAGCGCGGCAGCGCTCCTGATGAGCAACGCCCAGATCATCCGTGCGTCGGCACGAACGCGATGAATTTTTACAACGTGAGTCGCGCCACACGCGGGCTCGTGGCCTACATCAGAAACTACCGCGCTAACGCTAAACTCACTGGCAGACCTAGCATCGTCTTCGCGCATGACACGCGGCACTACTCCTCCGAATTCGCGAAGTTCTGCGCGAAGATCGCGATGGATCACGGGGCAAACGTTTATCTCTTCGATGGCTGCCGCGCAACGCCGGAGATGTCCTTCACCGTGCGCCAGCTCCGTGCCGATGCGGGCGTCATGATCACAGCCTCGCACAACCCCGCGCATGACAACGGCTACAAGGTGAACTTCAACGACGGTGCCGGCATCGTGGAGCCACACGCCAGCGGCATCATCAAGGAAGTCAACGCCATCAAAGGCGAGGAGT
Organism: uncultured Prosthecobacter sp.; assembly: GCA_964421275.1. Classification (GTDB taxonomy): domain Bacteria; phylum Verrucomicrobiota; class Verrucomicrobiia; order Verrucomicrobiales; family Verrucomicrobiaceae; genus Prosthecobacter. The sequence continues at coordinate 7,625 of CAYQWE010000061.1, forward strand.
ACACACCCCTTCCCGAGGCGCAGCGTGGCAAGCTCACCACTCTCGGCAACGAGATGGACCAGAAGTACCTCTCACGCGTCGAGACGATGATGCTGCAGCCCGAGCTGCTGAAGAAAGACGAGGCGAAGAAGCTCAAGATCGTCTTCACCGCCCTCCACGGCACTGGCGGCGTCCTAGTACCTGTGCTGTTAAAAAAACTCGGCTTCAACTTCCTCACCGTCCCCGAGCAGGACGTGCGCGACGGCCGCTTCCCCACTGTGAAATCCCCGAATCCGGAAAACGCTCCGGCTTTGAAGATGGCGGTCGATCTCGCCAACAAAGAAGGCGCGGACATCGTCATCGGCACCGACCCAGACTGCGACCGCATGGGCGTGGGCGTGCGTGACGCAAAAGGCGACATGGTCTTGCTCACCGGCAACCAGACAGGATCGCTCATGGGCTGGTATCGCATCAAAACGATGTTCGATCTCGGCATCCTCAATGATTCGAACAAGAGCCGTGCCGTCTTCCTCAAGACGTATGTCACCAGCCCGATGCAGGACGCCATTGCCGCCAAATTCGGTATCGGCTGCGTGAACACGCTCACCGGCTTCAAATGGATCAGCTCAAAGCTCGCCAAATACGAGGCCGCGCTGCCTGCGGACATCTTGAGTCGTTACCGCGACCTCAATGCCGCCGAGAGCCGCGCTGCACGCCTGAAGCACAGCAAGTTTCTCGTCTTCGGCGGCGAGGAAAGCTACGGCTACATGGGCGATGACTTCAGCCGCGACAAGGATGGCAACGGTGCCGTCGTGATGTTCGCCGAGCTCGCCGCCTACGCTGCCAGTCGCGGCCTCACCGTGGCCGGCTTGCTCGACGAAGTGTACTGCGATGTCGGTTATTTCCTCGAAGTGAATCAGAGCAAAGTCTTCGAGGGAGCCAGTGGTGCCGCCGCGATCGCGAAACTGGCAGACAGCTACGGTAGTAATCCGCCAAAGGAAGTGGACGGCTCCGCCGTGGCCAATGTGCGTGACTTCCGCAAGGACACGATCAAGGACGAGGAAGGAGAAGTCGTGGCGAAGGAAAAAATGCTCTTCGTCGATCTCGCCGACGGACGCAGCTTCGCTGTGCGGCCTTCCGGCACGGAGCCAAAGATCAAATACTACATGTTCGGCCGCAGCGTCCCCGCAGCCGGTCAAAAACTCAGCACGGACGAGCTAAATGCCGCAAAAGTGAAGGTGACCGCAAGTCTCGTGAACATGTGGGCCTGGCTGGAGAAAGACATTGAGGCACGGCTGGTGTCATAACGTCCTCCAAAACCTCGCCGCGTTTTCTGCGGCGCACTCCACGAAGCGACTGAACAAAGTTCAGCCGTATTCGTCTATCCACGCCCCACCACGACACGCCAGCCCCCGGCGAAAATGTACCTTGAAGAAGGAGGAAACTTAAGACCTATTAAGCATCATGAACACTCGAAGCTCTCTCTCGAAGCCGCCGAACATTTCCCGGCTGTGTTTTTGTGCCGCACTAATCGCCGTCACTCCGGTCGCCGCTCAAAATCAGCGTTACTACCCGCAACAAGCACCTACTTATTCGCAACAGCCTCAATACAGCCAGCCGCCGCCAGGTTACGGGGCATCGGCCTATGGATACCCACAGCAACAAACACACTACGAGAATCCTCTGCAGTTCCTGCCGAAGTTCGGCAAGCGCATGGGCGACATGGTGCGGCGGTTGTTTTATGGAAAAAACTCCACGGGCTGGAACCAGCCGCCCCAAGGATATGCGCAAGGGGGAGGCTACAGCCTTGACTCCAGACAGCACCAGTCGGCTACTCCCAACTACCCGCAGCAACCCGGCTACCAATATCCCCAGCAACAGAGCCCGGCGCAGCCGCACTACAATTACCCGCCACAACAGAAGCAGCCTATAAGCCCGGCTCATCCGCAACCGACAAGCAAAACCGTTGCCAAAACCCCGCCTTCATCTTCACGAAGCGGCAAGACACGTTCCACACGCACTTACACGCCTCCCAAGGCAGCCAGCAAGTCACCCGCGAACAAGAAGACCTCATCGTCAGCCGTCGCCTCCACTCCGCCAGCACCAAAGCAACCCGATCCACAGCCTCCTGCCAACACCACGACGCGTCGTTCAGAATCCACGCCGCCGCGCGAGACTGTCACCGCATCCAACAACTCATCCAACTTCCTCAAAGGCAGGAAGACCAGCAAAGCTGGCCGTGTCGTCAGCCCCTATCCACCCTACAAAGAACTGGATGTCACCGGCCTCGACAGCGGCTCACTGGCCCTTGATCCCACGACACAGAAAGTTTTTGAGGTGCCTTGAACAGCGTTAGTCAGGAAATGACGCTCCAAAGAAACCCCGGCAGCCCGGGGTTTCTTATTTTCATGCCAGTCGCACCTCTATTTCTGAAAACAAAAAGAAATCACACTCTGGCCTGATGTTTGCTTGAATTGGTGCATGGGCAGCGCTTCGCTGCCGGACAACCATTCATGGCCGCTCAGGGACTTCAGCAGATTCAGACGCAAAAGCTCGCCATTGGGCCTCAGATGCAGCAGAGCCTGCAAATCCTGCAGGCCCCAACCCTCGAATTGCGGCAAATCATCCAACAGGAAATTGAGGTGAATCCAGTACTCGAGCTAGAGACCCCGGAAATCTCCATTGATGACGCCATTCCTGACGATCCAGATGACAGAAGCGTGGATGAGAGCGACATCGACGCACTCACGCAAATGGATGAGGAATGGCGCGAGTACTGGCAGCAGAGCCGTCAGCAAACGGTCTCACGTCGCAGCGACGACCAAGAGCGTTGGCAGTTCCTCATGGACTCCATCGTGACCCCCACCACGTTGCAGGAACATCTGCTCTCCCAGCTCCACACCGCCGAGGTGAAGCCGCAAATAGCAATGCAGGTCGAATTCCTCATCGGTAATCTCGACGACCGCGGCTTCATCAGCGCCAAGATCGGCGACCTCAGCCTTCAGCACGCCATCCCCCTTGATGATCTTCAAAAAGCCAAGGAGTTGTTACAAAGTTTCGATCCGGTCGGTGTCGGTTCGGAGGATTTACGCGAGTGCCTGCTCGTCCAACTCGAACGTCTCGGAAAAAAACAAAGCCTCGCTTGGCGCCTTGTGGAGCAATACATCGAAGACCTAGCCAACAAGCGCTACCCCGTCCTCGCACGCAAGCTCGGCGTGTCTCTGGAGCAGGTCTCGCGCGCGGCAGACTTCATCAGCACGCTCGATCCGCGCCCAGCGCAGCGTTTCACCGTATCGAACAACAACTACGTCACGCCCGACGTCGTCGTCGAACGCCAGGTCGGCGAATGGATCGCGGTGATGACCAACGACGACCTACCGCACCTGCGCATCAGCAATACCTACAAGGACCTCCTCGCCCGTCCCGGCAACAACGGCGAGGTGCGTGATTATGTGCGCGACAAGATCCGCAGCGGCAAATTCCTCATCCGCTCGATCCATCAGCGCCAGCAGACGATCCACCGCATCGCCACCCAGATCTTGAAATACCAGCGCGAGTTCCTGGAGAAAGGCACCAGCTTCCTGCGTCCTCTGAACATGGCCACCGTGGCTGACGAGGTAGGCGTTCACGAAACCACCGTCAGTCGCGCCATCGCCGGCAAATACATCGCCACGCCGCACGGCGTGTTCGACATGAAGTTCTTCTTCTCCCACGGCGTGAAGACCGAGTCGGGCGACGATTTGAGCAACACCAGCGTCAAAAACGCCATCGCCGAACTCATCAAGACCGAGCCGAAGCACAAGCCGCTCAGCGACGACAAGCTCGCCAAGCTGCTCGACAAGCAGGGCATCAAGGTCGCTCGACGCACGGTGGCGAAGTATCGCGAGGCGCTCGGCATTCTACCGAGTCATCTGCGCAAATCATTCTCCTGATCGGCCACTCAGAGGCTCTCGTCGCGATACGCCGCCGGTGACGCGCCACGATACTGCCGCAGCATCCGGCTGAAGTAGTGCCGGTTCACCAGGCCACAGGTTTCCGCGATCTCCTCGATGCTTTCAGTCGTATGGCGTAGCAGACGGCACGCCTCATCGAGGCGGTAGTCGAGCAAAATGCGCATCGGCGACTGATTCACCTCCTCCTTGAAGAGATGATTCAAATTCCGCACGCTGAGACCGGCATGACGCGCAATCTGCTCCGCAGTGAGTTTTAAACCCAGGTGCTGGTTCATGAATTCCATCGCCTTCAACACGCGGGCATCGAGCCGCTGCTGCTCCCACACGCGGACGGGCAGTTTTTTCACGAATTCGCTCACGAGCTGGATGCTCACCCACGGAAATCGCATGCTCTGCGGCTTCGCACCGAGTTTGATGAGTTCGTTGAGCATCGTCTTGTGCGCCGCAGTAGCAGTGAAGGCATAAATGCCCGGCGCAGCACGATCCGCGACCGGACCGAGATTAAAATGGCAGTACCACTTGCTGAACGGACGCCGCGTCGTCGTGCTGAAAGTCGTGCGAGGCGGAATCAGATACACGGTGCCCGGTTTGAGCACGGTGGAGGCACCATTGATCTCCACCACACCGCCTTCCTGCATCGGCCAGTAGAGCCGCCAGTAGGGATCATTCAGCCGTCTCAGCTCCCACTGCTGCAGCTCGATTTTACGTGTGGTCAGGATGTCCACCGTCACGCCGGGCAGGGCAACGCTGCGATTTCCCTGCACGCGATGCGCGGAGCCCGCGGGCACCACGCTGAGGATCGAGGATGATCTGGAAGACATGACGTGATTGCTGAATCGGACACAAGTCTGGCCGATGCTGGCATGGAAGGCAAGCCGCGCATGGTTATGCTTCGTGTCCTCAACGAACTCCGAACCCACACAAACCATGGCCGACATCTCCACCAGTGCAGCAGACAGAAAAGAAAAGGAATACTTCACCGACGTCCCGCAGCAGGCCCCCGGCTTCTTCCTCAAAGGCTCCCACCAATATGACTGGGGCCTCAAAAATCGGCTCAGCAAGGTCTTCAATCCCAAGGACGGTCGCACCGTCATGCTCGCCTTCGATCACGGCTACTTCCAGGGCCCGACTTCCGGCCTGGAGCGCGTGGACCAGACCATCCTCCCCCTCGAACCCTACGCCGACTGCCTCATGCTCACTCGCGGCATCCAGCGCAGCGTCATCCCCGCCTCCACGCAGAAGGCCATCGCCCTGCGCGCCAGCGGCGGCACCTCCATGGTCAGCCCGTTCGAGGAATGGGAAGGCGAGATCGACGGCAAGAAGGCCAAATTTGGCCGCCCCGGCTTCGAGCCCCTCTCCAACGAATCCACCGCGCTGAACATCGAGGAGGCCATCCGCCTCAACGCCAGCATCCTCGCCGTGCAAGTCTTCATCGGCAGCGCGTATGAGCGCCAGTCATTGAAAAACATGACCGATCTCGTCGATGCGGCCTCCCGTTACGGCATCGGCGTCATGGGCGTCGTCGCCGTCGGCCGTGCGATGGCCCGCAATGCGCAGTATTTCCGCCTCGCCACACGCATCATGGCAGAGCTCGGAGCGAATGTGGTGAAGTGCTATTACACCGACAAGGAGTTCGAAACTGTGACCTCCTGCTGCCCGGTGCCGATCGTCATCGCCGGTGGCAAGAAGCTGCCGGAACTTGATGCCTTGAAGATGTGCGCCAACGCCATCAAGCAGGGCGCGTCCGGCGTGGACATGGGCCGCAACATCTTCCAAAGCGATGCGCCGATCAGCATGATGCGCGCCGTCCAGGGCGTCGTCCACGGCGGTCTCAATGCCAACAAGGCCTTCGAGATGTACAACGACCTCAAGAAAAAGGAACTCAAGAAGAAGTAATCCACAGGATCACGCAGTGATGGAGTCGTGGAGGACTGCTCCAATCCATCACTCCATTCCCCCGCCCTGTTATGGAACTCACACCCAACCAAGTTCGTCTCATGATGTTGAAGGTCGCTGATGCGATCATTGAAGCTGAGCCGATGCTTTCCCAAGCCGACCGCGATCTCGGTGATGGCGACCACGGTCTCGGAATGAAACGCGGCATGGAGGCCGTGAAGGCGCAGTTGGAGAAACTGGAGCCGACTTCCGTCGAGCAAGTCTTCGTCACCACAGGAACCGCGATGATGACGAGCATGGGTGGAGCTTCAGGCGCCATCTTTGGCACCGTTTTCCGTGCGGGCGGCAAAGCTCTCGCGGATCGCGAATTCTTCGATTCCACCGGCCTCGCCCTGTTGCTCGAAGCCGCCCTCGAAGGCGTCATGAAACGCGGTGGTGCCAAACCCGGTGACAAGACAATGATCGACGCGGTGGCCCCTGCCGCGGCCAAAGCGCGCGAATCCATCTCGCTTCCGCTTCCCCATGCTCTTCAGGCCGTTGCTTCGGCAGCCGAGGCGGGCAAGGAGGCCAGTAAGAACATGATCGCCCAGTTTGGCCGTGCGAAGACACTCGGCGAGGCGTGCCTCGGCTTCCCGGACGCCGGGGCGTGTTCTGTCACGATCATGCTCAGCACGATGCGGGACTTCGCGGCGGCTTGAGTTGCCGGATCCGACACGGCTTTTGCCGTCATGTTTGGCGGGAGCGCGCCGTTTAACCACGCGACCAACCATGAAACATCTCGTCCTCCTCTCGCTCCTCGCCTTTTCCGCTGTCTCCGCGCAGGACGGTTTTAAATCCCTCTTCAACGGCAAAGACCTGACCGGCTGGGATGGCAATCCGGAGCTGTGGAAGGTGGAGAATGGCGAAATCGTCGGCAACACGACCGGACCGGAGCAGCTCGCGTATAACCAGTTTCTCATCTGGCGCGGCGGGAAGGTCAAAAACTTCGAGTTGAAGGCCAAAATCCGCCAGAAGGGCAACAACACGGGCATCCAATACCGCAGCAGCGAGAACACCGACAAAAAATGGTCCATCCGCGGCTACCAGTGCGACATCCACCCTAACGCGCCCTATCGCGCGATGATGTATGAGGAAGGCGGACGCGGCATTGTCTCGCAAAACGGCCAGAGCGTCGTCATCGACCCCTCCGGCGTGAAATGGCTCGCGGGCGAGCACGACCTCGTCGAGGCCGATGTGGCCGAGTGGCATGAGTACACCATCATCGCGAAGGGAAACCGCCTCGTGCACCAGATCGACGGCAAAACGACCATGGAGCTCACCGACTTCGAGGATGCCAAACGCTCGCTCGAAGGCCTCATCGCCTTCCAAATCCACCGCGGCCCCGCCATGGAGGTCCACATCAAGGACGTGATGCTCAAAGAACTGCCCGAAGGCGGTGTGATCGACTTCGCCACGCATCCGATCCCCAGCGATGCGCAGATCATCGAGGCCAAGGCGCCGAAGAAGGGGAAGAAGGCGGCGAAGTAGGCTTTTCGGCTCAACGCACAGGGTAGTCGAGACGGGATAACCGGGTTGCCAACTCACTTTTTGCATGCAATTTGCTGTTTATGAATGCAAATTACACACGAGATGCCCACCTGCCGGACTCCGGGACGGAGACATTTTTCCTTTGGGGGCCGCGTCAGGCTGGGAAGACCTCGCTGCTGAAACAGCGCTACCCGGATGCTGTGTGGATTGATCTGCTGAAAGCGGATGAACTGCGCCGCTATGCCACCCACCCTGAGCTGCTACGCGAGGAGCTGGAGCGCAGCGGCCGCCGCTTTGTCGTCGTGGATGAGGTGCAAAAAGTGCCCGCGCTGCTGGATGAGGCGCACTGGCTGCATGAGAACCGTGGCGTTCACTTCGCCCTCTGTGGATCGAGCGCCAGAAAGCTGAAACGCGGACATGGCAACCTGCTGGGCGGGCGGGCCCTGCGGCGCGAGCTTTATGGACTCACGGCGCACGAACTGGGCGCGGATTTTGATCTGAAGCGGGTGCTGAATCATGGAACGCTGCCGCGCATCTTCCTCTCGGACCGTCCGCAACCGCTGCTCAATGCCTATGTCTCGGATTACTTGAAGGAGGAGGTGATGGCCGAGGGACTGGTTCGGAATCTGCCACCGTTTTCGGAGTTCTTGAATGCCGCCGCGCTGACCGACACGGAGCAGGTGAACTTCACCAACCTCAGTCGTGAGCTGGGAGTCTCCCGCGAAGCAGTGCGGGGCTACTTCGACATCCTGGGCGACACGCTGCTCGCACGGATGCTGCCCCCCTACCGCAAGCGCCCCAAGCGGCGGCTGTCACTGGCCGACAAATTCTACTTTCATGACGTGGGCGTGGTGAATTTCCTGGCGCGGCGAGGCGCTCTGGAACCCCGCAGCGAACTCTTTGGCAAAGCTTTTGAAAATTGGGTCTTCCATGAACTGCGCTGCTACAACAGCTATCGGGAGCGGTTTGCGGAGTTCAGTTTTTGGCGCTTGAGCACGGGTGCGGAGGTGGACTTCATCGTCAATGACATGGCCTGCGCCATCGAGTGCAAGTCCTCCGCCTCCGTGCAGACGCATCATCTGAAAGGTCTGCGTGAGCTGGCACAGGACCATCCCGGAGTCGGGCGGAGAATCCTGGTCTGCACAGAACCCAAAAGCCGGACCACGAGCGACGGCATTGATGTCCTCAATGTGGCGGACTTCATCGCGATGCTGTGGTCTGGCGGTTTGTTTTGAACTGCCACCACCGAAGAGGTGAATCGCTCGTTCGATTAGCAGCTTTTCACTCTTCATAACCCAACATGTTCCCCACCATGCCCGTCACCAACCGCTCCACTCCGGCGGAGAAGATCGCGCTCTTACGGTCGCTGTTTCGGGGGCGGGAGGAGGTGCATGCGCTACGGTTTGAGTCGGTGAAGACGGGGAAGGCGGGGTATTCGCCGGTGTGTGGAAACGAGTGGGTGCGGGGAGTGTGTGAGAAGCCGAGGATCAAGTGTGCGGACTGTACGCATCAGAAATGGCTGCCCGTGACGGGTGACGTCATCCGGCGGCATCTTTCGGGCGTGGATGAACGCGGGCGGAGCTTCGTGGCGGGCATGTATCCGATGCTTCTGGATGAGCGGTGCTTCTTCCTCGCGGTGGATTTTGATGAAGGAGACTGGACCGAGGACGCTCGAGCGTATCTGGAGACGTGTGAAAGGCTCGGCGTCGCGGCGGTGCTGGAGAGATCTCGCAGCGGGAAGGGCGGGCATGTTTGGATGTTCTTCGCGGAGGCCATCCCGGCGGCGCTGGCGCGGAAACTCGGCGCTCATATGCTGACGGAGACGATGGAGCGCAGGCCGGAGGCGGGACTGAAATCGTATGATCGCTTCTTTCCGAATCAGGACACGCTGCCGCGTGGTGGGTTCGGGAATTTGATCGCGCTGCCACTGCAAAAGAAGGCGCGGAAAACTGGTAACAGCGTGTTTGTGAATGAAAAGCTGGAGCCGCATGAGGATCAGTGGGCATTTCTCTCGGCGGTGCGGCGCATGACGAAAGCCGAGGTGGAGAAGATTGTGCGCGAGGCTGAAGGACGCGGACGGATCGTCGGTGTACGCATGGTTTCGGCGGAGGAGGATGAACATGCGGCAGAGCCGTGGAAGCTGACGCCATCACGGCAGAAGCATTCGCTGCCGGTGGGCGAGATGCCGAAGAGCATCGAGCTGGTGCTGGCGGATCAGGTTTATGTGCCCAAGAAGGCACTTCCGGCCTCGCTGCGGAACGCGCTGCTGCGCATCGCGGCATTTCAGAACCCGGAGTTTTATACAACGCAGGCCATGCGACTCCCGGTGTGGGACAAGCCGCGCATCATCGCCTGCGCGGAGGATCACCCGGAACACATCGGCCTGCCGAGAGGTTGCCTGGAGGAAACCCTCGATCTGCTCAAAGCCCTGAAAATCCGCGTGGACATGCGTGATGAGCGTTTCGAAGGAAAACGGCTCGATCTGACCTTTCACGGCGAATTGCGGTCCGAACAGCAAAAGGCCGCTTCGGCGATGCTGGAGCATGCTTGCGGCGTTTTGGCTGCCACGACGGCTTTTGGCAAAACGGTTCTCGCCGCGTGGTTGATCGCGAAACGCGGTGTGAACACGCTCATCCTCGTACACCGGCAGCAGCTCATGGATCAGTGGGTGGAGCGATTGACGCAGTTTTTGAACCTCAAGATGGGTGAAATCGGCCGCCTGGGCGCGGGAAAGAAGAAGCTGACGGGCCGGGTCGATGTGGCACTGATCCAAAGCCTCGTGCGCAAAGGCGTGGTGAATGATGTGGTGGCAGACTACGGCCATGTGATCGTGGATGAGTGCCATCATCTCTCTGCGCAGAGCTTTGAGCGAGTGGTGCGGCGTGCGAAGGCGAAATACGTCACCGGTTTGTCTGCCACGGTGGCGCGGAAGGACGGGCATCACCCGATCATCTTCATGCAGTGCGGGCCGGTGCGGCATCGCGTGGATGCGCGGGCGCAGGCGGCGGAGCGCCCCTTCACGCATGAAGTGTTGGTGCGACCCACGGGCTTCATGCCCGGTGGCGAGCCGGAAGAGGACAAGCGCCTGGAATTTCAGCGGCTGTGCGATGCCGTGATGAAGTCGCCTTCGCGGAATGCGCAGATCATCGCCGAGGTTTTGCAGGCGGTGAAGGTGGGTCGCTCGCCCGTGGTGCTGACGGAGCGCACGGAGCATCTGGAGGTGATTGCCGCCGGATTGCGTGCACAGGTGCAGCACGTCATCACCTTGCAAGGTGGCATGGGGCGCAAATCGCTCGCGGCGGCGCTGTACCAGCTCAAAACGACTCCAGCGGGTGAAAGCCGCGTCGTCGTGGCCACCGGGCGCTTTCTTGGCGAAGGTTTCGATGATGCACGGCTCGACACACTCTTCCTGACGATGCCGGTGTCGTGGCGCGGCACCATCGCGCAATACGCTGGTCGTTTGCATCGGCTGCACGAGGGCAAAAAGGTGGTGCAGGTCTATGATTACGCGGATCTGGATGTGCCGATGCTCTCCCGCATGTTCGACAAACGCTGCGCAGGCTACGAAGCCGTCGGCTACACGATCCTGCTGCCCGCGAGCGCACTGCCCGGCTGGCCGCAGGATGTGCCGTTGCCGGTCGATCCGCAATGGAAGGCTGATTACGCCGCGAGTGTGCGCCGCCTGATCCGCGATGGCATCGACACACCGCTGGCGCAGCTCTTTGTGCATGCGACGCGACCACCCGCCGCAGATGCCGAGGGTGCAGAACGTGCCCGCAGCGCCAGCGAGGCCTTCATCTTTCGGCGATTTGAGACACTGCCAGCTTTGGCGGGCAAATTTCGTCTCAATGCCCGGCTGCCGATCCCCTTCGATGATCGCGGCGAGATGGAGGCAGACCTGCTTTGCGAAAATGCAAGGCTCGTCATCGAGATCGACGGCACACAGCATCTTGGCGATGCGTCAGCCTATCGTCGCGACCGTCGAAAAGATGCGCTGCTGCAAACCCACGGCTACCTCGTGCTGCGCTTCCTGGCGGATGATCTGGGGAGGGAGTTGGAGAGCGTTCTTGATGCCGTGCTGCGGGTGATGGCAGCGAGACGCTGAATCCATGGATGAATTCACAAGCAAAACCACGGCAACGCCGTGATCTGCGGGTGGAGTTGCATGGGATAGGCGCAGCGGCAGATGATGTAGCCGTGGGGAGCTTTCGGGCCTTGTTCTTGGAGAAACTTGAGGAGGTGCCGCGCATCGGACAGCGTCGGGCGCTCGGTCCATTTCACCTCGATAGGGGTCACCACGCCGTTCTTTTCGATGATGAAGTCGATCTCCGCACCGTCTTTGGTGCGCAGAAAGCTCAGTTGACCGTCTTGCGGGTATTGCAGGCGTTTCCACAGCTCGATGCCCACCCATTGCTCAAAGACGGGTCCGGCATCAGCCAGCGCGGTATCGCGGGATGGCGTGAGTCCGGCAGCGGCATGGCGCACGCCGAGGTCGAAGAAGTAAAAGCGCGGCGTGGAGAGCAGCCCCTTCCGTGCGCTGCCGGAAAAGGGCGGCACACGAAAGCCGATGAACATATCCTCCAGCAGCTCGTAGTGGCTCTTCACCGTGGGGTGGGACACGCCCGCTTGATGGGCGATGTTCGAGTAGTTCACGACCTGCCCGCTTTCCAGCGCCGCCAGCTTCAAAAAGCGTGAGAACGCGGCCCAGTCCTTCACCAGCGCCTCGCGCCGCACCTCCTCTGCCAGATAGACCATGCTGTAGGCACGCAGCAGATCGGCGCGGAGACTTTCCTCCACGCTCACGATGCCCGGCAGCTCGCCCCAGGCCAGGCGGGTGGGCAGATCCGCGGCAGGCCAGGTCGGCAGACTCAGCGGGCTGGGAAGCACCGCCCACGGCAGCGGGGATGCAGGCGTGAAAGAAGGCGCCTGCGCTTCGATGCAGGGCCTCTCCGCCGTCGTCAGCGGATAAAGATGGCTGACCATGCAGCGCCCAGGCAGCAGGTTGGTGCCGAGCAGGCGCAGCTTCCGCGCCGAGCTGCCGCACAGCACGAAGCGCCAGCGGGTCTTGTCGCCATCGTAGAGATGCTGCACCGCGTCAAAGATGGCGGGCACGTTCTGCGCCTCATCAATCACGACCACTCGCGGCTCCGCTGCCTTCGGCATGGCCTTGCAGATTCCGATGAGCTGCTCCGGCTGGCTGAGGAAGCTCGACCGCTGCCCAGGGTCCGAAAAATCCAGCCGCAGCGCCGGATTCGGGATCAGCTCCTTGAGAAGCGTGGACTTCCCCGTCTGGCGTGCGCCAAACACGATCGCACGAACGGCGTGGCCAACTTTCGCTGCCACTCAGCCTCTGCCCAACGTTGAAACATGGCCAAAAGTGGCTTTTTAACGAGGAATTCGCAAGTTGAGTTTCAATTAGGGCGAGCAATTGAAATCACCCGTTCGACTCCTCGTAAGTTTGTTCCACCAAAAAAACAGGTATCCTGCGTCCCAACTCAAAGCAATGATTGATACCACCTTCAACATGTACAGTGACGCAAATGGCGGAGATCCGGATGCCACCAGTCCGACCTTGCGACGCTATCACAAACTTCTGTGGAACAAGCCCCTGCCAAGTGGCGCTCAATTCGAACTGCGCGATGACAAACCTGGCTATTATCTCCATCACAGCTCTGCCTTGGGGGACTTCTCATTGGGGAGCGATGCCATCACCCACTCCTACAAGAACCAGGTCAAGAAGAAGTGGCTCACGACCCAAATACCAGAGGAAGTTCAGCAGCTTTTCGATCGCGGGTCAACCATTGGCGCATACCTCATTTTCCCCAACAACCAGATTGATCGACAGCATACGATCAACCAGGCCAGAGGCGTCTCACGGCTCATTGATGACCGCTTCGACCTCACCTTGGAGTGCATCAAGCGATTCTACATCAATGAGCCAAGTCCGCTCACAGAAGCCCTCGGTAGGTATGCTGCGTTTTTCCGATTGTTCGAGACATTCCAGAACTATGTCGATTTCTTCCTGCTCCATGACTTGGTCGAAGAGCATGGCCGTGTGAAGTTTTACCTGCCATTCGATGGCTTTCAGTCACCACCACAGTTTGCAAACACAGGAGACTACCTCGCCTATAAAAGCAGGGTGGAGGTGTTCATCCATGCGCGTAACCGACGGATTGAGCAATACGTGAAGCAGATTGAACCCGAACGCCGCTTTTGAAAAAGGACGTTTTGCGCGGCGAGTTCGGAGTGTGGGTGTTTGTGACCACAACCCAGACTCCGCCCACCGCACAAAACGATGACATGGATTTTGCCCAGCTTTCCGGTCTGGGCCAGATCAAACTTGCCACCACCTCCAAGGCCGTCACGCCCTTTGCCGGACTGGCCAGTTTCATCGCCTGGTTGCGACAGATTGGCTTTTACAAGCAGGTGGCCGATCTCATGCCTTTCAGCTACGCCTC
>CAYQWE010000062.1:0-18619 GCA_964421275.1 uncultured Prosthecobacter sp.
CGCTCCGTGCCGCTGCGGTGGAACAGCTCGCCGGCTGGGCTGAGCGCCTGAAGAGTCCGCGGGCTAAAGGCCCGCCGAATAGTGATCCCGCTGCGGGGTGTTTCGACGGCTACGAGATAGCGCTCAGAACGCAGGCTGACTTTCTCATCTGCGATACCGCTGGCCGCCTCCACACGAAGCACAATCTGATGGAGGAGTTGAAGAAGATTCACCGCATCCTCGGCCGCAAAGACGCTGAGTCCCCCCATGAGGTGCTGCTCGTCGTGGATGCCACCACGGGCTCGAACGCGCTGCAGCAGGCGCGTGAATTTCACAAGGCCATCCCGCTCACCGGCCTCATCGTCACCAAGCTCGATGGCAGTGGCAAAGGCGGCGTGCTAGTGAACATCCAGCAGGAACTCGGGGTGCCCACGCGCTTCATCGGTCTGGGGGAACGGGTGGAGGACTTTCAGCCCTTCGACGCGAAACGCTTTGTGGAAGAGCTGCTCTGAGTACATCCGGACTGCGCATGGGGTGTCATTCTCCCGCTGGATGCGCAGCGGTGTGGTGGGCACCATGACCAGGAAATGATGAGTCAAAGGGCTGTTTGCATTTTTCCGGTGAATGAACAAAAGCCGCCCACAGAGCAGGGGAATGGGGCGCGGAGGCAGCGAAATGAATTCAGCCCAAGAAAAGACTTGGAAGTGCAGTGGACTGTCAGCTAAATAGCGCCCCTCTCATTTCCAACTTTCATATCATTACCCGGAGGAAACCACATCGTGAAGTTCAAATGCCCAACTTGTGACATGCAGCTCAAAGTCGAGCCGGAGATGGCTGGCAAAATCGTTCGCTGCCCAGGTTGCAACACCAAGCTGAGCATTCCCGCAGGCGCGGCGATGCCCGCACCTTCGGGACTGCCGGCTCCGTCTGGTCTGCCAGCACCGTCTGGACTTCCGGCTCCATCCGATCTCGCGCCTTCCACGGGTGAAGCGCCTCCGCAGAGTGACTCCTTCGGAGCGGAGTATGAACATGGCGCGTCTGCGCCGCCCCCCTCTTCCGCTCCGGCCAGTCAAGGTGAGCGTGGTGGCTGGGAGGAGAAGGATCCGACCAATCCGAACGCGTTTCTGAGCTTTGCCATCGGCTTCACCATCTTCCTCACTTGGGTTGGCATTCTGTATCCGTTCCAAGCACCGGCGGATGTGCCGTCTGCGAAGTACAACACGATGCAGTTTGTGGCCTCGCTGTTCTACAAGCACATGGCAGTGAGTTTCTGCAACACGCTGTTCTTCACTTGGGCGATGTCGATCATCTATCTGAAGCTGCAGAAGCTGCGCCACCAGCGCCAGGCGCTGCTGCTCGACGTGCTGCCCTGGGAGATGGGCGCGGAGATCAACCGCGACAATGTGGGTTCCTTCATCGACCACCTCTACAAGCTGCCCCTCCGCCTGCGTGACAGCATGATGGTCAACCGCATCCGCAAGGCGCTGGAGCTCTTTGAGGTGAAGCAGAACGTCGGTGATGTCAGCCACATGCTCACCAGCCAGTCGGAGATCGACGGCATGCGCATCGGCGGCAGCTACACGCTCCCCAAGGCCTTCCTCTGGGCCATCCCGCTGCTGGGTTTCATCGGTACGGTCATCGGTCTGTCCCACGCCATCGGCGGGATGAATTTCAGCGACATGGACGACCTCAAGCAGGTGAAGGCCACGCTGCAAAACGTCACCGGCGGTTTGGGCACGGCCTTTGACGCGACCCTGCTGGGCCTCGTGCTCGCCACGATCCTGAACTTCCCGATGAACTCGTTGATGAAGGCGGAGGATGACAACCTCAACACCATCGACTCCTTCTGCAATGAAATCCTCCTCCCGCGTCTCAATGACGGCGGCGGCATCGCCGGCGGGGACTCGAACGGGCTGATGGACACGCTCGTCAAGGCCGTGGCGAACTCGCAGAAGGAGTTCCTGGTGGACCTCAACGCGCTCTCGAAGCAGATCAAGGAGCAGGCAGACAACCTCGACAAACGCGCCGCCGCCCATCAGGAGCGTGTGGACACGGAATTCACTGTGGCGCTCAATCGCATGCGTGAGGATATGACTGGCGCGGTGAAGGACAGTGTGAAGACCACCTCTGAGTACACGCGTGCGTTGTCCAGCGGCATCCAGTCGCTGAACACGCTGCTGTCCGAACTCGGCGGCAAGCAGATCCTCATCCATCAGGTGAAGAAGAAGGGCTGGTTCAGCCGAGACTGATCCGTCAACGCCCGCACATCCTCCTCCGTCATGGCGAAGCGCAGAAAGAAAGGCAGCGACGAGATTCTCCTGATCCCGTTCCTGGATATTTTGTGCTCTCTCATCG
Organism: uncultured Prosthecobacter sp.; assembly: GCA_964421275.1. GTDB lineage: Bacteria > Verrucomicrobiota > Verrucomicrobiia > Verrucomicrobiales > Verrucomicrobiaceae > Prosthecobacter. Next base: position 2,335 of record CAYQWE010000062.1, read on the forward strand.
GCGTGCTGGTACTCATCATCGTGGTGCTGTGCGTCTCCATGACGGAGCAGACCGATGGGCGCCCGGAGGCCGAGGTGGCGATGGCGCAGGAGGCGAAGAACCTGCGCAAGAAGATCAAGGCGCACCAGGAGCGCGAGAAAACGCTCAAGGAGAAGCTCGTCACGCTCGAAGAGCTGCAAAAGCAGATCGAGGAAAAGCAGCAGCGCTATGTGAAGCTCTACAAGCTGCTCTCCACATCAAAGGAACTCCAGGACGCCAATTTGAAGATCAGTCAGAAGATGCAGAAGGAGCTGGATAACCTGCTGCTGGAGATCGAGGGGATGAAAAAGCAGCAGGAGGAAAGCAAGAAGGAGATAGCTGCGCTGACGGCGGAGATCAAGAAACGCCAGGTGCCCCCGGACAAGAAGATTCCGCCAGTGATCGTCCAGCCATCAGGCAGCGGCATGGCGGAGGACTCAAAAATCTATTTCGTCGAGGCCAGCGGTGGTGCTTTGAAGATTCTCGGTGCCTGGGGGGCGGACTATCGCCTCAGCGCCAGCGCGGAGGTGGTCGTCGCCGACGCCTCCTTCAACTATTTCCTCACCGAAGTAGCCAAGAATCCCAAGTCGATCGTGTTGTTCCTGATCCGCGACGACGGCCAAGGCGCGTTTAACAACGGCGCGGGCCGCGCGGAGAACGATTACAAGGTGCGTGTGGGCAAGCTGCCCATCCCCGGACGCGGCGTGCTCGATCTCGCGATGTTTGACAAATACCGGGGCAAACTCCCCCCTCCGCCGCCCGTGGCACCGACCCCGCCTGCTGCGCCTGCCGTGCCCAAGAAAACAACCTGACCCTCATAGCGGATGTCCAAGCACAAACACGAGGAGCAAGAGCTGCCATTCGTCGCCTTGATGGACACGATGACGAACGTCGTCGGTGTGTTGATCATCGTGCTGGTGATGGTGGGGCTCAGTGTGGCGAACATCGTCAAAACCGTGCTCTCCGATCTCCCGCCGGTGACTCCTGAGGAGCTGGCAAAGCTCAAGGAGCAGGCGAAGCAACTGCCGGAACTACAGACCCCGGAAGAGGTGCAGAAAAAGAAGGAGCAGCTCGAGGCCGACCTCAAGAAGGCCATCGAGCAGCTCAAAACCGTCGATACTACCGAGATTCAGGCGAAGATGAAGTTCATGGACTTGGAGGTGTTTGAGAAGCAGCTCGATGAACGTAAAAAAGAACGTGACGCCAGTAAGGCTGCGACAGACAAGCTGCTGGCCGAACTGGAACGCCTCAAAGCGCTCCTAGACCAGACCCCGGTGTTCACGCCACCGCCTGCCACCTATGTCCGCCTGCCGAATCCGCGCCCGTATCCGGAGAAACCGGTGGAAACTCGCGTGCTGGTGGCGAAGCAGGGGGTGCTGACTTTCAGCCAGACGAAATTTCTCCAGCCGATCCTTGATGGCATGGAAAAGGTGAAATCCCAGCTCGAGTATCAGCGGCCAGATTATGCGCCGTTTGCCAAGCTGCTCGAAAGCATCCTCGGCTCACCTGCGAACGCGCAGAAGGCATGGATAGAAATCGCCAGCTTGATCGGTCGTGTGCAGGTCGAACATCTTGCGGAGGCCTGTAAAATCCTTTCCGAAGGCGGGGTGCCTCCCACCAAGCAGCTCCTCACTGCGCTGGCAGACATTGCGGTGCCGACACGCCAGACCATGCCAATTTTAGCAGAGGCGCTCGTCGCCTTGGGCAAGGGGGATGTCACCAAGTGGGTGAAGCTCGACCCTTCGAGCGATCCGGCGAAGCCGATCATCAAAGCCAGCGCATCGGCTGGGAAAATCACCCTCTCATGGGGCGCGGCCAGTCAGACGATCAAGGCCACTCCCAAGGATGCAGCCGGTTATTTTCATGATCTAGGCAAGGTCAAAGGCATCGAAGACCGCAGCAAGGCCCGGACCATTTACGATGCCTTGCGCATTCAGGCGCTCCTCCAGCGTGCCGCCGCCAATCCGCTGATCGCAGGCTCTTATGCTTTCGAGCCCAAGATCATTCCTGCGGCGAACTATGTGCAATTGGCGTTGACGCCCAAGGGCGGCGGTGGGGAGACCATCGAGGCTCTGAAGCAGCCCAATTCCGCCTTCATCCGCCTCATGCGTGACATCAAGGCAGACCCGAACGGAGTGGCCGTCTTCCAGGTGATGCCGGACGCCTTCGCCGCTTATCTTGAAGCGCGCAAAATCGCGGATGAGGTCGGTGTGGCCGCGACGTGGGAGTTCTTAGCCAAGCTGGATCTCGCGCTCAACATTCCTGGCTATGAAGTGCAGCGCCTAGCGCGGACCGCCGTGCAGAAACCCGGCACCGCCGCCCCTGTGGTGAGAATCGCGCCGCCTAAGCGCTCCCTCGACTAAAGAGAGACAGGTGTCGTTGGTCAGTGCGTGTGCTGCGTTCCTTCGTGAATGCCTGGGGGCAGTTTGTGCGCGTGTTGCGCATGATTGTGGAGCGTCGTGTCGCCTTTGAAGACGACTCCCTCCCCGCATTCCACTGGGCCGTGAACGGCGAGGCTGCGGCAGTGCAGCAAGCTGGGCGTGTGGGGGAAATTGCGCTCTAGGCCGTCCACGAGTTTGCAGTGTTTTTGATCAAGGTGCAGATGCGGCGGCTGCCCTTTGCGGGCGGGGTGCAGACGCAGACAGAAGTCGTCCGTCAGCTCATAGGCGTCAGAGCGCACGGCTAGCAGGTCGCCGGTGGTTTTCACGGGAGCAAAGCGCAGGCGGGGAACTTCGATGGCTCCCGCGCCTTCAAAGCATTCGATGGCTGCGCCCATGGCGCTCTCCAACTGGATCACCGTCGGCGAATGATTGTCACGAGGATCGACCGTCTTCCTATTCATGATCGGGGGCAGGGGAATGAGGCCACCGCTGTCCTCAAGTGCCGCCTTCAGCGCACGCAGGTCGATCCACAGGTTGTTGGTGTTGAAGTAGCGATGTAAGTCGATGTCTTGAAAATGCCTCTCGTCGCTCTTGGAGCATTGCGCGGACTCGCGCAGCAGCAAGCGCCCGTCACGCAGGCGCACGGCGAGGTGTCCGCCTTTTTTGTCTGATTCCGTCCGACGGGTGACCTCCATGGCAAACGGCATGCCGCTGTCAGCGAACCATGCGAGGATGGCGGGATCGAGCGTGGCCCCGAGATTGTCGGAATTGGAGACAAAGGCATGACGGATTCCGCTTTCGAGCAGGCGGTCGAGCCAGCCGGAACCGACGAGGCTGGCATAGATGTCGCCATGACCGGGAGGGCACCATTCCTGGTCTGGATTGGACGGCCACAGAGCCGGTTGCAGGGTGTCTGCCAGCACCTTCGGCGCCTTGTTCTGCATGAGCTCCCACGCAGAGCGTTCCCCAAGTTGCGGGAACCGCGCCGCTAAATGCGCTGCGGTATCCGCCGAAGTGCTGAAGCTATTCATCAGCATGAACAGGGGTGCCTCTCCTCCGGTCTGCGTGCGCAGATGGAGGAGCTGACGGGCGATCAAGTCGAGGAAGGTGTCCTCACCGCGCACCCGCAGCAGAGATTTGGCCTTTTCGAGGCCCATGCCTGTGCCGAGTCCGCCGTTGAGCTTGATGATGACGGTCTGCCGCAGCAGGGCGGCGGTGCGTGCTTCGGAGGGGGCTGTCAGGTCATCGCTGCTGGGTAGATTTTTCGCTGGCTCGATGGAGTCTTCGTGGATCATGCCCGTCTCGCCTGCGAGCAGAGCGGCATAGCTGCTGCGAAAAGCGCGGATGGCCGCGTCGCTAAGTCCTGCGGACAGCATTTTTTCACGGAAGGGGGCGAAAGCCTTGTCGAGGTTTTCAGAAGTCTGGCAGGGGGCGCTCATGAATGAAGGATGCAGGGGAGGGGACGATGCAGGTGCATGCTGGCAAAACAAGCCGCAACCTACAAGGTGGGCGCGTTGTGCCTGTGTTCCGCACACAGCAGTATTATACCGCCATTTTTGCGGCGAGGAGGACGGCTTCCACCAGGCTGGTGCATGAGGCTTTGCCTTGCCACGCGATGTCGCAGGCTGTGCCGTGATCGACGCTCGTGCGCGGCACGGGGAGGCCCAGGGTGGTGTTCACCGCCGTATCGAAAGCCAGTGCCTTGAGAGGGATGAGCGCCTGATCGTGATACATGCAGATATAGGCGTCCACCGTGCGGCGCTTTGTGGCGATGAAGGCGGTGTCAGGCGGCAGCGGGCCTTCGAGGGTGATGCCTTTGGCGCGTGCAGCCTGGATGGCTGGCGCGATGATGGCAGCCTCCTCGCCCCGACCAAAGAGACCATTTTCACCCGCATGTGGGTTGAGCCCGCAGACCGCGATCCTGGGCGTTTTTCCTTTCACTCGGCGCACAGCGGCGTCGGTGAGGCAGATCACATCGAGGATGCGTTTGGTCGTGAGCGCGGGGGCGACATCCTGATAGCCAATATGCACGGTGACGAGGCTACAGATCATTTCCTCGGAAAAGAAGGCCATGCAGTGGCTCTCTGCGGCCATCTTCTCCGCAAACATTTCCGTGTGTCCTGGGTAGGTGATGCCTGCGGCATGCAGAGCCTCCTTGTTCAGCGGAGCGGTGGCCACGGCGGCGACTTGCTTTGCCATGGCCGCTTCGATGCTTTTTTCGACATAACGGTATCCCGCCGCGCCGGTCTTGGCGCTGACTTTTCCCGGCGTGAAGTCTCCAGCGTCGAAACCAAACAGATCCAGAACCGCAGGCTCGTCGATGCTGGTGTATTTCTCCGCCCACTCGATCTCGCTGATGATGCGTCGTGGCGCGGGGAGATTCGTTTGGCGCGCGCAGCGTGAGAGAAGCCGTGCGTCGCCGAAGATCACTGGTGTGGCGACCTCACGAACAGCTTCGTTGGCGAGGAGCTGCAGGCAGATCTCAGGGCCGACCCCGGCGGGGTCGCCCATGGTGACGGCGATGAGGGGTTTGGGCATCGGTAAAAGCGAATGAAGAGTCCTGTATTGCGAAGGGACGCATCATGCAGCGGTGGACTGTCTGGGCAAGGCTGCGCTACCCATCTTCTCATCGGAGACTCACACTCAGCTCCATCACGCCAGCACCAAGGCTCCGCCCTCGCAAAGGCTGGTCTTGCCGAACGTTTTCAATTCATGCCCCATCGCATGGGCGACGGACATCCACAGGCGGTTGTGCGCCGCTTTGTCGAACTTGAGGCTTCGACCCATCTTGAAGCCAAAGCCGCCGCCGAGCATGACATAGGGGATGTTGTCGAGCGTGTGGTTGTTTCCTTTGCCGAGTTCGTTGGTCCATACGAGCAGTGTGTTGTCGAGCATGCTGCCATCACCTGTAGGCTCCGGTGTCTCACTGAGGCACTTCGCCAAGTAGGCGAACTCACCGGCGAACCAGGTGTTGATCTTCTTGAGCTTCTCGTAGCTGTCTTTTTTATCGTCCGGGTCGTGTGAGAGGCTGTGGTGGCCTTCTTCGACGCCGAGCCAGCGCATCTGCGCCATGCCGACGCTGCGCATGTATTGCAGCGTGGCCACGCGGGCCATGTCGTTGGCCAGCGAGTTGACCAGCAGGTCGATCTGGATGCGGCTGATCTGCGGTGTGTTGTCGTTTACCAGTTCGATGCTGGGATCGACGGCAGGCACAGGATGCGTGAGCTTGCCCTGCTTGTCAGCTTCCGCCAAATCCTGCTCTAGGCTGCGCACCAGCGTCATGTGCTGGTCCAGCAGGGCCTTGTCCCGTGCGCTGAGTTTCGAGGAGACGCGCTTCAAATCCTCACGCACATCATCGAGGATGCTCACGAGGCTCTCTTTGTCCTTCATCTTGCCATAGACCTTCTTCAAGATCTGATGCGGGTCGTCGATGGGGGCAACGGGCTGGTTTCCACCCGCGTAACACATGCGCGTCCATGGATCGGCACGATCTGGCACCGCCACGCCGAATTCGAGTGAGCCGAAGCGCGTTTTCGTCGCCGCTTTGCTTTGGAGGAAATTTTTGATCTCCTGGTCGATGGAGATGTTGCTGGCCCAGCCGGCCGGATTCCCACCGCCGCCCATGATGTTGCCCTTCATGAGCTCGTCGCAGGTCAGCAGGCAGCTCATGCCGCGCATGTGACTGTCGCCATCGCCACGCACTTTGTTGGCGATGCCATGCAGCACGAGCATCTGCTTCTTGAACGGCTCCAGCGGCTTCAAAATGGATTTGAAGCTGAACTCACTGCCTTCTTGATCCGGCCAGAACTCGTTCGGCAGCGTGCCGTTTGGCGAGAACATGATGATGAGGCGCTGTCGCTTCTGCGGAGCGGGTGCGCCGGTGATGCTAGGCAGCCCGGCGAGGAAGGGCAGGGCACCTGCCGAGATGCCGAGATCGCGGAGAAATTGACGGCGATGGAGATGTTTCATGGGAACGGGGTGAATAAGAGAGGGAGAAGACTTTGCGATCATTTCACGCCGGTGGCGAGGATGGCGATGTCAACCATGAGTCTTTGAATGTTGCAGCCGTTCGCGGCGAAATCATGCTGGAGCTTGTCCAAAGTGCGCACGCCGTAGGCGGAGGGTTCCTGTTTGACGAGGTGATGAAACAGATGCCGGATGAAGGCGCGGTGGCCGCCGGGATTGCTGGCGACGTAGTTGGCGATGTCACGCGGGCCGGAAAGGCGGACGAGCTGACCTTCGTGTGTGGCGAACTCGCTCACGGTGTTTACGGGTTTGTTGTTGTCTCTGGTGCGCCAGCGGCCCACGGCGTCGAAGTTCTCTAGGCTAAAGCCAAGCGGGTTGATCATGCTGTGGCAGGTCATGCACGCGCCGTTGCGCGTCAATTCAGTGACCTTTTCACGCATCGTCATCTTTGGATCGAAATGACTGTCCTCGAATACCGTGGCCTTCTTTGGCGGCTTCAATGACATGCCGACGATGTTGCGCGTGAGAAACACCCCGCGATGAATCGGCGACGACTGCTTCGTGTAGGCTAGCGAGGCGAGCAGGAAAGGATGTGTGACCACACCTGCACGCTGTTTCGGGTCGAAGCTGACGCGCTGAAATTCATCGCCAGTGACCGGCTTGCCATAGAATTTCCCCAGGCGTTCATTGAGCAGCAGGTAATCCGCCTGCAGCAACTCACGGTAGTCGGATTTCTCACTCCACACGACTTGGTCAATGAATTGCATGAGCGATGAGCGCAGATCGGCGAATACTTCAGGAGTGAAGTCAGGGAAGGTCTTCGGATCCTTGCTAGTCCCTTCGGCGCGCTCGAACTCAAGCCACTGATAAAAGAAGCCGTGCAGTTTTGCCTTGGTGCGCGAGTCGCTCAGCATGCGCCGCGCTTCGGCCCTCACTTGGTCTTGAGTGCGCAGTTTGCCTTGGGTGGCGGCCTGCGTGAGTTTTTTGTCGGGGATCGAATCCCACAACGTGAGCGCTAAGCGCGTAGCAGCGTTAAAATCGTCGGCCTTTTCATTCTTAAGCAGGTCCGGGTAGAGGAATTGTGGGGACTTCAAGGTGAGCAACACAACACGCTTCAATGCCGCCTCATGCGTTTTCGACACCTTGAAGTGTGAGTCGATGAATAGCGTCTTCAGGTCATCACCCAGGGGCCTGCGGAATGCTGCCTCGACGAAGTTGAGGGCGAACTGGCGCAGCCTGGACTCTCGGTCCTTCGCGCCAGCCTTGGCACCGATGAGCTCGTCGAGATTATCGATCACATGCTCGGCGGTAGAGATCGCCGCGTCCGTCACCGCGAGATCCCATGCCTTCGAGACGGTCGTGCCACGCGGATAACCGCCGCTGCTGTCATCCGGCGGGAACTGCGTGCTCACGATCATGAGCCCTCGCGGACGCTCGGTGCGTGTGGCATGGGCGGGAAGGAGTTCCTTGACGCCATGCGGTGGTTTCCACCACAACTCGATCGAGGCGGATTTCTCTTTGAATTTGAAATGCTCCAGCAGCAGGCGGTAAGCGCGCCCACCGACGAGGTAGATCATCTTTTTCTCCTCGCGCACTTGGGGCCCGGCGCTCACCCAGCCGTCTATCAGCGCTTCACCTTCGCTGGTGTTGTTGATCCATAGACGGAAACCGTTCTCAGTCTTCACGGCGAATTCGTACAACCCGGTTTCTTGCGCCAGCACGCAACCTTCGAAACGGTTCTCGAACTGCTCCGCCTCAAGCACCGCCTTGTCCGGGCTGTCCGCACCCCAGTGAAAGGAAATCACCGGCTCTACCTTCTCGATGGTCTTGTTCGGTCGTTTTTTCTGGATGCCCTGCTTTGGCGTCGTATCCACAGCCTTCTCGCCGGGTTTCGGCAGCGCCACACCGCGATACGTCGCTTTCAATCCCGGCTCGCCGCCGATGGGTCTATCGAATCCTGGCCCCATTCGAAACCGTGCGATCACATCCATCACGCTGTTGCGGAACTGCGGGGCCGTCAGCCGACTGAGATCCTTTTGCGGCGGATGCAGCCGCGCCTGGGCGTCTGGCGAGTAAAACGCATCATGGATGTATTCGGCGATCTGCCTGGCATTTTCCGCCGTGGTTTTGGCTGGATCATCGTCAGGCATGGTGCGGTCGATTTGCCGCGCAAGGGACTCGATGGACTTCTCACCGGTCAGTGGTTCGTCATACTCATCCTCCACACCTTGCCCCGCACTGCCGTGGCAGTCGGCGCAGAGCTTTTGATACAATGCCTTGCCCGGATGCTCTGCGGGCACAGCAAACGCGCACGTCGCCAGCAACCACAGCACGGCACATGGAAAAGGGTTTTTGAAAAACATCTCAGGCATGGAGAAAGCGTCGGTCAGCAGGGGATAAGGACGCGACCCAGGGCCTCTTTCAACGATCCACGACGCCCCACAATCTCTTCAGTAACGCGGACATCTCTGAGTCGTGCGCCTTCAACTCCTCACGCGTGAACGGATAAAAGTCATTCCGCGTGAAAAAGGCCTCGGTACTCTCGGCGAAGTATTCCTTCGAGTTCGTCATCGCGTAGGCTTTGGCGAGGCTTTTACGGCCTTCGGAATCTTGGCGCTGTACCTTGTTATATTTGCCTGATGCTTTCGCTTTCTCAAAAACGGCCTCGATCTCCGCGTTATCGAAACCGAGCACGCGGTCGTGATAGGAGTGCGCCAGCTCATGCAGTGCGAAGTTCGGCATGCGGCGCGTCTCCGCCTCGAAGATGCGCACGTTGGTGAACTCCACACCCTTCGCCATCGCTGGATCGAAGCCATGGTCGCGTAGCCAGTCCGCGCTTGGATGATACGCTGCATGTGGGCGGGTGTTCGGATGCTCGGGGTTGATCCACAGCGTCACTTTGCGCAGTTCCGTGACAGCCTTGGCAGGGACGACGCGCACGATTTCATCGAGTTGCGCCCGCAAAAGCCCCAGCGCCGTCTCCAGCGCCACCGCATCGTCGAAGAGCGCTGGATGGATGCGCACCGTCCAGCCCGCGATGAGCCGCTGATCATGCGTCTTCGTGCCTGTGGCTTCTTCAAAACGTCGGCGCTGATCTTGCTTGATGAGCCCGTGCGCCTTCGCGAGCCGTTCCGGCCACACAAACTTCGGCGCTTTCGCTGGATCGTAGCCCGCGAGATGCTCCTTGAGCCTCGTTTGCGGCTTCGTGTATTTCAAAACGGTGTCGCCAAACACCTCGCGGCACAGCGCGGCCAGCTTCGGATCGTAGGCAATGAGTTCATCGCGTGTATCGACATGGTTGTGCTGCGCATCATTCTGCCGGTTGTTGTCAAACCAGCTCTGCACGCCTTCCGCCCAGTATTCGTGATGGTTCGTCGAGGCATACGCGCCTTTCCACAGTCCGGCCTTCATCGCCTCGTCAAAAGCCGCCTTCAATCGCGCATCAAAAGTCGGATCGACATTGGTCAGCCCACGCAGATGCAGATTGTGTGCGAACTCGTGAATGAGGATGTTCTCCGTGTCATACGGATCACCGTCGTAGGCCAGTAGGTTCTCCTCCGCGCAGGAGCAGAACGGATCCGTCTCGCTGCCGCCGAGGCCGCGGGCACGCGCATCCCAGTATTCCTTCGGTGTTAGAGACTCAAAACCCTTCACCGTTCCCAATCTGAAGAATTCCGGAAGGTCCGTCGTGAATTCATCGTGTGCCATGACGCAAAGCCGCGCTCCGCTCGCGATCATAGCGTCCCGCACATCCGGGCGCTTCCCCAGCATCAGATCGGCGATATATACCGCCTCCTTCAGCGCATACGGGCTCACCTTGGCCGACGCGACGATGGGGAAGCCGCCCGCGCTCGCGCGCTGCGTGTAAAACGACGGCACGCCATCCTTCGCCGCCGGATCGTAGCGGAATCCTTGGATGCGCGCCCGGCTGACCACTTCTGCTTCACGCTTCTCATCCACAATGATGAAGTGGTGCCCGATGGTAGTGCCGATGATCCGGTCCTTCCCCGGCTCGATCTTCCCGTTCGATACACGTCTTCCATCTGGCGTTTTCCAAAACACCTCCACCGCATTCGGCCCCGCGTTGATGATCTGCAGCTTTGGGCGGTCGAGCGCGAGCAGAGTCGATGAGAGGCTGAGGAGGCAAAGAATTGTTTTCATGCGAAGCGGTCCGGTGACATCAAATCGAGTGTAACGGGCGTTTTCTCGCCAGAAAGCAATCCTGCCACGATGCAGCCTGTGGCGGGTGCGAGGCTCAGGCCCATCATGGCGTGCCCGGTAGCCACCGTGAGGTTTTTCCAGCGCTGCGTGCGTCCGATGTAAGGCATGCCGTCTGGAGAAACTGGACGCAGACCGCTCCACGGCTTCACTTCGGCGAAATCATGCTCCTCGAACGCTGGGAAATACTGCGGAAACGCCCGCGTGATGCCACGCACACGGCGTTGGGTGATCGATTCGTTGATGTCGGCGAGTTCCATCGTGCCGCCGACACGCAAGGCCCCATCCATCGGCGTCACGGCCAGCCGCGCCTCGGTGCAGATGCTGCACAGCTCGGGGAGCTGCTTCGGACTCGCCAGCGTGAGGCTGTAGCCTTTGCCTGCTTGCATTGGAATCTTCAATTCGAGCAATTCCGCGAGTTTCGCCGACCAAACTCCACCGGAGAGCACCACCTCTTGACCCTCCACTTGACCTCTTGACGTCTTGACGGCTCGCACCCTTCCGTTCTCCACCTCAAAGCCCGTCACCTCCGTCTCCCACATGAAAAACACTCCCAAGCGGATCAGTTCAGACTCCAAAGCCGCGATGAAGCGGGAAGGGGACAGATGACAATCCTTCGGGAAATAGACACTGCCACACACATCCATCGTCACAGCCGGATCCAGCGCGGCGGTCGCCTTCGCATCCAGCACCTCGGCGGGGATGTCGAGCGCATTCGCTTTCTCTGCCATGTGCGCTTCTTCATCGAGCGTCTGCTGTTTTTTGCACAGCATCATCAGTCCCTTCTTCACCAAACCGAAATCGAGCCCCATCTCCTCGAAGCATTGTCGGCTCAGCAGACTCAAATCACGCAAAACAGGCGCGGCGGCATCGACCCGGGCCTTGGTGGCTGCTTTCCAGAAATGCAGGCCCCAGCGCATCAAATCGGCATCGAGCCGTGGTTTGATGTAAAACGGCGATTCCGGGTTCCACATCCATTTCAGGCCCAGCGTCACCATGCCCGGCGCAGCGAGCGGGATGAAGTGGCTCGGCACGATCATGCCTGCATTGCCAAACGAGCAGCCATCGCGCTGTGCGGCCTTCCTTTCGATCACGGTGACCTGCATGCCGTGTCGAGCGCAGTAAAGCGCCGTGCTCAGACCGATGACGCCCGCGCCGAGGATGGTGACATGAGAAGACATGCTTCATCATTCACCGCGCATTCGATCTTTCTTGAATGAATCTGGCGATCCTCACAGGGAATCCAGACAAAGCCGAGAGTCACTTCTTCTGCATTTCGGCCAGTTTCGTGGCAAAGCGCTTCCCGACCTCGTTTGGTGCGGCGGAGGGCACCTTCTGCTTCACCGCACCGAACGGCCCGATGTCGCCGTAGCCGAGGTCGTCGATGAAGTGGATGATGATGTTCGGCTGCAAAGCGGCGGCGCAGAGCGACGAGCTGAGGGCGAGGAGACAGAGGAGGAGGCGCATGGGGCGTGATTGATGAAAGCGGAAGCATTCATCGCCGCTTTTGGCATCCGCCTGCCTCAAGTTGTCGGCGCTTGATCGAAGGGGTTCGACCACTTCAATCCGGGCACATGGTTGAAATCGTCGGCATTGCGCGTGACGAGTTCAAGATCGTGTTCGAGCGAGGTGGCGGCAATGAGGGCATCTCCGAGCGAGAATTTCCGAGCCTGTCGCAGCGCAATGGCTCGATCAGCGATGGCGTCTGAGATCGAGAGCACGACTCCAGCAGCCATGAAGATTTCGAGATCGGCCTTGTCCTGCGGAGTGAGTTTGTGCCAGCCGAGAACTTCGACCCGGGTGGCTTGGGAAACAGCGAATGGCTGGGAGAGGATGTCCGAGCGCAACCAACCATTTGCTGGTTGGGTGGCATAAATCACGATGTTGCTGTCCAGCAGCCTCATGCGTCGCGTCCGGGTAGAGTGCGGTCGGCACGCTGCTCGTGCTGCCAGGCTGCGGCATCCTCAATTCCTGCGATGCCGCCACGATTGGCGATGCGATTGAGTGCTGCTAGAGCTTCGGCTCGATTTCCCGTGACATCAGCGTTGCCGTTCTTGGTGGATGATTCCGTCTCGATCATGTCGAGCAGGTTCACGATGATGCGCTCAAACGTTGCCGCCCGTTGCGGGGGCAACTGACGAAGGCGAAGGTCAATGCGTTCAGCGATGGCGCTCATGGACCAAGAATAACGGGTTCAGCGAAGGTTGGCAACGATCAGGATGGGCACGCGTGGCGGCTTTCATACATCACGCGGCCTTTGGTGGTGATTTCTTCGAGGAAGGTGTCGCCCTCATGCAGACTCTCGCACCGGAAATCCGGGTCACGCACGATCACATCCACATCCGAATCCGGCGTCGGCCTCCCGCAAGCGTAGGAGCCGAACAGCACGATCCGCTGCGGCTCGAAAGCCTCAGCGATCTGGTCGCAGTAGCGCTGCGATGTCCGGCAGGGGTGGCATGGCGGGAGTAAAACGGGGAGTGCCTATTCCGCAAGACTGCAATCATGCTATGCGGTCGCGGTGCGGCGGCTTCTGCTTCACCGCGCTGTGCAGAGGCCAATGACGCCCGCGCCGAGGATGGTGACATGAGAGGACATGCTGTCCCGTAACTCATGCGCTACCTGGATTCTTGAGCAAATAACCCAGCGGAGTCCTTTAAAGCAGACAAGCATTGCGAAATCTCCAAGTGACAGGAGGGCGGCGGCGTTGCTATTGCTCACGCAATGATCCGCTCCTGCATCTATTTTTTTCATCTGGTCGTCCTGGTGCCCGCAGTTTGTCTGTGCAGGCCAACCCTTGCAGCAGAGCCTGCGCCCGTGCCGTTGCGGGAGCTGATGGCTGGGGAGCCGACGCGTGGCGCTCTCACCCGCGCGCGCAGCAGTCTGGATGAATGGGAAACCACCGCGCCGGAGAAGGCACGGCGTGTCATGCGCGTCTGCTACTGGTCGCCCGCAGACCGCGAGCCGCAGCCGCGGCATCGCGAGCGGCTCACTGGGGTGATGCGCAGCGTGCAGGCTTTTTACCTGCGCGAGATGGCCGCCTGGGGCTTCCCAGGCCGCACCATCCAACTCGAAGACGATGCCGACGGCCTAGTGCGGCTGTACATGGTCAAGGGCACGCTGAAATCTGAGGAGTGCAGCGAGACTGACAGTAGCGATGGCCGCGCGATCCGCGCAGACTGTCTCAAGGAGCTGCGCTCGGCGGGAGTGGATGGGGACGCGGAAACGCTGGTCATCTTTTGCAATCTGGCGGATTGGAATCCAGAGACGCGTGAGATAGGCCATCACAGCCCCTATTATGCCAGCGGTGATTACCGTTCCGGAACCGCGTGGCAGGTGGACTCTGCGCTACTGGATGCCTCATTGCTGGGGGTGAAGGAGCAGCATGTGAAAGACCGCCAGTATGGGCGTATTTCGCTCGGCAAATACAATAGCATCTTCGTCGGCGGTGTGTGTCACGAGTTGGGGCATGCACTGGGCCTGCCGCACTGCGTGCAGAGCGCCGCCATGCGTGCGGTGCGTGGCAGCGCCCTCATGGGCAGCGGAAACCGCACTTATGGCGACGAGTTGCGCGGGGACGGGCGCGGCAGCTTTCTCACCCTGCCGCATGCGCTGAAGCTGGCTGCGCATCCGCAGTTCTCCGGCTCGGTGAAGCAGCTCGGCACAGCGCTGCGGAGCACGTTTACGGATTGGAAGCTGGAGCCGGTGGCTGAGGGGCTGCGCGTCTCTGCCACGGTGCGGGCAAACCTACCCATGCACGCCGTGCTGGCTTATGCGGACCCTGCGGGCGGCTCGGACTACGATGCGGAGATCGCCGCCGCCGTGCCAGATGAGCAGGGCCGCTTCACACTGTTGCTGCCGCTTGTGCAAAAGAAGAACGCCTCCACGGCCACGCTGCGCATCGGGGCTGTTGGTGTGAATGGCGCTGCCACCGTGGGCCTGCGTGCCTTCAGGCCCATCCGCATGGAAATGCGTCTCACTGCCGCTGGAGGCTACGATGTGACCGGGACGATGCAAAAAATCGAGTTCGACAAGTACTGGCCCGCCTTTCGTGATGGCAAAATCACTCCCGAGACACTCGCAAAGCTCAGCCTGACCACACAGGCACTCTTCACCCGGCTGCGTGCGGCGGACAGCACCGCTGGTAAGCCCGCACCGGAAAGGGTCCTGCCGAAAAACGCGAAGTCGCCTTGTCCGAGTTGCTGCCCTCCAAGGCCAGCACTGGCTGGCAGGGCGTGCATTTTGACCGCACCCCCGAAGGCGGGCCGCTCATCGGCCCAGGAGGACTCATCGCGCACGGTTTGTATGCGCATGCTGACTCCGAGCATGAATACCAGCTCGGGGGGAAATGGGGCACGTTCAGCGGTAGCGCCTGCCTCCTTGAGCAAGGCTTCGGTTCAGTCCAAGCCACGATCATCGGCGATGGGCATACGCTGTGGGAATCTCCCGTGCTCAAAAGCGGAGATACTGCGGACTTCAAAGTCAGCGTGGAAGGCGTGCGCACCCTGACGCTGCGCATTCGTGGCAAAGACGGAAAAGACGGAGCCTGGGGTGCATGGGCTGAACCGATGCTCCAGAGAGACAAAAAGTAGCCGTCTCCCGCTCTCGCCTGCTGGACGCACCGCACAGGCTCGTTAGCATCGCCGCATGGATCAAACATGGACTGACAAGATCGTGATCGTCACCGGCGGTGGCGGTGGCATGGGACAGGCGGCGGCGAAGCGCTTTGCGGAGGCTGGCGCGAAGACATTCATCTTCGGGCGCACGCTGGAGTCACTGCAAGAAACCGCTGCGCTCTCGAAAAACATCGTCCCCGTCGTCTGCGACGTGGCTGACACGGCCAGCGTGGCTGCCGCGCTCGATGAAGTGCTCAAACACGGCGTGCCCTTCGCCCTCATCCACACGGCGGGCATCAACACGCCGGATCGTTTCATGGCGCATGCCGATCCCGCCCGCATCGCCAGCGAGGAGAGCTGGCGGAAGGTCATGGACATCAATGTGCTCGGCGTCGCGAACATGATCCAGGCCGTCGCGAAGCCCATGGCGGCAAACGGGGGCGGGCGCATCGTCGTCGTGTCCTCCACCGCAGGTCATGGCTACGATTCGTATGCCGGTGTGCCTTACACCGCGAGCAAATGGGCCGTGCATGGCCTGCTTTTCACCGCACGCATGCAGCTCAATGCCCATGGCGTCATCCTCTCCGAATACGCACCAGGGGAGGCGCTCACGCCGCTGGTTAAATTGCGCCCGGTGCAGCTCTCGGAGGAACACAAAGCCAAGATGATCAGCACCACGGACTGCGGGGAGAGTTTGTTCTTCATCGCCAGCCAACCTCACAGCATGAGCGTCGTCCAGCTCCCTGCCTACCAGCCCTTCGGCGGCATGCCGCCCCAGATTGCAGCCCCTTGGTTGAAGGGGCTGGAGATCAAGCCGGTGTGAGTTGGGGCTAAAACTTTGCCCCAAACTCAGGCGGTCTTGCTTGGATGGGAAAGAGAGCCTCTTGCACGCCTCAGGCAGCCTCCCAGCCAAGCTCCCGCATGCCAATGCCGCCCGCCAGGGGGGGAGGAGAGGGGGCTGATGGGGGGGAGCGTGCTAGGTTCGCTCCTACATGGCGCTGGTTCGCTCCTCCATGACGCAGGTGCGCTCCTCCATGACGCAGGTTCGCTCCTCCATGACGCAGGTTCGCTCCTCCGTGACGCAGGTTC
>CAYQWE010000063.1:0-18572 GCA_964421275.1 uncultured Prosthecobacter sp.
CTTATATTTCCGCGAGCGCCCTCCTCAAGCTCGCTGTTATCATCAAGACCGAAGCGCTCTTAAACGGCAACCTTTTTTCTCGCGCCACGCCGCCTCAAGCTCGCTGGAATCATCAAGACCGAAGCCCAAGCAAAATGAAAAAGTACAAGAGCAAACTCATCCGCCTCAAGCTCGCTGGAATCATCAAGACCGAAGCTGCCGCCGAGCCCCTCCAGCATCGCAGCCGCAGTCCGCCTCAAGCTCGCTGGAATCATCAAGACCGAAGCACCGAGGCCGTGGAACGGCGCTGGTAAAAGCTTTTGAGCCGCCTTCCGCGAGCGCCCGCTGTGGAACGTCATGGCTAGCATCTTCGAGTCCGTTGAATTGTGTCTGACGCCCTTCGCGAGCGCGGCACCGGGTGCATGCCCGGCGCTTCCGCGCTCGCGAGGAGCGCCGCAGCTTCGGTCGTCATGATTTCAGAGATCAGATATCCACTCAGGATTTCCTAGAGCTTGGCCTTCCAATGGCGGAGGAAGACTGGTCGGTGGCACATGGCCACCCCATGCTCGTCGGGCTAGTTGCGAGCGCAAGCGGGAAATCGGCGGGAATGCAATCCTGCCCTCCTTCAAACAATCGTGACCCGGCTGCGCACGAGGTAGGGCAGGCCCATCGCCTCGATCCGCAGGCCGTGGCTGCTGTCCTCCGGCCCCAGGCTGACAAAGAGCACCTGGTCCTCGTCATGGTTCAGGATCGGATGCAGCTCCGCCTCCATCTTCCGATAGCGCTTCTCATCCAGTGCGCATTCAAAGACGCTGTATTGCAGCCGCACGCCGTAGCCCTCCATCGCCTTCGCCACCCGGCGCAGACGCTTCGGGTGGCAGATGTCGTAGCAGATGAGGTAGCGGGTCCGCATGGTGATTTGAGATTGGAAATTTCAAATTTGAAATCCACGAGCCTTAGCGAGTGGTAAAGCCATGGTAGCCCGCCGCCTCTCCGCGCAGGTAGCGCCAGAGCTGGCGGCCCTGCACCTCCAGCATGCGGCGGTAGCTCATCTTGTAGCCGAATTCTGGGTGGCTCACCTCCATGTCCATCCGGCGGAAATATCCTTCCCAGAAGGCGCGACGACCGCCGTCCTTCAAGAAGGTCCCGTTCGCGCTGCGCACAAAATCCTCCACGCCCAGCTCGCCTCGGTTGATCAGGGAGATCACCACGCTGTCCGCGATCAGCGGACGAAATTCCTCCATCAGGTCCAAAGCAAGAGCGGGCCGGCCGTAGCGCGGCTGGTGGAGAAAGCCCAGGAACGGGTCCAGCCCCACCGTATGGCACACGCCGGTGAGTTCCTTCGCCAGCATGCTGTAGGCCATGGACAGCAGCGCGTTCACCGGATCACGCGGCGGGCGCTTGTTTCTCCCTTGGAAATCGAAGCGCCAGGCTTCCCCGCGCCCTTTCAGCATCGTGGGGAAGTGCTCGAAGTAGAGATTAGCCGCCATGCCCTCGTAGCCGAGGAGCTGCGTGCGGTCCTCCGCCTCGCACAGCCCGTCACGTAGTTCCGCCAGCAGTTTAAGGGCGCTTTCCGGTGCGTCGCCGTTGCGCATCAGCAGCACGCGCTGGTTGTGGATCTTCGCACGGATGATCTCGCGGGCCAGTTTCAGACGGATGGCCTCCTTTTGGAAGAACTCATACTGGCCCATCCGCGCATCCACCCCGCTCGTCGGCAGGCCGCGCAGCATGCCGAGGAAACGGCCTGCCGGGGAGAAATAGGACACGTCGATGTCCAGCTCCAGCGCCGTCTGCACCGCCTGCGCCGTGAGCTGCACCGCGCCATACAGATAGATCGCTCGCAGTTGGTGCCCCGGCATCTTTTGCACCACCTCGCCCTTCACGCTCACCGTGAACATGTCCCCCCGCTGCCCTACTTGCGCTCCCGGCTGCTGCACTACGAGGATCTCTCCAGCGTCGCCGCCTGGCCTCGGTGCCGCCAGCTCCGCTGGCGATTTGAAATCTGAAATTTGAGATTTGAAATTCGCTCTCTGAGCCGAGAACTCGGCGAAGTAGAGCGAGAGCTGCTGCTCATCCACCTTCTCCTCAAAGCCCGCCGCCCACCAGCGGCTCTCATTCGGCAGGCAGATGGGGTAGGCGGAGCAGTGCAGGCAGCGTGGATCATGCACCAGCGGCGGCGGGCAGTGGCCACTGGCCGCCAGCGCCTTCGCCGCCTCCAGCGAGCGCAGCGTCAGCTCTCGTAGCTCCGGTGTCAGCTCCACCGGCACGCGGCGCTTGTCCTCCGCGTAGTAAATCCAGCCCCGCGTCACCCGCGTGCCCTCTTCTTCCAGCAGCAGGGCATGGGCCATGACTTGGACCGCATCGCTTTCCTTCGCCACCCGCTCGCCGTTCGCGCCACGCTTCGCACTGCCTTTTTTATAGTCCACCACTGCCACTGCCTGCGGCGGTGATTTGAAATCTGAAGTTTGAGATTTCGAATCCTCCTGATCGCCCTCGATCAGATCCACCACACCCACCAGCCCCAGCGTCACACTCTCCAGCTTCAGGCTGCGCAGCCGCGCCCCCTCGGGAAGTCCCTCCACCAGCGCCGCCTTGCGGTCCTCGTCATAGTTGGAGGGCTTGTCCACATTCCGGTGCGCATGGCTTCCGGCGATGGTGTCCGCGTTCTCCTCGAAGAGATTCTCAACCCACTGATAATAAAAGAGGCGCTGGCAGTAGATGAAATTGTGCAGCCGGCGCACCGGCAGAGGCGGTTGCAGAGGCAGCGCATCATCCTGCGTCTGGATCGGGGCAGCGGCATTCATGACGCGGGTAATCTAAACCCACCTGTCAAATCACGGTTCCCAGCCGTTCCCGCCACATCTCCACCAGAAGAGTCCAGTCGTGGGCGTCTGCTGCCTCCAAGGCCCGGAGATACGCAGCCCGCTCCGCTTCGCCCTCCGGTGCCAGATGTACCTCCGGCAAATCCAGACGACGCAGGAGTTCGGAGAGCAGCAGGCGGATCGTCCGTCCGTTGAAATCACGAAAGGGATGGATCGTCAGAAAGCGCCCTTCAGCAAAGGCCAGGAACTCCAGCAGCAACGCCCCGTCCCCTTCGCCCGCGTGGGGCAGCCGGGCCTGAAGGTCCAGCGTGTAGTCGCGCATCAGCACCGGCAGTTGGAAGGGCCCAAATGTTTACTGCGGCTAACCGCATTACATCTGTGTAGTCGCGCATCAGCACCGGCAGTTGGAAGGACGGCGGCGGTTCCAGGCGGCCCACCCGCACATCGATGTCCCGCCACTTTCCCGCCCAGTCAGGCACCAGATCATCACAGATGCGGCGGTGAAGTTCCAGTAGCAGTTCCTCGTTCAGCACCCTCTCGGCGAATTCTCCGCTCGTGATCGCCTGCTCCACCGCCGCCACCCGGTCCGCCAGCAGCGGGGCCAGCTCCGTGTAGCTCAGGATGCCTTGCGTGGTTTCGATGAAGCGGGTGGCCCGCTCCGGGCGAGTCCCGCGCGAATCCTCTCCACCGTCACCGGTTCCCCCTCGAAGGCCATGCTCCGCGCCACCTTCTGCGGGATTGCCTCCCACCGACGGCGCAGCTTCTCCTCCGGCGTCAGTCCGCGCCAGCGGGCGATGTTCTCCTTCCAGTTCATGCGGCATAGAATACGGGATGGTTCAGGCTTGGCAAGGCACAGGTCATGTGAAGGGAATCTCGTCGTCACGATCGGGCTTCGCGTCTTTCGTCTCCCAAGCCTTGATGCGGGCGGTGTTGATGTCTTTGATTCGGTTCATGCAAACTTGCTGAACACGCTTGAGGAACAGAGGCCGCTCGTAAGCCACAAAGTTCCCGATTTCTTTCTGAGTGGTTGACGAGGCAGTATGCTTGTCCTCTTCGCACAAAACACCGAAGTCAGTTCTTCCTGCAATGACTGCGAAGAAATCGGGATACTCGGATGATTCTGCAGCAGCGGAATCCTCACTTTCTCCCTCCAAATCATCCCCGCCTGTAGGCTTGTCCTCATTTTTGGCAGGAGGTGCATTCCAGTCTCCTCGCAATTCCCTTGCCTCGTCATTCTCCGGCAACGAGGCGAAGTGCCCTCGTTTGTTTCGTACTCGTACGGTACCATCGCCCTTTTTAAGAGTGCGGAGACGTGGGAAAATGTCGAGCCGGTCAGGATGCGCCAAAGCCATGAGTCCAACATTCACCGCACCGTTTTCATCCGCATTGATCAGACCTTCGTCGTTGTCCTCTGGAGGCAAAGCAGGCAAGAACAACTCTCCACCCTCCACCGGAACCACCAGAGTCCGATTGAATCCAGGATTGGCGTCAAACAAGGCTTTGATCTCGGCTACCAGTCGAGCCAGTTCATCCGGCCCTCCGTTTGCCTTCACCCGCTTTTTCCAGGCCGCGAACGGCATGTCATTCTCAAAGTCGCTCGTAACTTCCTTGACGCGGATGCCTGCCACACCTGTCCTTGAATCAAACCGGGAGGACCAAGCTGGATCGACCAGCATGAGCGTGATGCCAAAAGGTCTGGCCATGTCGGCCAGCTTGTTGATGATCGCCCGGTGCGACCATTGCATCAGGCGGGAGTTCTCTGCCCGCGTGCGTTCCTGGCTGGTTCTGTAGCGGCTCAAGTCCTCCAGCACGATGACCGAGCAGCGTGGCACATCCTGCCCGTTCCACTTCTTGGCCTGATATTCCCCATGAAGGTCGATCTCGGTCTTGAGTTCCTTTTTGAACTTTCCATCTCGCTCCACTAGAGCCGGATTCCTCAATTCAAGAGCTAGCGCCTCTGTGAGGATGAGATGAGCCGTCTGAAACACCCGCTGGTCACGCAGCTCATTACTTTTGGTCAAAAGGTCGGGGCAAGGGTCATGCAGTTCCTCATCCCGGAGAATGACCAGATCATTCACTCCGTTGTCCGCCTGCAACCAGCGCCGCTCAATCTTCGCAAAACTCTGACAGACCTGACGCAAGTTCAAAACCTGCTCCAACCTGCGTAGAGCCAAGCCCCGCCTTCCTTGAATCGGCGGCAGATGTTCGGGAGCCTCAAAACCTTCGTCT
Organism: uncultured Prosthecobacter sp.; assembly: GCA_964421275.1. Classification (GTDB taxonomy): domain Bacteria; phylum Verrucomicrobiota; class Verrucomicrobiia; order Verrucomicrobiales; family Verrucomicrobiaceae; genus Prosthecobacter. The sequence goes on from CAYQWE010000063.1 coordinate 5,031, forward strand.
TTCGGCCCATGCTTGCCCATGAACAAGCTCGGCTCTTTTGCGTCTTGTTTCCAATGCCAGCGCCGTTGTCTAACCGGCAGACACCATTCCGTCACGACACACAGCAGGAAGCTTGTAGCGGACAGAGCATGATTGAAACTTTCGCTTCGGGTCTTTCCGCTCTCAAAAGCCGTTTTCAGCATTTCCCAGTTCTCCTGTCCTTCGCCTGACGGCATCGGCTTCCATGTGCTGATCACCTCAGAGAGCTTGCTGACATCCAGCATCATCCGCAGTTCATCTTCAAGGTGCTCAAGAAAAGATTTCCACTTTGGCTCAGGAATCTGCCAAGACGCACAAAGCGTGCGAATAACGTCCTTGGTTTTCTTTTTGCCCTTGGCTTTGCGTTTCGTTGCCTTCGATTCTTCGGGAACCACTTCCGCAAACCTATCTTGCCATTCCTTCACCGTCGCCAGCTTAAGGCGTAACGATTCATACACTGCATCTTCGCGCTCATCTTCTTCCTTTTTGGGGTGGGTATAGCTGCGAGCCAGCATTTCAAGCACTGCGGCCTTATGGCTTTCCCGTTCTTTGTCCTCAAAAGACAGCGAATACTGGCCAGTCTTGGAATCACGCTTCTTCGACTTCGGATGGATCCACCACCGTAGTTTGAAAAGACTGCGAATCCGGCTCACTCGCCGCCGCAGCCGCCAGAGGAGGTGGTCCGTTAATTCTGGAACAGTGCCGGTATCAAGCGCCCGAATAGGAGTCCTTTCGAGTGGCAAAATGGCATCAGCCAGAGCTTCGATCCTCTGCTTCTCTTCTGGCTTCGGGAAACGCCCTCTCCCATGATTGCCGAATGGCTCGATTTCCTTGGCATAGACATACTTGCCTTGGGCGTCCTTCACGCATTTCCCATCTCTGTCCCTCACATGATCCCAAACCTCCGCTCCTTCACCTTGGAGGCGCAGAACACCGCGCTCGATTACGCGGGCATAAATCTTGGCAGGCCAATCTTTGTCGGGTGAGATCAGACGCCCTTTCTTTTCAGCTTTCTCATCACGATGAACCTGCAACCTAGCAAACGCCGCACAGAAACGGTTACCAAGGTCAATCGAGAGAATGCAGGGGTTCTCGTCCTGCTTCTGGCACCAGACCTTTTCACCAATTCCTTTCAATGCCTTGGATGCGGATTCAACCAACTGCTCGCTTCTTTCATCAGTGATGCTATTGGCTGCATCTTCGATTTCTTTCGCCAATGCCTTGCCCTGAGCATTAGTCGTCTGGGTGTTGATCCTGGCAAGCAACGCATTCACCACATTCTCGTCGTTTTCCCAGGTTGGGTGGCCTTTCAACGCTCCCACGGTCGCAAGAGCTTTGCTCAGCCTATCAATCGGCCAGCGCAAGAACCTGCCCATGCCATCCTTGTTCCATTCCATGCTGCCACCCCACTCTTTTTTCTCGCTTCGGGTCGTCTTGTTCAACTCGCTGAATGCCACAGGGAGTTGAACCTTGAGATGCACTGTCCGCCAGTTTTCCTCAGATTGGCCCACATCGACCACCAGACTGTAACTGATCTCCAGTTTCTTGCTTGCCTTGCCCTTTTTCGATTTTCCAGCCACAGGACTCTGCCCAATCCCCAATACCAGAGGAGGACACCAAAGAGCTTTGATGCTCTCGCCGCCGCTGGTGATGATCTTGTCCCGCTTCAGGCGTCTCGCTGCCAGCTTGACCGTCCGCTTCTCTTTGGAATCAACCGCTGAATAAACTGGCTTCCCATCAACTTCGGTCTTCGTGAACAATGTCTTGAATTCAAGGCTTTCCCCAAGTGCTGCTTTGAAATTAAAATGCCGCTGGCTGATCTCGCCATGGCGATTTTCCAAACCAGGAAAAGTGTAGGAGATGGGGAGGAGGCAGATATTGCCGCGTTCGTCTGTCTTCGCTTTCCGCTCGGCATCCAAGTCCTGCAATCCGGCGACCTCCTCTTTCCACTCCATGAAGCGAACGTAGTAAGGCACAAAGTCCACGATGCCGTTGGCCTTGGCTTGCGTGGTCTGTTCACCGGCTTTGGACCAGATGATTTGTTTTGTCGGCTCGCATAGCTCGTGAAAGAAATTGGGATCACCAAACCCCTGACGATTGTCTTCCATGCACCGATCAACCGCGTCGATAAGTTCGTCCTCTTGAGGTTTGAGGTTCATCTTGCCTGCATTCCTCTCCAGAGCCAGAAACGCCTTTCGGACATCCATCCAGCCCCCGATAGTTCCGGGGCGAAGTCCATATTCACCATCGAGTCCTCTCTCTTTTGCCATTTCCTTGAGCAGACTGGTGATTGCTTCGCGTCGAGGGTCTGATTTCATGCCGCGAACCGTCAGCTTCTTTCCGGTGGGGCTGTTTTTTGGCTTCAGTTCGCGGATGCCGTCCTCATTCCCGCCCAACTGGACCAAACAGTTGAGCTTCTGGTATCTGGCCTGACGTTCCTGGCTTCTCCGCTTGTATTTGAAAACATCGTCAGCGGCGAACATGAAGGCCGTGCGGTCAAAATCCCACCACGGCGAGCGGTCTTTGTGTTTGATGTCCGCCACGCCTTTCAAGAACAATGGAAAGGCGCACTTAAATCCGGCTGCAAAGGGGGCTTCTCGAACCTCCGAGCCATTCAAGACAGGCGGCTGCTTCGGTTTCTGCGCTTTGTCATTGAGGTAGATGTCCAAATCTCTTTTCACAGCAGCCCGTGCTATTTCAAGCTGCTGCTCTTCGACTGAGCCCGTCTCCACTCGCTGGTGAAGCCACCAATAACGCAACAGGACTCCTTCCAGTGAGTTGTCCCGGCTTCCATAACGAATCCGATTCACACCTTGAGTCGCGATACTCACTTCTTCGGCGATTTTTGCCAATGTGGCCTCCGCCTGTTCGTATTTGTTCTCAGAAACACCGTGCTTTTGCACGTCATAACGAAGGCCATCAGCCAACGCCCCTTTCAAAGTCTTGACGGCATTTTCAAGGTTCTTCTCGTTCTCTTCTTTGGCTGCTTGGCCGTCCTTTACTTCGGCGTCGATCTTTTCCTGCCATTTCTGTCTGGCTTTCGATTTTGCCGCCGCAGTCTTGGCTTTCTCAACGGCCTTGGTCTGGCTTGTCTTCATTGCTTCAAGCCTCTGGCTCTGCTTTTCCAGCGCACTCTGCTTGCACCACTCCGACGCCTTCGAGAAAGCGTTCTCAAGAAGCTCGTCAAGGTTTGCGCCGTCCTTCAAAGCTTCGCGATGAAATTCGTCCAGCACTCCAGTTCCCGGCACATTTGTTTTGTTTTCCGGGTCACAGAGAATGGACGCCCAGTCACTCGCAAAAACATTCAGCGCCTCGCTCTCTTCAATTTCACCGGCCTCGTCCGTCTTCACCGCTTGCTGCTCAATGACCCGATAAGTGTCAGCCGCCATTTTGTGCTTGTCGCCTCCACTGTTCTCTTTGGCGAATTCATTCTTGAACAAGAAGCGATTGAACAATTCCTCAACCCCTGAGATGCCCGAGCAGGAAGGATAGCGTTCGGCGAAGCGGCGCACAATCTGTTGCCCCTGTTCTTTGAACTTTCCGGACGAAATCTCGTGCCAAAGCGGATTGAGCAACCGCCCATTTGCATCTTCCGCCTTCCCCGCAAGGCCAGCGAGCATGATCGTGTAAAAACACACGTCGTCCTGAAACAACTCATTGGTCGTCTTGAGCGACTCATGAATCCCGGCGTCGTAGCCATTACTCTTGTTTGTCTTTCCTCGTTTCGGATGAGTTGGATGAACACTCTCCTCAATCAGGACTTCGTAGGTTCGGTAAAGTTCAGATGGCATGGCTTTGTGAAATGATTTTTCGGGGCTTCTTTTTGATTAACGGCTCATTCAAACAACGCTTCCATTCACCGCATCCTGAAACACCTCATGGTGTCCCCACAGCGCGGCCTCGCCATCGGGCAGGTCGATCCAGTCGTTTTTTTTGCCCTTCTTTTCCTTCTTTCGGCCATCCGTCTGCTCTTCCCCAACAGGCGCGGGCACCTGCACCTTCGTGACACGTCCTTGGTAAATCCGGTTCATGATTCCCGCAGGCTAGCGAAGGGGTGGGAAGGAGGCAAGGCTTTCACAGCGGCCCGCATCCTAAGATTAAATCACCATTCATTTCTGAGAATTGCGCAACTCACGCCCGGTACCTTTGGCACAGCAATAACAGAAGCACTCTGAGTGCATGACCAGCTTTGATGGCGCTCAGCGTGAGCACCGGGGCTGGCCAGCAAAAACAAACAAGCACACCACCACCATGATCGCACTCAATTCATCCGCCATCGTGGCTGCGGATTACGATCCGGCCAGCCGTCATCTCTATCTCTGGTTCCCGAACAACGGGCCATACACCTTCTATCGTGTGCCTGAGCACATCTTCCGGGGGCTGATCACCGCCTCCTCTGCGGGCAGCTACTACAACTCCTACATCCGCGGACGCTACGCCGCCTGAATCATGAGAGCACGCAATGGCAAGATCGCCCGGCTTCCCAAAGTCATCCGTGAGCAGCTCAACCAGCGGCTGGCTGATGGCGAAGCCGGCGAAATGCTGCTCGAATGGCTGCATGTGCAGCCGGAGGTGCTCGAAGTGCTCATTCGCGACTTTGAAGGCCGCCCGATCCTCAAGCAGAACCTCTCCGACTGGCGGCGGGGCGGTTTCCGCGACTGGGAGGCCAGGCAGGAGCGCATCGAAACAGTGCAGAGGATTGTCGAGGAGGCGGACGACATAGAATTGGCGGCTGCCGAACTGCCGGACCGCTTGTCAGCCATCGTGGCGGAACGGTTTGCCAGCCTCATCGCGACCACCGCCAGCGTGAAGGACTGGAGCAAGCCACGCTTGCGCGCTCAACTGATGGAGCTATGCGAGGGCATCGCCACTCTGCGTCGCTTTGACCAGGGCGCGGCACGTCTGAAACTGGAACGCGAGCAGCTCGACCTCAAGAAGGCGGAGCTGGCCCTGGCGCAGGAGGCGCAGACGAAGCGCACGCATGAACAATGGCGCGAGTGGACGGACGCCTACACGTCCCATCTTCTCAAGACCAGCAAGTCACCGGAGGAGGCGCTGCGCGGCATCCTGATTCTCCTCAACGGACACGCGGACGAGGATCTGATCCGGCGGGAACGCGAACGCAGCCATGCGAAGGCCGGGCTGCCGTTGCTCCCGGACGATGCCACGCTGCTGGAACGCACGCAGAACCTGATGCAGGCTCACGCGATCGCGGAGGAAATCCGCAAGGGTGGTGCGCAGGAGAGTCAAGGCCAGTCAAACCCAGTCAAGCCATGAACGATGATCCTACGACCAGCACGCTTGCAATGGTCCACCGGGCATCACTCATCTCCATTCCTTCTTTCGATTTTTTCGGCCAATTCCTGCGGGCAGGAGTGTCAGCGCTCCCTTCTTGCTGTCGGAAGAGAGGTTTAATAGAGCACCGCGAAGGTCTCTCCATTCGCATACGCGGCGGTGAAGTCCCACACGGGCATGCCGGGCTGGGTGCCGCGCTCAGCAGTGGGCTTGCCGCTGGCATCAAGCACCTGCCAGCCGAGCTGCCCGCCTTTGTTCCAGCCGGTGCCGATGCTCCAGGTGATGAGGGTTTCGCCTTTGGAGTTCACCGCGAGCGATGGATGACGCGCTTTTTCGCCGGAGACGGCGAGGGCGTCGGATCCGGCGTCGAGCAACGCGGTGTACACTTTGCCTTCGGCCTCCCAGGCACCGCGGGTTCTGGCACCGATGCTGATGATGCTGGCGCTGCTCATGGGACAGGCGTTGATGGCCCAGGGGCCGACATCGCGGTGCTGGAAGGTGGTGCCGCCGTCGCGTGAGGTCATGAGTACGATGTCACGCTGACTCATGCTGCGTGCGGCACGGTAGAGGGTGAACAACTCGCCGCCGGGGGTGATGAATGCTTTGAGCGAGCAGCAGGCGCAGACGCCGGGATCGGCGGTGTTGGCGATTTGCGGGGTGGAGAAGGTAGTGCCGTTGTTGGTGGATTTGAGGATGTAAACGCGGCGGTGGATCTCGCCGGGTTCTGCTCCGGCGGGAGCGCCGTGCCAGACAATAAAGATCCCTCCCTTTGCGCTGGCGGCGACGGACGCACCGCCATCGAGGGCTTGTGTGTCGGCGCGGAGATCACGCTGTGGCTCGAAACTCATGCCGCCGTCGAGTGAGCGGGTGTAGAACAGCGGGGAGGGGATTTGCTGTTTGTGATCGCCGACGCCGTTCCAGACGATGTGCAGGGAGTCGTCCCTGCCGATGGCGACTTGCGCGCCGCGGATGGTGCCGGCGGCGATGGCGGAATGCGGCGTGCTGTTGATGGTGCGCGGCGTGCTCCAGGCGGATGCGCCGGGTTTTTTGACGGCATGGCGCACGTCGCATCCGCGCGGCTCGCCGCGGAGATAGACAAGGTGGAGCGTGCCGTCGCGGGCGGTGGCGATCTGGGGTTGCATGCCGCCTTCAGGCACGCGTTCAAGGCGGACATCAGTGGCGGCGGCTGTCAGCGCGGCGAGGAAGAGTGGCAGGATGGCTTTCATGTGGTGAGCCGCAGTGTGTAGCGCTCGGCATGGCGCGTGAGCTTTAAAGGGGAGCCGTAAATCGCGCTCAAATTCGCGCTGGTGAGGATGTCGTGCTTCGGCCCGGCGGCGTGGACGCGGCCGTCACGCAGCAGCAGGCAGTGGGTGATGGCAGGGAGGATTTCCTCGACGTGGTGGGTGACCATGACGAGGGAAGGGGACTGCGGTTTCGCGGCGAGGGACTGCATCCATTGCAGGTAGTGCTCACGGGCGACGGGGTCGAGTCCGGCGCAGGGTTCGTCGAGGATGAGGACGGCGAACTTTGCCATGAGGGCGCGGCAGATGAGCACTTTTTGCTTCTCGCCCTGTGAAAGCGGCCCCCATAGCGCATGGCGGAGATAGTCGCAGCCGACTTGCTTCAGGAGACGGGCGGCGGCGCGGAGCACGGCGGGCGGCGGGATTTCGATGAGGTTGAGCTTGGCCTCGCGGCCGCTGGCGATGACGTCGAGGACGGGTTCGCCGCTTTCGAGATAGGTGGTGAGGGTGTTGGTGACGAGGCCGACGCGGCGGCGCACCTCGCGCCAGTCATCGTCGCCGAAAACGCTGTCGCCGATGCGCAGGGTGCCGCCGGTGGCGCTGTCGTAGCCGGTGATGAGGTTGATCAGGGAGGTCTTGCCGCAGCCGTTGGGGCCGAGGACACACCAGTGCTGGCCGGGATCGACGCGCCAGGAGATGCCTTTTAATATGGGGCGGCCGCGGCGGAAGGTGAGATCGGAGACTTCAAGGACGGGGGAGGGCATGGACGGACAATGTGGGATGATGAAAGCGGAATGTCGAACTTGGAGAAAGAGGGAAGATGGGAATGATCGGGATAGAATTTGTTCTTTTGGCTTTTCTGCCGTGACAAAAATGACCATCCTGCTAGTCTCGAAATTCTTTCCTGAAAAATGCCTGTCTTCCCAGCAGTCCAGTCCATCTGCGAAAAAAATCGTGATTCTGCACGCAAATCGAAGCTTGCGCATCGTCGTAGCCTTTTTGTATCGTGCCGGAACGTGGAACGCCCCATCTTGCAGATCATGAGACCGATTTTTTGCGCAGCCCTGGCTCTGACTGCCAGTGCCTCTGTTTTCTCCCAGGCTCCTGCGCCGGCAAAGCCGCCGGTGCCCGGTGCGCCCGCTGTTCCGGGCACGCCACCTGCGGCTCCCGGTACACCGGCGGCGGCACCTGCCACATTGAATATCCAGCAGGAGACGGAGGGGCTCATCAAGGCTGCCGAGACTGCCTTCATGGAGGCGAAATATCAGGAAGCGCTGGCGAAGATCGTGGAGGCGAAGAAGAAGGTGAACAACAAGCCTTTCGAGGGGATGCTGTTCCTCGAAGGGGCCTGCCATTACAATCTACAGGACTACGCGAAGGCGATCGAGACGCTTGAGGCATTCAAAAAGGAGTTTCCAACAGGGGCCGCCATCACGGATGTGCGCATGGCTTTGGGGCGCTCCTACATCGCCACCAAGGAGGTGGACAAGGGTATCGCGGAGCTGAAGGAGGTGGTGACATCCTCGCCGGAGAAGAAGGGGGAGGCCGGGCTCATCATCGCCGACGCTCTGGTGAAGCAGGATAAGAAGGACGATGCGGTGGCGATCCTGACCTCTGTCCTTTCTGGAGGTATCCGCAGTGCAGAGTCCATCCAGGCGGCGATGATGGCGGCGAATATCTATGTGGGGCAGGGCAAGCTCGATGAGGCGGGAGCGCTGATGGAAAAGGTACGCAACTTTGCCTCCGGCGGCGACAGCATTGCGCAGATGAACAACATCTATCTGAAGCTCGGCGACGAGATGATGGAGAAGAAGGTTTACAAGGCGGCGCTGGGTGCCTACCAACTGGTGCGCAAGAAGAGCGAGATCACCCGCATTCAGGCGGAGCAGATTACCAAGCTCGAAACGCAGCTCAAGACGGCCAAGGGGGTGCGCAAGGATGAACTGGACACGAAGCTGAAGGCTAACAAGGAGATCATGGCGGAGATCGAAAAACGCACGGACTACGATGCCTCGCTCTATTACCGCTTGGGCAGGTGCTATTATGAGATGGGCGCACCGAAGGAGGATGGCACCGCCAGTGACTCCTCTCGCCTCTGGCAGGCGGTGCTCGCCTTCGAGGTCATTGTGAGTGAGTTCAAGGAATTCCCGCAGCGCGACAAGTGCATGTACGGCCTCATCATGGTCAATGCCGCGCTCAAGCGCATCCCGCAAGCGCGTGACCTGTGCCAGAAGTTCATCGAAGACTTCCCGGACAGCGAGATGGTCGGCCAGATTTCTGAGATGTTTGGCATGCTGGCCTACCAGAACAAGAACTTTCAGGGTGCTGTGGACGCCTTCTCCAAGGCGGAGAGCTTTCCGAAGGCCGACAAGGCGCGCCTGCGCTTCCTGCGTGGTAGCGTGCTCTTCGAGATGCAGAAGTTCGATGATGCGCGCACGGCCTTTGAAATGCTGATCCAGGACTTCCCCAACGAGGTCGCTTACAAAGACGACGCCTTGTACCGCATCGCGCTGACCTACTTCTACCAGAACGACTACAAGAGCGTGACGAAGGCGCTCAAGACCTACATCAAGGAGAACCCGAAAGGTCAGTATGTGGTGGATGCTCGCTACCGCCTCGCCTTCATCAACTTCCAGGGCGGTGACAAGAAGGACGCCGAGGCCGAATTGCTCAGCATCATCAAAGACGCGCCCAACGATCAGAACATCGGGCAGGTACACGCGCTGCTGGGGGACATCTACAACCAGCGCGCCGATTATGAGAATGCGATGACGCATTTCGCCTCCGCTGTCGAGAAGTCCAAGACAGACGATGTGCTCAATTACACCATGGACCAGCTCACTGACCTCTATGTGGGATCGGACAAGTGGAAGGAGTTGGCAGAGATGTGGCAGCGGTACTACGGCACGCACAAGGACAATGACGACCTCTCCCTCAAGGCGATCCTGTGGATCAGCCGTGCCCAAATCAAGGAGGGCAAGGTCGAGGAGGCAAAGAAACTGCTGGCGGAGCACATTAAGAGCCGCATCTCTAACCCCGCCAATCAGCAGGTGGAGGGGCTGATTCAGCAACTCGTGAGTATCAGTGCGCCGAAAAGACGCCGCCGTGCCGTGGCTGCCGCGCCAGCTCCCACGCCTGCTGCGGCGGAGGGTGCGAAGGCAGCAGATGGCACCGCTCCCGCGCCTGCCCCACCCCCGAAACCTGAGGCTCCTGAGGTTTCTTTTGAAGATGTGGAGAAACAGTTGGAGGAGCTGCTCACGCCTCCTCAGGCCGCCATGAACGGCACGGCGCAGATGCGCATCCTCTTCGCCAAAACATGGCTGGCGAAGACGATGAAGCTGCCGGAGAAGGCAGAGAAGTTTTTCAAAATCATCATCGAGGTGGCCAAGCCGGATGACCTCAGTCCGATGCTGCTCGCCACAGTGGGAGACAGTGCCCGCAAGTCCGGGGATCTGGAAAAGGCGGCGGGCTGCTACAAGCGACTCAAGGAACTGTTCAAGGATAGCGAGTATGCAGACGGTGCCCCGGTCGGAGAAGGGGAAATCTTCTTCCTGAAAGGCGAGTACGACAAGGCACTGGAGGCGTTCAAGGCCGCCGCCAATTTCCAGGGCAGCTCCCGCATCCTCGAGGCCACGCAGGGCATCGCGAAGAGTGAAGTGAAGCTCAAGAAGTACGACGACGCGAAGAAGCTCTACGAGCAGATCGCCAACACCAAGGAATGGCGCGGTGAGGCCACGGCGAATGCCCTGCGCATGCTGGGTGAGATCGAGACGCTCAATGGCAAGCACGAGGCCGCCATCGCCTACTTCCAGCGTGTTTTCATCGCCCATCAGAAATGGAAGTCCGAGGTGGCGAAGGCCTATCTCGGCTGTGCGAAGTCCTTCAAGGCTCTAGGTAAGACCGAAGAGGCCAAGAAGACGCTGGATGAGATGATTGGCCGCAAGGATCTCGAAACCCAGCCCGAGCTGAAGGATGCCAAGGCGCTCCGTGCCACCGTGTGACCACTGAACCTTTTCTGAATTCCATGCGTTTTTTTGCCACATTCGCCGCTCTCATCCTCCTCGGTGCCGCCGGTTCCGCGTTTGGCCAGGCTCTCGTGCTCAAGGGTGGGGACCGTATCTTCTCCAACGAGATCACTATCAATGACGGCAAGATCACCCGCACCATCCAGATCGGGGACAATAAGTCGGTGGTGATCATCGACAAGAAGAGCATCGAGTCGCTGGAGTGGCCTTATCCCGCTGAGCTGACCGAGTCTGCCGACCTGCTGGCCAAGGGCAAGACCGAGGAGGCCATCGCGGTGCTGAAGAAGGGCCGGGACTTCTTTGAGAACTTTGAGGGCATCGAGGGTAACTGGTATGTGGACGTTTATTTCGCCTACATCGAGGCGTTGAACCAGGGCGGCAAATTTGACGACGTGGTGAAATCGCTGCCTGCTCTCCGAGCCCTCAAGCTCACAGACGCACAGAAAATGCGTCTGCGTATCATCCAGCTCGACATCGAGCGGCAGACCACCTCTGACTACGCCTCCATCATCGCCGAAGCCACAGGCATCTTGAAGGAGACGGATGACTCAGCCATCGGCGCATCGCTATGGGTGATCATCGCCGACGTGTATGCCCGCAAGAAGGATTGGGAGAAAGCGCTGCTGGCCTACCTGCGCATTCCCGTATTTTTCGGTACGCAGGTGCAGCGTGTGCCGGACGCAGAGCTCAACGCCGCGAAGATGCTCGCCAAAATGAAGCGCTACGAGGATGCCACCGCCTTCCTGACCCGCATTGTTGATTCCTATCCAGGCTCTCCAGTGGCCGAGTCTGCCGCGAAAGAAAAAGCCAGCATCGCAGGCATGAAAAACATGGATGCCGAGGTCGCTCCTGCGACGGATGGAAAAGCAACCACCGAGAAACCCAAGGAAGCCGCTGCAGCTAAGAAATGACTGACTTGTAATCCAACTAAATCCCCCAACTCCATGCAAACCAACACCGCCACCACTATGACCCGCCACATTCCCAACGGCCCCGCCCGCGCGTTCCTCTGCATCGTGCTGGCTTTCGGACTCTTTGCGTCTCTCAATGTTTTCGCCCAGGAGGCGGCCCCTGCTGCAGAGGGTGCCGCTGAAGCTGCGCATACGGAATCCATGATCGACCGCTTCATCGAAGGCGGCTGGGTTATGTATCCCATTACTGCCTGCTCCGTCGCCCTCGTGTGGCTCACGGTGGACCTCTGGATGCGCACCGGCATCAAGAAGATGGCCCCTCCGGCCCAGGTGGCCCAAGTGCAGGATCTCTTCCGTGGTGGCGACTACGTCGGTGCCTACCAGTTCTGCAAAGGCAATCCCTCCCCGTTTGGCAACGTCACCCGCGTGGCCCTCAGTTTCCTCGGGGACGGACATGAGGCTACGGAGAACGCGCTGTTTTCGGAGTTGAACAAGGCCAACGCCTCCATCCAGACGCGCATCAACTACCTTTCCGTTATCGGTGTCTGCACGCCGATGATCGGCCTGACCGGCACGGTGACCGGGATGATGCGTGCGTTCTCCACCCTGAAGACCAGTGGCGCTGGCGATCCCGCGAAGCTCTCTGGAGCCATCGGTGAGGTGCTCATTGCCACTGCATCCGGTCTTTTCATCGCCGTTCCAGCTTTCATGTTCTTCTACTTCCTGCGCAATCGCCTCCAGGTCGGGATGACCGATCTCCAGGAGATCGTCACCTCCCTGTTCCGCAAGATGCCTTACAGCTACCTCAAGGACGCCCATGTCGGCGAGGAGGAGTTCTACGCCGCCATCCCGAACTGGGCGGCGGGGGGCAGCGCCGAGGCGCAGGCCGTGCCTGCGGCCTGATCCGTTGTTCTTCATTCCCTCAAACATCAACCCTTGACCTTCTAACACTATGGGCGGCGGCGGCGGCGGCGGAGACGGCGAACCGGAGTTTCAAATCGCTCCGATGATCGATGTGCTGTTGGTGTTGCTCATTTTCTTCATGAGCATCACCTCGGCGCAGGTGTTGCGCATCGACAAGGAGATTCAGCTCCCAGTCGCGGCAGACGCCAAGAAAAAGGAGAAGAACGTGATGAACGAGGCCGCGCTCAACGTGCGCTGGACCAACGGCAAGGGGGTCATCACCTTCGAGGACAAAAAGTACGATGAAGTGGCACCGCTGGTGGACCTGCTCTCCAAACGCAAGAACAGCAACCCGAAGTACCGCGTCGTCATCCGTGGTGATAAACGCCTACCGGCCATCGAGATCCAGCGCGTGATGAGCGTCATCGCGCAGGCGGGTATCGACGACATCTCCTTCTCCGCCTTGAACAAAGAATAAACATCATGTCTGCACACGGAAAAAAAGGACCGCGCCAGATCGAGCAGGAGCAGCTCGCAGTCGGATTCCAGATCGCGCCAATGATCGACGTGGTGTTCGTCATCATGCTCTTCTTCATGGTCATGGTCGGCTCGGTGAAAGTCGAACGCGAACTCAAGAGCCAGCTACCCGGCCTAGCACCACCTTCTGCGGATACGCCGCAGGAAATGCCTGACGAGATCATCGTCGGCGTCGAAGAGACCGGCGCGGTGACGCTCAATGAGGAAGAGTTCGACACCCCCACTGACAAGAAGCTGCCCAACTTCACCTCCACACTCATGCGCTTGAAGCAGGAGGCCGACAATCGTGGAGCCAAGGTGATCGTGACCATCCAGGCTGAGGAGCAGGCCACCTATGAGCGGGTGATCGACGTGCTCAATTCCCTAGCGGTGGCCAAGGTCGCCAACGTGACCTTCACCGTCGGTGGCGACGAAGGTTTCTGACCTCTTTTTGGCTTGTATCCCAAGAAAGCTTTGCGCGGGCCCGTCATGGCCTTCGACATTCGTTTTAACTTGTTATCTCCGCCATGAATCCGTCACAACCTGGCCAGCCGAACCCATCCCAGCCATTGCATCCCGGAGCCACGCAGCCTCTGCCGCCTGGCTATGCTCCACCGCCGGGCTACCCGCCAC
>CAYQWE010000064.1:0-17423 GCA_964421275.1 uncultured Prosthecobacter sp.
ATCGAAATCCCCCACCGCTCAAGATACCGCAAAGCGGCTTAATCCCGTGCCATTCCACCCTGACCGCTTTCGAGGCAAACGGCAGTCTCTCCGAATTAATGGAATCGATCACAGGGAAGGCTTCGTCATCAACCACGAAGCCACAAACGACCGCCCGAACGACAACTGGAAAGCAAGCAATCGACCCTGCGTGGTTTGTGGGAAAGACCTGGGTTTCGGATTCAGGAACGAAATGGGCTTTCAGCGAAGGAGGCGCTGGAGAGAAGGCATTTGGAAACAACAAAAGCGCCTTTACGTGGCGCCTCTTGAGATCTGGTTTGGTCGAAATTTCAGGAAGGGATGCAGCCCAGTCTCCAATTCGCACATGGTTTGTGCAATTTCAGAGTGAGACAGAGGCATCTTATGGCACCGCTGAAAAGAACTTGCCCAACAAGATGCATCCGCAGTAAGCGGAGCAGGCACGACGATCATGGCATTCCTTGCTGTGTTCAATACACATCCCGCCGATACCGCTTCGCCTCCTTCATGGCGAGAACATAGGCGGCGGCTTCGTCAGCCGTTTTGCCGCCTTCTTTCTCGATGATGGTGTGCAAGGCACGATCCACGTCCAGAGCCATGCGCGCGGCGTCGCCGCAGACGTAGAAGATGGCGCCCTGTTCGAGCCAGGCCCAGAGTTCAGCGGCGTTTTCCAGCATCTTGTGCTGCACGTAGATTTTTTCGGCCTGGTCGCGGCTCCAGGCGGTGCTGAGCTTCGTCAGCGTGCCATCGGCGAGATAGGCCTCAAACTCGTCCCTGTAGAAGTAGCAGGATTTCTCGCTCACCTCGCCAAAGAACAGCCACGCTTTGCCAACAGCGCCGGAGGCTTTGCGCTCCTCCAGGAAGGCACGAAACGGCGCGATGCCTGTTCCGGGGCCGCACATGATGACAGGGGTGACATCGTGCGGTTCGGGAAGGCGGAAGCCTTTGCCATGATTGATGAAACACGGAATCAGGGTTTCATTCGGCGTCACACGCTCGGCGAGGAAAGACGAGCAAACGCCGCTGCGAGCACGGCCATGGCTGTTGTAGCGCACGGTGGCGACTGTGAGATGCACCTCCTCTGGATGCGCCTTCTGGCTGCTGCTGATCGAGTAGAGGCGGATGTTCAGCTTCTTCTGCGTGGCGATGAACTCCTCCGGCGTGAACTTCGCCGTCGGATTCTCCAGCAGCAGGTCGATCACAAAGCGACCCCACAGGTAGTTTTTGAGCTCCTCTTTCTTTTCCGGCTGCGAAAGCTCCGCCAGCGGGGTGTTGCCGCCGGTCTTTTCGACGATGGCCTTGATCAATTTGTTATCGATCTCGGTGATGAGCGCGCCCTCGATCAACGCCTGACGGATCGGCACCTCGACGGCGGTCTTGGGATGCCTCACGATTTCCGCACCGGAAAAACCGAGCGCCGCGAGCGTGTCATCGATGAGTTGAGGATCGTTCGTCGGCTGCACGGCCAGCGAATCACCCGGCGTGTATTCAAGGCCGCTACCGGCGAGATCGATCTCGTAATGCGCGGTGTGCTTCGGAGCATCCGGACCGGAGAGATTGAACATGCGCTTCACTTTCGCGATGCAGGGGTTCTTGACGTTGTAAACGGGCTTTCCAGCTTCGGGCGTGCTCATGATGATTGATGGGCGATGTGGCGCGAGACTAGGGACGGCGGTTTGAATTGTCAAACATGCCCTCCATCAAGCCGCGAGAATCAACATCGCCTTCGCGCCCGCTCCACTCTCGAGATTCGTCAGTTCCGCGCTGCCGTCATGCAGTTCCGCGACTTCTTTGACGAAGCAGAGCCCCAGGCCGGTGCTTTTTTTGCCCGTGTCAGGCCGCGGCAGCGAGTAGAAGCGCTCAAACACACGTTCACGCGCATAATCCGGAATGCCGGGGCCGCGATCTTCGACCTCGACGACGACTTTCGAGTCAAAACGATAACCTCGTACAATGATGGCACTGCCTTTCGGCGCAAAATCGACGGCATTCTGCATCAGATTGCTCAACGCGAGTTCGACGAGCCATGGATCGCCCTGAATGACGAGTTCGCCGGTCAGTTCACGCTTCATACTGATTTCGCGTGCCGCGGCGATCAGCGAATGGTGATCCCACGCGCGGTCGATCATTTCGCCAAGGTTCACCGGCTCGCGGCTTTCCAGCGTCTTTTGTTTTTCGAGCGCAGCGAGATGCAGCAGACGCTCCAGCAAATCGCGTAGGCGTCCGGCCTCGGAGCGGATGTTTTGCAGGAAACGCTCGCGCTTCGGCGCCGGCACGTCGCCTTGCAGGATTTCGCTGGCACCAAGAATGGCGGCAACCGGGCTCTTCAATTCGTGCGTGAGGCTCTGCACGTAGCTCTCGACATATTCACGGCCCTCCAGCGCGTCGCGCATGGATTCGAGCGCGGAGGCCAGCGTCTTCATCTGATGGCCGGGCATGTGCGGCGAAGTGGACCGCTCGCCACGACTCACGGCGAGCGCATGCTGCGTCAAAACATCCAGCGGCCGTGTGGCCCAACGTGCGGCGAGATAAATGCCCAGCAGCATCAACACGACCGTGGTGACAAGCGACCATTTCAACCAGCGCTCTGTCTCCCACACAAAGGCGAGCACGCCACGCTGCGGCTTGGCGACGCTGATCATGCCGATCAACTGGCCATTCTGCCGGATCGGCGCGCCGACATACATCACGACGGAGAGCGGGTCATATTCGCTCGTGCGGGAAGAACGTGCACCGTATTCGCCCATCAGTGTGAGTCCCACATCGCGCTTGCTGGAAATTGTACCTGGCTTCTCAATTCCCGCAGAGTCAAACAGCACACGACCCTGCGCGTCGGTGACGTAAACCTGCATGTCCACCTGTGTCTTTGCACGATTGTAGATCTGCGCGTTGAGCTGCCGCTGCTGCGCGGCACGAATGGCGGATTCGACAAGCCGCGGCTCAAGGACACCTTCTTTGGCCTGCGCGGCCAGGATTTCGGCCAGAATGTTCGCAACATCGACCATCGGCTCTTCCACGGCCTCGAAATACTGGCGCTCCACGCGGCGGAGGATCTGCACGGACAACAGAGCCAGGCCCACGCTCGCCACGAGCGCGAAACCGAAAAGGAAACGTGCGGTGAGGCTCATGCGTCAGGCCAAATTTCGAGCAAGGAGTAGCCCATGCCGCGATGCGTGACGATGGGATCGACTCCCGGACGCACGCCACGCATGCGAGCGCGCAAGGTCTTGATGTGCGTGTCCACCGTGCGCTCCATCGAGGCGTCCGGCTCTTCGGAGGCGTGATCCATGAGCTGCTCGCGGCTGAACACACGGCCAGGATGCGCGGCGAAGGCCTTGAGCATGCGGAACTCGTAGCGGGAGAGGTTCAACGCCGTGCCAAAGTAGATGGCCTGGCAGCGCACGTCGTCGATGACGAGCGGAATGGATGCGTCATGACCGTTCGGCGGCAACGGCGTGATTGAAACACGTCGCAGGATCGCACGGACACGCGCCACGAGCTCACGCGGACTGAAAGGTTTCACGACGTAATCGTCTCCGCCGATCTCCAGGCCCACCACACGATCCACTTCGCTGGATCGTGCGGTGAGGAAGAGAATCGGTAGTGTCTGCGTCTTGCGAACCGCCTTGCACACCTCGAAACCCGTCATGTCCGGCAGGCCGACATCGAGGATGATGAGATCGAATGTCTGCGACTTCATCTGCTCCAGCGCGTCGCGACCAGTGATGGCGGTCGCAACCACGAATCCGTCAGCTTCGAGGGCATAGACGACGTTTTCGCAGATGGAGGGTTCGTCTTCGACGACGAGGATGCGGGTGGACATGACGAAGGCTGATTTTGACAGGATTAACAGGATTGGGGAAGGATGAACAGGAAATGATGGATTCTGAATCTTGTTAATCTGGGACACATCCTGCTCATCCTGTCGAAAGCAGATCGTTCAGGCGAGACGTGGCGAAACTGCGCCGAGTTTCTGGCTCCAGTCCACTTTCGCGGTCAGCGCCATCAAGACACCGAGTGTGGCGATGCCGCCGATGGTGAGCGTGAGTCCAGTGAGCCCTTTGAAGAAGAAGCTGTAGCTGAACAACACCATGTAGGCAGTTTGAGCGACGATGGCTACGCGGAACAGGAACATGCCCGCCGCAGCACGCAGATAGCCACACACAAGCAGCAGCGAAGTTCCCGCAGCAATGACGAAGCTCAGATGTACCGGCACAACATCGAGCATGTAGGAGAACAGCAACGGGAAGGCGAAGAAACCGGCGGCAAGGAAGAAGTAGTTCACTGGATGCAGCGAAATGCCACGGCTGAGCACAGTGATGATGATCACGCCGAAGAACAGCAGCAACGACAGCGGCGCGTAGAACGATATCTGGGCGGCGACAGGGCCGGCATTGAGTTCGCGTGGCATTTCCATGCCGATGCCGGGCGCGGAGATGGCGTCTTCGTATTTCCAAATGAGCTGCATGC
Source organism: uncultured Prosthecobacter sp. (assembly GCA_964421275.1). Classification (GTDB taxonomy): domain Bacteria; phylum Verrucomicrobiota; class Verrucomicrobiia; order Verrucomicrobiales; family Verrucomicrobiaceae; genus Prosthecobacter. The sequence goes on from CAYQWE010000064.1 coordinate 4,489, forward strand.
CATCGGTCGTTTCTTTGCGCTCCGTGGGCGAGCTGATCGGGAAATTCACATCGGTGAAGTCGGTGTTCATCGTCAGCGTGAAGTCACGGATGCGGCTGGCATCGGCAAAAGCGTAGCGCCAGTGGTCCATGCCGCGGCATTCGTAGCTGACGGTGACTGGAATGCTTTCACCGGGGGTGAGCTGGATGCTGTCCGTGATGACACCCTGCTCCGGCGCGGCGACTGAACGGCGGGTTTTATCACCGGTGCCGAGGATGAAATTGATCTTGTCGAGTAGCGCGTTGCCGGAGGGCAGTTCGACATCGATTTCCAGCGTCTGCGTGATGGCTGTGGTGTTCGTGAAGGTGTAATGGCCTTCAAACGTCACGCCGTAGGTGCGGTGCCAGAGTAGTCCCATCTTCACCGGCTGATAGGCGAGTTGCACCTTCACATCGCTCTTCGCTGGCTGTAGCGACACTTTGCTGCCGTTGGATGAGGTGTAGCGCGCACCGGGATGTTTTTGGATCAACGGCGGCCCCCAGCGCCCACTGACGCTGTCGCCAGTCTGATAAGAAACGTGACTGGTGCGGCTGGTGATGACGCCGCCGAGCACCCACCAGGCGAGGGTGGTGCAGATGAAGATGGCGATGATGGTGATGAGATGAGTCGGCTTCATAAGTTCCAAGTTTTAGGTTTAAAGTTTCAAGTTGAGGTCAGTTGGTGGTGCGTTTGCGGTAGGTGATGCGGGCTTGGGGTTGTTGATCTCGGCAGAGAGATTTGCGTAGATGCAGGCCGGGCCCGGTCGGCTTTTCGGTGACCGGATCGACGTTGCCGGTGACGCTGAGGTTGTAGTCGGATGGAAGCTGGACGTTCCAGTCGATCTGCTTCGCAAAGAGCGGGGTCTGTGGCAGGACGAGATCTATTTCGCCTTCGGCAGCCTGCAATGCTGGCAACGTGGCGGTGAATGAAAGTTTCACTTCCGATTCGGCACCGTCCGTGGTCGGATCATCGAGCGGAATCTCAATGCGACCGGCCTCGCCAAGTGTTGGACGCACTGGGTCGCTGTTCACATGGCATTGGAGCAATCGCGAAGCTTCGGGAAGCTGTAAAACGAGCGACACGGGATGATCGTGACGCACCACGATCATGCCTTCGGTCAGCACGGAGCCGTCGCGGACGACCTGCGTTGTGTAACTGGCGCTGGAGAGAACCGCGTCATCGGTGATGCCGCCTGCGAGCGACTGCTCGGCCTTGCGGGCATCTTCGAGGATCAGCATGACTTCACCCCCAGTGGCGGGAAGGGCTACGATGCCTGTGCTGTTGAGCGTTTGCGTCGTGGAGCCGTGCTGTACGCGCAAAACCTTTCCTTCGGTCATTTCTTTGACTTCCAGAGACGCCACAGGGGATGCAGCTAGATGCAGTGTGGTGCCCAGCCCTTCCTTCGCGAGCGGGAAAGTTAGCTTCACATTTTGTGTGCCAGCTTTGTCGATGAGGATGCAGAGATGGTCGTCGCTGACGACGATGCGTGCGTCCTGCGGCTCGACCGCGACAGCGCCGACACCGGAGCCGGCGACGGGAATGAGATGCCAGTCATCCGTGAAGCTCTCCACCTGGAACTCGGCGATGGTCGTGCCCGTTTTTGGGGCAACACGGTAGATGCTGGAAAGCAGTGCCGCCTGGACTGGTGGTTTTGGGCTTACCTCCGGTGGCTTTTCTTTCGGCAAGGTAGCGGCGACGAGGCGTTTGAGTTCGCCATAGGTGATGCGCACCTCACTCTCATCGAGCGTGGCGGCGGTGATGCGGGCGGTAGTTTCAGCCAGCAGCGAGCTGGCTCCGAACAGGAGGATGAGGATTGGTTTCATCAGTGCCCATGTTCAAAAGGCGCATGAAACCTTGATGAACCGGGGATGAAATGATCGTGAAAATCGACGGCTGTTCACACGGCGGTGTGACAGCAGCCCGGGATGGCCTCGCTGCCGAAGTCGAGGGTGCCGCGAAGGCGCCACGCCATGACGAGGGCGGCGGTGAGGGCGAGGCCGCGCTGGATTTTGCGCATGGTCTGGGGCTGCACTTTGCCACCAATGAGGTGAAGCTGTGTCTGCGCGAGCCAGAGCAGCGGCAGCGTGCCTAGGCCGAAGGCGAAGGCGAATTCCCCTCCTTTGATGGCGGAGCCGTTGGCCATGGCGAGGGCGAACATGAGATAGAGCGGGCCGCAGGGTAGCAACGGCGTGGCGAAGCCGAGCAGTCCGGCGCGCATGGCGCTGTGCATGCGGAAGGCGGCGGTCTGGATGCGGCGCACGCTGGCACGCAGGAACTGCGGTTTGGGCAGACAGGTCTCCAATCCCATGCCGACGATGGCGAAGGCGATGACGAGAAGCCATGGCAGCACGATGCCCGCGCCATGCTGGAAGAATTTCAACGGCATGATGCCGATCATTCCGGCAATGGCACCAACGAGCGCATACGAAACGAGCCGCCCGGCGTGATACAAGCTGGTATCGCGTGTGAAGTTCGACGCGCCAGGTTTTGCGGAAACAGCCCACGAGCATGACAACGGGCCGCACATGCCCACGCAATGCACGCTGGTGACGATCCCGGCGAGGAAGGCGGCGGCGCTGGTGTCAATGGCCTGCATGAGCGGAACGGGTGACGAGCGGAACCTCAGGCGGCGCGTTTTTGATGGCCAGGGAGATGAAGAAGAACCACCAGGCGACAAAACCGGCGAAGGCGAAGGTGACAAAGAGCCACGGGCGGCTGGAGAGGTACTTGGGGATCATGATGTCGGGAGGATTGCTGAAGGAGCCTGGAATACCGGACACTTGGTTATTGGATGAAATCCCTGGCGTTGAGCGTGGCGGCGGGTGCGGTCTGGAGATCAGGGCCGAGGTATTCCATGACTCGGGTCTCCACGCTGTCGCCACGCGTGCTGTCAGTGACTTTGATGCGGAATTTGAAATGACGACTGTAGTCGGATTGCGGCAGTGTGATGACGAGCGTCTTCAAGTCCTCGCCCATCGGCGGGAGGGTGATGGTTTGCTCCGCGCCGGTGATCTTGAGTGCGGAAGGAACGTCGCCGACGAGTTCGATTTTGTAGGTGGAGCCTGCATTGCGCTTGTTGATGACGCGGAGCTGGAACTGGTTGCGGATGATGCCGCTGTCCACATAGAACGAGGCCCCCCCCATGCGCACAACTCCGGCCCCTAGCGGCGAGATGTACGCGGTGGCGATGGTGAACGCGGCGGCACCGACCAGGAGCATGCAGGTGTAGATGACTGTGCTCTGACGGAAGATTCGCGTCCTGCCGCCCTTGAGCCCGACGTGGGAGTCGTAGCGTATGAGCCCTTTCGGACGCTGGAGCTTTGTCATGATGTCATCGCAGGCATCCACGCAGGCGGCGCAGCCAATGCACTCAAGCTGAAGGCCATTACGGATGTCGATGCCAGTGGGGCAGACCTGCACACAGCGGCGGCAGTCCACACAGTCGCCCACTGTCCCTTCCGCCGTGGCCTTGCCGCGTGGCTCGCCGCGTTTCTTGTCGTAGCCGATGACGATGGAGTGATCGTCAGTGAGCGCTGACTGGAGGCGGCCATAAGGGCAGAGGATGATGCAGAACTGCTCGCGGAACCAACTGAAGGAGCCGTAGAGAGCGGCGGTGAGGAAGACGACCACGCCGAACGCCTTCGCGTGATGCTGAGGGGAGCGCTGCATCATCTCATACAGAGACTTGATGGAGACGAAGTAGCTGAGAAAAACATGCGCGATGAGCGCAGAGATGACAATGAAGACCGTGTGTTTGATGACGCGGCGGGTGGTTTTGGCCAGTGTCCATGGTGCAGCATCAAGCCGACGGCGGGCGGGGCCGTCACCGTCGATCCAGCGCTCTACGCGTCGGTAGAGGTGTTCCAGAAAAACCGTGTAGGGGCACGTCCAGCCGCACCAGACGCGCCCGAAGAGAGAAGTGACGTAAAACAGCGCAAACGCCAACCCGGTGACAAGGAAGAAGCCGATCCAGAGATCCTGCGTAGCGAGCGTGAGGCCGAAGAAGTGAAAGCGCCGCTCTTGCACGTCGAGAAAGACAGCCGGAAAGCCATTCACATGAATCCATGGCAGAGCGACATAGATGAACAGCAGCACTAGGGCGGTGACTTTCCTCCAGAAGGTGAACGGACCGCTGACATCCGAAGGGTGGACGAATTTCCGCGAGCCGTCTGAATGGATGGTGGAAAGGGTGTCGAGTGTGGGTGTCGCGGGTTTCATTGCATGCCTGGCGCGTCAGGCGGTGGATCTGCTGTATGGGATTCTATTTTTTCAAGGGCGAGTCCGCCGCCAGCGTGACGACCTCGCCTTTCTTGTGTTTGCTGAGAATGAAAGCGGCGACCTCGACAACGCGGTTGAGCCCGAGCTGCGGCTCCCACGGTGGCATGCCCTTGGTGACATCCGGCGAGCCTTTGCGGACGATGCCGAGGATCTGTAGCGGATTCCCACCGTGCTTCCACTCGGCGTCGTTGAGCGGGAGGCCGGGGAGTTTGGCACCGGCGATCTTGGCGGAAAGATCCGACGCATGACAGGCGACACAGGTGGTGGCAAAAGTGGCCGCTCCGGCGGCGACCACTTTCTCATCCTGGGACATGTCCCACAGTTTGTCGTCACTGAGCTTTTCGAGATCCTTGAGCTGGGTGGCCTTGATGCTGGCGAGCTGCTTCTCTACTTGCTCCTGGCCAGATTCCCCAAGGTTGAGCTGGTAATAAGCGATCCAGGCGATCACAAACCAGACGATGGTGATATACCAGGTGAAGAGCCACCAGTTCGGCAGCTTTTGATCATATTCCTGGATGCCATCATAAACGTGCTCACGGAGCACGGGGCCGTTGCCGGAAGAGTTTTGCGTCATGGCGTGGAGTGAGAGGAGAATCGGAGCGCGGTGCAGATCAGTCGTCCAAAGGGACGCGGGAGAGCTTTTCGGCGCTGTCTTTGCGCAGACCGATGGCGCGCACGATGAAGATGAGGAAGACAGCAAAGGTGATGCCGAAAGCGAGGTAGGGTACCCAGTCGAGCGCGGAATCGTAGATGATACGTTTGTACATGATGTGAGGAGGTCTGGGTTACTTCGTGGTGGACGAGGTGCGGAAGCCGTCTGGAATGCCGGGCTTCAGCGGGAATGGAATGCCGACCGGAGTGCCGCGCAGTTTTTCCTCAAGCTCAGGCACGTCGTATTTCCCGAGCTTCTGGAGGTAAGCGATGAGCGCGACGATCTGCCGGTCAGGCAGGGCTCCTGCACGTCCCTGAGCTTCGAGCTCCCTTACGATCTGGATGCCCTGCTCGACAGCCTTTGTCTTGACCTCGGTTTCGCTCATCGCCGGATAAGGCACGCCGAGGCGAGTCAGTACGGCGATTTTCTTCCACAGGGTTTTCTGATCGAACTTCTCCGTGAAGAGATGCGGGTAAGCGGGCATGTTTGAACCGGCGGAGACCACACGCGGATCCTTCATGTGGTCGAAGTGCCAACTGTGCGGGTATTTACCACCTTCACGAGCGAGATCAGGACCGGTGCGCTTCGATCCCCACTGGTAGGGATGATCATAGATGCTCTCGCCGAGACGACTATAGTCGCCGTAGCGCAGCACGTCGGGCAGCATGGTGCGGATCATCTGCGAATGGCAGTTGTAACAACCTTCGCTGACATAAATGTCGCGCCCGGCGATCTCGAGCGGCGTGTAGGGCTGCTGGATGCGATCCTCCACGTTCTTCGCGCGACTCACCATCACGGTAGGGATGATCTGCACTAGACCACCGAGAGCGACCGCCACAAAGGTGAGCACTGAAAACGGCAACCAGTTATGCAGCAGACTCTCATGCCATTGCGACCAGTGTTGGTGGCCAGACTGGAAGCGCCGCACCGCCAGCACACAAAAGACACCGGCGCACAAGAGCGCGGCGATATCTGCGCCCGGCGGCAGGAAGAGCCAGGCCAGCACCAGTAGCAGGCCGCCGGCCATGCAGGCCACGGGGTCGTTGAAGAATGTCTCCTTCATGCCCATCGTGTCACGCTGCATACGTCCGATGACCGCGACCTCGCGGGTCTCGTTCACCGGGCTGCCTTTGCGGATGGTCATCCAAACATTCAGAGCCATGAGGATCATGCCCGCGAGGTAGAGCGAGCCGCCGATGATGCGGAAGCCCATCATGGCGCGGATCGAAGTCAGCGTGTCGATGAAGTTCGGATAGACCAGCGCGGTGCCGTCCGCCGTGGTGGCATTCAGCATGAGTCCCTGCATGATGCCGGAGACCCACATCGAGCCGACATAGATCAAGATGCCGACGAGGCCGATCCAGAAGTGGTAGTTCGCCCAGCTCGTCGAATGCAGCTTCACTCCATAAAGACGTGGTGTGAGCCAGTAGAACATCCCCGCCGCCATGAAGCCGTTCCAGCCCATCGCCCCGGCATGCACATGGCCGATGGTCCAGTCCGAGTAATGGGAGAGCGCGTTCACCGCCGGAATGGAAAGCAGCGGCCCCTCGAACGTAGCCATGCCGTAGAAGGTCACAGCAGCGATGAAGAACTTCACCACCGGATCGGTGCGCAGCTTGTCCCATGCCCCACGCAACGTGAGCAGGCCGTTGAGCATGCCACCCCAGCTTGGCACCCACAGCATCAGGCTAAAGAACGTGCCCAGCATCTGTAGCCACTTTGGCAGTGCGGTGTTCAGCAGATGGTGCGGACCCGCCCAGATGTAGAGGAAGATCAGCGACCAGAAGTGCACGATGGAGAGCCGGTAGGAGTACACCGGCCGCTCCGCCGCCTTCGGCAGAAAGTAATACATGATGCCGAGGATCGGAGTCGTGAGGAAGAAGGCCACGGCGTTGTGCCCGTACCACCACTGCACCAGTCCGTTCTGCACCCCGGCGAAGATCGTGTAGCTGTGCGTCCAACTCGTCGGGATCGACAGGTGATTCACGATGTAAAGCATCGCCACCGTGATGATCGTACCGATGTAAAACCACAGCGCGACGTAGAGCGACGGCTCGTTGCGTTTTGCCAACGTCCAGAAAAAATTCACCGCGAACACCACCCATATCACCGCCACGGCGATGTTGATCGGCCAGATCAGCTCCGCGTATTCCTGACCGCGTGTCATGCCCAGCGGCAGCGTGATCGCCGCCGCCACGATGATGAGCTGCCAGCCCCAAAAATGCACACTGGAGAGCAGGTCCGAGGCCAGTCGCGCCTTGCACAGCCGCTGTGTGGAGTAGTAGATGCCCGCGAACATCATGTTCCCCACGAAGGCGAAGATCACCGCGTTGGTGTGCAGCGGACGGAGACGGCCAAAGCTCAGCCAGGAGGCCAAGTTGAGTTGATGAAAGTTCAACTGCGAAGCGATGAACACGCCCGCCAGCATGCCGACGATCCCCCAGAAGATGGAGGCCAGCATGAAGCGCCGGACAGTGCGGTCATCGAACTCGATCGTGATTTTAGAGGCGTTGGAGGTCATGAATGAGAATGCGGGAATGTCAGGAAACCGGCTTTTCCGGGCGGACAGGCACCGGGGCGGCGTCATCCAGCGGCAGCAGGGCATCCTGCTCCAGGCTGCGATGCCTCCGCTGCGCCCTCTCCCCGAGAAACAACACCGCAAACAACACGGCGAAGGCCAAACTCATGAAGATGGTGACAGCGAAAACTTCCATTGACGGGCGCACTAGAGCGCCGAGCCGCCCCCCTTGCTCGTCATGCCTTGTTTGATGCTGTCCCGATTTTGCGAGACGATTCTCGAATGGCCATCAAAGAGGCGACCGCACGGCAGCGTTGGTTTGCTCCCTGCCAGGTCATGCGCCCTCTCGCCACGCTCTATTTTGTCTTCTACCTCCCCTTCCTTGCCGTCGCGTCGTCTGAAAAGACACGACAACACGCCCTGCCTGATGCCGCGAAAGTCGAAAACAGCGGCGCACGCTTCGTGGATCTGAATGGCGATGGCTACGAGGACATCGTGGTTTCAAATGCACGCGAGTACGGTGTGTTCATCTTCGTGCCAAAGGAACGGGAGAGAAAGAATCTGCAATGGAATGCAGGCTGGACGCAGGTGATGCGTGAAGGGAAAGCGGGCGATGCGAACAGCCTGCCAGTGATCGACAGCAGCACCACGTTTCATGATGGAGCGATGTGGATCGAGGCGACAAAACAGCGCATTCCGTTTTCCGAATTCCTCAGAGTACCGGGGACAGCGCCGAGATCACCACAGGAGTCGCTGAAGGCGCTCAAACTGAAGCCCGGCTATGAGGCGATGCTGGTGGCGCATGAGCCGCTCGTTCAGGACCCTGTTTTCATCGACTGGGATGCGAAGGGGCGCATGTGGGTCGTGGAAATGGGCGACTACCCCTTCGCGCCCGGTGAAAAGACGAAGGATGGCGGTGTGGGCCAAGACAAGGTTTCCGAGTTGCAGGCGGGCCGCGTCAAAATCCTCGAGGACACGAATGGTGACGGTGTTTATGACAAGGCAACGCTGTTCCTCAACGGCTTGAAGCATCCCACCGGTCTCGCACCGTGGAAGAATGGCGTATTCATCGCCAACATCCCGGATATTTTCTTCGCCGAGGACACGGATGGCGACGGGAAGTGCGACAGGCGCGAAACGTGGTTCACCGGCTTCACCGCCGGTAATCCACAGCATCTCGTGAACGGCTTCTGCTGGGGTCTCGATGGCTGGTTCTACGGCGCGAATGGCGACAGCGGCGGCGACATCACCTGCGTGAAGGCGGGCAAAAAAATCGCGCTCGGCACGAATGACTTCCGTTTTGATCCACGCACGGGTGCATTCGCGCTGGAAGGTGGCCGCAGCCAGTATGGCAAATGGCGCGATGATTTCGGCAACTGGTTCGGCAACAACAACAGCACCATCGGCTGGCACTACTGGCTGCCATTTCGTCATCTCGAACGCCATCCCGAGATCGTGGTAAAATCGGTGCGCGGTGATTTGAACGGGGAGAAACAGGTTTTCCCCGCGAGTCCGCCGATGAGGCGCTTCAACCAAGCCAGCGCCGTCAACACGCTGACCTCCGGCTGCGCGCCGATGCCGTTTCGCGACATCACGTTTGGCAAGGACGGTGAAAACGTGATGTTCATCTGCGAACCGGCGAACAATCTCGTGCATCGCGAGGTTTTGAACTATGACGGTGCCCACATCACCAGCAAACGTCATCCCGACGATGAGCGTAGCGAATTCATCGCCAGCGAGGACAACTGGTTCCGCCCCAGCATGGCACGCACCGGGCCGGACGGGGCGCTTTATGTGGTGGACATGTATCGCCTCGTGCTGGAGCACCCGGAATGGATTCCGGCGGAGATGGTGAAGGGGCTCGATCTGCGCGCGGGGGAGGACAAGGGGCGGATTTATCGCATTGCGAAGGCGGGAGCGGCGAAAGCCGGGACTCCACTGCCCGCTCCAGTCAAAGCGATGGCTTCATCGAATGGTTGGATGCGCGACACGGCACAACGTTTGTTGATTGAGCGGAATGACACGTCTGCGGTGCCTGAATTGAAGAAATTGCTCACAGCGACGCCCGCAGTGAGGACTCAGGCGGCGTTCACGATCATGCAGCTCGGCGGCATGAAGGCCGAGGAAGTCTTCGCGACGATCAAACCATTGACGCCGCACATCCGTGCTGCGGCACGCACGGCAACGGGCACTTCATCGGATGATGTGTTCATCGATTTGGAAAAGCCGCTGCTCAAACAATCACCTTCCAAGGCACCCGTCGTCGCCGTGATGCCCGTGATCACGAACAACAATCCGAACCGGCAGAAGGTGGTGGCCCAATATGTCGCCAACACCGGGAACCTCGAAGGTGATGCCAAACGTGGTGCCACCGTGTTTCAGAAGGTCTGCATGATTTGTCACAAGGTGGGTGATCTCGGCATCGAAGTCGGCCCTGATTTGAAAACCGTGGCGACGAAGCCACGCGAACAGCTCATCGAGGCCATCTTTGATCCCAATCGTGCCGTGGAGCAGCGCAACGCGGCCACTCAGGTGACGAAGAAGGACAAGACCCTGGTCGTCGGCCAGCTCGCCTCCGAAACGCCCGGCAACCTCACCATCCGCCTGCCGGGCGGCGCGGAGATCGTCGTTTTGCGTGCCGACATTCAAGAACTCAAAACGCTGACGACTTCGATCATGCCGGAGGGACTTGAAAGCGTGCTCACTGCACAGGATGTGGCCGATGTGCTGATGTTCATCGGTGGCAGGTGAGGTTAGAATTGGATTGCGCACCTGGACGCACGATTCATCTTTGGCACCATGAAAGCTGCAGCACAGCCCCTTCTCGAAGGCCAGGTGAAAGGCCGTGTCATCCACCTGCCGCGTGGTGCGCGGCTGCGCACCGGCAGCCGTGTGGGCATCATCCCCCTGGACCCGCTGCCAGGCGACCCGCCTTTCTTGAAAGCCCTGCTGAAACTGGCCTCGCGGCGTGAGCAGCGGCTCTCCCGCCCGCGCAAGACTGCTGCTTGACCCCCCGCCGCGCGCATGAGGGCCGTCTTTGCCGACACATTCTATTTCCTCGCCTTGCTGGACCGCCGTGATGCCGCGCATGCTCTCGCCATCCATGAGTCGCGGGTGAAGGCCCGCAGGTTTGTCACCACCGAGGCCGTGCTCATTGAACTGGGCGATGCGCTGCACGGACCGCATCAACGGAGTGAGTTTGTCGCCATCAATGACATGCTGCGCAAAACGGCGGGCTGGGAGGTGGTTCCTTCATCTCCCGCGCTTTTCAAGTCCGCGCTGGATCTGTTTCGCCGTCATCGGGACAAGGAATGGCAGATGACGGACTGCATCAGCTTCGCCGTCATGCGCCAGCACCACCTGCGCGAGGCGCTGACCGGAGACGCGCACTTCGAGCAGGCTGGCTTCACGGCCCTGCTGCGCTGAGCCGAATGTTCAGCTTCTCCCCCGTTCTTCCTGGTCTCGGGTCGGCACTCCACCGCCTGCCCGGCGGCGCTGAGATCGTCGTTTTGCGTGCCGACATTCAAGAACTCAAAACGCTGACGACTTCGATCATGCCCGAAGGCCTGGAAAGCGTGCTCACCGCGCTGGATGTGGCCGATGTGCTGACGTTCATCGCCGGCAGGTGATGTCCGAATCCTATTGGTGACAGTCCCCGGTTCGGGTGTCACTCCGCGCCACTCTATGAGGGGCTGACAATCACCTGCCCTCGTTCACAGCCTTGAAAGGCCGGGCTACGACACGTTCGTCACTCCGCGACTTCCAGACAGGTTTTCAAACACGCCTTAGCGGTTCGATTTGACATGACCATTAGGCGCCTCAACCACCCGGCCGGAAGGCGAAATGGTGATGGGCACCGTCTGGGTGGTATAAACGGTCGATCTCGAATGTTCCACGCCGGTCACGGGGATTCCCAGGAATGAACCTTCGCTGTTAGTCTTGGTGTAGCTCGATGTGGCAACATTCGCATTGTAGTACCAATGCTCTCCGCCATTGGGAGCGGGCTGTTTGTGACGAGGTGGCCCGAATTTCGATTGGAGTTCCGCCGTGGTCATGCCGACGGTCACGTTGGGTGTGGTGTTCATGCAGCCGGACAGCAGCGTGAGGCTGAGGCAGAGGAACAGGGTGTGGAGGGAGTGTTGCATGATGGGATGCTTGGGTTGTTTCGGTTGGTAGTTTGACGCGTCTTTGATGCCAGATTGATGGTGGTCGTCGGGGATCACTTCAGTTCTTCCAGCTTCCGCCGAGCTTCCATGCTGCCGAGATCGGCCGCCCTTTGGTAGAACTCCTTCGCTTTCGTCATGTCCTTCAACACGCCATTGCCTTCTGCGTAGCTGTTTCCGAGGTTGAAGTAACCAAGTGCATAACCAAGCTCCCCGGCTTTGCGATAATACTCGTTGGCTTTCCCCCAGTCCTGTGCCACGCCAAGGGCTTGAGCGCTCATGACACCAAGATCGTTGTAGCCGCCGCCATCACCAAGCTCCGCAGCCTTGAGGCAATACTCCCTGGCCTTTCCCCAGTCCTGCGGCACACCAATGCCTTTCGCATAACTGACTCCGAGGTTGTTGTAGCTGGGACCATTCCCAAGTTGCCCCCCCTTGAGGAAACACTCATTGGCTTTCACCATGTCCTGAGTCACACCATTGCCTGTGGCGTAACTAAATCCCAGGTTTAAGTAGCCGCCGCCATCACCAAGCTCCCCGGCCATGCGGAAGTATTCGTTAGCCTTTCTCTGATCCGGCTCCACACCACGACCGTTTGCATAGCTGTTTGCAAGGTTGAAATAGCCTCCTCCGTCACCGAGTTCCCCAGCCATGCGGAAGTATTCGTTAGCCTTCCCCATGTTCTGTACCACGCCGCGCCCTTGAATATGGCTGTTTCCGAGGTTCCTGAAGCCGATTCCCTCACCTAGCTCTCCGGCCTTGCGATAGTATTCATTGGCTTTCACCGGATCTGGCACCACGCCACGGCCCTTCGCATAGCTGTTTCCAAGATTCGAGTAGCCAGAGCCCACACCAAGCTTCCCGGCTTTGAGGTAGTACTCATTGGCCTTCACCATGTCCGGCTTCACGCCGCGGCCGCCCTCGTAGCTAACTCCAAGATTCAAATAGCCGCCTCCAGAACCAAGCTGTCCGGCTTTGAGGTAATATTCGTTGGCCTTCACCACATCTTCTGCAACACCAAGACCCTTCTCGTACATGATTCCGAGGTTGTTGTAACCGTTTCCCACACCAAGCTCCCCGGCCTTAAGGTAATATTCCCCGGCCTTCCCCCAATCCTGTACCACTCCATTCCCCGCACCGTAGTTCAATCCGAGGTTGAAATAGCCGACTGCATCACCGCCCTCCCCGGCTTTACGGTAGTATTCGTTGGCCTTGCGGTAGTAATCACAGGCCTTCACCAAGTCATGAGCCACGACGTTGCCTATGGCGTAGTTGACACAGAGATTGGTATAGCCGACAACATTGC
>CAYQWE010000065.1:0-17008 GCA_964421275.1 uncultured Prosthecobacter sp.
AACCACCATCTTATCATACCTTAGACCCTGGCTCGAATTTCGGGGTCCACCTCAGTGGAAGATTTGACAGTGGACGCCCGCTTACGAATACGAAAGCCACAGCCTGTTTCCGACGAGGTGCGACTCGTGGGCATCGGCGACCGGGATGTGGGATCGGTGTTGGGCAGGTGGCCTTTCCCAAGGGCGGTGCATGGGAATGTGCTGCGCATCCTGAAGGCGGTGGGAGCAAGGCATGTGACGTTCGATGTTTTGTTCACTGAGCCTTCCGAGGCACCCGAGCAGGACGCTATGCTCAAGACGGCGGTGGAGGAGCACGGGCAGGTCACTCTGGCCTATCATTTTGAGCAGGCAGAGCTGGAAGCGACGCTGCCGGATGAAAAGCCGCACTTTCTACCGGATGGCAGCCGCTTTGGCCTGCAAGTGAAGGATTGGGCACTCGTGAAGGGCCATCAGCCCATCCCGCCCTTCGCGAGGCTGCAAGCTGGTTACGGCGCGGTCAATGTGGTGCCAGATGCGGATGGCGTGATCCGTCGCGCGCCGCTGTTCTTTGCCCATGAAGGCCGCCTGTATCCCAGCCTGGCGATGCAAACGGTGATCTCCTACCTCGGACTCAAGGAGGACCAGATCCGCATCGCTCCCGGCCATGAGGTGACGCTGGTGGACACCCCACGCGGCACGCTGCACATCCCGATCGATGAGCATGGGCAATACCGGGTTAACTTTCTGGGCGACATCAGCATCTTCACGCCCGCTTATCAATACCTTGACCTCCATCTGGCGGTCGAGGTGCCTGAGGAGGGTGAGCGAGCCAAGGCGGCGTTCAAAGACCGCGCGGTGCTGATCGGCCTGGCGAGCAGTGGGAACACGGACATCGCCAACACCTCCATCGGCCGCATGCCCGGCGTGGCGGTGCAGGCCACGCTGGTGAGCGACATCCTCACCGGAAACCACCTGCGCTTTCTCCCCCGCTGGCAGCAAATGCTGCTCATCATCGCCACCGGGACGCTGCTCGGACTCGGCATGTGGCCCGCGCGAGTGTGGATTGGCATCGCGGTCTTTATCACCATCAGTGTTTTGTGGTGCTGGGCGGCCTTTCAGGCGGCGAATGCCAACCTGATGCTGCCGCTCGTTCCTGTGCTGGCGGCTTTCGGCGGCTCCACGCTTCTTTTGCTGGGTCTGGAGGCTGCGATGATGAAAAAAGACCGCTCACGCGTGGTGAGCGTGCTGGGCCGCTACATCGCCCGCCCCGTTCTGGAGCGACTGGTGGACACCGATAAGTCCGCCCCAGCCTCCACCGAGCGTCGTGAGCTGACGATCTTCTTCTCCGACATCCGCGGCTTCACCGCCTGGACCGAACGCGCTGAGCCGGACGAGGTTGCCACGCGCCTCAACGAATACTTCGCCGCCATGACACCCATCATCGAGCGCCACGGCGGCACGCTGGACAAGTTCATTGGCGACTGCGTCATGGTCTTCTTCGGCGCACCGGCTGCGGACGAAAAACACGCCCTGCATGCCGTGCAGATGGCGCTCAACATGCAGCAGGAGATGACCCGCCTGAACGAAAGCTGGCGCAAACGCGGCTACGACCCGCTGCACATCGGCATCGGCATTCACACCGGCTTCGTCACCGTCGGCAACTTCGGCTCATCCGACTTCCTCGACTACACTGTCATCGGCCGCGCCGTGAATCTCGCCGCCCGCATCGAATCCCAAGCCGAAGGCGGCAAAGTCCTCATCTCCGCCCGCACCCACTCGCTCGTCCGCGACGAAGTGAAAACACAGCCGCATCCCGACCTCGTGCTCAAAGGCATCCCCGAGCCACAGGTGGTCTGGGAAGTGGTGCCAAGTTGAACATTTCCAAGACAGTCGCATGCTAACTCATGAAAGTTACCCGATCACATTGCCTCAGGGTCACGGCTTTACTGCTGGTGGGCACCGCTCAGCTCGCAGGACAAACACCCAAGGAAGTCGTAGTCCTGCCCGGAGCGCAGTTGTTTGCGATCACAGGCAAGGTCGAGGTGGGTAAAGAGGAGCTGGATGGAGCCAAGCGGAGCAGCTGACCCAAAAAAACAGAGGCCGCCCAAGTGCTGGAGGCCAAACTCGGCGATGTGATCCGCACAGGCGAAGGAAGCGGGGCATCGATCACCCTGGGGAACGGGGCCACCACTGGCACAGCACGACTTGGCCCAGATACGACGGTGAAGCTACCCGAAGGCATAGCCGAGCCGCACAGCTTGGAGTTGCTCAAAGGCCGCCTGTTTCTCAACATCAACGGCGAACAGCTCAAACAACAGCGACAAGGCGAATTCCGGCTGAAGACACCGGCTGCCCTCCTCGCCGTGAAAGGCACCCGCTTCTTTGCGGTGGCAGGCACTCAGGAAATCCTCGGCACGCATGAAGGCACCGTCAGCGTCACCACGGCAGCAGGCCCCGTTCTTTTACCCGCAGGAAAGATGCTGGAGATCAAAGCCGGCGTGGCCGCCCCACCACGCCAAATGACACCCGCCGAAGCCAACGTGTCGGCTGAGTATGCCAAAGCCAACCTCGACGAGATTCCCGTGCATCTGGCAACTCTGACTCAAAAGTCCGCGCTTAAAGACGGTGTCATTCTCGAATGGAGCGTCTCGAGGGGATACAAAGGTGACTATATGTACCCCCAGCCTACAGGTGAACGTTCAGAGCCTGTTATTGGCGCTGATCGCATACTTCGCTACTCATTCAACGATCCTAAAACGCATGACAAGGATCAACGTCATGAGATGCAAGCAGATCTCGTCTTGCGAGGAGATGCGAGAAAGCTGGAAGAGGACACCGCCATTGCCATCACTTTTCAGATTAAAGATCCTGCATGGGACGCAAGCGCCTCCGTTAACACGTTTAACTTCAGTATTTCTTCGAATGCCAACGTCACTGAGGTGCCAACACCGGAGAAGAAAGTGATCAGAGTTACTGCACCCTGCGGGAAAATTACGGCACGCCGCTTTTCGGAGCAAAGGCTCACATTGAGGCTTATTTTGCCCGAGCGTGAAATAGGCAAAAAATACGAGATCGAGATGTGGGACTTCAAAGTGCTGACACTTCCCCAGTGATCACTTCACTCCGATTTCGCCAGCCAGAAAGAGCCGCTTTTCATCGCCAGCGAAGTCTTCGACGTCTTCACCGACCCAACCGGCCAAACGTCTCGCCGCAGACCGCAAATCCATCGCCTGGACCCTCACCTACCGCAGCCCCGAAAAGACCCTCGAAACCGCCGAAGTCGATGCCGCCCACACGGCGATTCTTTCGGCGCGGGAAAAGTCATTGCCAGCGACGGTGCGGCGGTGATAGGCCGGCGTAATGAACACCGCTATCTCATTGTGGGTTAGTCTCGTTGACCTCACTGCGATCATGTTTGGCTTCATCCTGGCCCGGCGAGTGAAACGCCAGTTCGGTTTCCTTGCGTCGTTGGGATTAGTCTGCGCGGTATTGCTGCATCGAATTTGCCTGTTGCTTTCGATGCCGGTGATGTAACGCCGGCTTTCGGATGCGAACAAAGAATAGTTGCGGGAGGCAGTCTCCAAACTGAGTGAAGACAACATGTTTTCCCATCTCTCAATCAACGGGCAGGCAGATGGCATCTGGTTTCTGGGAGTGATTCTCTTCATGCTCAGTGGATGGCTCGATCTAAAGTCGCCAAGTAGCGTCGCAACTAAAGGTGGAAGACCAGCGCTTGTCGTCGGCGGCACCGCGCTTCTCGTGCTTTCAGCTATCTACCCGGTTTGGATGCAGCCGCGGTTATTGTGATCGCATCACCTCGCCGATCACATTCGCCACACGATCCATTTCCTCTTCCGTCTTGTGGAAGTGCGGCAGTGGTTGCTGGATCAAAGAGGCAAATCACCTTCTTCCAGTGGCCAGCGCGAGTGATGGCGAAACGACAAGATGATCACGCGACGCCCGGTGATGGTGAAAAGAATGCGGAACTGACTGCGGCGTTTGCGGAACAGCAACTGACGTATGTCGACGGGGAACCTGCGGCTCTCCGGTGCCAGACGATGGCGTTGTGGGTCGGTCGAAAGCGATTCGACTTTGGCGATCACATCATCGCGCCAGCGAGCAGCGGAGATCGGGGCACGGGCTTTGATCCAGAGATAAACATCCTCAAGTTCATGCTGAGCATTCGCGGTGTATTCGACCTCAAAGCTCATAACTCGCGCAGTCTTTGATGCACGGTCTTGGCGGAGATTGTCTTGCCTGCGGCCAGTTCCTTGAGGCTCGTTTGGACGGATTTGATGGCCGCCAGTTCTTCCATGGCGTCCTGGATCTTTTCATAAGCATTGCGGCCCAGCAGGACAGCTTCGGCTCGCCCGTTCACCGTCAGAACCTCCGGACGTCCGGTTTTGTTCACGCGGCTCAAGTGATTCTTGGCGTTGCGTTGGAAGTCCGTGAGCGGGTGGATGTCTTCGAGCTGGAACATGTCTGGAGTGAACATGAAATTTCATGCGAATCCAGTGCTGATTCAGTCAGCCTGTCTCGTTGATCACCTCCGCCACACGATCCATCTCGGTTTCGGTGTTGTAGAAGTGCGGGCTGAAGCGCAGCAGGGGCTGGCCGGCGCGGTTGTGGCGCAGGGAGGTGGCGATGTTGTTCGACGCGAGATGCTTGGAGATGTCCTCAAGCGAGCGTGAGGCGTGCTGAACGGTCGTGATGGCTGAAGCGTTGATGCTTTTTGGATCGGGGCCGAGGAAGGTGAAGCCTTGGGGGGCGAGGCCAGCGTGGAGGCGGGCTTTGAGCTTCAACAATTGCGCGCTGATGGCTTCGAGGCCGACTTCCTGAATCAAGTCGATGCCGGCCTTCATGCCGAGGATGCCGGAGATGTTGAGCGCGCCGGGTTCGTAGCGACGTCCGCCGCGTTCGAAGGCGATTTGTTCCTGCGCGATGAAGTTCGGGCTGCGCACGTTCCAGGAACCAAGCAGACTGGGGCGCAGCATGTCCTGCAATTCTTCACGCACATAAAAAATGCCCGCGCTCATCGGCCCGAGCATCCATTTGTGTGAGTCAGCGGAGAGGAAATCGACATGATCGACTCGGGTTTCGAACGCGCCGACGGTTTGAATGGCATCAAGGCAGAACAGCACGCCGCGTTCGCGCAACATGCGCCCGATGCGGTCGATTTCGATGCGGTAGCCACTCTGGAAGTGGCAGGAGGCGAGTGCGACGAGCTTCGTCTTCGGTGTGAGCGCCGCTTCGACGAGTTCGGGTGTGATCTCGCCCGGAGCTGCGGGTTTGAGATGTTTCAGCAAGACGCCGTGGCGCTCCAAATCACTCCAAGGATAGACGTTGGCCGGATAATCGTCGAGGTAGCTGACGACTTCGTCACCGGCCTGCCAGGGCAATCCGTTCGCGACGAGGCTCAATCCCACGGAAGTCGGGCCGATGAGCGCGATCTCGCTGGCTTTGGCGCCGATGAGCTGTGCCGCGACGACACGTGTCTCATTCACCGCGCGCCAGGCTTCGGGATACTCCTGCATGCGCAGGCAGCTTTGCTCCAGATAGTCCTGCATCGTGCGTGCGACACGGCGCGGCAGGATGGTGACTCCGGCATGCGCGAGGAACAGACTGTCTTTAATGACGGGAAACTCCTGTTGGCGCAGGGCTTCATCGGATAGGAGAGCCTGTAAGGAGAGCGGGGCCATGATGGAGTGCGGAATAACGTTTCAAATGCAGATCCGGATCATTCCGCAATCTACCTTCCGGGTTCCGCATTGCTACGCCACCTTCAAGGTCTTCGCGCCCTCATCAATGAGGTGCCAGAAGTTTTTGGACTGGCTCAGCGCTTCGTCTTCACCAGAGCCGGGCAGGTTGCTGCGGTAAAGGAAGTCAGTGAGCGTGTTTTTGTGTAGCACGCGATGCACGCGGACGTTGCCTTCGACGATGCTGAAGTAGATGCGGTGGTCGCCCGCACGGCAGCGGAAAAGTTTTTTGCTACCGCGTTCGAGCACGCCGTAGCGTTTGCCAAGAATGGTGTCGTCGATGTCGGCGGGCTGGATGTTCAGGGCCTCAAGGAGATGGAATTGCACCTGCGCGGGGAGCTGGGAGAGCTCGGCGGCGCTGATGTCGTTGAAAACGATTTGGATCACGGCGTGAGAGGGGGCGGTTAAAGTCTTTTGATGACGTGCTTCTTGCGGACGGACTCCATCCATTTGTCGATGTTGGCCTTGGATTTTTCCGCGTTGATCATCTTCTCGATCTCGGGGCGCTTGGATTCCAGCGTTGGCGCGGTGCCGAGCTTCTTGGCGTCGCAAGCCACGATGATGTACGATGCTTCTTGGTCGATGACAGGGCTGACTCCGCCTGTCTTGAGATCCATGGCGGCGTTGGCGATGGCGGGCATCATGTCCGTTTTGGCCATCCAATCCCAGGCTCCGCCGCTTTCAGCACGGCTGTCTTGGGAGTAGGTCTTGGCAGTGACAGAGAAGTCTGCGCCGCCCGCTACCTTGGCCCGGATGTCTTGGGCCAACCTGCGCTGTTTTTCAGGGCTGGACCCGGCCTCACCACTGAATTTTGGGATGGTGATGGTCGAGATCTTAATCTGGTCCCCCTCGCGCCAACTGTCCACGTTCTTCTTGTAGTATTCCTCGACTTCCCGCGGTGTCGCCGGCGGATGCTCGCCGGAATTGCGGGCGCGCATGACGTTCATGATGACCATCTTCTCGCGTAGCTCCCGGAATTTTTTCAGTGACATGCCGGACTTGTTCAGTTCGTCCACAAAGGCGTCGCGGTTTCCTTTGAAGCTCTCACGGATGATGGTGTTGATGTCGTCATCGACGTACTGCGCCTTGATGGTGCCGCCGATTTTTTTGAACTCGGCTAGAAGCACTTCGCGGTCGATGAGCGTTTCGACGGCTGAGGCTCGCAGTTGCGTCATCGCTTTATTGAGGCCAGCAGGATCATTCCGATACTGGAAGGCGAGGATCTGCTCCTGGGCCTTGATTGTATCACGCACCTCGGACGCAGCGATGGGGTGTCCATCGACGACAGCGACAATGCTGTTCGAATAAGTCTGTGCCCTCGCATGGAGGCACGCTAGAAAGACCAATGGCAGACTCAGGCTGGTACGAAGGGACATGGGGAGATGAGAAGCTGCCATCGTAGGGCTTGGGGACGACGTGGCAAGGTGAAGTTGGCCTTCCACGTCAAGACAGATGCAGCTTCGCCTTGCGCGATTGCCTCTCCGCTTTCTACTCTGCGCCTCCAACGCCGACCCATCCCTGCCATGAGCAAAAAAGCCGCCGCCAAAAAGAAGACCGCCGCCAAAGCCACAACTACATCGACAAAGAGCCTCCTCGTCGAGAACCGCGTTTTCAAGCCTTCGGCGGAGTTTTCCAAAAAGGCCCGCATCAGCTCCATGGCGCAGTACAAGCGCATGCACGCTGAGTCGCTGAAGAATCCGGCCAAGTTCTTCGGTGCGGAGGCGAAGGAGCTGGCGTGGACGAAACCCTTCACCAAGGTGCTCGACTGGAAATGCCCGAATGCGAAGTGGTTTGTCGGCGGCAAGCTCAACGTCAGCGAAAACTGCCTCGATCGTCATCTTGATGGCTGCCGCAAGACGAAGGCCGCCATCATCTGGGAAGGCGAACCCGGCGAGAAGCGCATCATCACCTACCAGCAGCTCCACCGCGACGTGTGCCGCTTTGCCAACGTGCTGAAGCGCAACAAGGTCAGGAAAGGTGACCGCGTCATGATCTACATGCCGATGGTACCGGAGGCCGCCGTAGCCATGCTGGCCTGCGCGCGCATCGGCGCACTGCACAGCGTCGTGTTCGGCGGTTTCAGCGCGGAATCCATCAAGGACCGCGCGGTGGACTGCGGCGCGACGGTGATCATCACTGCCGATGGTGGCTACCGACGCGGCGCGGTGGTTCCGCTGAAGAAGAATGTCGATGACGCCCTCAAGGGAGGCGACACGCCGGTGAAGACCGTCATCGTGCTCAAGCGCACCGGCAATGACGTCCACATCGAGCAAGGTCGTGATGTGTGGTGGCATCGCGAGCTCGAGTACGTCGATGCGAACTGCCCCGCCGTGGCGCTCGATTCCGAGGCACCGCTATTCATCCTCTACACCAGCGGATCGACCGGCAAGCCCAAGGGCATCCTCCACACTACCGGCGGCTATTTGCTGCACAGCTACATGACTTGCAAATACGTCTTCGATCTCCGCGATGACGATGTGTACTGGTGTACTGCCGACATCGGCTGGGTCACCGGCCACAGCTACATGGTCTATGGTCCGCTAGCGATGGGCGCGACCTCACTCATGTATGAAGGCGCGCCGAACTGGCCGGAGAATGATCGCTTCTGGCGCATCATTGACGAGTACAAGGTCAGCATCTTCTACACCGCTCCCACCGCTATCCGCGCCTTTATGAAATGGGGTGACGAATGGCTCAAGAAGCACGATCTCAGCAGCCTGCGCCTGCTCGGCACCGTCGGCGAGCCGATCAATCCCGAGGCGTGGATGTGGTATCACAAGCTCGTCGGCGGCGGCAAATGCCCGATCGTCGATACCTGGTGGCAGACCGAGACTGGCGGCATCATGGTCACACCGCTCCCGGGTGCCATCCCGACGAAGCCCGGCACCGCCACGCTGCCGTTCTTCGGCGTCGATGTCGGCATTGTCGATGATTTAGGCAACGAAGTCGGCACCAATGAGCAGGGCAAACTTGTCATCAAAAAACCCTGGCCGTCCATGCTGCGCGGCATCTGGGGCGACAAGGATCGTTATCAGAAGACCTACTGGTCCGACTTCAAAGGCTGGTACTTCGCCGGCGACGGAGCGCGTCGTGACAAGGACGGCTACATCTGGATCATCGGTCGCATTGACGATGTACTTAATGTCGCCGGCCACCGCCTCGGCACCGCCGAGGTGGAAAGCGCCCTCGTTTCACATCCCGCCGTCGCCGAATCCGCTGTGGTGGGCCGACCTGATGAGATGAAAGGCCAGGGCGTCGTCTGCTTTGTCACGGTGAAGGAGGGCATCAAGACCAGCCGCGAACTCGGTGAAGAGCTCAAGCGACACGTCCGCAACGTCATCGGCCCTGTCGCCACGCCGGATGAAGTCCGCTTCGCCGCCGCGCTGCCAAAAACACGTTCCGGCAAGATCATGCGCCGCCTTCTGAAGCAGATCGCCTCCGGTGAAGCGCTCAAGGGCGACACTACGACACTCGAAGACATCAATGTGATCGCCTCCCTTGCGGCGGCGAGCAGCGAGGACTGATCGAAGCCCCCCTGCAAGTATGGGTGGACAAGCAGCAGGGGATTCAAAGAGCCTTGCGCGGTTCACTCACCATGCAAGCGTTCGTCGCTGTTGATGAACGCCCAGCATAGTGCGGAGATCAGATAAGTGCCTGCCGCCACGCACATGACGGTGCTCCAGCTTTGATGAGTCAACCGCATGAGCCACGGCACGGCGATGCCGCCGAGCGCACCGCCGAGGTTGCCGATCATGTTCATGCTTCCCGAGACTGAGCCTGCCAGTTTCCCGCCGACGTCCATACAGGCTCCCCACGCGCCTGGCATGGAGAGGTCGTTGAAGAATCCGGAGAGTCCGAGCGCCATCATCGCATGGACGGGGTGATGTTGCACTGCGGCGAAGGCGATCAACGCGCCTGCGGCCAGCATGCCCGTCACGCCGATCAGGCGGCGTGCCCGGCTCAGGCATCCAGCGCGCATGGCTAGGCGGCGGGCCACGACACCGCCGATGAAGCAGCCAATGCCGCCGAGGAACAGAGGCATGCCATTAAGGATGGATGCCCAGTGGCTTTGCATATCCATCTTCAGCTCCTCTTCCATGTACTTCGGCAGCCAGGTGATGTAGAAATACCAGACGTAACTGATACAGAAGTAATAGACCCAAAGCAGCAGCACGGAGCGCGTGGTGAAGAGCCGCCTCCAAGGAATCCGCACATGCTCGCTGCCCAGATTCTCTGCGGCTTCCTTGAGTAGGGCCAGCTCAGAAGCGTTCACAGCGGGGTGGTCTCGCGGGTTGTCGCGGAACCATGAGTAGAATGAGATCACCCAGATCACGCCAAGTCCGGCGAAGAGCAGAAATGTCATCCGCCAAGTCACAAAACTCAGCACCCAGGTGACGAGCAGCGGCGTGAGTGCGCCGCCCCAACGCGCCGCCAGCCAAGTGATGCCCTGCGCCACGTCGCGCTCACGCTGCGGCAGCCAGATGCTGAACATCTTAGTGATATTCGGGAATCCGCCGGCTTCGCCCATGCCGAAGAGGAAGCGGCACACCAGCATCGAGACAAAGTTCCAGGCATAGCCCGTGGCCGCAGTGAACACGCTCCAAAACATCACGATGCGCAACAGCACGCGCCGCGGTCCCCACTTGTCACCCAGCCACCCTCCGGGTATTTCAAAGAGTGCGTACGCCAGTGTGAAGGCGGAGAACACGAGTCCCATCTGTGCATCCGTAAATCCCAGGTCGGCCTGGATGAGCGGGCGCGCCTTTGAGATACACACGCGGTCGATGTAGTGGATGATGCCAAGCAGAACGGCGAAGGCGATCACGCCATGACGCGTGCGGGTGGGTCGGGTTGTGTTCATGGGCGGTATCATGCTGGCATGGCCGACGTGAGTTGCAACGATCGCGCTGGTGTGGTCGCCGGGAGCAAAAAAAGGCGCGGGATCACCTCCCGCGCCTTTTCATTTTGAAATGGTAAGTCTGTCAGACGGTCTTCTGCCAAGTCGTGGTCAACACGCCGCGAAAGGTGACCTGTAGAGCCTGCGTGCTCACCACCTCACGGAAATGGGGGGATGCCTCGCGCTCCACAAGCGCATAGCTCATGATGTCATCTCCATCTAAAATCACATGCACTGGAATCGAATCTGGATGCGTGCATACAAATCTGCGGTCGCATTCATGCCCGATCTTCCAGCCCGGCGCGAGCCGCCATGTCACCACATGCGGATCAGTCGGCTCCGCTTCGTCACGGATCTCCACCTGCCCTTCCGCAGCATTCACGGTACGCTGAACCTGCCTGCCTTCATGCTCGAAAGCCATGGTGCAGGCTGCATCCTGCGTCTTCATCGTCGGCCTAGCATGATGTCTTACCCATAAGAACGCTCCGAGGCGACGCGGCGTAGAGTGGGCATTCAACGGGAGCGGCGCATTGTGTGCATCCCAATCAGCCAATCTGGCGCGCAAGGCGGTGTTACTGTAGTAAGCGCCCGTCCCCGGATCAATCACCAGCGCATGCTGTTCAAACCACAGTGACACATGCAGCGCGTCGAGGTGCCCGTGCGCCGCCATGCTGCCGAGTCCGAGCGGCGAGGCGTCCAGCCGCGCCGTCCATCGTCCATCACGCCAAATGGCATGACCGCTCTCGGCATGGAGGAGCCACTGGCTGCGCATGGAGGCTTTCAAACCTTTCGGTGGTTCACCCAACCAGAAGCGCAACGCCGCTCCCTCCGCCCTTCCCAGCAGCCAGCTGCGGAACTCCGAGGCAGCATTCGATCTCTTCAAAGCCAGCGGCAGCACCTGCGCGTCATCCGAGTCCCCAAAATCCCACGCGTCCGGTGTTTCGGCCAGGTCCACGAAAAATTGCGCTGCTTTCGTCAGCCGTTCGAGCACCTCGCCCTTCAGGCCGTCTGCCGCCTTTCCAGCATGCCAGCACATTTCCCACGCGAAGAGATGATAATGCAGTGCCTGCTCCTTGTTTCCGCCGTCGATGGCGAACTGGCTCAAAATCTCCCGCTCCAGTAGCTTCCACACGCGTTGCGCGGAGGAGGCTAGACGAGCGAGCGCCGGCCAGCGCACGACCGCCATCACCAGCGCGGCCAGTTCACCGATGAGGTGATTGTTGGCCGAGGATCCGAACGAACGCCGCCTCCACACCCACCACGCATGCGCCGGAACAATGCGCACCGTCAACTCATCCTGCCGACGGGCCAGTTCGGGATCATTACAGCCGCGCACCAGCGCGTCGAACCAGCAGAAGTTCATCAAACGCAGTGCCGCCTCCAGCGGACTCGTCCAGTTGATGCCATGGCCCGGCGTGTTGCGGTCACACCAGTCTTCCAGCCAGAGCTGCGCCACACGGATCGCATGCACGTCGCCGTTGAGGGCGCTGTGCATAGCCATGCGCGTCATTTCCGACCAGCGGTTGATCTCCCAGATCGCCCGTGCGTCCGCATCGTGCTCCAGATGACGATGATCCAGCTTCCGCGATGGGATGTCAGGATCGATGACCACACCCAGCGTCGCGTCGCGGTGCCAGCATGGCGGCGCGCCGACTTCCACGCTCTTCCAGCCAAACAACTCCCATTCACCGCGCACGAGCCTCTCCGCGTCTGCCGCGAGCAGTCTGCGCAGCTCCGGCGGCACGCGCTCCCTCCATGGCAGCCTCGGAAACTCCGTGAACGCCCCATCCCACGACTTGCGCGTGATCTTGCGCAGTTTTTCCGGCTCGCGCAGCCGTCCGAAGCGCTCGATCACCCGCCGCCCGATCTCGCCCATGCTCATCGCGCGCAGCCTGCGCGCATACCAGGCCGCCTTCATCACAATTCGATGCTTCTTGCCTCCCGGATCGAATCCAACGCGGCAAACGTCAGCCGCATGCTCTGCCGTGATTGCTCATAGGGCAGCGGATGCGCCGCTCCATTCTGCAAAAAGGCCAGCCAGGCCGCCATTTCCTCCGCATGGCCCTTCGACGCGAATTTTTTCACCGTTTCCTTCCGCTTCCGGAAGATGGACAGTCTCATGAAGTTCTCGCATTCCACGACCAGCCCGTTTGCAAACACGCGGAACGACTCCTTCGGAAATGCCGAGTCTCCTTCCGCCGAGTAGATCACCTGCGCTGACGATCCACCGGCGAATTCGATCTGCGCAGTGACCGAATCCGGCGCCTTCGGCCTGCCGACGGTCTGCGCCGTCACCTTCACCGGCCTGCCGAGCACATGACAGGCGAAGTCGAAGAAGTGACACGCCTCGCCCAGCACGCGTCCGCCACTCTCTGCGGCGTTCGCATACCAGTGATCCGGCGCCAGCACGCCCGCGTTCACATGAAATGCCAGCGTCTTATGCCCGGAGACGTTATTGAGCGCTTCCATCATCGCTGTCGTGGCCGGTGCGAAGCGGCGGTTGAATCCCACCAACACGCTGCCGCCTCCTGAACTCATTGCCTCGTCGATCTGCGCCAGCTCCTCCTTTGTCAGGCACAACGGTTTCTCCACGAACACCTGTCTGCCCGTTTGAAGCGCCTTCAAAACGAATGGCGCATGCAGATGATGCCGCGTGCCGATCATCACGGCCCCGCTCCGTCCTGCAAGCACCTTCGCCGCGTCCGCCTCCGCGTTCGCAAAGCCAAACTTCTCCTTCACATGTCGTGCACTGAGCCCCGTGGCGTTCACAATCGTCCCGAACGCGATTTTTCCCTTCAAGTGCGGCAACAGCATGGTGCGGGCGAAGTTCCCTGCGCCGATGACATCTAGGAATTCGGAATTCGGAATTCGGGATTCGGAATGAATACCCGTGAAAGCGTCGGCAGACTTGGATTCCGCATTCCGCATTCCGCATTCCGCATTCCCATGCTCAATCACAACGCCAAGCTCGTTTTCCAGCTTGTCGTAAACATCGAGAACATCGCCAAACGCCACGTGCCGTGTCGTCACCGGCTTCAAATCAAGCTGTCCCGTGCGCATCAGTTCCAGACACGCTTCAAAATTCCGGTTCTCCGTCCAGCGCACATGGCCGATGGGATAATCGTGCCCGCCCCACTCGTACTGTAGATCGTAACGACCGGGACCGTAGCTGCGCGAGTAGCGCACCTGGATGTCCTTCATGTAGGCCGTCTTCCACGACAGCTCGGCATCGTAGATGCCCACGATCACCATCACGCCGCGATCGCGCAGACATGCGATCGCCGCATCAGCCGCTTCC
This sequence comes from uncultured Prosthecobacter sp., assembly GCA_964421275.1. Classification (GTDB taxonomy): domain Bacteria; phylum Verrucomicrobiota; class Verrucomicrobiia; order Verrucomicrobiales; family Verrucomicrobiaceae; genus Prosthecobacter. The sequence continues at coordinate 13,931 of CAYQWE010000065.1, forward strand.
GATCCTTTGCCGCCCACACAGAGCAACACCGCGTCCACGCCGTTACCACCCGTCCACTCGCGCACTTCGTCTTCGAGCTTTGACTCCTTTGGATTCACGACTCGCTCGGCTCCCATTTGTTTGGAAGCTCCCAATCGTAATCCGACAAAATCAGACGCCATCACGCGCGCACCCGAGGCTTTGAGCAAATTCGTCGTCAGCAGGCCCACGAGCCCCTGTCCCATCACCAGCACACGTTCACCCAGCCGCGCACCGCTTTGACGCACCGCCTCCATCGAAATCGACGCCAACGTCGTGTAGGCCGCCTGCCAGTCTTCAACGCCTTCGGGAATGGGAGCCGCAAGCAAATCCGGCACCGCGATCATTTCCGCGTGATGCGCGCATTCCGCGCCGCCGCACACGACACGATCACCGACACGGAAACGCGTGTTCAATTCATCCACGGCCACCACCACACCCGCGGCTGAATAACCGAGTGGCGTTGGCGATTCGAGCCGGTTGCGCACCTTCTCCATCGCAGCCTTCCAGCCCAGTGTCTTCGCTGTGTCGATCACCTTCCTCACCTGATCGGGACGGGCCTTCGCCTTTTGCAGCAGCGACATCCGCGCCTGCTCCACCTTCATCCGCTCCGTTCCAGGTGAAATCACCGAACACGTCGCCCGCACCAGGATCCCTCCCGGCGGCGGCACCGGAACAGGCACCTCCTGCAGTTCAAGACGTCCGTCCTGGTATTGGGCGAGTTGTTTCATTGGAAAATGAGTGCTATGTGCTCTTCGATTTATCCTTGTGAGGAAATGGAAGCTTTCTCCGAACTCGTGCAGATCATCATAGCGATAGGGCTGTGCGGAATGAGCGTGTCTATGATTGTTTTTGGATTATGCATCACTGGGAGTTGCTTGATCAACAAGCGCTTACCTACGTTTTGTCGACAGATGGATATCTTCCTCTGTTGGAACCACAAATTACTTCACTGGAGCTTTTACCTCTTTGGTGCCGGCATATTCATCATGATGATATGGGGCATGCTTGCTGGTTTTATTTCCCTTCTCACTAAGTCCCAATGATATGGTTATCGTGACATGAATGTCACAAGCCACCTGTGCTTCCCAGCGCTAGTTTTCTCCACTTCCTTCACCTCACGCAAAGCGAGGGTGAAATCATCGCCCAGTTTCTTCAGCAAACCCGCCCGCATCGCCTCCTCGCGACAGCTTTGCCACTGCGGGCTGGTTTGATAGCGGCATTCGACCTCGCCTGCGCGCTCCTGAAAAAACTGCACGGCCAGCAGGCCGTCGAAGATGCGGTCGTGCATGTTGATCGCGGTGAGCGAGATGCGGCGGCCGGTGGCGCTGATGAGAAACTCGTAATCGCGGCCCACTACGGCTTCGACGGCTGGCCATGTAGCTTGACTCTCCAGAGTCGAGTCTCCGGTTCCCGATCCTCGACTTTGGAAAGTCGGGCTACAATAATCACCGGTGCGATACCGAATCAGCGGCATGACGTGATTGTGAAACGAGGTGCCGATGATCTCGCGGTTTCCCTCCGCATCCGCCTCGCCGAACTCGACGAAGCCGTAGGTGGGCCAGAAATGCAGGTGATTGGATTCACGTCCCTGTCCTGCGAGCACGACACGCTCGCTGTGACCATACCAGTGAAACACACAGGCACCGAAGAACTGCTCCAGATGACGCTGTGACTCCGCGCTGAGCTTTTCTGAGCCGCAGAGCAGTGAGGTGAGCTGGAAATCGAGTTTCAAGCCCGCCTGTTCCATGCCGCGTGCGAGCATCAGCGCGGCGCTGGGATAAGCATGCAGATGCCGAGGGCGGAACTTGTTCAATGCGGCGACATATTCCGGCAGGCGCTCCGGCGTGAGATGATACGACGAAAGGATGAGCCAGTTCCGCGTCGCGTCGTAATAGCTGATGCCACCTCGCGCATTGCTTGATGTGACTCCGCCACGGATCACCGCCACACGATCACCCACGCGATAGCCGCGCCGTGACCATTGCGCTTCCAGATAGGCTTGTTCCTTCGGACGGCTCACGCCTTTGTGCAGATAAAATCCAACCGGCACGCCGCTCGATCCACCCGTGGTGATGTAGAGCCGCCGTTTCGCATCGAACTCGGGATTTACCATCTGCTCGCGATGTAGCAGGAGATCTTGCTTCGACAGCAGCGGATAAGCAGCGAGTTGTTCCAAAGACTCAAATTTCGTCGGATCGACACCGCATTCGGCGAATCGCGTCGCATAAAACGGTGCTTTCGACGCGGCGATCAACGAATCACGCAATGCCGAGACCTGATATCGCCGGATCGTCTCCGCATCCCACGACTCCACCTCACGGGCCTCGCTTTGAAAACGCTCATAAGACGGGCCATAGCGCAACGACGCTGGAATGGCACGATAGACACGTCCGGCCAGAGATTTGATCGGCTGCGGCGCTGCTTCGTAGAGCTTCAGCAGCGGGTAGAGGGTGTCTTCGAGAGACATGCAGTCCGCGACTTCGTCACGGTGGCTTGAAATGAACCGCGAGTGGAATCGCGGCTGCTTATTTCGCCAACCGGCGGCGACGCAGCATCGCGGCGATGCCGCAGCAGGCGATGAGCAACGCGCTGCCCGGCTCCGGGACGGGGGCGAAGGAGGAAATGATAAGCGAGTCCTGGTAGTTGCTCGGATCGGACGTGGCATGGAACGTATTTGCGATGAGATAGCCATGCTGCGCGGTGTAGGTGTCAAAGAAGCTGGCACCATCTTTGGCGGCGACATCGCTCAGGATGCTTTGGAAGAGGTTCGAGCGTGCGATCCCGGCGGCAGATGAGTCACCCGAGTAATAGTTCATGAAGTCGCTCATGTCGGTGAAGTCGGTCTTCACTTGCTTGCCGTAATTCTCAGCGGCGAAGTTCTGGACGGCGAAGAACGCATTGTAGAAGGGGTCGTCGTTCGCGTAGTTCGAAGCATTGCTGTCCTGCTCTGCAAAGCGGCCAGACGCACCTGCGAGTGAGCTCCAGGGCAGATAGGTGTCGAGCACATACTCCAGTACTGAGACCTGCTTTGGAATGGCGGTGGTGTAGAGCGAGGGG
>CAYQWE010000066.1:0-16559 GCA_964421275.1 uncultured Prosthecobacter sp.
TTGTTCGCCGCTAAATCATCATAGCCAGTTGCTCATTTCATGCGTAGGCCCTGCACTGAAGCCATGATAGTGACGAATTTTTCGCGCAACTACGACGTGCGGCATTCGTTATGGTGACATCTGCATGAAACTTCCATCCATCTCACTTGTCGTTGTCGCATTGGTCACGCTTTCATCCTGCTATGTCGCCCCATTGAGACCGCGGGCGGTAGTAGCTAGGCGTTCGGGCGTTGTCGTGCTCCCTGGAGGAGCGCGCCCGTATTACCACGGAGGAGTCCGTTATTACACTCATCGCGGTGTGTGGTACCGCCCTTATGGCCGCGGCCATGTTGTCTGCCCGCGTCCGTTTTAAAATGCGACTACGCATGACTGGCACGCGGCCTGAATGATGCTCTCATGCAGCCCGCATGACTGACTCCGAAGCAGATGATTGTTTTGCCGACGCCACCTGCCGCAAGGTTGCGCGGCGGCTAATCCCGCTGCTCTTCGCCTGCTACATCCTCGCTTACCTCGACCGAGTGAACGTCGGTTTCGCTAAACTTGGCATGAAAGCGGAGCCGTGGTTCTCCGACGCGGTATTCGCCACCGGCTCCGGCATCTTCTTCATCGGCTACTTCATCTTCGAGGTGCCGGGAAACATCATCCTGCACCGCGTCGGTGCGCGTTTGTGGATCGCACGCATCATGATCGGCTGGGGCATCCTCTCGACGCTGATGTGTTTGAGCTCGAGTCCCGCGTCGTTTTACACTCTGCGCTTTCTGCTCGGCGTCGCGGAGGCAGGTTTCTTTCCCGGCATTATTTTCTATCTGACCTGCTGGTTTCCGCGCCGACATCACGCGCGGATGGTGGCGCTCTTCATGACTGCCATCGCGTTCGCAGGCGTGCTCGGCTCCCCGCTCTCTGGATGGCTACTGCAAGTCAGCGACGGTTGGCATGACATGAAAGCGTGGCAGTGGCTTTTCATCCTCGAAGGGCTGCCCAGCGTGCTACTAGGACTCTGCGTGCCGTTTCTTCTGACGGACAGCCCAGAGAAGGCCGCTTGGCTCACAGCAGAGGAGAAAATGCGCCTGCGCGATTTGCTTGAAGTGGATGAAAGAGCCAAAGCCGCCGAGGGGCATTCGAACCATCGCATCGCAGATGCCTTCAAATCCCCGCAAGTCTGGCTCTGCTGCATCATCTACTTCGGCATCGTCGTCGGTATTTACGGTGCCTCGTTCTGGTTGCCACAGATCGTTGAAAACACCCTCACCAAGGACAAATGGCTCATCGGGCTCTGCTGCGCCATTCCGTGGGGCTGCGCTGCGGCGGGCATGGTCGTCGTTGGCCGTCACTCCGACCGCACTGGCGAGCGCCGCTGGCACGTCTGTATTTCCGCGCTGGCGTCAGCCACCGGATTCGTCATCAGCGGGCTGCCTGGGTTGCCGCCGATGCTTGTGATTCTGGCTCTCTCCATCGCCATCACCGGGGTGATGGCCGCCGCCGCGTGCTTCTGGGCGCTGCCGACCGCGATCCTCTCTGGCACCGCAGCAGCCGCCGGTATCGCATGGATCAATTCACTCGGCAACCTCGCCGGTCATCTCAGCCCGGAGATGGTTGTGTGGCTGAAAAGTAGGCATGGCATGGGTGCCGCTCTCTGCGGCGTCGCAGCCATGCTCGTAATGAGCGCCCTTCTCGTTCATCTGGGGCGCAATCGCCCTCCACATCGAACCACATGAGTCATTTACCCGCCGAGGACGACAACACCGCTCTTTTCCGCAAAGCGTGGACGCTTTACGACGCCATCACTGAGCAGAACTACATGTTCCATCGCGAAATCTACACCCTGGTCGCCAATTTACTGCGCCAGCGACATCAACACGGCCCCTACAGCCTACTCGACCTCGGCTGCGGCAACGCGCGCTTCCTCGCTCCTTGCATGCAGGCAGCAATGCCGGTGCGTTATGACGGCGTGGATCTCTCCCTTTCCGCCCTAGAGGAGGCGTGCGGCTGCCTGCGTGGCATCCCAAATGTCACCCTCCATCACCTAGACATGCTGCAGGCCGTGCGTGGAGCCAGCGCCGTTTATGACATCATCTTTTCCGGCTTCGCCATGCATCATCTCGATGCCGAAGCCAAGCAGCAGTTTTTCCACGCCTGCACGGCCACGCTCGCCAATGGCGGCGAGTTCATCCTCGTTGATGTCGTGCGAGAAGAAGGCCAGACCCGCGAACAATACCTCGACGGCTATCTCAGCTTCATGCGCACGCACTGGACGTCCGTGCCGCCCAGCCAACTCGACGAAGCCTGCTCCCATGTCGCCGCTTATGACTTTCCTGAAACACTCGCCGATCTCGCGCAGATGGCGCGGAACGCCTCGCTCGTCAGAACGGAGTTGATCGGTCGCTACGGACAGCATCACATCCTGCGTTTCTCCCGGTGAAAGAGCCCCTCGCTGGCAGCCGTTTGCGTTCCCGCTGATGATCCGACGAGTCCTCGTATTCGCACTTTCGGCCGCTGCGGCCAACGCTGCGGACGTGTCGCACTTTGAGCGGCGCATCCGTCCGCTGCTCATCGAAAACTGCATTGAATGTCACGGACCCGAGAAGCAAAAAGGCGGACTACGACTCGACTCACGCTCAGGATGGCAGAGAGGCGGTGATTCTGGACCCGCCATCGAGCCTGGAAAATTGAGCGAGAGCAAGCTGTGGCTAGCGGCAAGCTACGCTGACCGTGATTTGAAAATGCCGCCAAAACGCAAGCTCAAGGAGAGCGAGATCGCGGATCTGCGGCAGTGGATCGAAGATGGTGCGCCTGATCCGCGTGAGATTGCCGCCTCCACCTCCTCGAAGCACCATCCGACGCGTGCTGACGGCAGTTTCTGGTCATTCCAGGCACCGAAGGCCATCACACTACCTAGAGTGCGGAATACCTCGTGGCCCATAAACGACATCGACTATTTCATTCTCGCCAAACTCGAAGCTGCAAAGCTCACACCCGCGCCGGAAGCGGATGCGCGCACGTTGCTGCGTCGTTTGTCCTTTGATCTTACGGGATTGCCTCCTGTGCTGGAAGAACTGACTGCGCAGAGCTACGAGAAGGCCGTGGACCGCATGCTCGCCAGCGACGCCTTCGCTGAGCGTTTCGCCTCACATTGGCTCGACATCACGCGTTTCGCGGAATCCAGCGGCGGGGGACGTTCGCTGCCATTCAAGGACGCGTGGCGGTTCCGTGACTATGTGCTCGAGTCCATTCGCGGCGGCGCGGCAGTTGACCGCATGATCACCGAGCAACTCGCAGGGGATTTGATGCCTTATGAAAACGCCGCACAACGCCGCCGCCAGCTCACGGCCACAGGCTTCCTCGCCCTCGGCCCCACAAACTATGAAGAGCAAGACAAAGGCATGCTGCGCATGGACATCGTCGATGAGCAACTCGACACCATGGGCCGAGCCTTCCTCGGCATGACCATCGGCTGCGCCCGTTGCCACGACCACAAGTTCGACCCCATCTCCGCCCGCGACTACTACGCGCTCGCTGGCATCCTGCGCAGCACGCGTACATTGAAAAACTATACCGACAACGTCGCGCATTGGATCGACACACCGCTACCGCTCGACGGGCACGCCGAGACCACGATGCAGAGGCAAGAAAAGCAGGTCACGGCACTCAAGGACGAGATCGCCGCGCTCAAAGACAATCTACGCGATGCCGGCAGCGCCGACCTGCGTAAACGCAAGACCATCACCATCTCCGATCTGCCAGGCATCGTCGTCGATGACAGCGCCGCTCAGAAGGTAGGCATGTGGAAGAGCTCCACGGCCAACGCGCCCTACATCGGAACCGGCTATGTCAGCGATCAGGACATGGGTAAGGGTGAGAAAACCATTACCTTCACGCCAAAGCTGCCAAGAACCGGTCTCTATGAGGTGCGGGTCGCATTCAACGGTGGCCCAGACCGTGCCGAAAGTGCGACGGCCACCATCCTGCATGCGGATGGCGAGGATCTGAAAGCCATTAAGATGGCGACAGGCAATCTAAAAGGCCTGCAATTCGCGTCCCTCGGCACCTATCGCTTCGAAGCGAACGGCCAGGGCTTTGTGCTGATCTCCAACGCCGCCTCGCAGGGCTATGTCACCGTCGATGCCGTGCAGTTCATTCCTTCAGAAGTCATGCCCGACAACAAAGAGGGCATCAAAGTCGAACCGACAGACACACGAAAACTCAAGACACGACTCGCCGAGTTCGAGAAGCAGCTCAAAGAGCTGCAAAAAGGAAGGCGGGAACGTCCGGACGCCATGTCCGTCGCGGAAGACACCGCACCCGAAGACGCGAGAATCCATATCCGCGGCAGCACACGCAATCTTGGTGCCAGTGTGCCGCGCGGCTTTATCCGGGCAGCCATGCGTCCGAATGCGCCGGTCATTCCCGCCAACGCCAGCGGCCGCCTACAGCTCGCGCAGTGGATCACCTCGCGAGATAACCCTCTAACCGCACGCGTGATGGTGAACCATGTGTGGCACTGGCTCTTCGGTGCTGGAATCGTCCGCACCACCGACAATTTCGGCTCCACCGGCGAAGCGCCTTCTCACCTCGAACTGCTCGATCATCTCGCCATCCAGTTCATGGAGGACGGCTGGAATTTGAAGCGGCTTGTGAAGCGGATGGTGATGAGCCGGGCATATCGAATGAGCAGTAGAACGAGTTTTCCAACTCGTTCTGGTGACGGGTTGGAAAACCCGTCCTACGACGATCCCGACAACCGCCTGCTGTCGCACATGAACCGTAAGCGCCTCGATGCTGAGTGCATCCGCGATGCCATACTCGCTGCGGCGGGCACGTTGGACCGCTCTTTTGGCGGTCCGGGCGTCAGCGATGCCAAGGCCGTCGATGCCAACGACCAGAAGGTACAAAACCTGGAATACGGCTACCATTTCAACGACACGCGCCGGAGCGTTTACACGCCCGCTTTTCGCAATGTGCGCCATCCGCTATTCGAGGTCTTTGATTTTGCCGATATTAACCAGCCCATCTCGCAGCGCACAACGAGCACCGTTGCCACGCAGGCGCTGTTTTTGATGAACTCGCCAAAAATCATTGAACAAGCTCGGGCCGCCGCCGCCCTCGTACTCAAATCGTCCGACGAAACGCCCCAGCGCATTCTGATGGCGTTTCAAAACTCGCTCCAGCGCAATCCCACCGACAAGGAGCAAGCCCAAGTCCGCGACTATCTCGACTCCAGCGTCTCCGGCAACGCCACCGCCGAAGAAACCCGCGATCTCTGGGCCAGATTCATCCAAACCCTCTGGGCCACGCCGGAGTTCCGCTTTTTGGACTGAAGCTGCTGTGGACAGGTGGCCATCTTGTGGCAGCCTCGGCGTGCCCTCCCGATGTCTCTCTCCCTTCACGGCGAAACCGCGCTCGCCGCCTCCGCCCCCCCGATCCTCGCCAAGGCTCGTGATTTTCGCAGTGTGGAACCAGTAAGGGAGATGGGCCTGTATCCATTCTTCCGGGAGGTCTCGTCCGCGCAAGACACGGAGGTGGAGATCAACGGACACAAAGTGCTCATGCTGGGCTCGAACAGCTACCTCGGCCTCACCAACGATCCGCGAATCAAGGAAGCCGTCGTCGCAGCTGTAGGGAAATACGGCTCTGGCTGTGCGGGTTCCCGCTTCCTCAACGGCACGTTGGACATCCATGTGCAGTTGGAGGAGGAGCTCGCCGCTTGGATCAAAAAAGAAGCGGTACTGCTCTACAGCACCGGCTTCCAGGTCAATCTCGGTGTCATCAGCGCCATCGTCGGCAAGGATGATTACATCCTGGCTGATCGTTCGAACCACGCGAGCCTTGCCGCAGGTTGCCAGATGGCCGCCGGGAAAACCTTTCTCTTCGCTCACAACGACATGGCCTCGCTGGGCCGTCGGCTCTCCCTACTGCCGCAGGAGGCACCGAAAATCATCGTCGTGGACGGCGTCTTCAGCATGGAGGGTGATATCATCAAGCTCCCAGAGCTCGTACGCCTGGCGAAGCAGTATAATGCCGCCGTCATGGTGGATGACGCCCACAGCATCGGCGTCCTGGGAGAGCATGGTTCCGGCACGGCCTCCCACTTCGGCCTCACAAATGACGTGCATCTCATCATGGGCACTTTCAGCAAGTCATTCGCCAGTCTTGGCGGCTTCATCGCCGGGGACGCGGCGACGATCGGCTACCTGAAGCATCATTCCCGCCCGCTCATCTTCAGCGCCAGCATGAGTCCGGCGAACGTGGCAGCCGCCCTCGCGGCGCTGCGCATCATGATCGCCGAGCCGGAGCTAATGTCACGGCTATGGGAGAACACGAAGCGCATGAGGGAGGGGTTGCTTTCCCTCGGCTTCAAGCTGGGTGCCTCTGAGACGCCCATCCTCCCCGTCCATGTGAATGAGATGATGAAGACCTTTGTCTTTACCAGACGTCTGCAAGATGAGGGCGTCTTCGTGAACCCAGTCATCCCACCGGCGGTGCCGCCCGGCGAGGAACTGCTGCGCGTGAGCCTCATGGCCACGCACACACTGGGACAGATCGACTTCGCCTTGGAGAAATTCTCGAAGGTAGGCAGGGAGCTCGGGATCATCTGAGCGGGGCCCGCATGCGCTCAAAGACCGAAGTACTTCTCCTGAACACGCCGCCGTAGCCAGAGCGGGAAGAAACGGGCGAAAAACGGTGCGGCGACAGCTTGGAAAAACATGCCGCTGCGCACGGTAGCGCTGCGTCCGCGCAGAAGTGCCTTGCGCAGTCGCTCCGCCGCATGCTCTGGCGGTGGGCAGCCGCGCATCATTTCCACAAATTTTTCCCATGCGCGTCCCATGCGTTCCTTTTGAAGCACATCAGCTTCCGTGGAGAAAGCCTGCGCCGGACGCCGCACGGCGGCCTCCAGCCCAGTGAGATAATCACCAGGGCGGAAGTCGATGACGCTGACACCGGTACCGCGCAGCTCGCACATGAGGCTTTCATTGAGCGCAGAAAGACCGGCTTTGACGCTGTTATAAACCGCTTGATAAGGCATACCGAATTCGCCTGCGATGGATGAGATGTTCACCAGCGCGCCGCGTCCGCGCCGCTGCATGCCGCGCAGAGCAGCCTGACTGAGTAGTGCCGTGTTCACGAGCATCACACGCCACTGCTCCTCCCACATGCTGAAGGGAGTGTGTGTGAATGAGCCAAAGACTCCATAGCCGGCGTTGTTGATCACGATGTCGAAACCGCCGGATGCCTGCTCCTCATCTAGGAATGCCTTTTCGGAGGCCTCGCCATCCCCCAACTCCATGGCGACAGGATGGAAGCGCGCATGCTCAGGCAAGCGTGACACGTCACGTGATGTGCCCCAAACTTCCACACCTTGGGCCAGCAGCATCTCGGTGAAGGCTTTTCCCAAACCAGTGCTGGCACCGGTGACAAAAGCAGTTCGATAGCGGGAGGAAAGCACTGCGGGCATGAGAGTCCAGCAGTATGCCAACTTTGCCTCTAAACAACACCGTTCCATGGCCCTTTATGTGCGGAGGATGCTATCTTCATCCCCCACACGCAAAGCGGGCAGTCCCATCACCTCATGCCGCGTCCTTAGACTTGCCACCTTCGGGTGCCTTGGGTGCGTCGCCTTCAGTCGGAGGGCGACGGAAGCCTCCTTCCCTGCCTGGAGCACCGCCTTCGGGACGACGCATACCGCCAGACTGTCCGCCACGATTGCGGAACATCTCACGCATTTTCTCGGCGGACTTGATGTATTCATCCTCGGAGACGCTGCCGTTGCCATCGGCATCCATGCGTTTGAAGTTTTCCTTGGGATCACCAAACATGCCGCCCATGTGCCTGCTGCCTTCAGGGCGGTCACCTTCCCCGCCCGGCGGACGGCGGAAACCACCGCCCTCGCCAGGAGAACCACCTTCAGGGCGCTGCATGCCTGGCCGCTGACCTTCCGCCATACGACGCATCTTCTGCGCCATATCGCCCGCCTCCTTCTTGTCAACCAGACCATCCTTGTTCTCATCCATGCGGGCAAAGCGCTCCTCGTTCTCCTTCTTCCCCAAATTGGCAAACTCCTCTTTGCTGATCTTGCCATCCCCGTCCGTATCAACGCGTTTGATGAATTCGGCGAGGCGGGCGTCTGCATCCCCGCCGGTGGGGGCACCTTGAGGTCTGCCGCCAGGACGACCGCCCTCAGACGGCGGGGATTTCGGGGCGTCTTGCGCACAGGCAAGGCAGGCCAAGCTCAGAATGCCGAAGCTATAGATGAATGATTTTTTGAGTTTCATGTCGTGGTTGCTGGTTGTTGAAAGCACCCCTACGCAAACCTCATTTGCCTGTTTTGGTTGCAAACTTCGTGAAAATTATCACGCCAACTCAGCCAGCAACGCCTGATTCAAGCGCACGCCGGCGGTGAAGTTCTCGATGGGAAAGTTCTCGTTCGGCGCATGCGCTTGGCAGTCCGGCAGGGCGAGGCCGAGCAGCAGTGTGTCCACGCCGAGCACATCCTTGAACGCCTGTACGATGGGGATGCTCCCGCCCTCGCGAATCAGCGCGATCTTCTCGCCGAAGACTTTTTTCAGTGCCCGCTGCGCCGCCGTGCCGAGTACGGAATGCGGATCCATGAGATACGGCATGCCCGTGTGGCCGGGTTTGATCTCAAGGCGCACGCCTTTCGGCAAATGCGCCCGCAAATGTGCCTCCGTACGTTTGAGCACTTGGTCTGGATTCTGATCCGGCACGAGGCGAAAGGACAGCTTCACGAATGCTTCGCGACCGATTACCGTCTTCGAGCCCTCGCCTTGATAACCTCCGCCGATGCCATTGACCTCCGCAGTGGGGCGCGCCCAACGACGTTCGCGCTCGGTGTAGCCCGGTTCGCCGAATAACGCGGGAGATCCGGTGAGTGCGAGCATCTCCGCGTCACCATCACCCAGCGCAGCCCATGCCTGACGCTCCCAATCAGCAATCGGGCGCACGCCGTCATAGAATCCGTCAATGGCCACATGACCTTCCGCATCATGCAGTGTTGCGGTCAGACGTGCGATGGCGGTAACGGGATTTGCCACCGCACCGCCAAAGATGCCACTGTGCAGATCAATCGCCGGACCATGCACTCGCGCCTCCATACAGGCGATGCCACGCAGTCCGTAGGTAAAGGTGCCAACACCAGGAGCGACCATGCCCGTGTCCGAAATGGCCACCACATCGCATTTCAGTTCGTCGCGATGCTTTTGCAGGAACGGTTTCAGATTTGGACTACCGATCTCCTCCTCGCCCTCAAACAGCAGGATCAGATTCACCGGCACATCAGCGTGTTTCGCCAGCGTTTCCGCCAGCCCCTGCACATGCGCCATGAGCTGGCCTTTGTTGTCCGTGGCGCCGCGGCAATAGATGCGCCCGTCACTGATCACCGGCTCGAACGCGGGCGATTTCCATTCCCCAAGTGGCTCCGCAGGCTGCACGTCGTAATGCGCATAAAGCAGCACTGTGCGGCGTCCGGCGATGTGCTTGTTCTTCGCCAGCAGCACAGGATGACCGGGCGTTTCATGCAGATCACCGGTCAGACCCATGCCTCGCACCTTGCTCAACAGCCATTCCGCACACGCACGCACGTCAGCACGCCGCACGGAGTCGGTAGAGACAGAGGGAAAACGGAGACAGGTAAGGAGATCGTCGAGGCCGGGAGGATTCATCCGTCAAACTAGAACGTGAGGCCTCCGTGCTCAAGCCGTGTGCGGCATTTTGATCAATGCCCCACTTCGCCCTCGGGCCCATGAGTCGGCGGGCGGAAGAAGAGCGCCAGCAACACAATCCCCGCGAGCGCCATGCCCGTGGGCACAAGGAAGAGGGACTTGTAGTCCACGACGTCCCCCTTGGTGCAATCTGCCAGTAGCTTCGGGAAAATCTTGCTCGCCACCACCATGCCAGCACCGAGGATGAGCAGGTTAAACAAACCCTGAGCACTGGAGCGGATGTCCTTCGGGAACACGGCGTCCACGAAGATGTAAACGGTTACAAAGAAGAAGGCGTAGCAGATACCGTGGAGCACCTGGACGGCGATGATGAGCCACTGATTCTCCGGCGTGCCAAAGAAGGCGAAAATGCTGAATCGCGCCGCGTGTCCTAGGATGCCCAGAATGAACGTCGCCTTCCAGCCGATTTTCTTCAACACCGCGCCGAGGATCAGCATGGTCACGATCTCTGCCACCTGGCCGATGCTGCTGACCACCATGCTCATGTTCGCCGAGATGCCGACTTTTTGCAGGAAGCCGTCGATCACCACGAAATAACCGTTGTGGATCGTGGAGTCGATGAAGGTCACGATGAACAGCACCAGCACGAACGGATTGCCAAGCAGCTTGAGCGCCTTGATCCACGCCACCTTGTCGGCTTCGGGAACATCTTTGCGCGGCGGTGTGTGCGGCAGCGTCAGGCTAAAGGCCGCCAGCACAAAGGAGATGATGCCCGCGACGATGAATACCCACTTCGTCTCCGCCGCACCCGCCTTCTCACTGAGTAGGAAGATGAACGGCCAGCTCACGACGATCCAGCCGATGGTGCCCCCCATGCGCACGAAGCCAAAATCCTTCGCCGGATCCTTCAGGTTCGCGAAGGCAAGCGAGTTCGTCACCGAGATCGTCGGGACATACAGCAGGCAGTACGTCACGAAACAGCCGAAGAACGGCCAGAATGAAGTTTGAAACGCCGTGGCGACCAGCGCGATGCCGCCGACGACATGACTGAAGGCCAGAAAGCGTTCGGCAGAGAAATTGCGGTCAGCGAACTGATTGCTGAAAAAGATGCCGACGATGGAGGCGATACCAAATGAGCTGCCCACCAGCCATTGTTGATGAGGATCAAACCCCAGCATGCTCATGTAGGAGAAGATTTTGATCTGCCATGCCCCCCAGATGGCGATCTCAAGGATCATCATAAGGAAGAGCTTGTTTTTAATGGTCGATTGGGTGACGCCGGTCATAAGAGGCCGCGAGGCTAGGGAGGGGCGTTCGCATTGGCAAGGACAAAACCACTCCCGCACTTGAGCGCGGGAAAAGCCGGTGATAAAGGCCCGCATGATCCGCAAAATCGTCCGTTATCCCGAACCCGTGCTCCGTGCCAAATGCCGTCCTGTGACTGAGATCACGCCAGAAATTCGCGCCCTAGCTGCGGACATGCTGGAGACGATGCGCGAGGCTAATGGTGTCGGGCTGGCCGCTCCGCAAATCGCTGTGGATGTGCAACTCGCGGTCATCGACGTCTCGCACAATCCTGACTGTATCACTTATATGCGGAAGGACGGGGAAGAGGTGAACATGATCGAGCACATGCCCATCGTGCTGATGAATCCGAAACTCGACCTCGGCAAAGATAAGGAGATCGGGGAAGAAGGCTGCCTGAGCTTCCCGCGCCTGCGCGCCGACATCCGCCGCTCTGGCGCAGTCAAGGTCAGCTACATGGATCTCGATGGAAAAACGGTCACAGTGGAGGCTGACGGACTTCTTGCGCGTGCCTTCCAGCATGAGATCGATCATTTGAACGGGATTCTTTTCATCGACCGCATGAACGCCGTCGCCAAAGTCGGCATGAAGCGCAAGTTGGCGCGGCTGATGGAGGAATGGGACGAGGATGATTGATGGGAGAGGCGGCAAAACGCCTCCTCAAATCCAGCGCATGTTACGAATTGAAGAGTTGAGAGTTCCCCATCGCATCCGTGTGTTCAGTTCTGCATGCGTAGCGTCATGACCGGAGCGAAAGACTCCCAGACTCCAAGGAAAAAATGGCGGAGAGAGAGGGATTCGAACCCTCGGTAGCTGTTAAGGCTACGCATCTTTAGCAAAGATGTGCTTTCGACCACTCAGCCATCTCTCCGTTGCTCGCATGCCGGGTGCGGCTACGAGGTCTTTATTTAGCGTGTTCCGGGCATTTGCGTCAAACGAAATTCGTCCACGCACCAAACTCATTCTCCTAGCAGATCTGGGCGGTTCTCTCGCGTCCGTTTCAGCGCCATCTCCTCACGCCAGCCGGCGATCTTCGCGTGATTGCCACTAGTGAGCACCTCTGGCACCCGTAGGCCACGATATTCCACCGGCTTCGTGTATTGCGGTGCCTCCAGCAGTCCTTCCGCACCGAAGCTCTCCTCAACCGCGCTCATCTCATCCCCCAGCACGCCCGGCAGCAGCCGCACGATGGCATCCATGACGACCACAGCCGCGATCGCTCCATTGGTCAGCACATAGTCGCCGATGCTCATCTCCTCATCCACCCAGTGCTCGATGATCCGGTGATCCACACCCTCGTAGTGACCGGACAGGAAGATCAAATGCGTCTCCGCCGTCAGCCGCCGCGCCGCAGCTTGGTCAAACCTCCTCCCGGCAGGCGAAAGGTAAATGATCCGCGCCTCCCGCGTGTCGATGCGCTCCAGCGCCTCGAACACCGGCTCCGGGCGGATGACCATCCCCTGCCCGCCGCCATAGGGCGTGTCGTCCACATGGCGGTGCTTTCCCAGTCCATGCTCCCGCAAATCATGCACTCGCAAGTCTAGGATACCCTTTTCCTGCGCACGCCCCATCATGCTCAGGCCCATCGGCACCGAGACGAGCTCCGGGAAAAGCGTGACCACATCAATTCGCATCCCCGCGTTATGCCGCAGCCTTCTCGGCGGGGCAAGCACGTCATTTTCACAGTACCATGGGGGAATGCGCCTTGACGCTGCGGGGGGCGCTTCTACTGTCGCCTCCTCTTTTCCCTCCCCATGAACATCCACGAGTACCAAGCCAAGCAACTGTTTGAAAAATTCGGCGTCGCCAGCCCCAGAGGCATCGTCGCCGCGACGGCGGAGGAGGCAGGCAAGGCCGCGCGTGAAATCGGCGGGCCGGGCCTCGTGGTGAAAGCACAGATCCACGCCGGCGGTCGTGGCAAGGGCTCCTTCAAAAACGGCTTCAAGGGCGGCGTACATGTCGTGGATACACCAGAGCAGGCGCAGGACATCGCTGGCAAGATGCTCGGACAGACCCTCGTCACACACCAGACCGGATCTGATGGCAAGCTGGTGAGCAAAGTGCTCATCGCAAAATCCGTGGACATCGCCAAGGAGCACTACTTCGCCATCCTCTTTGACCGCAGCAGCGGCGGGCACGCCATCATCGCCTCCACCGAAGGCGGTATGAACATCGAAGAGGTCGCTGAGAAAACCCCGGAGAAGATCACCAAGGAGTTCATCCATCCTACGCTCGGCCTCCAAGGCTATCAGTGCCGCAAGATTGCCGCCTCACTCGGTCTGCGCGGCCCGCTCATGAACCAGGCCGTAAAGCTCTTCACCGCTCTCTACAATCTCTACATCAAGAGCGACTGCTCCCTCGTTGAGATCAACCCGCTCGCTATCACCACCGATAACCAAGTCGTGGCGCTCGACGCGAAGTTCAACTTCGACGACAACGCCCTCTACCGCCAGAAGGACGTCGTCGCCATGCGTGACACCTCCGAGGAAGACCCCCGCGAAGTCGCCGCCAGCGAGTTCGGCCTCAATTACATCGGCCTCGATGGCAACATCGCCTGCCTCGTCAACGGCGCAGGCCTAGCCATGTCCACCATGGACATCATCAAGTTCCACGGCGGAGAGCCCGCGAACTTCCTCGATGTCGGCGGCGGCGCCACGAAGGAACAGGTCACCGCAGCCTTCAAAATCATCCTCGGCGATCCGAACGTAAAAGGCATCCTCGTGAACATCTTCGGCGGCATTATGGACTGCGACATCATCGCCCACGGCATTGTCGCCGCCGCGCAGGAGGTGTCTCTCGGCATCCCCCTGGTCGTCCGCCTCGAAGGCAACAACGTCGCCGCTGGCAAGGCCACGCTCGCCGCCAGCGGACTCAAGATCACCAGCGCCGACGGCCTCACCGACGCCGCCCAGAAAATCGTCGCGGCGGTGAAAGCCGCTTGAGAACACACGGCAGCATTTGCTTTGAGCAGCGGATCGCGGAAAAGTCCTCCGCCCGCCATGAACACACCCGTCGGCCAGCACAGCCCGGTTGCGAACACACGCCCGCAGGATTCCAGCCTGCATGAGCGTGCCGCGTGCCCTCCCGTGCCCCGGCGCGTCGGCTCCAGTCGCGTGAGTGTTAGCAGGCTGTCCATTCAGTTCCGCCTCTTCATTCTAGGGACATCGCTTTGCGGCCATCCATTCGTCTTCGCTAGCGATCCCCTGCCAAACACCAAGATCGAAGCCCTGCCCCAATCCGCCGCGCTTCTCACCGACACACCCGCGAAAGTGGAACTCGGCCGCCTGCTGTTCTTCGATCCCATCCTCTCCGCCACGCGTGATGTCGCCTGCGCCACCTGCCATCACCCACGTTTCGGCTGGGCTGATGCACGCCCCACTCCGCTCGGCGTTTACGCCATCGGCCTCGGTCCGCAGCGCAAACTCGCGAAGAACGCCGCATTCCTCCCGCTGACGCGCAACACGCCTTCCATCCTCAACGCCGCCTTCAACGGCATCGAATCCGGCAAGCCCTTCGATCCTTCCAAGTCGCCCATGTTCTGGGACAACCGCGTGCGGAGCCTCGAAGCGCAGGTTCTCGCGCCCATTCGCCAGCGCGAGGAGATGCGCGGCGATGTTTGCAGCGAAGCCGATGCCGTTCCCACCATGATCGCACGCTTGCAGGCTATTCCCGAATACGCGCAGCGCTTCGAGCACTCCATCACCGCCGGGCGCGTCGCCGACGCCGTCGCCGCGTATGAACGCACGCTCATCACTCCCGATTCACCCTTCGACCGCTTCATGCGTGGCGACAAAACCGCGATGACCGCCGCCCAACAGCACGGCATGGAGGTCTTCCACAAAGCTGGCTGCTCCCTCTGCCACAACGGCCCCATGCTCAGCGACTACAAGCTCCACGCCATCGGTCTCACCGACGGCAGCACCCCGCGCACCGAGTTCCGCACGCCCACATTGCGCAATTTGAAGCACACCGCGCCCTACATGCACCACGGCGGCCACCAGACGCTCGATGAAACACTCCTCTTCTACGACCTCCTCATGGACCGCGCCGCAGAGACCCTCGAAGGCGGAGACGCAGCCAACCTCCCCCCCCTCGATCCCCTCTTCCGCAAGATGAACATGCATCCAGAAGCCCACGAGCCCAACGCCGCGATAAGTGACTCACAGCACAGCGACGACAACGCCCAGACCGTGCCGAAAAACGTGCCCAGCGGACTGCCGCTGCCGCGTTGATGCCCGCGAAGGGCATTTTCCCCTCGCCAGCGCCGATTCTCCGGTCTATCTCGGCGCGTGGAAGACACCGACTACAAAGTCAGACTTGAGATTTTTGAAGGCCCGCTGGACCTGCTACTCTACCTCATCAAAAAGGAGGAGATCGACATCTACAGCGTGTCGCTGGAGCGCATCACCAAACAGTACCTCGAATACATCGACACCTTCAAGGCGCTCAACATCGAGCTAGCCAGCGAGTTCATCGTCATGGCGGCCAATTTGATGTACATCAAGAGCCGCGAACTGCTGCCCAAAGACGTGCAGCCACCCGAGGAGGACGCCGAGGAAGGCGATCCGCGCTGGGAACTCATCCGCCAACTGGTGGAATACAAGAAGTTCAAAGAGGCCGCGCAGTTCCTCGGTGTGCAGGAGGTGAAGGGGGACGAACTCTTCGTCACCACACCCGAGCTGCCGGATCTGGAGGCCCCCGTCGTCGGCATCGGCCAGGTGGGCATCTTCGACCTCATCCGCGCCTTCCAGCGCATCCTGAAGCGCTTCGAGAACGCCAGCGACTTCCGCGAGATCGTCAACGACCGCTACACCGTGGCCGACAAGATCGAGCACCTGCTCGAAATCGTGCCCGTGGGCGGTCGCGTGAAGTTCGAGGAACTCTTCAGCACCGCCGCCAGCCGCGGCGAGGTCATCGTGACCTTCCTCGCCATGCTGGAGCTCATCAAGCTCAACCACCTGCAAGTCGAACAGGAGCAGTTGCTCGGAGAGATCGTCGTGGTGCGGCCAGAGGTGTGACCAACGATTTCACGGCTGGGACTGGCATCCAGCCTGATTGCCAGCCGCCCCTGCCCCCTCCCCGGAGCTTCTTGAGGCAAAATCATGCAGGGTAGAAGCATCCCGCAGAGCTGTTTGCAGCCCCCTTCTCTGTGCGCCTCCCCGTCCTCTGTGGTGGAAAACTGGACACACCACAGAGAACACGACGGAACACGGAGGTTTTGCAAGAAGACCCATTTGTGGTCTCCAATGCCTTTCGGCTGGGGGGGCTTTGATGCCTCTCAATGGTGGGCGGCTACCTCTACGCCAGTGGTGCGTCTCCAATGCCTTTCGGCTGGGGGGGCTTTGATGCCATCGTCTTGTTGCTCGGTCTTGTTGCCCTTCGCGCGGTCTCCAATGCCTTTCGGCTGGGAGGGCTTTGATGCCCAAGGTGGCCAATGACAAAAACGTCGGACGTGCCGCTTGTCTCCAATGCCTTTCGGCTGGGGGGGCTTTGATGCCCAGGTTGCCAAGTGGGATGCCGAGATGATCCAAGTCGATGTCTCCAATGCCTTTCGGCTGGGGGGGGCTTTGATGCCCTCCC
>CAYQWE010000067.1:0-16070 GCA_964421275.1 uncultured Prosthecobacter sp.
CGCAAACAGCGTCGTGGTTCTCAGGAGCAACGACGCCCAACTATCCGTCTCTGGGGGGCACTCGCCTGCCGCGTCTCCGCTCCGCAAACCAGGCGGATAGTTCGGCGAAGGATGTTCTTCCTTGTGGCGTGGTCATGCGCGCCGAACACATCCGCCCTACGTCCACCATGCCACATCATTCCGGCGACGCACCCATCACCGGGCGTCCGCACCGCAGACGCCCTCTGCCGGATTCGATCGTTGATTTTCAAAACGCGCTCTGGTATGGCCCCGGAGTTCGCGGTTCTTGTCCTCCACGCCTGCTTTTTGATGACGCACGCCCTTTCTCCGACCATCTGGTCCATCGCGCCGCCGGTGGTGGCGGTGACGCTGGCCTTCGTCATGCGGGATGCCACGGTGGCGCTGCTCCTGGCCTGTGTGGCGGGGCTGTATGTGGCGGGCGAGGGCATCAGCGGGCTGCCGGGGCTGCTGACGCGGTCGCTGGCGACGCCGGATTTCATCTGGGTGCTGCTCATCGAGGTGTGCATCGGGATGCTGATCGCCTTTTTCATGGCCTCCGGAGCCACGCAGCGTTTCGCGGAGATCGCGCGGAGGCGCGTCAGCACGCCCCAGCAGGTGCAGACGATGGGCTGGTGCATGAGTTCGCTCATTTTCTTCAGCGACTATTTTTCCCCGTTGCTCACGGGGCAGATTTTGCGGCCGCTGGCGGACCAGGCGCGCGTCTCGCGGGAAAAACTCGCCTATCTCTGTGACTCGATGGCCGGTCCGGTGTGCATCCTCGTGCCGCTGAGCAGTTGGGGCGTGTTTGTCTCCGGATTGCTCGTGGGGCATGGCCCGGTGAAGGACAACGCGGCGGGGATGGCGCTGTTTATGAGCACCATTCCGATGAATTTTTATGCGCTGGGCACGGTGCTGATGGTCCTGCTGATCGCACTGGGAGTCGTGCCTGACTTCGGAGGCATGGGACGCGCGGAGCGGCGGGCGCGGGTGGAGGGAAAACTGCTGGCAGACGGGGCGCGCCCGGTGCTTTCCACCGAGCTGGCGGAGATGCGCACGGCGGACCGCGTCCACAGCACGAACCTGTGGCTGAATTTCTTCCTGCCCATCGCGCTGACGGTGGGCATCGCCATGGGCAGTTTCATTCTCACCGGCAGGTCGATGGTGCTGGAGGGATTCATGGCGGCGGTGCTGGTGCAGGCGCTGTCCCTGCGTGTGCAGGGTGTGCCGCTGGCGGAGATCGTCACCATCGCCACGCAGGGGGTGAAGGGCATCGTTCCGGCGGTCATCCTCGTGGCGCTGGCCTACTCCATCAGCACCGTGACGAAGGAGCTGGGCACCGCGGCATTCATCGTGGAGGCCACACGCGGCTGGCTCACGGCGGCGTGGCTGCCTGCGGCCATTTTCCTGCTCGCGGGTGTGATCTCCTTCGCCACGGGCACGTCCTGGGGCACCTACGCCATCTTGTTTCCGGTGGCGCTGCCGCTGGCTTATCAGTTCAGCGGCGGGCAGATCACGCCGACGGTGCTCGCCACCATCGGCGCGGTGGCCAGCGGCGGATGCTTCGGGGATCACTGCTCGCCGCTGTCGGACACGACGGTGCTCGCCTCCTTCGGCGCGGGCAGCGATCACATGGATCATGTGAAAACGCAGATGACCTACGCGCTCGTCGTCGCCGCCATCGCCTTCACCCTTCACATTCTGTTCAGTCTATGATCATCGCAGTCCTCGGTTCTGGAAACGGCGGCCTCGCCGTGGCCTTTGAATGCGCCGCAGCCGGCCACACGGTGCGGCTCTTCGACTTCCCGCAGTTCGGGGAAGCCATCGCCGCAGTGGCCGCGCAGGGCGGCATCCATGCGGAGGGGGATTTGCAAGGCTTCGCGCCCATCGCCAGCGCCGGGCATGATCTGGAGTCCGCATTGAGCGGCGCGGAACTGGTGTTCATCGTCGGTCCCGCCTACAGCACGCAGCCATTCGGCGAGGCATGCAAGCCGCACCTGCGGGCCGGTCAAAGCGTGATCATCTGCCCGGGCTCCTGCGGCGGGGCGATCATCTTCAAACAAGCCATCAGCGGTGAGCACGGCAGCGGCGGCGTCCTCGTCAGCGAGACCTCCACCCTGCCTTACGCCGTGCGCAGCACCACGCCGGGGCGCATCCGCGTCTTTCTGCGGCTGCGCGGCGGCATCACCCTCGCCGCGCTGCCCTCCATGGAGACAAGTCGTGTGCTGGCCCGGGTGCGGTCCATTTTCCCCATGATCGACGCGGCAAAAAATGTCCTCCAGACCGCGCTGCAAAACGGCAACCCTGTGATCCACCCCGCCGTCACCCTGCTGAACGCCGCGCACATCGAGCGCACCGGCGGCGACTTCCTTTTCTACGAACACGGCGTCACACCCGCCGTCGGGCGGCTCATGGAAGGCGTGGACCGCGAACGCATCGCCCTGGGTGCCGCGCTCGGGCTGGAGATCCTCAGTGATCCCGTGCTCGGCGTGCAGCAGGGCTACATGACACAGGCCGACTACCACTCCGGCTACACCCAGGCGCCTGGCTTTGCCGGCATCCGCGCCCAGGGCACGCTCAACCACCGGTATTTTCACGAGGATGTCGGCTTCGGCCTGGTCTTTGTGTCCTCGCTGGCACGCGCCGCGGGAATCTCCACGCCCGTGACGGACTCCCTCATCGAAATCATCTCCGTGATCATGCAGCGCGACTACCGGCGGGAGAGCGCCCGCAGCATCGAAGCCCTCGGCTTCGCGGGCCTCAGCATCGAGGAAATCCAGCGCCTGATGTGAAGCTGTATTTTTCGTGGTGGCCGATGCCGATGAGAACGGCTCAAAATCCGATTTTCCCTTTCGTATTCATGCGCCTGACACTGCCCCGTCAGGAAGTCACACACCGAAAGACTCAACATGAAACCATCCGCGCCCATCAGTCGAAAAATCGCCACTGGAAGCCCGTTCCTGTTGGCCTTGGGAGCGCTGCGAGTCGAGGCGCCTGTCGTTGATTACGCCCGCCGCGATGTCGATGTGCCGCGCTGCAATGCCGAGGCCCAGCGCCCGGAGGCGATCTCGCGCCTTGGCTGGAGACCGGAATCATTCGAGGGGGCCAAAAAGACCGCCGCATCCATGCCGCCGAAGCTCAATGTGCCCGTGAGCGCCGCACGCATCGGCCCCTTCGCCATCGCGACCAACGCGGGCGAGCTGTTTGTCGAATGGGGCATCCGGGTGAAGAAGCGCTCGCCTTTCCCACACACCGTTCTCTGCGAACTGACCAACCACTGGGCAGGCTACGAGCCCACCGCTTTCGCCTTTCAGCATGAAGGCTACGAGACTCTCGCGGGCGTGAATTTCGTCTCGCTCGAAGGCATCCAGCAGCTCGTCGATACCGCCGTCGAGATGCTGGAAGAGCTCCGGAACAAGGACACAGGCAAAAGCTCCACGCCGCTGCCTTCCAAGCCATGAAAGCCTTCGCCCGCCCGCGACCCTCGCGCTGCTTTGCGCAAAAGCTCTCGCATCGTCCTGATCTGATTCGGTGGGCGTGTGAAAAAAAAAGGCAGGACTTCATCAGTCGTATAGCAGATGATTTATTCCATGGGACATTTCCTCAAGATCATATTGCTCGCGCTGTTCCTCGCCCTCCCGTCTCCGGCCTTCCCCCGCGACGGAGATTCCCATGCGACCCCGGCGCTCCGGGTTTTTGACGACATCATGGAGGAGACATTGAAAACTCTGGAGATACCGGGGGCAACGCTGACCATCATCAAGGATGGACACATCCTCTATGCGAAGGGATTCGGACTGGCGGATGTGGAGAAGAAAACAGCGGTGCAGCCCGACTCCGTATTTCGCATCGCCAGTCTGTCCAAGTGCATCACGTCGGTGGCCATCATGCAGTTGGTGGAAAAGAGGAGATTCGAGCTCAGCGATCCCGCGTTTTCGATCCTGAAACTGAAGCCGTTTCTTGAAAAGGGAGCACAAGTCGATCCCCGGCTCGCGAAAATCACGGTGGAGGATTTGCTCCGCCATCGCGCGGGATGGGATGAGAAAGCGCCGGATGCACCGCGCTGGGGACCGCTAACAGCACAACGTCTGATGGGCCTGAACCGACTCGCAACAACCGCCGAGGAGGTATCCCTGATGATGGGCAAGCCACTGGCCTTCGATCCAGGAACGAAAATGGTGTATTCGAATTTCGGCTATCTCGTGCTCGGGCGCATTGTGGAGGCAGCGTCCGGGATGAACTATGGAGACTATGTGAAGCAAAACATCCTGCTGCCGCTCGGGATGAAGGATACGAATCTGGCAAAAACCGCCGAGACCGACCGACTGCCCAAGGAGGTGACCTACTACGACGCCGATGCCACTCTGGGGCCCGCACCCTTCGGCAGCGATAAAGGGAAAGCGGTGAGAACCCCCTATCGATACAATTATCTGGAGGCACTGGAGTCCTTTGGAGGCTGGGCGTCCAGCGGACCGGATCTCGCACGATTCGCCGCCGCGTTTGATGATCCCGATCATTGCAAGATTCTCACTGCAAAGAGTATCGAAACGATGTGGACCCCGCTCTCGGTCATCCGCCATGACGAGGAGAAAAACCGGCCTTCCAGCCTCTACTACGGCTTGGGGTGGCTCATTCGAAAGGACGGCGCCGGGCGAATCGATGCCCATCACACGGGACGTATCCCCGGCACAGGGGCGCTGATTTCCATCCATCACAACGGCATCCACTGGGTCGTCCTGATGAACAAGCCGACGAGCACGAAGAGTTTGGGCAGCTACACAGAGACACTCAACGACAGGTTGAAAGAGGCGGCGGACGCCATCACTGACTGGCCGGCAAAGACAAGTGCGAATTGACTCCAATGGTAAATATACTTCGCGTCATCCCTTTTTGTGAAATTCATCGACCGCTAATGTGACGCTGACGAGACGCTAATGGGTGTGATTTATCAGCGTCAAATGAGCGTCATGTCAGCGGTAAAACCCGGGGCCACCCATTTCTGAAATCACAAATCATGATGACGCGAAGTATAACGCCCCCCCAGACACGGTGCCGTGCGTTGTAGCTCTGGGTGTAAGTGCCTTGAAACCAGGACATGCCCGCCACAAGGTTCGGCTCCGGCGTCTGGAGGAAGAGATGGTAATGATTGCTCATCAGCACCTACGCATGCACCCGCCAGCCGGTCATCTCACAGGCCCGGCTTAGCGTGTGAAGGAAGAACCGCCGGTCATCGTCATCATGAAAGATGTCCTCGCGACGGTTCCCGCGAGCCATGACGTGGTAATACGCCCCGGTGGATTGAATGCGAATGCTGCGTGCCATACGCCGTTTCGGCTAAGGCCATGCATCTGTCAAGCAGTTGCACACTGACCCCGTTTCTGTGATGTTGTTTTCATAGCGCCACCACCATACCAAATCGCGTCCTCCTACGGACGACCACGCTCAAAACACTCTTTCTCCTTCGTATTCATGTCGCCTGACCCCGTTTCCCCGTTCGCTGCAGCGCATGGTTCGGCGCATTCATCGGGTGGCCGATTTGATAGGCATCCCGCAGTCCTCAAGGATCGCGAGATCAAGAGGCGAGATCGAATAGCGACGCCCGTCCTCGAAGAACAGCCCATTCATTAGATCGGTCCGAAGGCTCTCCGGACAATCCTCTCCTTCACGCCCGAGATGATGGTAGTTGTTGTTGCGGCGGCTGAGGAACACCGGCCCGCCATTGGCCTTCATGGCCTTGAGCCCGACAAAGTAAAACTCCCCCCGATCGTAGATCACAAAACGATCGAACGTGGACAGCTCCTCTCCCTCAAGCTCGCCGGTCGCGAGATTCAGCCAGCCGTTGAAGCCGAGGCCGTGGGCGAGCTCATGGAGAAAGAGGGAGACGGCATCGAAACATTTCGGCGCGACCGGAGCGGTTCGCTCCCGCGGCGCGGGGTCGAAACCAAATTTCGCGAGGTAGCCGCCTCGGATCGTCATCTCGATATCCGGCTGCCCGCCCGTATCCACCTGCTTACCGCGGACTTTGGCGCAGGCGCTGGGCTCGTAGAGGGAGTTGCGGCCCACCTTCTTGAGGAAGCTCATCCTTGGGCAGCGTGTGACGGCCCGCCCCGGGCCTGGCACGACCTTCACGAGGACGTCAATAGTGGCCTTGCCATCGAGACAACGGCTCCAGAGATTCGCCGCTGCGAGCAGGTTGTCGCGGAAAGGCCGCGCGGTTTCGCCGAGAAGATTAGACGTGTCTTCGATGACGACGCGGAAGGCCACGCCCGCAGGGTCTCCGGCCACGAAGCCTGCCGCTGGGTTCGGCACGGGATCGGCGCCGAACCCGTGCAGAACGGTTAGCAAGAGAAAGAAAAAGAGTGTTCGTTTCACGGGACGCGCTCAAATGCGCCGAACGTTGTTTAGCCACACTTAATTGTGGGCGAATCAGATTCGTCCACAGTTTTCTGTGGAATAACCGGGTTGAGGCGGGGTAAAAGGCGGGTCTTCACGAAACGAAAGGATTTTTATGAATGAGCCGATTGGAGCCAAAAAGCCGCCAGAGGTCAAGCATTGGGTGCGGCGGATGGGGTGCCTCAATCCTTCTTCAGCTTGCCTTCCACATAGGTGAGGATGCGGCCGACTTTGTCCGCGTCCTGGGCGGCCTTGGCCTCTTCAAAGGCCTCCTTGGCCTGGAGCATCTCCCGCAGCAGCGGCAGATGGATCACCTCCTGCCCCGCGACCTGCAATGCCTCGAAACGCTGGCGCAGCGTCTCCACATCCGTGCTGCCCGGCTCGAATTTGGAGAAGTCCACCTTGCCCGGCTCGGCCTCCAGCTCCTTGAAGTGCGAGTCTTCGATCAATTGGTCCAAAGCGGCGTCCGCCTCGGCGAGCTGCCCGCTTTTGATGAGCTGCTCGATCTCGCCGCCGCGTGTCTTCATCGCCTCCGTAGGCGGGATGCCCAGCGCTTCGACCGCCGCCTTCAACTTGCCGGCTTTTTCATTCACCTTCGACTCCAGGCCTTCGCGTGTTGAAGCCGCCGCCATCTTCGGCGGGCCGAGTTTTTGCGCTTTTTGCTGCTGTTCCGGGGTCAAAACGTCGCGGATGCTGATAAGCGTGCGCAGTTGCAGTTGTTTCACGACAGCCTCGGCCTCGATCAATTTCGCGAGCTGCGCGGAAGCGGCGTCTGCCGTGGTGCCGGCATCACGCAACAGGTGATTCAACGCCTTTAACTCGTCTTTGACGGTTTGTTCGAGCGGTTCGGCCTGTTTTCGGGCTTCGCTGAGCTGCGCGTTCAGCTTGATCTGCTGATCTTCGGTCAGCGCGAGCTCATTGCGCACGGCGGCAATCAAATCTGGGTGCAGCAGGCCGCTTTTGAGCCATTCATCGGCGTTGGCGGCATGCAGCGTGGCTGCGGAGAGCAGGAGGAGGCAAACAATGGATTTCATGGGATGTGAAGGTTGAGATGGGTTGGCAGAAGAAAATCGGAAGGCGCTTCAAACGTCGTGAACGATGGTTCGAGGCTGGCAAACAGCGGCGTGGAAGGCTCATCGAAGAGCGGAGGCAGCACTTCGCTCAGTTTGGGCTCCGGCTGCGGTGTGTGCGTGAAGAAGAGCGCGGCGAAGACGATGCAGGCGGTTGCGAGTGCCATCGGAATCCAGCGACGTGACGTGCGCTGATGCTGAAATGGTGCGCGTAGGAGTTCATCACGCCACGCAGGCGCGTATTCATGATCGCGGTGGCGTTGATGCGCGAAGATCGTGCAAAGATCGTTGTCAGGCGATTGGTTCATGAGCGGATTCGGGTTGCAGCAGCGTGCGCAGGCGTGCCTTGCCGCGTTCGTAATGCTGGCGTGCGGAACCGAGGCCCACGCGCATCACATTGGCCGCCTCGCTGATGGTGAGATCCTGATAAAACACGAGGTGCAGCACCTCCGCCTGCCGTGCGGGCAGTTGCGCGAGGCAACGCCGCAGTTCCGCGCTGCGTTCGTCGATCTCCAGTTTTCGTGAAGGTGACGGACGCGGGTCGTGCGTGTCGCCGGTGAGTTGTGCCAGCAGTTTGCCGACGAGTGATTCGCGATAGCGCAGCCGCCGGAATTCCTCGTGCGCAGTGAAGCGAATCACACCGAACCACCACGTCTTGAAGCTCGATGTGCCGCTGTGTTTCGCACGCCCCTGAGCGAGCTTGAGATACGCGTTTTGCAGCACGTCCTCCGCCCGCGCATGATCGCCCGCACAGCAGTGCAGCGCCCAGCCAAAGGCGTCGGGATGCAGGGCTTCGAGCTGGTCGGCGGTGGCGCGTTCCATTCATTTTCCGCTAAGTGACGCGGGAGGGACGCATGTATGACACGAATGCGGAAAAATTCAGGGTGCCTTCGGAGCTTCCGAATTCGTCTTGCCCTGTCGGAGCGGTTTCCGCTAGTCTGCCGGACTATTTTTTCGTCTTCCTCGCCCATGAGTTCCACCTCCGCCTCCAAACCCTCCGGGCAGTGGCTGCCTCCATCGCTGGAGGAGATGCAGGCGATGCTGCCGCAGTATCGCTTTGAAAAATTGCTCGGTCGTGGCGGCATGGGCGCGGTTTACAAGGCGGTGCAGATGACGTTGGAACGTCCTGTCGCCATCAAAGTGCTACCAGGAGATTTGATCGACGATACCGACGCTCAATTCGCCGAACGTTTCAAAAACGAGGCGCGCACGATGGCGAAACTGAGCCATCCCAGCATCGTGAACGTGTTTGACTTCGGCGAGACGCAGACGGGGCTGCTGTATATTGTCATGGAGTTCATCGACGGCACGGACGTGCTGCAAATGATCGCCTCTCAAGGCAGGCTGCCGGAGGATTATGCGCTCTCCATCACCGCGCACGTTTGTGATGCGCTGGCCTACGCGCACAAGAACGGCATCGTCCACCGCGACATCAAACCGGCGAACATTCTCATCAATCAAGAAGGCACGGTGAAGGTGGCGGACTTCGGCCTCGCCAAAGCCAGCGACCCTGGTCAGAGCGGCATTACCAAGACGAACATGGCCATGGGTACGCCGGACTTCGTCGCGCCGGAGGCGTTCATTCCCGGCGTGCCGCTGGATGGCCGTGCAGACTTGTATGCCATCGGCGTGATGCTTTACCAGATGCTCACGGGCGAGATACCGCGCGGCATCTGGACGATGCCAGGCGCTAAAATCGGCTCCGATCCGCGCTTCGATGCGATCATCGGCAAGGCGATGCAGACGGACCGCGAGGTGCGCTATCAAACGGCCGGCGATTTGCGGCGTGATCTCGACACCATACTGACGCTGCCCCGCGCAGCGCTCATCGCTCAGCAGCAGGCCGCAGCAGAGGCTGCCGCAAAGGCCACACGAGCACAGAAACAAGCCGAAGCGTCGTCCGCCGCGCCCGGAGCAGCGCCGCGCTCACCTCCAAGGCACGCTGCCGCGCCTCCTCCGAAGCCGAAATCGAGCCTCGGCCCTGTTTTAGGCATCGCTGCCGTGCTGGTGCTGGCCGCCATTGGATATGCGCTGTTCTCGAAAGGGGAACCGGAGCCGCAGCCCCAGGCCTCCGCGCCCGGCACCACGCCGCCGCCAGCCGTGCCGCGAAGTCCAGCCGTGCCGCGAAGCCCGGGCGACCCGGCACGCTTTGCAGGCGTGGAATTCCCTCGTGATCTTTGCCTGCCGGGTAGCAGCGCCTGGCGGTTCGAGAGGGGTACCCTCGTCTGCGCAAACACCCAGGGCAGCGAGTTTCCCGCCTTTGTCATTCCACAGGAGGTGAAAAACGGCTTCGAGTGCGAGGTGGAATTCTCCATGACTCCAGCGATGTCGAAGATCGCCTACCTGAAAGTCATGTTCCCCACCCCGAAAGGCTGGAGTTCGATGCAGGTCTTCCCCGGCAACGTGGTCACCTTTGCCAATGGTGGCAGGCAGCAGCGTCCGGTTCCTTTGAATGACCAGGCGAGGCATGTCCTCAAGCTGACCTACGACGCCAATGCGAGACTCGTCATCTTGGTGGACGGCACGCAGTACTTCGACACACGCGACGAAGGAAGCCCGACAACACCACAATGGCCCGGTGTGCGGCCAGGCTTCGTCAATATCGGCGCGGAAACCAAAGGCGGCTCGCCCTTCAAGCTGCATGCCATCCGCCTGCGGCCTGCGGTTGCCGTAGCACAGTCTGCCAGCAGCACCCCTGCCGGGATGACTTCTGCTTCACCGGCCACTGTCCATCCAGCCGCAGCGGAAGGCTGGATCGACCTCCTAGCCATGGCAGATGTTCAGCGCGATTCGCTTCAGTTGCCGTGGACTCTGGCCGGTGGTGTTTTGCGCAGCCCTGCCGAACCGACATCGGCCACCACTCCCGGAGGTCACAATACGTTTGTGTTTCCGATTTCCAATCCGCCCCTCAATTACGATCTGCGCTATCGCGTAAGCCGGAACAAACGCGGGCACGCCATCGTCATGCCTTTCCGGCGCGGTAATGAGACACCTAGCCTGCGGATCGACGGCGGCAGAGGCTTTGACATGTATGAAGGAGCAAGCCCCAGGAAACCGGGTGAAGAGTGGTTCCCACCCGACGGCGTGGCGCATGACGTGCTCATTGAGGTGCGGGAAGATCGTGTGCGCGCCAGTTATGACGGCAAAGTGTTGATTGAGCGGGGGGGCACGCTGCTGCGGGGACAGTTCGACCAGGCATTCTTCAGCTCAGACAAAACCAAAGGCCCGATCATCGGCATTGGCGTCTGCATGGGCAGAATCACCGTTCATTCTGCCGCCTACCGGCCCGTGGATGCCGCCGCAGATCAAAAAGCGGCCGTTGCGCCAGCGCCGATGCCATCGACCCCGGCTGACAAAGTCACCACGGCACCTGCCGTCACCGGTCGCGACGATTTTCGCCGCAAAAGCGTCAGTCTCATCCCACTCGTGGACGTGAAGCGTGATGTCGTCAGCGACCCCACGACCGGCGCGAACGTCTGGAGGAGCCGGTCATCCATGCTGACCTTTAACGACACGGAAAAAGCCGGGCGCATCGCCGCGCCAGTCTCGCTCAAAGATGCGCGTGACTATGAAATCGCGGTGCTGTGGAAGAAACGGCTCATGAACATCCCGGGGGCGACGACTTGGGACTCCGGTTACATCGCGCTCGACGTGCCTGTGAACGCGGACCGCTGGGTGCGCGTGGAAGTGGCCCGTGCCGGGGACAAAGTGAACGTGGGCGGCGCGCTCATCGGCTTCACTGGAGTCAGCATGCAAAATCAGGAGAGCATGCGCGTCGTCGTCCGCCGCCAGGACGACAAGATCAGCGTCAAAATCAACGGCGGCGACATCGGCTCCGTCAACGGGCCGGCCGGGCGTGCGGCGGTGGATTTCGGCACGCATGCCATTTTCAAATCTGAGCTGCTGCCCGCCATCTATTGCGCGCGTGGCGACCATGACATCGTCGAATGGGCCGTACGCGTCATCGATGGCGATGTGCGGCTGCTGTGGGAGCCGTCCTTGCTCCAGGATTCACGCATCGCGCAGTTGGAGTCCGGTTATCAGGCCCGTTTTGACAGCGACGCGCAGAAGCCCTTTCTCGCCGCGCTCGCCTCGTTGAATCAAAGTTACATCACGAATGGCATCGGCAAGGCACGCGTCGCCGCACAGGCCAAAGGCAGCCTGGCCGAGGTCACTGCGCTCGATGCTGAAAAAGCGCTCGTCGAAAAAGACGGCGGCGTTCCCGCCGAGGATGCTGCGGGCACGCCCGAGCCGCTCAAGAAGCTGCGCGCCACCTACCGCGCCGCTCTTGGCAAAATCACAGGCGAGCGCGCCGCGAAAGCTGCGCCGCTGCTCAGGATCTACCTGCAAGCCCTTGACTCCTACATCTCCGAACTCACCCGGGCAGGCAAAACCGACCAAGCGCAGAGAGTCCAGACGCTGCGTGACATGAAGGCACTACCCGCTGAGAACTGACTTGTCGGCGTGCCTCAGAGCCTACCGGAGCGGTGCCATCAGGTGAGACGGCTGCGCACCCACGAGGCCGGTCAACTGACCAGCTCCATGCCTGTGCGCTCGGACTCGGTGAGATAGCATCCAGGGTCACTGCCCCAGAGGCCGCCGTGCTCGCCATGCGCGGCGCGTGTGCGGAAGCCGCCGCCGCAGATGGAAAACCACCGGCAGTCCGCGCAAGGGCCAGACATGCGCGACTGGCGTTCATCCCGGCTGAGCCTACCGATGCTGCGGATGCTGCGCAGCGTGGCGGCGGACGGCTCGTTGCCTTCGTCCCAAATTTGTGAGAAGGGCATGCGCTTCACATTGCCTAGGATGATGTCCTGCCAGAACTGGTCGGGATGCACGTTACCCTGCGTGTCGATGTTGGCGATGCCACGACCGCTGCTGTTCGCGCCGCCGCCGTTCCAGGCCAGCAGGCGTCGTGCTTCTTCGAGGTTCGGATGATTTTCCCGCTCCATGCGCAGCAGCAAATAGGCACCGTCGGCGGGTCCGGCGACGGTGAGCAACTCGCGCGTCACGCCCTGTTTGTGCCATGCTTCGACGCGGGCGATGAGTGTGTCGAGCGCGTGGCGCGTCTCCTCCGGAGACAGCACCTGCAGCGTGCTGCCACGCCCTGACGGCACGAGATGGTAGAAGCACACGCGCTGAATCTGCTCCTGTTCGATGAAGTCGAGAATCTGCTCGATGTTCTGCACCGTGTGCCGCGTGAGTGTGAGGCGCAGGCCGGTTTTCTGGCCTACTTCGTGGCAGTTGCGGAAGCCGCGCACCGCGCCGTCAAACGCGCCCTCCTTGCGGCGGAACTGGTCATGCACCGCGCCGATGCCGTCGAGTGAGATGCCGACGTAGGCCACGTTCGCCTGCTTCAGCAGCGTTGCCTTCTCCGGCGTAATGAGCGTGCCGTTGGTGGAGATGGTGAGCTTCAAGCCACCTGCCGACGCTTTTTCTACGACGTCAAAGAATCGTGGATGGATGAGCGGCTCGCCGCCGGAAAGAAGGAGCGACGGGATTTGATAGGCAGAGAGATCGTCGATCACGGCCTCCATCTGCTCCCACGTTAGCTCGCCGGGATATTGCAGCGCCTGAGAGTCGGAATAACAGTGGACGCAGCGCAAGTTGCAGGTGCGGGTGATGTTCCAGACGGTGATCGGTTTGCGTGTGTTGGCGCTGTGCCCGACTTGTTGCCCTTGGGAGCGGTCAGTACCGTAGCGCAATGCGTCTGCTGGCTGCGCGGCACCGGTCCAGAGTTTGGTGATGTTGATCATGATGCTTGGAGGATGGGGATGTCTTGGCGATGGAGTGTCTGACGTGGCTGGTAGGAACAGGCTGTATCTTCTGCGAAAGGATCGCCCGTCATGCCATAGGCACGGGCGCGCGAGCCGCCGCACACGGCGCGGAACTCGCAGCGACCGCATTTGCCGCCGAGCGCGTCGTTGTCACGCAAGGAGACAAAGAGTGGATGTTTGCGGTAAATGTCAGATGGGTGCTCTTCGCGCACGTTGCCGCAGTCGAAGGGTAGAAAGCCGCTGGGGGAGACCACGCCTGTATGTGAGATGAACATCACGCCGCGTCCATCGCGGATGCCGAGGGGAGAGCGCATGCCGGGGCGCTGCTTTCCGGCGCGTGCGCCAAGCGACTGGATGACGACACGGCGAAAATGATGGCCTTCGGTCGTCTTGATCGCAAAGGGTGCCTTTCCCACGAGCGACGCCATGTCGCGGAAGATAGACTCGATGTCCTGCGGATCCGGCAGGTCGTTGATGCTCGCACGCCCCGTCGGCACGAGCAGGAACACGCTCCACATAGCCGGTTTCAGTTCGAACATCAGTTTTTTGAAAGCCTCGTACTCGCGCAGATTGCCACGCGTGAGCGTCGTGTTGATCTGCACGCTCAAATCTACCGCGTGTGCTCGATGAACCGCCGCGATGGTGCGGTCAAAGGTGCCCGCGAGGCCGCGAAACGCGTCGTGCGTGGCCCGTGTGGCCCCATCGAGGCTCAGGGAGACGCGCTCGACGCCCGCAGCTTTGATCTCAGCAAAGTCGGAGTTCATGAGCCGTGCCGTCGCTGAAGGACTCAGCCCCACATGCAGCCCTGCGGCGGTGGCTTCACGCACGAGGTCGAGGCAGTCCGTGCGCATCAGCGGATCACCACCGGTGAGGATGAGCATCGGCGGTTTCAATTCGGCGAGCTGTCGGATGAGCCGACTGGACTCCTCGCGATTGAGCTCCTGCGGATGCCGGTGTGGCTGTGCTTCCGCGCGGCAGTGCTTGCAGGCGAGGGCGCAGGCTCGTGTGATCTCCCAAAAAACAAGAAACGGGCGCTCATCAAAGCCGTCGTAGTTCATGGTGGGCACGCGCGATGCTTCTAGATTCATGACTGACGGGTTCATCGTCTGGATCAAACGCACAAACACGTTCTCTGCTCCGCCGCTAGATGTGCAAGGCTGTGCCAATATTGCGTGCGCCACTTCTCAATGACTGGAAACCGTGCGAACAACGTGATCACACCGCGCCAAACGCGGCACAATGGATGACAAGGGCAAGGTAGGTTCCCGGTGGGTGGAAGGACGTTTTTAGTGTTGCGCAAATCAGACAAGCCCGTCTGCCGGAACACAAACGACACCAAGCAAGGGAATCCCATGTCTCAGCTTCACACCGATCTCTTCACCGGTCTCAGCCTGGCCAAATGAACCATCATGAAAACCCCCAGACTCATCCTTCTATTTGCTGCGACGACCGCGTTGAACGCAGGTAATCCGGCCCCAAACACCGCTCCGACTACGAAGCCTCCGCCCGCTCAACCCCCAGCTGACAAAGCGAAAACAAAAGAGCCGGTCAAGGCACCCGCATCGCCGACTGCCGCCAAACCAGCTCCGAAGCCTGCCCCGGCCCCAGTTGCTGCTCTTGTGCCGCCGCCCGCTCCGAAACCGGAACCGCCGCTGTATGAAAGCACGGTGCCG
This sequence comes from uncultured Prosthecobacter sp., assembly GCA_964421275.1. GTDB lineage: Bacteria > Verrucomicrobiota > Verrucomicrobiia > Verrucomicrobiales > Verrucomicrobiaceae > Prosthecobacter. The sequence continues at coordinate 14,911 of CAYQWE010000067.1, forward strand.
GCGAAGGTGGCATGCGAGATCGACCGGCTTGTGGTGGCAAAACTTGCTCCGCTCGGTGTGAAGCAGGTGCTGTGCTCCGACGCGGTGTTCATGCGCCGTGCCTTCCTGGATGTGATCGGCACGCTGCCCACGGCGGCGGAGGCGCGGGCATTCATCGCGGACACAAAACCTGACAAGCGCCGCGCATTGATCGATCAATTGCTCCAGCGTGATGAATTTGCGGTCTATTGGGCCATGCGTTGGGGAGACTTGCTGCGCATCAAGGCGGAGTTCCCGATCAATCTCTGGCCGAACGCGGCGCAGGCCTATCACCGCTGGGTGATGGCGGCGTTGGAGGACAACATGCCGTATGACCAGTTCGCACGGGAGCTGCTGACCTCCAGCGGCAGTAATTTCCGTGTCGGGCCGGTGAATTTCTACCGTGCGATGCAGAGCCGCACGCCGGATGGCATCGCCTCGTCAGTGGCGCTCACTTTCATGGGTGTGCGCACAGATTCATGGAAGCCGGAGAAGCTCGCGGGCATGGCGCGGTTTTTTGCCGAGACAGGCTACAAGCCGACGAGCGAGTGGAAGGAGGAATATGTCTTCTGGGATCCCATCGGCACGCACACGCTGGCGAACAACGTCGTTCCGGGCAAGGCATCTCTCAATGAGATCGGTAAGCCTGCCGCCGCTGCTGCAGATGCTCCGGCGGCCGCTGCCACCGCTCCAGTGACTGCCGCTGGCGCCGTCTTCCCTGATGGCACCAAGGCCAGCCTTACGGGCGAGCGTGATCCACGCGAGATTTTTGCCGACTGGCTCATCACGCCGAAGAATCCGTGGTTCACACGCAACATCGCCAACCGCGTCTGGTCGTGGCTCCTCGGACGTGGCATCATCCATGCACCGGATGACATCCGTGAGGGCAATCCGCCTGCCAATTCCGAGCTGCTGGCCTATCTCCAGGGTGAGCTGGTGAAGTCGAAATACGACTTGAAGCACCTCTACCGGGTGATCTTGAACTCGAACACCTACCAGGCCTCCTCGCTGCTGCGTGATGTGAAGCCGGAGGCGCAGGCGCAGTTCGCCCGCTATCCGCTGCGGCGGCTGGAGGCGGAGCTGATCATCGATGCGATCAACAAGATCACCACCACCACCGAGCTCTACACCAGTCCGATTCC
>CAYQWE010000068.1:0-11046 GCA_964421275.1 uncultured Prosthecobacter sp.
TACTTGGGGCGTATTTGGCGGGTGGTGAGTAGCTGTCCGGGTCTTCTCCCCGCAATGCCTTTCGCTTGCTCTGGCGGCTTTATGCCCGAGACTACTCTCGCCAGTGCGAACGGCTGGTGCAGGGACAAGGCGCAGATGAGGGCGCTTTGGACCAAACTGAGCACACAAACCATCGCTTCATTGATCGAGCAAGTGACCAGCGGCAAGAATGCAGCAGCACAAGCCCAAGCTGCATGGACTCTTCATCAAGCCGGTCAGCTCACACCAGATTTGCTCAAACCGCTTTTGTTCAGTGATCATCATCAGCTTGTCGTTCAAGGAGTATTGATTGCCGAATCAATGCCATGGGAGAAAAACGCAGAGGCATTGATCATCATGTTGAATGGGAGAATGCCCAATCATCCACGAGTTTGGATGCAGCTTGCGCTTTCTGCTGGCCTTTGGAATGGCGTTGGCCCTGCTGACATCATTGCAGAAGCATTGAACACTTCCGTGCCGGGTTCGCCATTGCAAGGGGCCGCCTTGAGCTCGGTGCTGCCGCATCTGGAGCGGGTTTGTGCTCATGCGGACGCCAAATCGTTCGCGATGCTCCTGCGCTGCGCTTTGGCGACGAAGAACGAAAAGGCCATCGCGGCGCTGGTGACTCAAAAGGCGTCTCTTGAGGAGCTGCTGGGCGTTTTGGATGAGAAAAACCTCTCGTTGGCCGCTTTCGCGAAACAGGTCACGGATGCGAAGGCGCGTGAAGCGGTCGAAAAAATGGCGGCGAGGCTGCAACAGGCCGCGGACTCGATCCAAACGGCGCCGACGATGGAATCGCTGGCCTTGCTGGCCTCGGATCGCGAGCATCGGGAACGCGTGAAGGCGCTGCTGCCGGAGCTTTGGGCGAAGACGGGCAATGCTGACGTGCTGCGACTCGTCGCGAAGCTGCAACCGAAAGGCGGCGAGCAGTTTTTGCTCGAAGGCTGGGACCAGCGCACGCCGACGCTGCGCGTGCAGATCCTCGAAACGCTGCTCTCGAACGACGCCTGGACGCTGGCGCTGCTGAGACGGTCCGAAGCCAAATCTGCCGACGCGGCGACGCGGGCGCGGTTGATGAAGCATCCGAAAAAAAACATCGCCAGCCTGGCGGAGAAGGTCTTTGCGGACTCGACGAGCGCCACGCGGGCGGCGGTGGTGGAGAAGTTCAAACCGGCGCTGAAGCTGCAAGGCGATGCCGCACGCGGTAAGACCGTTTTCGCGAGCGTGTGCATCAGTTGCCACAAACTCGACGGCGTGGGCCTCGAACTCGGCCCGGACCTGCGCAGCGTGGCACAGCACGACGCCGAAAAGCTCCTCAACTCCATTCTCGACCCCAGCGCGATCATCGAGCCCGGTTTCATGGCCTACCACTGCACCCTGAAGAACGGCGAGCAGCTCTACGGCGTCATCGCCACCGAAACGAGCGCGAGCCTGACGCTGAAGATGGCCGGAAACATCACCAAATCCGTCCTGCGCAGCGACGTGGCCTCCTTGAAGAGCACCGGCATCTCCTTGATGCCGGAAGGCCTCGAAGCCGCGATGACGCCGCAATCGCTGGCGGATTTGATCGCATATTTGAAAACACCCCGTTGAGGCGATCTCATTCTAAATATTCATCCCGAATTCCGAAGTTGAAATAAGGCCCAGAAGACGAGGGATTGACCACGGCGGCAGTCGCCAGCGGCGAAGACGCCGGGGATGCTGGTGGTGTACTTCTCGTGCTCCGCTTTGATTTACCAAGGTCGGTATGAGCAGATCAAAAGAAGGTGCGCTCATGCGAATGCAGGGGCTGCTTTGCGGATTTTGGCGTTTCGAAGACCCTAAACCATGCGCAATACCGCCACGGTCTTCTCAAGCCGCTGCGCATGTGTCAGGCATAGGTTGGCCAGCAGTAGAGTGCGGTCCACATCCCGCTTATAAACAGCGATGACGGGGTCGTGAGGCAAAGATACATTCATGCCGCACTATTCACATCGCAGGCCTCACGGCAGGCTCGTCGCGCCCATGAGGAAGCGATCACACTCGCGGGCGGTGCCACGGCCTTCGTTGAAGGCCCAGACGACGAGGGATTGACCACGACGGCAGTCGCCGCAGGCGAAGACGCCGGGGAGGCTGGTGGTGTATTTCTCGTGCTCGGCTTTGATGTTGCTGCGGGGGTCGGTTTCGAGCTTGAGCGCCTCGATGAGGGGCTGCTCGGGGCCGAGGAAGCCCATGGCGAGCAACACAAGCTGCGCGGGGAGGACTTTTTCGGTGCCGGGGATTTTCTGCGGACCGAAGTTGCCCTTGTCGTCCTTCTTCCACTCGACGTTGACGACGTGGACGGCTTTCACGTTGCCGTTTTCATCGCCCTCGAAGTGGGTGGCGGTGGTGAGATAGACGCGGGGATCAGCGCCGAACTTGGCGGCGGCCTCCTGCTGGCCGTAATCCATGTTGTACACCTTCGGCCATTCGGGCCAGGGGTTGTTCGCGGCGCGCTTGAGCGGCGGTTTGGCCATGATTTCGAGCTGCGTGACGGTTTTGCAGCCGTGGCGGACGCTGGTGCCCACGCAGTCGGTGCCGGTGTCGCCACCGCCGATGATGACGACGTTTTTGCCATCCGCATCTTTGAAGCTGCCGTCATTGAGAACCGATTTGGTGTTCGCCGTGAGGAAGTCCATGGCGAAGTGGATGCCTTTCAATTCGCGGCCCGGAATCGGCAGATCACGCGGCTTGGTGGCTCCGGTGGCGACGATGATGGCGTCGAAGTCCTTGCGGAGTTGCTCGGCGGTGATGTCGGTGCCGACGTTGACGTTGCACTTGAAGGTGATGCCTTCGTCTTCGAGCAGTTTCACGCGGCGCAGCACGACTTCCTTCTTGTCGAGCTTCATGTTCGGGATGCCATACATGAGCAGGCCGCCCGGACGGTCGGCACGCTCGAAGACGGTGACGGTGTGACCGGCTTTGTTGAGCTGCGCGGCGGCGCTGAGGCCGGCGGGGCCGGAACCGATAATGGCGACTTTCTTGCCGGTGCGCTTCTCAGGCGGCTGCGGGGTGACCCAGCCTTCTTCCCAGCCTTTGTCGATGATGCTGACTTCGAGGTTCTTGATGGTGACCGGCGGTTCGTTGATGCCGAGCACGCAGGAACCTTCGCACGGGGCGGGGCAGACGCGGCCGGTGAAGTCGGGGAAGTTGTTGGTCTTGTGCAGGCGGTCGAGCGCCTCTTTCCACAGGCCGCGGTAAACGAGGTCGTTCCACTCGGGGATGAGGTTGTTGACCGGGCAGCCGGAGGCCATGCCGCTGATGAGCGTGCCGCTGTGGCAGAAGGGGATGCCGCAGTCCATGCAGCGCGCGCCTTGCTTGCGGAGTCCATCGTCGGACATGTGCAGGTGAAATTCCTTCCAGTCCTTGATGCGCTCGAGCGGATCGCGGTCTTCGGGCAGTTCGCGGTTGAATTCGATGAAGCCGGTTGGTTTTCCCATGGTCTAGCAGTGTGAAGAAAGAGAATCTTGGAATGAGAGGATGCGGGATGGCCGAGAGATTACCCCCCGCCCACGCGGGCGGCGTCCTTGGAATTAGATTCAAAGGCGGCGATGAGGGCGTCGTCGCCGGTGAGGCCGTCGGCTTTGGCCTTGTCGAGGGCTTTGAGCACGCGGGCGTAGTCGCGCGGCAGGACTTTGACGAACTGCTTCACGCTCTGCTCCCACAGGGCGATGACCTTGAAGGCCTTCTGGCTCTTCGTGGCCTCGGCGTGCTGTTTGATGAGCTCGTAGAGGCTGTCGATCTCGACCTTGTCTTCGAGGGAGACGAGATCGCTCATGCTGGTGTTGCAGCGTGTTTTGAAGTCGCCCTTCTCATCGAGCACATAGGCGATGCCGCCGGACATGCCCGCGGCAAAGTTGCGGCCCGTGGTGCCGAGCACGACGACGCGGCCGCCGGTCATGTATTCGCAGCCGTGGTCGCCCACGCCTTCGACGACGGCATCGACGCCGCTGTTGCGCACGGCGAAGCGCTCGCCCGCGACGCCGCGCAGGAAGAGCTGGCCGCCGGTGGCGCCGTAGAGCGCGGTGTTGCCCGCGATGATGTTTTCCTCGGCGGCAAAGGTGCTGCCTTCCGGCGGATAGACGATGATGCGGCCGCCGCTCATGCCTTTGCCGACATAATCATTGGCATCGCCGGAGATTTCGAGCGTGACGCCCTTCGGAATGAAGGCGCCGAAGCTCTGACCGGCGCTGCCGTTGAACTTGAGGTGCACGGTGTCGTCCGGCAGGCCGTGCCAGTGCTTCTTGGTGATCTCGTTGCCGAGGATGGTGCCGACGGTGCGGTTGACGTTGCGGATCGGCAGCGTGGCGGTGACTTTTTCACCCTTCTCGATGGCGTCTTTGCACAACGGCAGCAGCGTGGTGATGTCCATGCTTCTCTCGATGCCGTGATCCTGCGCTTCCGTGCAGAAGGCGCCGACTTCAGGACCGACGTTCGGACGGTAGAGCAGGTTGCTGAGGTCAATGCCGCGGGCTTTCCAGTGATCGACAGCCTGACGAGGCTCGAGCACATCGACGCGGCCGACCATGTCCTCCAGCTTGCGGAAACCGAGCTGCGCCATGAGCTCGCGCACCTCCTGGGCGATGAAGCGCATGAAGTTCGCCGCGTATTCGGGATCGCCGCTGAATTTCGCGCGGAGCTGCGGGTCCTGCGTGGCGACGCCGACGGGGCAGGTGTTCAGATGGCAGACGCGCATCATGATGCAGCCCAGTGTGACGAGCGGAGCGGTGGCAAAGCCGAACTCCTCCGCGCCGAGCAGCGCGGCGATGACGACATCGCGGCCGGTTTTCATCTGGCCATCGGCCTCGACGACGATCTTCGAGCGCAGGTTGTTCAGGAGCAACGTCTGGTGTGTTTCAGCGAGGCCGAGTTCCCACGGCAGGCCCGCGTGCTTCACGCTGGTCTGTGGCGAGGCACCGGTGCCTCCATCGTAGCCGGAGATGAGCACCACATCGCTATGCGCCTTCGCCACGCCAGCGGCGATGGTTCCGACGCCGACTTCGGAGACAAGCTTCACGCTGATGCGGGCCTCGCGGTTCGCGTTCTTCAGGTCGTGGATGAGCTGGGCGAGGTCCTCGATGGAGTAGATGTCGTGATGCGGCGGCGGCGAGATGAGGCCGACGCCCGGCGTGGAGCCGCGCACCTTCGCGATCCAGGGATACACCTTCGATCCGGGAAGCTGGCCGCCTTCACCGGGCTTCGCGCCCTGGGCCATCTTGATCTGGATTTCGCGGGCCTGGCTCAAGTAGAGGCTGGTGACGCCGAAACGGCCGCTGGCGACCTGCTTGATGGCGCTGTTCTTCGAATCGCCCTTCTCATTCGTCCAGGTGTAGCGGGCCGGGTCTTCGCCACCTTCACCGGTGTTCGATTTGCCACCCACGCGATTCATGGCGATGGCGAGCGCCTCGTGCGCCTCGCTGGAGATGGAGCCGTAGCTCATCGCGCCCGTTTTGAAGCGCTTCATGATGCTTTCGACGCTTTCGACGTCGTCGATCGGCACGGGAGTCTGCGCTTTGAAGTCCAAAAGGCCACGCAGCGTGTAGAACTGCTTCACCTGCGTGTTCACCAGCGCGGTGTATTGCTTGAAGGTGTCGTAATTGCCGGTGCGGACGGCCTTTTGCAGCGTGTGGATCGTCAGCGGGTTGAAAAGGTGGGCCTCGCCTTCTTTGCGCCACTGGTAGTCACCGCCCACGTCGAGGGCGTGGACCTGCGAGTCGCGATCCGGGAAGCCGCGCATGTGGCGCTGAATCACCTCTTCGGCGATCACCTTGATGTCACTGCCTTCGATGCGGCTGGCAGTCCAGGTGAAGTACTTGTCCACCACGCTCTTGCTGAGGCCGACGGCTTCAAAGATCTGCGCACCGCGATAGCTCTGCATCGTGGAGATGCCGATTTTCGACGCCACCTTGATCACGCCTTTCGTGGCGGCCTTGATGAAGTTATAAACCGCCTTCTTGTGATCGACGTTCACCAGCAGGCCCTGGCGGATCATGTCGTCGAGCGTTTCAAAGGCGAGGTAAGGATTGATCGCGCCGCAGCCGTAGCCGATGAGCGTGCAGAAGTGATGCACTTCGCGCGGTTCGCCGGACTCGAGCACGATGTCGCACTGCGTGCGGGTGCCTTTGCGGATCAGATGATGATGCAGGCCGCCGACGGCCAGCAGCGCCGGGATCGGGGCCTTCGCGGGCGAAACGCCGCGATCGGTCAAAATGAGGATGTTACGGCCCTGCTTGATCAAATCGTCCGCCTGGGCGCAAAGCGCGTCCATGGCGGCTTCGAGGCCCTTCGCGCCCTGCTTCGGGTCAAAGGTGATGTCGAGCGTGGCGGAGGTGAACTGGCCGTGGGCCACGGCTTTGAGCTTGGCGAGTTCCTCGTTGCTGAGGATCGGCGTCTTCAGCTCGATCAAGTGGCAGCTTTCCGGCTTCGGTTCGAGCAGGTTGCCCTCGCGGCCGATGGTGGTGACGGGCGAGGTGACGATTTCCTCGCGGATGCAGTCGATCGGCGGGTTCGTCACCTGCGCGAAGAGCTGCTTGAAGTAATCGTAGAGCAGCTTCGCCTTGTTCGAGAGCACGGCGATGGGGATGTCCGTGCCCATCGAGCCGATCGCCTCCACGCCATCGCGTGCCATCGGCACCATGAGCATGCGCAGGTCTTCAAAGGTGTAACCGAAGGCCTGCTGGCGCTTGAGCATCGTCTCGTGGTCCGGCAGCGGCGCAGGCGCACCGTCGGCAATGTCGGCCAGCTTCACGAGGTTCTTGTCGAGCCACTCGCGGTAGGGCTTCTCGGCGGCGATTTTCTCTTTGATCTCGTCGTCCGGCACGATGCGGCCTTCTTCCATGTTCACGATGAACATCTTGCCCGGCTGCAAACGGCCCTTGAGCTTCACATTGGCCGGATCGACCGGCAAAACGCCCGCTTCCGAGCCCATGATGACCAGATCATCATGCGTGACGTAGTAGCGGGAAGGACGCAGACCATTGCGGTCCAGCGTCGCGCCCATCATCGTGCCATCGGTGAAGGCGACCGACGCAGGGCCGTCCCACGGCTCCATGAGGCAGGAATGATATTCATAGAAGGCTTTTTTCGCCTCGCTCATGCTCTCATGGCCGCTCCAGGGCTCCGGAATCATCATCATCATCGCGTGCGGCAGGCTGCGGCCGCTGAGCACGAGGAGTTCAAGGCAGTTGTCAAAGATCGTCGAGTCCGAGCCGTCGATGTTGATCACCGGCTTGATCTTCTGGATGTCGTCGCCAAACAGCTCGGAGGCGAAGAGCGACTGGCGTGCGAGCATCCAACTGATGTTGCCGCGCAGGGTGTTGATCTCGCCGTTGTGCGCGATGTAGCGATAGGGATGGCTGCGCTCCCAGTTCGGGAAGGTGTTTGTCGAAAAACGGCTGTGTACGAGCGCCAGCGCGGACTCCATGTCCTCGTCCTGGAGATCGAGGAAGTAAGCCCCGACCTGGTGCGGCGTGAGCATGCCTTTATAGACCAGCGTGCGGCACGAAAAGCTCGGCGCATACCACACCGGGTCGATCTTCGGCACGCGGATCTGGTTGTTTGCCACTTTGCGCAGTACATAGAGCTTCCGCTCAAAGGAAAGATCGTCCAAAGCCGTCGCAGGGCGCTGCACAAAAACCTGGCGCACCTTCGGCTCGCTGGCCTTCGCCGACTTGCCCAGCGTGGTGTTGTCCGAGGGCAGGTCACGCCAGCCGATGACGGGCATGCCTTCCGCCGCAGCGGCCTTGGCAAAGACATCCTTTGCCTTCACCCAGACGGCGGCATCACCCGAGGTGAAGACGTTCGCCACGCCATACTGCCCGGCAGCGGGAAGCTCAAAACCGGCCTCCTTCGCCTTCTTGGCGAGAAATTTATGCGGCACCTGGATCAGGATGCCCGCGCCATCGCCCGTGTTTTCTTCCACGCACGCCCCGCGGTGGTCCAGGTTCTCCAAGATTTGAAGCGCATTGGCGACGATGGAGTGCGATTTCTTCCCCTTCATATGACACACAAAACCGACGCCGCAGGCGTCGTGTTCGAACTGCGGGTCATAGAGGCCTTGCTTCGAGGGGAGTCCGTGATTTCTCATTTTTGCTACAAAAGGGGGGCGGGATTTAGGCCAGTCCAGGGGCTAAATCAACAAGCATTCCGCCTGCCAACTTGACGCTCTATTTTGACCTCAATCCTTTGGAGAAACCCGCTAGGCAGACATCTTGCATCACCGGGCCGCAGACGCTAAAACAAGTCCATGGTGCGACTCACGATTCTCGGCAGCGGCAGTTCAGGGAACTGTGCCGTCATCTCGACGGAACGCACCACCCTGCTGCTCGACGCCGGCCTCAGTGCGAAACAGATCTGCCTGCGGCTCGACGCCTGCGGCTTCTCGCTCGACATGCTCGATGGCATCCTGCTCACCCACGAGCATCAGGATCACACCGGCGGCATCGAGGTGCTGAGCCGGAAGCGCTCGGTTCCTTTGTTTTGCACCGCTCTGACCCAGGAAACGCTCGCGGGCAGTCTTAGCTTCAAAAAAGCCCCGCCGTGGCGGCTCATGAGCACCGGTGCGGCCTTCGAGTTCCAGGATTTGCGCATCGAATCTTTCCCTGTTCCTCATGACGCAGTCGATCCGGTAGGTTTCGTCATCGCCGACGAGGAATCCCGCCTCGGCGTGCTCAGCGACGTCGGTTTCGTCACGAACCTGATCAAAGACCGGCTCAAAAACGCCGACAGCCTGTTCATCGAAGCCAATTACGACACGCAACTGCTCGAAAACGACACGAAGCGCCCGTGGGCCACGAAGCAGCGCATCAGCTCGCGCCACGGCCATCTCTCGAATGAGCAGGCCGCCGAACTCGTCCGCGACATCGCCCATCCCGGTCTCAGCCATGTCGTGCTCGGCCATTTGAGCGACGATTGCAATGATCCCGTCGTCGCCTCACGCCACATCCGTCAAGCGCTCGATTCATCCGGTGCGAACGAAGCGCGTGTCATCTGCGCCGAGCGTCACAAACCGACGCCTACCATCGAGATCGTGCGCCGCCGCAGCGCCAGCGTGAGCTTTTGTTTCGCGCCCGCATCTGCGGACGAAACCGGCCAACTTGCCCTCCTTTGAGCATGGACGCACGTCTCATCATCCGCAGCCTGCTAACGCTCGTTTTGATCGTCGCCCTCTGGTTCGCGTGGTGGGTTTTCGGCCGTTCTCCCGAGGCCCAGGTGCGCACCGCGCAGGCAAAGCTGGTCCAGGCCGTCGAAGAACGCGATTGGGACGAGGTGAAGGAGTTTCTCGCAACGAATTACACCGACGCCTACGGCCACACGCGCGAGTCGGCGATCCAGGACGCGAAGAAGTATCTCGGCGGCTTCTTCACGCTGACTTTGAAGACGGACCAGACCACCGTGCGTGCCGCGAAAGGGCAGGGCATGGTCTCGATGATGATCCGCCTCGAAGGCAACGGCGCGGGTTACAGCCAGTTCGTACTCGGTCATGTCAATCAACTGACCGAGCCGTGGATCTTCCACTGGAGCAATCCCGGCTCCTGGCCGTGGGACTGGCAGGTGAACCTGATCCACAACGACCAGGTCAGATGAGTCCAAGCCAGCGCTTCAAGCGGGTCTTGCCTCCACCGCATCTCACTATTTCACCTCCACCACGCAACGAAAGCCGAAAGCCGGTTCGCGACGTCCTGGTGGGGTGTGATCACGATTGGATGACAGCAGTTCAGCCTCAACCCGCGTCGTCCATCCCCCCCCACGTGACACACGGTCCACTTTCGCATCATTGTACCAGTTCTCGCACCATTCCCACGCATTGCCGCCCAAATCATGAAGACCGAGTTTGTTAGGCGGAAAGCTCATGACCGGGGCTGTGGAAACAAAACCATCCGTGTATCCCTCAATGCAGTCTGAGGATGGGGTTTTCTTTTTGAGGCTCGCATCCGCATAGTTGCCCGCAGGCTTTGACGGTGGGAAACGGCCATCCCACGGAAACTCATCCGCCACTTTGCGACTCAGGGTATCTGGACTGCCGTCCTTCTTCTCCTTTCTCGCCACACCCACCGCATAGCTCCATTCGCGGTCAGTTGGCAGCCTATAGGCGCGGCCTTCCTTTTTGCTGAGCCACTCGCAGAAACCCTTGGCGTCCGCCCACGACACGCCAACCACCGGATGATTGTCGTCCATGCCTGCAGGAATGCCCCCGCGATTTTGATTTTTCCAGGAGCCATCGACACCGGAGGATTCGGATGCGTAAGTCGTGTAATCGGCCCTGCGTGTTTCGTGGATACAAAAAAGCACATCAGTTCCGGGCACAGGCACGAACTTCATGCCGAGCGAGTTCGTAAAAGGCTGGCCGGGTGGAGGCGGCGCATTCGCCGGAACCGACAACATGCCTGCTCCAATTCCCAGCACCCCCTTCTTTTTCCTCACCACCACCGCATCCTCCAGTCGGCCTGCCTTTGTGAGGGTGGTGATGAGTTGATCCAGCGAGGCGTCCAACAACTTGATCAGTGGTGCCGAGGCATTGTGCGCATCCTGGTCGATCCTGGCCGCGCTCGCACGATAGATGATCCGCAGTCTTTTCAGCGCATCAGGCGCGCCGACATCATCCTCAGGCACGCTTCCACCACCTGCCAACAACGCCGCCTCGTTTTTGATCGCCAGGGCTTCTTCCAGTTTCCCGGCATCCTGGGCGGACTTCAGCCCGCGTTCTAAAGCGGCTGTATAGGTGCGGTTCAGTTCCACCAGAGCCTTTTCACGACGCTCCCCAGCCACCGCCTTCAATCCGTCCGCATGATTTTGCATCAGCAGCTCAAGTTCCGGCACTTGACGTTCTTGTGCCAGCACGGGGCTGATGGGAATCAAGCATCCCAAAAGAGTAACAAGCGATTTCATAAGATGCTTATTTTTAGTGACTCTCCAAAACCCAGGCAAGGCAAAACATGGCACTTTGCCACAACTCCCCAGGGCTTACGCACCAAAACCGTGGAAGATGAGATGGGTGGCTTGGGTTCGCAG
>CAYQWE010000069.1:0-7561 GCA_964421275.1 uncultured Prosthecobacter sp.
GGTTGCTCCCGTCTTTGATGCCATCCAGGGCGGCATGTGGAGCAAAGGCAATCAAGCCTCACAGCTAGAGAAGGCGAACGCCCTGCACCTTGCCGGTGTGGATACGCACGAGGGCCGGAAGAAATTCTTGTCCGAACGCCTCGGAATCACCGCTGAGACGGGCGATGATTATCGTCTCGTCATTCTGACCAATGACCAGGGGCAGACGGTGCTGTTCAAAGGCCAGATGGATGGTAAAAGCCTGACTCTGACCGAAAGCGTATCCGTCCCGGAGAATATGCAAAGCACCTTGGGAATCGCCCAATTACTTGAATCGTCTTTCAAGCCCTTGCCCAAGCCGATCGAAGTGAATGTTGAGAGTATCAATCAAGGTCAGGATGGATCAATAAAGCTGGAACTGAACGACGACGAGAAAAAGAAGCTGCAAACTCAGGCCGCTTTTGCGGCGCTTGTTGAGCAGGCGAAAGGCGTTGAACTGGTGTCCAACACCCGCCTTCCAGGCAAAACAGAAGGAGCCGGGTTGAGCCTGCCAAGCTAGGCTGGCTCAAACTTTACCGCATCTCGCCACTGCGCGACATCCTCCGCCTTCTCGCGCTGGTAAACCTTGTGAATCAGCTCTGAAGCATGATTCACGAGCCGCATGGACACTTCACGCGGCACGCCTGCACGTCGCAGCCGGTTGACGTAGGTCACGCGCAGGCAGTGAAAGCAAAGATGCGGCATCTTCACCTTGGCGAAGAACTGCTGCCAGCGGCGCGATGGCTGGAAGGGGAACTCCAGCGTGACTTTCATTTTCAGGCGGCGCAGCTTCTCAAACAGAGGATGCAGCGCCGAGGGCATCGGAATCGAAAAGGCCCGATCCTCACCGCCCTTGGGTGAGGGAAAGGTGATCTTGTTTTCCTCGAAGTCGATGCAGCTCAGGGGGATGCGGGTTTCTTGGAGACGGCAGCCCGTGTGCAGAGCGATGTCAAAAGCCGTCTGCATCCATTCGGGTTCCTCTTTCAGAGCCTCCCGAATCGTGCGGATTTCGTCATCCGTCAGCTCCGGCTTTTTGGCCGACTTGTCCCGCTTGAGCTTGAGGCTCGTGAGCGGGTTGGCGTCGGCGTGCCCCAGCCGCACCGCTTCGCCCATAATCATCGCGAAGATTTTCAGCTCCAGAATCGCGGTGTTCCGTCCGACCGTCTTGCCGGTCTTCTTTTTGTAGCCCGTCCGCCAGTCGAGATATTCGATGGCGTTCCGGTAGGTGATGGCACGGGGCGAATGCAGGTGCTTGTCTTGAAGCCAGAGCGCGACCCATTTCCAGATGCCCATGTAGCGCACCAGCGTCTTTTCACTGTCACAATGCCGCTCCAGGTATTTCGGCACCCAGCTATCCCAAGCCTCCCCGGTGACGGTGCTTCCCGACCGGGACAGTTCTTTGGCTTCCATTTCAGCCCGCAGTGTGCGAGCCTTGACCGTCTCGCCGGGATCATCGGTCCTCAATTCAGTGGAGCGATTGCGGCGGACACCCTCTGAATCAGTGTATTGAATGAACCAATATGGAGACTGTTTTTTGCGGTAGAGCGAAGCCATTTTTGCAGTGCAGTTTGTGCAGTAAACATACTGCACAAACCCCGTTTTTCCCAGTGAAATCGACCACTTTTCACCACTGAAAACCACCACACCCGAAACGTGGGTTCGATTCCCATCACCCGCTCCATTCTCTCGATTATCCACTAGGCATTTTAAAATTCTCGACCTCTGCATATGAATTAGTCGAATACAAAAGCCGCTAGAGTGAAAGAGAGAAGCACTGGGCGGTATTGTGTCTTCAAGAGCGGACGCAGGCTTGGTTTTCAGGTCTGGTTTCCGTCCTCATGCCCGCCACTTCAAATCCACCTGCATGCCATTCCAGGTATGATCCGCTTGATGCGTGTGCGTGGTGACCACGGCACCGTCATTCCCGAGCCGCAGCATGGTCCAGCCGGTGGTGGAGGCCGCCTTATCAGCGACGTAGCCGATGGCGGGCGTGTTCAGGATGTGGACTCGCTCATGCTCGAAGAAGTCACGATGATGGATGTGCCCATGGATGTAGGCTTTGACATGTCTGCGGGCTGAAATGAGTCTCCACAGTTCCTCTGAGTCTTCCAAGCCGCCGGGGAAGTGTCTCGGGTCGCCACCTAGGCGTGGATTGTGATGCGCGAAGATCAGCGCGGGCTTATCCGCATGCGCATCGAGCGCTAGGGCGAGCCAACGCCGTTGCGGTTCTCCGAGGTCGCCCGGGGCGATCATCGTCTGCTTTAGCGAGTCGAGGAGGAAGAGATTTGCACGAGGCAGGGGCACGATGCCGACATGACGTGACTCCACCACCTCTTGCTGTGCCTTTCTGGCGTTGAGGGTGTCTCGAAACACGGCGCGGTCATCGTGATTGCCCATCGTGAGATGCAGAGACACGCCTGCGTCGCGCAGCGGGGCGATGAGATGTTCGAGGTGCTCGTAGTCCCCCGATCTTCCATCCCGCAAAGCAAGATCTCCATTGATGATGACTGCTGCCGGATACCGAGGCTGAGAGAGGAGCCATGAGACTGTGGCGCGCAGGTTGCTAGGGATCGGCGCGGACGGAGGATGCTGCGCCCCGATATGCGTGTCGTTCAACACGGCGATCCAGTCCGCGTCTGCCTCCACCGCCGTGGCATCTAAGCCTGGCAATGTGACGGCAGCACCTAATCGCATGGTGAACTGACGACGTGATGAGAGATGGACCGGCATGTGTTTTCTCCATTCGGGTGAAACGTAGGCGTCACCGTCCGTTAGAGCGACCAGTGACGCCTAGCGAACGCGATGTATTGCGTCCAGTCGAAGTCTGTAACGTCGTGCTTGCCGGCGCGGATGTGGTAGCCGACGAAATCCCCCACAGGATGATCAACAGCAGGCTGCTCATCCACGCCGACACCTTTTTTCCCGAACAAACCGTAAACCGGCTCAGCGGACTTGCCGGAAAGGAACTCACCCTTTGGGTCAGCCCAGTGGTCCTCCGCAGCGCTGGCGATGTAGGCCGGGCGCGGTGCGTCCAGCGCGATGAGCATGTGCGCATCGACCGGACAGGCAGCGGCGTTGCCAGAGAAACTGGCATATTTCGGCGTGAACCAATGTGGGAATGCCTTGGTGATGGCGGCCGTCGTCTCGCCAAAGTCACGACGCATGAGTGACGCGCCGCCCTCACCGGAATCGTTGGAGATGACGATACAGAAGCGCTCGTCCTGGGCACCTGCCCACAAAGCTGTTTTGCCAAGACGTGAATGACCAATGACGGCGAGATGCCCACCATCGACCAGCTTGTCGCCCTGCAGGTAGTCGGCGATGCGACTCAATCCCCATGCCCAAGCGCCAATCGCGCCCCATTCGCCGTCTTTCCAAATGGTGTTCGCGCCATTTTCGCTGATCGCGGCGCGCACTCCGCTCTTCCATCCCTCCGCGTGGTCGGGCTCGATGTCGCCATAGTAGGCCGTGGCGACAGCGAAGCCGCGTTTGAGGATCATTTCGAGCGGCCAGCGGCTGCTTTCAGTGCCGCGTGTAGCCTCGGTGGCCTTGTGATCGACGATGTGCTTCTCCTTACTCTCACGCATCCAGCGCGTGCTGAGAGGGATGTCGGTTTCTTTACTCACGGCGTGATTGCCACCGAAACTCAGGCCGCAGAAGCACGGCGCAGGGCCTTTGGCGTCATTAGGGACATAAAGCATCACGTCCATGCCCTGCCATGCGGGATGATCCGGCAGCGAGACATGAATGATTTTACGCGTCGCAAGACCACCAAGCGCGTCTGTCCTCGTCGCTGTGATCTCAAACTTTGGCGCACCGGTGTTCGCAGGTGTTTTGCCAAAAACGTTCTCCTCAAACAATCGCAGGATTTCTCCACGACGCGAATCCCTCCAGCCTTCAACCGTGGTGAGCTTCAACTCCGGCAGCGGGAGGTTTCCGACTTTGGATTCGTCGAAATTGATGCCGGGACGCGGAGTCTGGGCGATAACAGCACTAGCGAGAACGATGAAGAGAAGAGTGCGCATGATAGGTGGAGACGTAACGGCGGCGGCAGGCTGGATTTAACCACGAAGAGACATTCGCAAAACACACGCCGCACCTCTACCGATGTCACCCTGCGTGCCTTTTCAGCGACTTGGCTGCGACAGCATCGTAGGCCCGGCACACTCCAGGACGCTGTCGTGCTGCCACAGTCGTCATGCCGCCTCGTTCCAAGACTTCAAGGCTACACTTGTGCTGCTTCCAGGAGGCGACGCGCTAGAGGTATTTACAAAATAAATTCTTAATAATTTACCATCATCAGGCACCCGGATTTGAAAAGGTACTTTTATTTTTTTTAATTTATTATAAATTTTGTAAATTTTACGTTTTGCTCTCTCTACCCCCTGAACGGCCTATCTCCCTCAATTTTATGAAACCACGCTCCATCTTTGCCCAAGGAATCCTCCTTCTATTGCTGTTGTCGGCCTGCCTGTCTGATGCGAGTGCCAGCACGATTTTCTGGGGCAGCAATTTCAATGACAATCTTTTCGACAGCAAAGGCCAACCCCTGGACTCGACCTACACCTTTGAAATCGGCTCGTTCGGCTCTTTCACTCCGACCTATCAAAACGTCGATCAATGGGCCGCAAATTGGAAGGTCTTTGACCGCGCTTACCAGGACGATGCGCATGGCTGGAATACTGCGGACCAATTTTTCGTGGGCACGGTGGATCACACGTCCACTGGAAACTCCTCCTCCCCCTATGCCCTACCTACTGATGTCTTTCCGCAGGGGGAGGTAGCCTACCTTTGGGCGTACAACTCCCAAAACATCGTTCCCTCCAGCGAATGGGCCCTCGTCACAGACGGCACCACCGTCGGCAACACGGGCAACCAGTGGGTGTTCCCCGACCCCGCCGACACTTCAGGCTCATACAATTGGAACCTGAGCGATGCGAGCAGCGCTATTATCGGCGGAGCCAATGATTTGCGAGGCCCTGGCACCTATAGCAGTATGCCTGGCGTCTTTAGCCTGCAAACAGCCGTGGTACCCGAGCCTGGATCCGCGCTACTGCTGCTTTCAGCCGCAGTCACATACCTAGTCCGGCGCACGCAGCGCCTGACACAAAAGATCATGTTTTGAATAGTCGCGGCAGAAATCGATGAAGAGTCAGGCCGCTTCCGTACCGCCACTCCCGCGCAAGACACCTTTCACGGCTTCTTCTTCATCCATGAAACCGCTCTGCCTCCAGTCCAAAGCCGCTCCGTGCTGAGATTCGAGGACGCAACCACTGCACACCCGAATGCTTCACAAAACGAAGCAGAAGATGCTTGCGCTGCACGCTAGGACGACTATATCTCGCGCCCTTCACCGACCCTGTTGTATTCATCCACAGGAAATGCCTCCGTAGCTCAGTTGGTAGAGCAGTTGACTCTTAATCAATTGGTCGAAGGTTCGAGTCCTTCCGGGGGTACCACTCAAAATGGGTGGTTCGCGATGAGTTCCAGGCATCCGAAAAAAGTTCGTTCGGGCATTTCTCGGACACTTTTTGAGCCAATCCCCCGCCCAGAATGCTGGCTGATTCAACCGCCAAGCGGAGTTGTGAATGGCAGCGATTCCGGCAAGGCTGTGACATGGAGACGCGAGCGCCCCGATGGAAATGATGTTTTGCAGCCGTGTTTGGAATTTTTGATTTCGCCGAGGGCGTGCGTCTGTTTTACGCCGTCATTCTCGAACAGCTTCACCCAGTCTTGAGCGGGTGGCGAGGGTTTGGAGGGCGGGGGGGAGGCTGGTCAGGGGCCGCTCGCCGGACAAGGCCACGTAGAGGTGGAGGAGAAGGAGGGGGTAGGTGGCGAACTCGGGGGGGTAGGCGATGTCGCTGAACTTGGGGTGGCTGGAGAGGGCGCGGACGAGGTCCATGGCCCGCTGGGAGCCGAGTGCGGTTTTGATCTCCATCTCGCGCTTGTGGGCGAGGATTTCACGGGGGAGGACGGAGTCGGGGAAGAACTCACGTTTCAGGGCGTGGGCGGCGTCCTTGAGTTTCTGGGGGGATGCGCCATACCATTTGGCGACGAGCTGGCTGGCTCCGGTGTGGGCATCGGCCCAGCGGGTGAGAGCGGCGAGCTTGGCGGAGGCGTGGCGGTCGAGGTGGTTCCAGCCGAGTTTTTGGAGGGGGTTTTCCGTGCCGGTGGCACGGGTGAGGGCGGAGCCTGCGGAGAAGGAGCCTTCGAGGGTGTTGAGGGCGAGGTTTTCCACCGCATGGTAGGCGCGGGTGGCGATGCCTGGGGCGGTGGTGGCTTTGAACAAGTTCGCAGTTCCCGGTTCGCGGTTTACTGTCTGGAGGCGTGCGAGGGCGGCGGCGCGGCGGGCTTCGTCGGGGAAGTGGTAGTGGAAGTCAATGGGGTGGATTTGCCCCTGGGCGTCTTCGATGGCGTTGGCTGGCTTGACATCGAGCATGGAGATGCCGTGCGTCTGCGCGGCCTGCCACTGGCGGAGTTTCTCCGTAGTGGGATGGTGGCCCAGAATGAAGGGTTGGGAGATGACGATATGCAGGGAGCCGGTGACTGGTGCGTGGTAAAAGCCTTCCAGGGTGATGTCGTCGTTCCAGAGCAGATTGCTGATGAGGTGGTCGGTGAGGTAGGCGTAGGGGGTGGATGGGATCATGCTGCCATCCGCGCCCACAGTTTTAACCTCATTGACGGCGACGGTTTTAACGACGCGGGCAGCCGCAGTGTCGAACGCGACGCGGTGTTCCCTGCCTGGCTGGATTTTATGAGAGTCCATCCAGGCGGTGATCTTTGCACCGTCCATGACCAGTCCAGACTGGTAAGCGAAGGCTAGGAGCTGCTGCCTTTGTCTCTGAATTCTGGCGCTGTTTTCTGCTGCTGGCGTGCTTGTTCCAGAGTGACCGGCCCCTGTGTGAGCCAGGCTCTCTGCCGCGGCCCCGGCGAAGTCAGGCCGCCCCAGTATTTCTGCGGCGAGGGTTCTGGCGTCTGTGCCTTGGAGGTAGAATTCATGGAGCGCCGCCACTGTGCCATCTGAAGGGCTGTTTTGCAAGACTTTGTTCGCCATGAACAAGCGGTCGGAGCGGTCGCCGAGGGTTTTGGCGCGGGCGGCGGCTTGCTGGACAATGGGGTGCAAGGAGGGTACCTTGGCGAGGAGGCGGGGAATGATGGGAGCGACGAGGGGATCGGCGATGCGGGGGGCGTTCTGGGTATCACCGATGAAGTTGTCACGACGGAGGTCGGTGAATAGCCAGGGTTTGCCGCGGTGGACGGCGATCCACGCGGGCGGGTGCTTGGGATCGTCGAAGACGGACGGAGGGATGGGGATGAGGCCATTGCGCTCCAGTTCCTCTGCGATGGGGTAGGAGCGGGTGGTTTCAGGGTCGCTGCTGAGGGGCTGCTTGAGGATGTAGTGGCCCTGGGGGGTGACGCCGAAGAGTTCGGTGGGGGTGCCGCCGACGGCGTTCATGAGGGCGACGCGGGCGGTGAGCGCCCGCAGGCTGGGGGCGGGCTTGAGCTTCCAGGTGAGCTGGCCTTTGGCGGTGTAGAGGGGCTG
>CAYQWE010000069.1:7571-9876 GCA_964421275.1 uncultured Prosthecobacter sp.
GGGCTGGGGGGGGTGTCGCGCCGGTTGGGGGGGGGGGGGCTGGTGCTTCTTGGGGTGCGGGCTTGGGGGGGTGTTTTGGGGGGGGGTCTAGGCTCCTTTGGAGCCGGTGCCCTGGAAGCCGTGGAGGAACTTGTAAACGGTGCCGTGCTGGCGGTCGGCATAGACGACGGCTTCGGCTGCGCCGCCGATGTGTTCCAGTGTGCCGGACGTGGGTGACTGCCGGGGATCGGTGCCGGGGAAGCCGAAGTCGGCGAGATTTACCAGGGGCGGTCGAAGGCTTCGAGCGTCTCCTGCACCAGGGCCGGGTTGTCCGGGTGGGCGGCTACCGCTTGTGAGAACTCGCTCAAGGTGGCGATAGATTGCCTGGGCTGCGGATGCGGGAACGCTGCGCCCGTGGATGAGGGACGGAGTGCCGGTGTAGATCTCGGTGGTCGCCGAATCATTAAAAATAAAAGGGGTGATCTGGGCGGGGGCTTTGGGGGCCATGTAGAGCGCCCCTTCGGTCAGAAGAGATTCTCTCTGACGCCTTTCATCAGGTTGCCGTGCCAGTAGTCGAGGTGTTCGGGGTGTGCGGTCGTCAAGCCGGTGATGAGCGAGAAATGCTCTTTTAGCAGTCGCTTGGCCGACTCGTAGGGGAGCGCGGCGATTTTCCGAATCAAGACGGCTCTTTGTCTCTGATAGGGCCTGGGCAATTCGTTCAGTGGCCGCGGGAGAGGGATCATGGAGAGCGGCGTCGAGGTCATGAGCGGCCCAAATATCGCTCAAGAACGGGGCTTTTGCAAGGGTGAGGTCGGCTTCGAGGGCGGCGAGGAGGCCGATGTCTTCGGCGAGTGCGGCGTGGGTGCCCTGGAAGGCGGCGAGTGCGGGGATTTGCTTGCTGTGGGGGAGGAAATGCCGGGTGGTGCCGTGGCGCAGGGCGCTGGAGAGCATGTGGGAGAGGCGGCGGAAGGCCCCGTCGGCGGTGTAACCGCTGTCCGGCACGATCTGATGGCCGTTGTTGTGCGCCCAGGTGTAGATGGCCTGGTAGAGGCGGGTGGCGTGGGCACCGGCTCCCATGAGGGAGTTGATGGAGTATTGGCCGGGGCCTTCGGACTGAATCTCGAAGCTGTGGCGTGGCCCTTGGTATTGCTCTGGGACGTCGGCGGGGGGGTGGAGGTAGATGATGGTGGCGGGGCGGCCTGGGGTGTCCTCCGTGAAGAGGAAGGGGACTTTGGAGGCGCGGAGGGCTTCTTCGAGGGTGCGGGCGGCTTTCTGCGCGTCGGTGAGGGTGCCGAGGACTTGGGCTTTGGGTTGTTTGGCGGCGGCGCGGAAGAGGTTGACGAGGAGGCGGAGATGTTGAGTGGGGGCGAGGGAGAGGTGCCGCTGGGCCTCCGGCATGCGGTAGTCGTGATCGGCGTGGCGTGCCTCGTAGGCATCGCGGATGACGTCATCGGCGTGGGTGTCGTCGAAGATGTCCTCAATGAGGGCGGGCCGCTTCCGCGCCATGGCGAGGATGGCGGCGGAAGACTGGGAGACGGGAGACTCGGAGACTGGGAGATTGGACTCTGCTGACCCGGTTGACGGTGGTGACGGGGGTGGGGAGGCTTTGGCGCGGAGGCGTTCTTCGACGGCGCGGGCCTCGAGTTCGAGGGTGGTGAGTTTTTCGGCATCGGGGAAGGTGCCGACGGTGGCGAGCTTGGCGCGGAGGGCCTCGGCCTGCTGGCGAGTGGCCTCAGTGTCCCGCTGGAGGCGCTCAACCTCGGCCGCGGTATCCGCCGGGGCACGGCGGAGGGTCTGGATGAGGGACGCGGCTCCTTTGAAGTTGGCGATGCGGGTGCCGTTGGTGGTCTGAATCTCGCCGGGGGTGGCGGCACCGGGGAGGGTCCACTGCACCTCGACGGTGAGCGGGTGGCCGTTGATGGTGAGGCTGACAGGCATGCGGGTCTGCCCGCGCCGCTCGGCGGTTTTCGACACGTCGAGCAGGAAGAGATCGAGCTTGTTGGTGATGGAGCCGTCCTTGGCGGCGGTGTCGATGGTCTGGAGGGGGGAATTGGTGGGCGGGCCGCCGAACTGATAGACGGCCTTGTCGGAGATGTCCGTGCCTTCCTTCACGCCCTCCGGGGCCGGAGCGGAACGGTTCCAGATGGAAGCGAGGCGGCGTGCGGTGTTTTGAAGTTCCTCGATGAGCTTGGGGCGGTTCGCGACGGTGGCATCGAGGCGGGCGAGGCGGGCGCGTTTGCCAGCGATCTCGTTTGTGAAGGCGTCCGACTGGAGGCGGAGTTCCTTGAGTTCCTTCTCCAGCTCGATGCGGCGGATGAAATCCGGG
>CAYQWE010000070.1:0-7451 GCA_964421275.1 uncultured Prosthecobacter sp.
CCCTACGCGTCTTGCCGCGGTGAAAGACTTACACCACTTGCTGGGACATCAACTGAAAACCTTGATTTCTCATCTCAAATACAGGTGACGGGGCGGCTGTGGTAAGGTGACGCCCCACAACAACAGTTTGAACACGGAGCATATCGTGAGCAACAAAGGCCAACTTCTCCAAGACCCGTTTCTGAACGCGCTGCGCCGCGAGCATGTACCGGTGTCCATTTATCTTGTGAACGGCATCAAGCTGCAGGGCCAGATCGAATCTTTTGATCAGTATGTCGTGCTGCTGCGCAATACCGTGACCCAAATGGTCTACAAGCACGCCATCTCGACCATCGTGCCGGGGCGCGCCGTCAATTTTGCCGCCGCTGAATCTGCCGATGGAGGCGATCAATAAACGCCGCGGTGCAGCTTGACGCTGCATTGCCGGCGCGTGCGGGCGTGCAGCGATGAATTCGGCGATTTCTTCAGTTCAGGACGCTGCGCCAGTACTGCTGGCGGGAGTGGATTTCGGCGTGGGCGGGTTTGATGGCGAACTCGAAGAACTTGCGTTGCTGGCGCGCAGTGCCGGGCTGGCGCCTGTAGCTCAACTGACGTGCAGGCGCAAGGCGCCGGATGCAGCACTTTTTGTCGGTAGCGGCAAGGCGGAAGAAATTGGTGCTCTGGCGAAGGACAGCGGAGCGCTGGAGATCATTTTCGATCAGACGTTGAGCCCTGCGCAGCAGCGCAACCTGGAGCGGGCACTGGGTCTGCCGGTGTATGACCGGACCATGCTCATTCTGGAGATTTTTGCGCAGCGTGCACGCAGTTACGAAGGCAAGCTCCAGGTGGAGTTGGCGCGCCTGCAGTACCTGAGCACCCGTCTTGTGCGCCGCTGGACGCACCTGGAGCGCCAACGCGGCGGCATTGGTGCACGTGGTGGCCCGGGCGAGCGGCAGATCGAACTGGACAGGCGCATGATTGGTGACACCATCAAGCGCACCCGGGATCGGCTTGTCAAGGTGCAGCGTCAGCGGGCGACCCAGCGGCGCCAGCGCCAGCGACGCGATACGTTTTGTGTCTCCCTGGTGGGCTACACCAATGCGGGCAAATCAACCCTGTTCAATGCCTTGGTGAAGGCGCAGGCCTATGCGGCTGACCAATTGTTTGCCACGCTGGACACCGCCACGCGACGTTTGTATCTGGGTGAACAAGCGGGCGCCATTTCGCTGTCCGATACCGTCGGCTTCATTCGCGATCTGCCGCATGGCCTGATCAGCGCGTTCAAGGCCACTTTGCAAGAGGCAGCGGAAGCGCATCTGCTGCTGCATGTGGTTGACACGGCAAATCCTGGTCATTCAGAGCAGATGGCTCAGGTCCAGCAGGTACTGGAAGAGATTGGTGCGGCAGATGTGTCGCAAGTGCTGGTTTTCAACAAGGTCGATGCGCTCGCCGATCAGGAGCGTCCGGTCGTGTGGCAGGACGCGTATGCATTGCAGGGGCGCACATTGGATCGTGTGTTTGTCAGTGCCCGGACGGGTGAAGGCCTTGCTGCATTGCGGGAGTTGCTATCGCAAAAGGCAACCCGGCACGCCGTGGAGCTTGAAGGTTGCATGGACACTGAACAACCGGACGATAGCAGCATCCATTGACACGACAATATCAACCACCATTGAGCCGAGAACGCACGCATGTATCTCCATGAAAGGGTCATCCGAAGGGTGTTCGGATGGATGTACAACCTGAACGACCCACGTTGGGGCCGTGGCGAAGACAAGGGACAGGACGAGCCGCGCCCGGATTCTGAACGTCCCCCGAATGAGACGCCGCCTGAAAGGCCCGCACGCAGTCCGCAGTCGGGTGGTTCGGCGCCGCCGGACTTGGACGAGCTGTGGCGCGATCTGCAACGCAAGCTCAATGGCTTGTTTGGCAGCGGCGGACGAGGTGGCCGCCGGGGCTTTCCCTCGCCTCCGGGTGGCGGAGGGTTTCAGCCGGACATGCGCAATGCCGGCAAGGGATTGTGGATCATCGCTGCGATTGCCGTACTGGTCTGGCTCTCCACGGGGTTTTTCATCGTGCAGGAAGGTCAGCAGGCGGTGATTACCCAGTTCGGCAAGTACAAGAGTACGGTAGGCGCCGGCTTCAATTGGCGTCTGCCCTATCCCATCGAGCGCCATGAACTGGTTTTCGTTACCCAGATTCGCTCGGTGGATATTGGTCGTGATTCGATCATCAAGGCAACTGGTTTGCGTGAATCTGCCATGCTGACCGAAGATGAAAACATCGTCGAAATCAAATTCGCCGTCCAGTATCGGCTCAACGATGCGCGCGCCTGGCTGTTTGAAAGTCGCAACCCGGCCGATGCCGTGGTGCAGGCCGCGGAAAGCGCGGTGCGCGAGGTGGTCGGCAGGATGAAGATGGATTCGGCCCTCGCCGACGAGCGCGATCAGATTGCGCCTCGCGTGCGCACTTTGATGCAGACCATTCTTGATCGTTACAAGGTTGGCGTGGAAGTCGTAGGTATCAATCTGCAGCAGGGAGGCGTGCGCCCGCCGGAGCAGGTGCAGGCGGCGTTTGACGATGTGCTGAAAGCGGGGCAGGAGCGTGAACGCACCAAAAATGAAGCACAAGCCTATGCCAATGACGTCGTGCCGCGCGCTTCCGGAGCGGCTTCGCGTCTGCAGGAGGAAGCGGCTGGTTACAAGGCGCGCATCGTTGCGCAGGCCCAGGGTGACGGACAACGCTTTGATTCGGTTGTCAGCGAGTACCAGAAGGCGCCGCAGGTCACCCGCGATCGGATGTACCTGGAGACCATGCAGCAAGTGCTGGGCAATGTGACCAAGGTATTGGTCGAGTCGCGCCAGGGCTCCAATCTGTTGTATTTGCCGCTGGACAAGCTGATCAACGGCAATTTCACGCCTGCTGCAGCGTCCGCGGGCACAGCGCCGGCAGCGCATGCCCCGTCGGTGCCGGCATCCACTACTGCGCCATCCGTAGTGGGCGACGCACGGTCTCGGGATACGGCTCGCTCGCGTGAGCGCGAGCCACGCTAGGAGAGTGGTGTGAATCGCATTGGATTTTTTGTTTCCACTCTGCTCCTGGTGCTGGTACTGGCGAGCTCGACTCTGTTTGTCGTCGACCAGCGGCAATTTGGTGTGGTCTACGCGTTGGGGCAGATCAAGGACGTTATCACTGAGCCAGGCCTGTATTTCAAGCTGCCGCCACCGCTGCAGAATGTGCGTTATATCGACAAGCGCCTGCTTACCCTCGATGGGTCGGAAACCGAATCGATGTTGACCGCGGAAAAGCAGCGGGTGGTGATCGACTGGTATGTCCGCTGGCGCATCACTGACCCTTCGGAGTACATCCGCAATGTCGGGTTGGACGAGGGTGCGGGGGCTTTGCAACTCAATCGCGTGGTGCGCAATGCTTTCCAGGAAGAAGTGAACCGCCGAACCGTGCGGGAACTGCTGTCGGACAAGCGTGATGCACTGATGGCCGACGTCAAGCGCGAAGTGTTGGAAGCGGTTCGCGGTGGCAAGCCCTGGGGCATGGATGTGGTGGACGTGCGGATTACGCGCGTCGACTATGTGGACTCCATCACTGAATCCGTCTATCGACGTATGGAGGCTGAGCGCAAGCGCGTGGCCAACGAATTGCGCTCAACCGGTGTCGCAGAAGGCGAAAAAATTCGCGCCGAAGCCGACCGGCAGCGCGAGGTGATTCTGGCCAATGCCTACCGTGATGCGCAGAAGGTCAAGGGCGAGGGTGATGCCCAGGCGACGCGAATCTATGCCGATGCGTTTGGCCGTGA
The DNA here is from genome assembly GCA_964421275.1 of uncultured Prosthecobacter sp. Classification (GTDB taxonomy): domain Bacteria; phylum Verrucomicrobiota; class Verrucomicrobiia; order Verrucomicrobiales; family Verrucomicrobiaceae; genus Prosthecobacter. Next base: position 3,791 of record CAYQWE010000070.1, read on the forward strand.
CCCGCAGTTTGCGCAGTTCTACCGCAGCCTGGAGGCTTACCGCGACAGTTTCAAGGGCAAGGGTGATTTCATGCTGCTGGATCCCGCAGGTACCGAATTTTTCAAGGCATGGCGTGCACCCACGCCCGCTGCGGCGCCGCGTAACTGAGATGCCAGACGCTCTCTGGGCAGCGCTGGCCTTGGTGCTAGTGCTCGAAGGCCTGCTTCCGTTCGCCGCGCCAGGAGTTTGGCGCCGTGCCTTTGCCCAGATGATCCAGATGCGCGATGGCCAGATCCGCTTCTGTGGTCTGGTGTGTATCTGCCTGGGCGGGCTGTTGCTGTTGTGGCTGGACTGAACCCTCGAGCCTGCTCTGCACGCTCGGTAGAATCGCTTTTTTAACAAGCTCGGTGTTTCGCATGTCCGCCTGGGTACTCCCGGATTACATCGCTGATGTCCTGCCATCCGAGGCCAGGCGCATTGAAGAGCTGCGCCGCGGCCTGCTGGATGCTGCTCGAAGCTACGGCTATGAACTGGTGATTCCACCCGTGTTCGAACACCTTGATTCACTGTTGACAGGCGCGGGTGAGGCCCTTGATCTGCAGACTTTCAAGTTCGTGGATCAGCTTTCCGGCAGGTCCTTGGGGCTGAGGGCGGACATGACGCAGCAGGTTGCCCGCATTGATGCCCACTTGCTCAATCGTCCCGGAATTACTCGCCTGTGCTATTGCGGACCAGTCATGCGCACCAGGCCTGACCGGCCGCACGCCACCAGGGAGCCATTGCAGTTTGGTGCGGAGATTTATGGCCATCCGGGCATAGAGGCTGAGATCGAGTCCGTGTTGCTGGCGCTGGAATGTCTGCGCGGGGCCGATGTGCATGAGCTGAGCATTGACTTGGCGGATGTCCGGATCGTCAGAAGTTTGCTGGCAGGGGTGCCGGTTGGCGCGCAGGTCTTGGGGCAAGTGCATGCGGCACTGGCTGCCAAGGATGCGAGTGAGTTGGCACGTTTGACCAGAGATTTTCCGAAGGCATCGCGCGAGGGCTTGTCGGCGCTGCTGCAGTTGTATGGAGATAGGGATGTTCTGGATGAGGCTGAAAAAGCACTCCACGGCATTCCAGGGGTTGGTTCTGCGCTACAAAATCTGCGTAATGTGGCGGCTGTGGTCCGGCGCGCACGCGTGACCTTCGATTTGGCCGATCTTCGTGGTTATTCTTACTACAGCGGCATTCGTTTTGCCATATATGCCACAGGCGTTTCAGATGCTTTGGCCCGTGGCGGGCGCTATGACGAAGTGGGTGCGGTGTTTGGACGCAATCGCCCTGCCGTCGGATTCAGTCTGGATGTCAAGCAACTGGTCGGTGCCATCCCGGCGCCACCACTGCGTGCCGCGATACGCGCACCGTGGCCGGTGGATGAAGCAGCTTCAGGCGCAGTGGCTTCTTTGCGCAAGCAAGGTGAAACGGTGGTGTGCGCATTGCCCGATAGTCCCAGCCAGATAGATGAGTTCGATTGCGATCGGGAGTTGGTGAACGTGGGCGGGCAGTGGGTCGTTCAGGCCCTGTAACCGATTGGAAATTCATTGATTGGGATGGTGGCGATGAGAGCAAGCAAGGGACGCAATTGCGTTGTGGTAGGGGCGCAGTGGGGCGATGAGGGCAAGGGCAAGCTGGTTGATTGGTTGACTGAGTCGGCGCAGGGCGTCGTCCGTTTCCAGGGCGGGCACAACGCTGGCCATACGCTGGTGATCAATGGGGTGAAGACGGCTTTGCACTTGATTCCCAGCGGGATCATGCACCCCGGCGTCAAGTGCTATATCGGCAACGGCGTCGTATTGTCTGCAGCCAAGCTGTTTGAGGAAATTGAAGGGCTGGAAGCTGCGGGGGTACAGGTGCGCTCCCGCTTGCGCGTGAGTGAGGCATGCCCGCTGATCCTTCCCTTTCATGCGGCGCTGGATGTCGCTCGCGAGGCGGCGCTGGAGCGTGGCGGGATTGAGAAAATCGGCACGACAGGTCGCGGGATTGGCCCGGCTTACGAAGACAAGATTGCCCGGCGTGCGCTGCGAGTGCAGGACCTCAAGCATCCCGAGCGCTTTGCCACCAAGCTGCGTGCGTTGTTGGAGTTGCACAACCACACGCTGGTTACTTTTCTTGGCTCGCGGGATTTCGGTTTTGGTGATGCGCTCAATCCCTACATGCGTGATGGTGCGGTGCAGTTTGAGCCTGTGTATGCCGAGGCCATGCGCCATGCTGAACTGCTCAAGCCGATGATGGCCGACGTATCCCGGGAGCTCAATCAGCTGCACACAGAAGGAGCCAGTCTGCTATTTGAGGGTGCCCAGGGAACCCTGCTGGACATTGATCACGGAACCTACCCTTACGTGACGTCGAGCAACTGCGTTGCCGGAAATGCGGCAGCTGGCTCGGGAGTGGGGCCGGGCATGCTGCATTACGTTCTCGGCATAGCCAAGGCTTATTGTACGCGCGTGGGCGGTGGACCATTTCCGACCGAACTCGACTGGGAGATGCCAGGGACGCCCGGGTACCACATGAGCACCGTGGGCGCCGAAAAGGGGGTAACCACGGGGCGCAGCCGCCGTTGCGGCTGGTTCGATGCGGCTTTGCTCAAGCGTAGTGCGCAGGTCAATGGCCTGTCGGGGCTGTGTGTTACGAAGTTGGATGTGCTTGACGGGTTGCAAGAGCTTTCCCTGTGCGTCGGCTATGAGCTTGATGGTGAGCGGATAGATCTGTTGCCGATGGGTGCGGATGAAATCGCCCGTTGCACGCCCATCTATGAAGTGATGCCTGGGTGGTCCGAGACGACCTTCGGTGCGACTCGGTACGGAGATTTGCCTGCCAACGCCCGTCGCTATCTGGAGCGCATCGAGCAGGTGACGGGTGTGCCAATAGCGATTGTTTCCACCAGTCCGGACAGGGCCCATACCATCGTGCGGCAGCAGCCGTTCGCCGGGTAGCATCCAATCGGCGCGTGCACTGTTCCTTGTTCCTTTCATCAATCAACGCCTGGACCCAACGATGCTGACAGAAGACGGCAAGCACTTGTACGTAAGCTATGACGAGTACCACGCCCTGATCGAAAAACTTGCACTCAAGGTGCATCACTCGGATTGGCAGTTCGACACCATCCTTTGTCTGGCGCGCGGCGGCATGCGGCCGGGCGACATCCTGAGCCGTATTTTCGACAAGCCGCTGGCGATCATGTCCACGAGCTCTTATCGCGCTGATGCCGGTACGGTGCAAGGGCATCTGGATATTGCACGCTACATCACGACCCCCAACGGTGAAATTGCAGGGCGTGTGCTGTTGGTGGACGATTTGGCCGATACGGGCCACACGCTCAATGCGGTTGTGTCTCTGCTCAAGGCAAGGTACGCCCCCATCACCGAATTGCGTTCGGCAACCTTGTGGGTGAAGGGGGTGTCTACCTTCGTGCCAGATTACTATGTTGACTTCCTGCCGACGGACCCGTGGATCCATCAGCCCTTCGAGACCTATGACGCACTGTCGCCAGACAAGCTTCTGGAGCGCTGGAAGGTGTGACGTTGGCGAAGACAGACCGAATTTTTTGAGAAAATTTGCGGCTCTGGCAAACGAATGAAAATTTCGTGTACAATGCAAGGCTTCGCTGATCGCAGCGTACTTTCCTGAAGGGGTGATCTGGTG
>CAYQWE010000071.1:0-7208 GCA_964421275.1 uncultured Prosthecobacter sp.
CTCGCACCTCCCAAATCCAGCCGGATAGTTCGTCGATGGCCACTTCTCGTGCTGGCGGAGTCCTGCGCGACGAACACATCCGGCCTACGTCTTTCATGCCACCTCATTCCGGCTACGCACCCGCGCACTCTGCTTGAGGATTAATCGTGGGCCGGGAGTGCGCGGGGCACGTCCTCCAGCGATGGGTTTCCGAAGCTCATCGACTCGTGATACAAATCGGTCCGGCGCGCCTCGATCTCATTCGGTAGACCGTTGGATTTGATGATATGCGGCTGGATGAAAATCAGCAGCTCTTGGCGTTTAGACTCGCGGTTGGTATTGGTGAAGAGGTTTTTGATCAGAGGGATGTGGCGCAGGAACATCACGCCGCGCTGGCTGTTATTGACTGTTTCGGTGATGAGGCCACCCAGCACGACGGTCTCGCCATCCTTCACCGCCACTTCGGTCACCAGTTCCTGCGTGCCGATCGTCGGCACGGTATTGCCGGAGATGACTTGGGAGCCGACGATGTTGTCGTTGATCTGCGCGATGCGCAGCGTGACTTTCTCGTCCGAATTGATCAGCGGGATCACCTCCAGCTTGAGCAGCACATCGCGGTAGGTGACGCTCACACTGGTGTTCGCGATCCCCGCAGCGAAGCCGCCGTTGGAGAGGATCTGCGCCGGGACGGCGATGCGCTGGCCGGAGGAGATCACAGATTTCGCCGAGTTCTTGGCATAAACACTCGGCGTGGCCAGCACCTTGAAGTCGTTGTTGCCGTCGATGAGCTTGATGTAGTTGCTCAAGGAGCCGATCTGCCCGTAGAAGTTGAGCTGGTTGAAGGAGAAGTTGCTGAAGCTAGCGGGGAACTGAATGGTGCCGCTGGGTGAGCCGCCTGTCGTGCTTCCTGTGGATGTGGTGGAGCCAGGATCTGTGCGGTTCGCGCTGAAGTCGTCCAGCAGCTTCAGGAAATCGAATCCGTAGTTGTAGTTCTTGCCGAGGTTGAGCTGGCCGATGATCGCCGAGATGTAAACCTGCTGTGGCTCCACATCCATTTCCTTCAGCAGTTGGTCGATGCGGGTGATGTGCTCCGGCGAGCCGGAGACGATCAGGCTGTTGGATTGCGGATCGGCGATAAGCTGCGTTTTGCCCACGATCATGGACTCCGGAGCGCCCACTTCTTCGGGCTCGTCGAGGACGCTGCGGTTCGCGTTCGATCCAGTACTCATGTTGCCGTAACCGCCGAAGCTGTTGTTCATGCCGTATGCGCTGTTGAGACCTCCCATGCTGCCACTGCTGTTCTGGTTGGCTTGGGTTGATGGAGAGCTGGCCGACGCGTTCGTCTTGCGCCGACTGCCGCCATGCCCGCCGCCGGAGGCTGCGCCGTCGCTGTTGCCCTGGATGTCCGTATCACGCGCTAAGGCGTTGTAGGCCACGGGGAGGAAATCCAGCACGTCGAGGTACTTGAGGCGGCGTTTGAGGAAATTGTTGCCATCATCCTGCTTGTCGAGTTTTTCAACGAGTCCGCGGATGTAGGTGATGTCCACCGGGCGCCCGATGACGAGAAGCTCGTTCGTGCGGCGGTAGGGGAAGATTTTGACGCGCGCCGTCGCCGGGTTCGTGCCTGCGGTGCTCGTACCGCCCGCTGCTGCGTTGGCGGGTGATGGCGGTGTGCCGGGGCGCGCGGCGGGATGGGGCAGGGGAGTCACAGGCGCGGCTGCCGCTGAGCTTTGCGCCTTCTCCTCCTGCTCAAAGATACTGCTGACGATCTCCGCTACGAGCTCCACATCCGAGCGCTCCAGCTTGATCATCTCATTGGAGATTTCCGCCGGCGGCACATCCACGATCTCCGCGATCTCGCAGATGCTGCGGATCGTGGTGCTGTTCTCGGTAATGATGAGCGCCGAGTCGTTCGAGATCGGCGTCATTGCTCCATAGGCATGCAGCTTGATGACTTGCTGGAAGGCTTTGGACGCTTGGTCTGCTGAGATGTGCTCCAGCGGTAGTACATAATGGCAGATCTCCTCGTTCGGGGGGAGGTCGCGCAGGCTGTTGTACACTTTCAAGCCGTCTGCGGTGGGGCTTTTGCCGCCCGCGTGGTTGATGAGCTTCGCCGTGGTGGCGTCGATGTTGATGATCGCGTAGCCGTTGAGCAGCAGCGTGGCCTCGATGAAGGCGATCGCGTCCTTCTTCGTGAGCATCTGCGGGGAGATGATGCGCAGTTGCTCACCCTGCAACGCGGAGTCCAGGATCAGCTTCTTGCCCGTGAGCTGGGTGTAGAAAGGGATGATCGCCTGGATCGGCGCGCTGGGGAAGTTCACCTTGATGCTGGCCCCTTCGCCCACCGGGACATAAGCGCCCGCGTTTGCCTGGCCTGCGGGGACCGGCACCGTCGGGGCCAGCCCGGGCTGCTGCGCCTTCGCCGCATGCCGCGCGCCGAGGATTAAAAGCACCAGCATGAAGGCCAGCCGCAGGCGGGTAGGCAGTTGGGAAGGAAACCGGGCCATATTGTTGAAATTATACTCAGTATATTCAATCGGCCTCGTTGAGCAAGGGTTTAGTTAATATCTATTAGAATCCAGCTTTCCCTCGATTCCCCCCAGCACCGCCCTCTTGCAAACCTTGACCCTCCGTGGATCATCCGCCCCCATGATCTCCATCCAGGGTCTCACCAAGCGTTTCGGGGCGCAAACCGCCGTCGATCACCTCACACTGGATGTCCCGCCGGGCATGATCGTGGGCCTGCTCGGCCCGAACGGGGCAGGGAAGACCACCACTCTCAAGATGATCACCGGCATGCTCCAGCCGGATGCCGGGGCCGCCCTGATCTGCGGCGTGAATGTCGTCACGCATCCGCTGGAGGCGAAGCGCCTCATGGGCTTTGTGCCAGATTCGGGCGCGGTCTATGAGTCCCTCACCGGCCTCGAGTTCCTGCTCATGATCGGCGCTCTCTACGGCATCCATGAAGACGAGGCCCGCCCGCGCATCCGCCAGTTCCTCGATTTCTTCGAGCTGGATGAGGAAACACTCACCTCGAAGCTCCTCGGTGCCTACTCCAAAGGCATGCGGCGCAAGGTCGTCATCACCGCCGCCCTGCTGCACAATCCGAAAGTCGTCCTGCTTGATGAACCCCTCGACGGCCTCGATGCCAACGCCGCCGTCGGCTTCAAGGCCCTGCTCGAAACCCTCGCCCGCGACGGCAAGACCATCGTTTACAGCTCCCATGTCCTCGATGTCGTCGAGCGCGTCTGCGACCGCGTGGCCATCATGGCGCAGGGGAAACTCATCGTCGAAGGCGCGCCCGCGGATCTCCAGCGCGAGCACGGCGCGGACACCCTGGAGCAGCTCTTCACGCGCCTCACCGGCCTCAGCGGTCTTGAGGCACGTGCGGAGTCCTTTGCCAAGAACCTCCTGTCATGAGCGCCGCCGCCGTCCCACCGCCGGACAAAGTGCTGCGTCGCTTGTTCTGGAAGCTGCTCTTCCGCGGTCGCGTGGCACAGCAGATGGGCGCGCGGAAAACGAAGCGCCAGATCGGCCTCGGCCTCACGCTCCTCATTTACGCCTTTGTCGGCATCCTGCCCGCCGCCTTCGCCCGCATCGCAGACAGCTTCTCCTTCGCCAGCATGCTGCATGGTTTCACCTTCATGTTCGCCTCCCTCACGCTCGCATCGAGCGCCGGGACGATGCTCTTCATGAAAGAAGAGGCGGAAATCCTCCTGCACCGCCCCGTCACCCCGCAGCAGATGCTCCGTGCGAAGTGCGCCGTGCTCACCAGCTTCGCCCTGCTGCTCGCGCTCGCGCTGAACCTCGCCGGGATCATCGCCGGATTGTGGACCAAAGGCGCCACCTGGCGCTTCATCCCCGCGCATCTGCTCTCCCTGTCCCTGCTGATGCTCTTCTCCACCGCCAGCACCATCCTCGTTTACAACGCCTGCCTGAAATGGTTCGGCCGCGAGCGCTTCGACAACCTCCTCGCCTCGCTCCAATCCCTGCTCGTCATCCTCATGATCCTCAGCGGCCAGATCATGCCGCGCCTGATGCAGATCGACGCGCTGCGTCATCTCGATCAAGCCGGAAGCTGGCTGCTGGCCCTGCCGCCCATGTGGTTCGGCGCGCTCGATGCCCTGCTCGGCGGCAGCACGATGCCTCCCGCCACCCTCTGGCTGCCTGCCGCGCTCGCCGTCCTCGCCACCGCGCTCACCAGTTGGCTCGCCCTGGAAAAGCTCGGCTCCGCCTACGGCCAGGGCCTCATGAGCCTCAATGAATCCGCCGGCACGCCGAAGGCGGGCAGCTCAAAGCCCCGCGGCCGCTGGCTCTCCGCTCTGGTGAAGATGCCACCCCTCTCCTGGTGGCTGCGCGATCCTGTCGAGCGTCACGCCTTCACCCTCACCACCGCCTATCTCATGCGGGATCGTGAGGTCAAACTGCGCCTCTATCCCGGCATCGCCCCCTTGCTCATCATGCCCTTGTTCATGACCTTCACCGGCGGCCGCGATCACGGTGAGCTCAATGCCACGATGATGCTCCAGGGCTTCGCCACCTGTTTCCTCGGCATGGTGCCCATGCAGGCCCTGATGTTCCTGCGCTGCTCCGAGCACTGGCGTGCCTCCGCGTTCTTCCACACCGCACCGCTGCCGCACTGGACGCCGCTCTTCCACGGCGCGCGCAAGGCCGTGCTCGCCGTCCTCACCTTTCCCGTGCTCCTCTTGCAGGTCCTCATCGTTTGCAGTGTGCAGCGTTCCCTGGCTCCGCTGGCCCTCAGCCTGCCCGCCGTCCTCTTCCTGCCCACCTTCTCCCTCCTCACCGGCCTCATGGGACAGTGGCTCCCCCTCTCCAGACCATCCGAGGAGATGAAAAACTCCGCCTCCGGCTGCCTCATGATCGCCCTGGCCATGCTCGCCGCAGGCATCCTCGGCGGACTCGCCAGTTGGATGTGGCACCTCGGCCATTTCTGGCCCTTCCTCGCCATCGAGGCCGTCCTCATGCTCAGCGCCTTCCCCCTCATGAAATACCTCATGCGCGACACCCCCTGGCTCGCCGCGCAGGAGTGACGTTTTTCCCATTTCCTCTCGCCCCTTTCCCGCTAATCAACGCAGCACCATGACCCACGCCGAAGCCGCCTCCCGCGCCGCCGCCCTCAGCGCCGAGCTCCATCGCCACAACCACCTCTACTACGTCGAGGCGAAGCCCCTCATCGCCGACAAGGACTTCGACCTCCTCCTGCGCGCGCTCCAGGACATCGAGGCGCAGTTCCCCGACCTCCTCACCCCCGACTCCCCCACCCAGCGCGTCGGCGGCGCTCCCCTCGAAGGCTTCTCCCAGATCACGCACACCGTGCCCATGATGTCCCTCGACAACACCTACTCCGAGGCAGAGCTCACCGCCTTCTTCGCCCGCGTGCAGAAAGGCCTCGGCCGTGAGCAGATCGACTGCGTCATCGAACCGAAGGTGGACGGCGTCGCCATCACCATCCGCTATGAAAACGGCATCCTCAAACACGGCGCCACGCGTGGCGACGGCCACACCGGCGACGACGTGACGAACAACCTCAAAACCATCCAGCGCCTCCCCCTGCGCCTGCCCAAGGACGGCCCCCAGACCTTCGAGGTGCGCGGCGAAGTCTTCATGACCAAAGCCGCCTTCGCCAGGCTCAACCAGGAACGCGAAGAAGCCGGCGAAGAGCTTTATGCCAACCCGCGCAACACCACCGCAGGCACCTTGAAGCTCCTCGATCCCAAAATCGTCGCCAAACGCCCCCTCGACATCGTCTTCTACGGCCTCGCCGACGCCGGCGGCATCGACCTCCAATCCCAGACCGACATCTATGCCCTCCTCGACCGCGCCGGACTGCGCAAAGCCGACCTCACCTGGCATGCCGACAGCGCCGCAGGTCTGCTCCACGCCATCCGCGAACTTGACGCAAAACGCCGCTCCCTCCCCTACGAGACCGACGGTGCCGTCATCAAAGTCAACCGCTTCGCCGACCAGCGCGAACTCGGCACCACCCGCAAAGCCCCCCGCTGGGCCATCGCCTACAAATACCAGCCCGAGCAGGCCGAAACCAAACTCACCGCCATCGACATCCAGGTCGGCCGCACCGGCGCACTCACCCCCGTCGCACGCCTCGATCCCGTCCTCATCAGCGGCAGCACCGTCAGCAACGCCACCCTCCACAACTACGAGGAGATCGAACGCAAAGACATCCGCGTCGGCGATGTCGTCGTCATCGAAAAAGCCGGCGAGATCATCCCCGCCGTCGTCGCGGTGAAAAAAGAGCACCGCCAAGGCCACGAGCAGCCCGTCCCCGTCCCCACCCACTGCCCCGTCTGCCACACCCCCGTCCATCGTGACGCCGAGCAGGTCGTCATCCGCTGCCCCAATCCCCGCTGCCCCGAAGTCCTCAAACGCCGCATCGAGCACTTCGTCAGCCGCCCCGCCATGGACATCAGCGGCCTTGGCGAATCCGTCGTCGCCCAGCTCATCGAAACCCCGCTCGTCACCGACCCCGCCGATCTCTACACCCTCAACGAACTCCACCTCGCCCGCCTCGAACGCGTCGGCACCAGGAGCATCGACAACTACTTGAAAGCCATCGCCGCCAGCAAACAGCAGGACCCCTGGCGGCTCCTCTTCGGCCTCGGCATCCTCCACGTCGGCGCAGGCGGCGCGCGCAAACTCCTCGAACACTTCGGCGGCATCGACGCCATCGCCACCGCCAGCATCGAAGAACTCACCCAATGCCCCGACATCGGCACCATCGTCGCCCCCAGCATCCACGCCTGGTTCCGCGACGAAGAGAACATCAAGCTGCTCGACCGCTTGAAAGCCGCCGGCCTCCACTTCACGCAGAAGACCGTCGAAGCCGCCTCCGACAAGCTCCACGGCACCACCTGGGTCATCACCGGCACCTTGAGCGAAGACCGCGAAACCATCGCCGACCTCATCCGCGCCCACGGCGGCAAAGTCAGCGGCAGCGTCAGCCGCAAGACCACCTACCTCCTCGCCGGCGCCGACGCCGGCAGCAAACTCGACAAAGCCACCCAGCTCGGCGTCAAAACCCTCACCGAGTCCGAATTCCGCACCCTCCTCTAGCCCCCCGCCATATGGAGCGGCGACGACCCGTCGCCCCCCCCCCGCCATGGAGCGGCGACGACCCGTCGCCATAGAGAGAAAAGCCGCCGACTCCTCGACCCTCCCCCCCCCATGGAGCGGCGACGACCCGTCGCCAT
>CAYQWE010000072.1:0-6687 GCA_964421275.1 uncultured Prosthecobacter sp.
ATTTCTTCGCCGCTAAATCATCATAGCCAGTTGCTCATTTCATGCGTAGGCCCTGCTGCGATGCGACTACACGCTTTCCATTTCCAAGCGGCGGGATATTCGCCGCGACACACGGAGCCTCCTGCTTCCTTGACCGCACACACCCGCCCTCCTAAATGCACGCATGGCACGCATCGGCACCCCCCTCTCCTCCACCGCAACGAAAGTCATGCTCCTCGGCTCCGGCGAGCTGGGCAAGGAAGTCGTCATCGAACTTCAGCGCCTCGGCTGCGAGGTCATCGCCGTGGATCGTTACGCGAACGCACCGGCCATGCAGGTCGCGCATCGCAGCCACGTTATCTCCATGCTCGATGGCGAGGCGCTGCGCCGCATCGTCGATGTCGAAAAGCCGAACTGCATCGTGCCTGAGATCGAGGCCATCGCCACCGACACGCTGCTGGAACTCGAAAAGGAGGGGCACCGCATCGTTCCGACTGCGCGCGCTGCAAAGCTCACCATGAACCGCGAGGGCATCCGCCGCCTCGCCGCCGAAGAGCTCGGCATCAAGACCTCGCCTTACATTTTCGCCAGCACCGAGGAGGAGTTTCGTGAGGCGATCGCCAAAATCGGCATGCCTTGCGTCGTGAAGCCGATCATGAGCAGCTCCGGCAAAGGCCAGAGCACGGTGAAGCGCAAATCTGACATCGCCAAAGCCTGGCAGTACGCCCAGGAAGGCGGCCGTACTGGCAAGGGCATGGTCATCGTCGAAGGCTTCGTCGAGTTCGACTACGAGATCACCATGCTCACCGTGCGTCATGCGGGCGGCACGTCGTTTTGTGCTCCGGTCGGCCACACGCAGATCAAGGGCGACTACCGCGAGTCCTGGCAGCCGCACCCGATGTCAAAAAAAGCACTCAAAGCTGCCGAAAAAATGGCCGGGGCCATCACCGAGGCGCTCGGCGGGTGCGGAGTCTTCGGCGTCGAGCTCTTTGTCAAAGGTGACGACGTCATCTTCAGCGAAGTTTCCCCACGCCCGCACGATACCGGCCTCGTTACGCTCATCTCGCAGGATTTGAGCGAGTTCGCGTTGCACGTCCGCGCGATCCTCGGCCTGCCGATCCCGAACATTCATCAAAACGGCCCCAGCGCGAGCTGCGCCGTGCTCGTGGCCGGTGAATCGTCACAAGTGCAGTTCGGTCGCCTCGACAAAGTGCTCGCCGAGCCCGACACGCAGATCCGCCTCTTCGGCAAACCAAACGTCAGCGGCCAGCGCCGCATGGCCGTCACCCTGGCACGCGCCAAGAACATCGACGAAGCCCGTGCCAAGGCCCACCGCGCCGCCAAGGCGATGCAGATCCGGCTGTGATGGCATCAATTCGTGATTGCTTCCGGCAGGCGAATCATGCTAACACCACGCCATGCCCGCGCTGCCCCGCCTGAGTCATCTGATCAAGCTGCTGGACGACGACTCTGAAGTCGTGCGCCAGGCGGTGCGTCAGGAGTTGACGGTGATGCGCCGTGAGCTGCCGCAGCACATTGAGGCGCTGGAGACGCCGCTTTCAGCCGAGGAGGAGCGGCTCGTGGCACAGTTGCTGGAGCCGGCGCGCCGCACCGAGCTGGAGGAGACTTGGATGCGCTGGCGCTGGATGGACGGGCCGGACGCGCAGCTTGAGGAGGGACTGAGCCAGCTTTCCGCCTTTCTGAACGGCTGGAAAACACAGTCCGCCGATCTCACCAAACGTCTCGATGCGCTGGCGGAGGAAGCGTTTGCCGAAAAAGGCCGCATGGATGTGCATGAGCTAGCGCAGTGGTTATTCGCCTCGCATGGCGGCATCACACGCTTCCGGGGGAACAGCAAGGACTACTACTCCCCCGCGAACAACAATCTCTTGTGGGTGCTGGATACCGGCTTGGGCAATCCCATCAGCCTCTGCTGCCTCTTCCGCTTGCTGGGGCATCGTTTCGGTCTCGAAATCGAGGGCTGCAACTTCCCGGGCCACTTCCTCTCCCGAGCACACTACCGCGACCAGACTTGGCTAGTGGATTGCTTCAACCGCGGCCGCTTTATGCTGGCCAGCGACGTAGCAAAGCACCACCCAGCGGCGAATCCTAGCATGGAGGACCTCATCCACGAGGCCGCCACCACCGACGCCACACTGCTACGCATCCTACGCAACCTCGACGACGCCTACGAACGCCTCGACCTAATGTCCGAGCGCCAGTTCATGCGCCGCCTGGCCGTGAAGCTGATGGAGGATTGAGAACCTCCGTCCTCCGAAGCCTCCGGGAATGAATCCAGCAGCATGCCGTTGCGGATGGCTTCAGGACACTCGATCAACGACCATGCTGAACCTGGCTGGCGTTGGTTCTGCGCGATTTTGACCGTCGGCTTTCTTTGTGGAGGAACAGGCACTTTACTCAGTATGAGGTAGGGCACTGTGTCCCCACAGCGCCTCACGCGGCGGGTTGGATACCGCACGCGGCGGGTTCGGCGTTCCGTGGCGCGGGATGGCACCCGCCGCTCGCGGGTGCGATCCCGCGCGGCGCGGGTGCGATACCATTTGGCGCGGGTGCCATACCATTCCGCACGGGGGACCATCCCGTTTCCTCCGGGATGGCACCCGCCGCGTCCGGGTTGCCTACCATTTGGCGGAGTGACGAGCCCGCACGGCGCGGGTTCGATCCCACGCGGCGGAACTCCCAACCCGCCGCGTCCGGGTTTGATCCCATTTCGTCCGGGTAGGCCGTTCCGAGGCCGAAAACGCCTCCCGAGGCGGAAAAGGGCGCTGTTTTGAGCTTCGGGAAGCTCATGGCAGGCGGCGGTTGTGACACCGCCGCTAAGAGCACCCACCCCGCGCAGGCCGGTAGTCAATCATAGCTGGCGGGCCAAGGTAGGGCGGCATGTCCTCATGCCGAGACCATTGCTGAACTGGGCGCTACCGGCACAGGGTTAGATTGGCATTGCCGCGTTCGAGCTTGCCGATGTATTCGCAGATGCGCTCGTCGTAGTCGTGGGCTTCGGGTTGTTGGCCGGGGTGGGCATGCGGTGACTGAAGTTCACCGCCAACATCGAAGACACAGCGTGGGAGACTGAGTAAACGAAAGGCTGGAGAGCGTATGCCTCACACACCATGAAGCTCGTTCTCACCTGCCTCGCTTTTCTCACCACGCTCGTCTCCGCAGCCACGTTTCGTGCCGGAGTCGCGGCGGTCAATGTGTCGCCGAAGACGTTTCCGCGCATCATCGCGGGCGGGTTTCTCGAAGGACGGGGCGAAAAGCTCGCCAGCGAGCTCTTTGTGCGCAGCTTCGTACTCGATGACGGGAAGATGAAGATCGCCTTCGCCATCGTGGACACGTGCATGATGGAGCAGTCGCTCATTGATGAGGCCAAGGGCATCGCCTCGAAGCAGTGCGGCATCCCGGTGGACCGCATGATGGTCAGCGCCACGCACACGCACTCCGCGCCGGCGGCGATGGGTTGCCTCGGCACGCGGAAGGACACGGTGTATGCGAAATTCCTCACGCCGAAGATCGCCGAGGCCATCGTGGCGGCAAATGCGGCGCTGCAACCGGCCCGCATCGGCTGGGGCTCGTTCGACGACTGGGAGCACACGCACAACCGTCGCTGGATTCGCCTCGCAGGCAAAGAAGTCGTCGATCCCTTCGGCAACGCCACCGGCCGCGCGAACATGCACCCCGGCTACCTCAGCAAAGACGTCGTCGGCCCCAGCGGCCCCGTCGATCCGCAGCTCAGCGTCATTTCACTTCAGACACTCGATGGCAAGCCGCTCGGCGTGCTCGCGAACTACTCGCAGCATTACTTTGGCGCCGCGCCGGTCTCCGCCGATTACTATGGCCTCTTTTGCAAACACCTCGCCGCCAAGATGAAGGCTGGAGACGGCTTTGTGTGTGCCATGAGCCAGGGCACCAGCGGCGATCAGCACTGGATGGACTACGGCGCGGAGAAAAAGACCCTCACCATCGACACCTACGCCTCCGAGGTCGCCGACAGCGCCATCAAAGCCCTGCAAACCGTGAAGTATGTCGATCACGCCCCGCTCGGCATGATCGAGAAGACGCTGGAGCTCAACTACCGCGTCCCCGACGAAAAGCGCCTCGCCTGGGCCCGCCCCATCGCCGCGAAGATCGAAAACGACCTGCCGAAGAACAAAGAGGAAGTCTATGCGAGAGAGGCGCTCATCCTCCACGAGCGTCAAAAGACCAGCGTGAAGCTGCAAGCCATCCGCATCGGCGATCTGAGCATCGCGACGCTGCCGAATGAGGTGTATGCGATCACGGGGTTGAAGTTGAGAGAGTGGTCGCCCTTCCGAACGCACTTCAACATTGAGCTGGCGAATGGGGCAGAGGGATATATTCCGCCAATGGAGCAGCATGAGTTGGGTGGCTACACGACCTGGCCTGCGAGAACGGCGGGTTTGGAGATTTGGGCAGAGGGAGACATGGTCAAATCATTGGTGGACGACTTGTTTGGCTTGGCTGGCAAACCGCGAACTTACCCGCAGCATCAGAATGGTGAATATGCCAGGCTTGTGCTTGGGAGTGGTCCCATTGCCTACCAACGATGCGAGAACCTCGGCCTCGCCTTTGGGCAGTGTGCGCGCGATGAAACGCACCCAAAGAAATTCTGGCGGATTCCAGACGCAGGCTACGCCTGTTATCTTCCAGGCGTAGGAAGTGGTCTCGGATATGGTTCTGAATCAGCTTTGACTTCCTCTGCGTTCTCGGGACCGGATCAAATCAATCGGTCCATTCACCTTGCTGGTGCTCACTTTCACAATGACTGGAGACATTTCCTTTCCAGTGGGAAGCCTGGTGCGACGCCTGTGTATTCGCCGCCAAAGTCCGCTAGCATCGCCCTCTGGTTCTGGCTCGGCCACGAAAGCGGCGCGAGTGATCGAACGGGCGAGTTGATCAACGCGCTGGGCGTCAGCTTGAAGGCGCATCAGTTCCCGGATCACACGGTGAGGCTCGAATGGGGCACGAACAAGGAGAGGGACTTGCCAAGTCCCTCTTCAAACCCGGACTTGGCAAGTCCGGCTCCTTGTTTCGCCGATGACTGGCACTTCGCCGTGCTCATCCGCGATGGCGAAAACGTGCGGGTGCATCTCGATGGCTCCGAAAAGCCCGCTTTGACCGGTAAGGCCGGGAAAACGGCCAATGAGGTGCTTTTCGGCCAAGGACTCGAAGGGCGGCTGGATGAGATCACGATCTGGGATCGCGTCATCGAGCCTTCGCTCATCGCGAAGCTTTGGAACATCTCGAAAGTGGGCGAGGAGAATACGAAGCGGGCTGTTTCGCGGGCAGAGCGGAAGAAGAGTAGTGCAACCGTCCCGGTTGCTCCGAAAAATGCAGGCGGGACGCTTGCACCACATTCGCAGCCGCTCTCCCCCGAGGAATCCGCGAAGAAGTGGCATGTGCGTGACGGTTACCGCATCGAGCTCGTCGCAGCGGAGCCGGTGGTGCTCGATCCGGTGGCGTTTGATTGGGATGAGCAGGGCCGCCTGTGGGTCATCGAGATGGCGGACTATCCGCTCGGCATGGATGGCAATGGCAAGGCCGGGGGACGCGTCGTGCGGCTGGAGGACACGGACCGCGATGGCCGCTACGACAAGCGCCACGTCATCGTCAGCGACTTGAGTTATCCCACCGGCATCTTGACATGGCGTGAAGGCGTGATCGTCACCGCCGCGCCGGACATCTTTTTCATTTCGCCCGATGGCGTGAAAAAAGTGCTCTACACCGGCTTCAGCACCGGCAATCAGCAGCTCCGCGTGAATGGATTGCGCTGGGGCATGGACGGCTGGGTGTATTGCGCGGCGGGAGCACATCACGGCGGCTACAACAAAGGCACTCAAATTGAGTGCAAGCTCACCGGCGAGAAGATCGACCTCGGCAGTCGTGATTTCCGCTTCAAGCCGGACACCGGCGAGTTTGATCCGCAGAGCGGCCCCTCGCAGTTCGGCCGCGCCCGCGATGACTGGGGCCACTGGTTCGGCGTGCAGAACAGTTTTCCGCTCTGGCACTACGTTTTGCAGGATCACTACCTGCGCCGCAATCCGCACGTCATCCCGCCGGACCCGATCCATCAGCTCTTCCCGCGGAATCCGCCCGTGTATCCCGCCAGCAGCATGGAGAAGCGCTTCCACAGCTTCGATCAGGCCGGACGCTTTACCAGCGCGTGCGGCATCGAGGTCTATCGCGATCAGGTGCTCTTCCACGACGGCAAAACGCACGCCTTCACCTGCGAGCCTTTTCATAACGTCGTGCAGCATCACCTTCTCGAAGATGATGGCGTGAGCTTCAAGGCGGCGGTGGATGTAGTCCGCGAGTCCTCTCGCGGCTCAGCGCCCGGACCGCGAGAGGACTCGCGGACTACGGACTTCCTCGCCAGCGAAGACCGCTGGTGCCGTCCGGTGATGGTCCGCACGGGTCCCGACGGTGCGCTGTGGGTCGCCGACATCTATCGCTACATGATCGAGCACCCGCAGTGGCTGCCGCAGAACGGCAAAGAAGAGCTTTTGCCGCATTACCGCGAAGGAGATGACAAGGGGCGGATTTGGCGCGTGGTGAGGAGCAGTCCCGGGGATAAAAGCCGCAAAAGAATGAAAAAAACAGGAGGGGGGGGGCGGACCCCCCGCCCCGCCGATGACGCCGGTAAGATTTAAGCAGTCCGCAAGAGCGGCGGGC
>CAYQWE010000073.1:0-6137 GCA_964421275.1 uncultured Prosthecobacter sp.
TTGGCCAGCATCGACCCATATGTTGGCTCGCATCGACCCTTATGTTAGCCAACATAGACCCTTATGTTGGCTCGCATAGACCCTTCTGTTAGCCAACAGAGACCCTTATGTTGGCTGACATCGACCCATATGTTAGCCAACATAGACCCTTATGTTGGCTGACATCGACCCATATGTTAGCTGACATCGACCCTTATGTTGGCTAACATAAATCATTCTTTATCAACACTTTAAGGTGAATTTGGGCAAAACCACCCGGTGGAGCAGCCGCCGCCAGTCCCGGAAGCAGGGCAGGGGCATGAAAGTCGTAGGCCGGATGTGTTCGTCGCGCAGGACCCCACCAGCACGAAAAGTGGCCTTCGACGAACGATCCGGCTGGCTTTGAGAGGTGCGAGGAGTCCAAGGTCATCATGCTCACCAAACCGCCGGATCGTTTGGCGCAGCAGATCGAGCACCTTGCCATGCGCCTTCCGCCAAACACATCCGGCCTCCATCATTCCGCCGACGCACCCCCCTTGAGTCTTCTCCCTTGTCACCTCCCCCGCATCCCGCTAAGATTTTCCCCCTATGACCACCCTCTGGGCATTCGACTTGGGCCAAAGCAGCCTCGGCGAGGCGGGTTGAGGCCCAGGAAACACACGAAAAGACACGGATCAGATCATGAAGGACTACCAGCTTAAAACCACCCCACCGGCCGCTTCACCCGCCCTCACCGACTTCCTCACCGGCCGCGTCTTCGGCTTTGACCTTGGAACGGTTGGCATTGCTCATGGTGTCAGGAACAATCAAGAGTTCGCTGAGGCTGGGGTACTGGAATGTCCCAATGAGACAGCGGCATTAGCCGGACGACGGAAAATGAGAGGCGGGCGGAGAGTCATGGATCACAAGCAAGATCGCAGAGACTGGTTTGCGCATAGTTTGGCTGGCATCCTGGGATTGGAACTGCACGAAGGAAGTCGCCTGCCAAAGACATCGTGGGTGAAGGTGGGAGATGGACTTTGGAAGCCTGCTCATCCCGGAGTGGCTGATCCGTTGAGCCTTCGAGTCTGTGCATTGAAGGGTGAACAACTCACACCCGAACAGCTTTTTGCGGCTTTGGCTCATTTGGTGAAGCGCAGGGGGCCGGCACGCCCGCCTTGGGCCGATAGCCTGCCGGAGGAGAAGGATGAAGAGGATGAAGCACCCGACCCAAGTCGCATCACGCCTGATGAAACCAAGGCTCGATTCGAGAAGGCACGGAGCGAGGCAAAGGATGCTGCGAGCTATCACCCGTGTCATTATCTGCGGATGCTCCGTGAGACCAGGCGGCGCCAGCGCAATCATGCCTGGCCGCGCGAACTGATGCGGGCTGAGGCTGCCGCCATCATGGCGGCACAATCCGTGAATCGCCCTGAATTCCAGCAAGCGCGCGAGGTGGTGGATGTCACGGGCAAGACACTTCACCTGACGACGGCAGAGTGGTTGTTGCGTGGGAATGCAGCGTTGTTGACAAAATCGGAGGCGGAAGGCGGAGCTTCTTTTGATGTGTTCTACCGTAATCACCGCAACCGCGAGCGTGCGCCCTTCACCTTCCAGGCAGCACGCATTCACAACCGCGGACCAGGGTTGGATTTGATCCATCCACGCTCGGAAGAAGGCAGGCAGAATTATGTGATGTCACGCAGTCGCGCGGAGTATCGTGCGTGGCAGGTGGAGGTGGCCTTGATCAACTTCAAAGTGATTAACCTTGCTTCACGCGCAAAGAAGAAACCCCTGATGCGCCCGCCCGCTGATGCCATTCAGCAGCTCCGTGCCATCATCCAGCGCACGCACCAGCTTAGTTTGGAGGATTTGCAGACCTGGGCGGCTCCTTATGAAGCCGCAGGCCAGTTCAAACTGGTGGAAGGCCAGACTGACTTGGTCGGCAAAGGTGAAGGACGTGGACGCTTTGGGAAACACGGCCTGGCAGATGCCATGCGGATCGTCCGCCAGCTCCAAGAAGATGCCGAGGCACAGGACAAGCTGAAGCCGAAGACCAAGAAGGAGATCAGCAAGAACAAGAATGACGAAGACAAGGCCGCCTCATACATCCTCAAGCAGCAGCCCGAATATGTGAACATGGCCGCCAGGCTGCGCTTTCAGCAGACCAAGGACGGCAAGCCAACCACTGAGCCAGAACCTCTCCCAAGGGCATTGAAACGCTTCCTCGACGAGATTCGTGATCCGGTGGTGCAGCATCGAGTGCGCTTGTTTGAGCGGCTGCTGGATGAGCTTGTTGCCAGACACGGCACACCCACGCACATTGTGGTCGAATGCGTGCGGGAGCTTGGAGATGATCCAGAGCGTGCTGCCAGAGCTTCGGAGCGCCGCAAGCAGGACCGCGCGGAAAACAAACTGGCCCGTGACACGCTCAAGGCCATGGGGGTCGAGGCCAATGAAAAGAACATCCGCAAGTTCCGCCTGCTTCAGGAGTGCAAGTGGCGCTGTCCTTACAACCCAGACGACCGTTTCATGCAGTCGGAGTTCGATGATCTCGTGCTGCACCGGCTGGTCCCGCCTGCGGAGGATGGACGTCGGGATGCCTATCTGAAAGCGGCACGGCAGGCGCTGAATGAAACGGAGATCGAGCACATGGTGCCGCAGTCCAACATCGTCTGTGATGAGTGGTTCAATGTGACGGTGACACGACGCAAGACGAACGACGCGAAGAAGGCCATGATCCCGTATGAGTTTGTGCTGCGGGATGCGGACGAGGGCAGCCGTGAACGACTTGTCCAGCATTCGAAGGAGATTTTTGGGGAAGACTCCCTCAAGTTCAAAATCTTCACCTCACCGGATGCGCGGGGTCTGATTGATTCCTCCGCCAATCTCAACCGCACCGCCTACATCGCCCGCTGTGTGCGTTATGTCTGCTTGCTGAAGTTTGGCTGGTTGACGGCGGATGGCCGCGATCCTCTTCAAGAGCCGGGGCATGAGGTGAACACACGTTATCTCGTCAGCAACGGCGGCATCACGCACCGCCTGCGGAAAGCCTGGCAGCTCGATGAGTTGCTGCACGAGGATCAGCTCTCCGATGAGGAATGGGGCAGGCTGAGCGATGAGGAGAAAGAT
Organism: uncultured Prosthecobacter sp.; assembly: GCA_964421275.1. GTDB lineage: Bacteria > Verrucomicrobiota > Verrucomicrobiia > Verrucomicrobiales > Verrucomicrobiaceae > Prosthecobacter. The sequence continues at coordinate 3,091 of CAYQWE010000073.1, forward strand.
GCCATCATCGCCGGACGGCGGCAGAAGAACCGGCAGGACCTCCGTCATCACGCGCTGGATGCGATGATTCTCTCCTGCACGCTGCCATGGGCTGCGAACAGTCCGGTCTATGCCGGTGGCTGGTGCCATCTTGATCCGCAGGATGGTTCTGTCAGCAGTGTGGCCTGCCCGATCTTTGGCGACAACGACCATGGGCAGAAGATCAAAGAGTTGGCGGATGAGAAGCTGAAGGCCCTGAAAACGAGCGACCCTCAAGACGCGGAGAACCATGACCGCATCCGGCACTACCGCTCAAATAACAAGCATGCGGCGGTGTTTGACACGGGCCTGTATGGGAAACGAACCGAGTTTGCCGGTGAGAAGCTGAACGAGACTGTGTTTGTCATCCGCAAACCGCTGGCTGAACTCACGGCCAAGTCGCTTGATCCGGCCACATCAGGCAATGTCGTCTTCTCTCCGAAGCTGCGCCAGCATATCAAGTCTGCCTGGACTGTTTACACTGCTGATGTGGTGAACTGGCGCAGAGTGCTGTCTCAAGCGCTTGATGCACAGCAGCAGAACCTAGCCGAGGCCAAGAAGAGTCCCAAAACGAAGCCAACGACCCTCCGCGCCATTGAGAAGCGCATCTGGCTGCTGAACAAGTGGCTGGAGAATGAAAAACCAGACCTGGCTGCCTGGGATGAATTGCAGACCTTCCTGCACCGCGAAGGCGGGGCGCAGCAGGCCAAACCAGTGTTTCCTTTGGATTTCATCAATGCTTTGCGGCATCCCGATTACACGCATGCGCCGCTCAAGCGGGTGAAAGTGACCCAGCAGACCAAGGACGAGGGCAGTTATGTGCCAATGCGTGAGGGAACCTACCTCAAATACAAAGGCGGATTCAAGTGCATGAAGGTCTATGACGCGCCTCCTGGTTCGACACGCGGCACGAATTTCATCTGCTGGCTGGTGCGGCCGTTCTATCCGAACCCCAGGAAGCTAAGGAAACTGGACTTGCTGGAGGAGAACAAGCCGGAGGTCTGCAAGGGGAGAAAGTTGCGTGCCACCTTCAAGATCGGTGACGTGGTGCGCTTTGAGCATGCCATTCCCAACAAAGGAGTGGAAGCCAAGACAAACTGGATGCTGTGTGAAAGCATGGCCGCAGGGGGATGCAAAGCTCGGTTGACGTTAGTTCCAGCGCACATGGCTCTCAAGGTTCGTGATCCGCTCGACCCCAAGAAGTCACTTGATCTCAAGAAGACTGATGGTCTGGACATACAACTCAACGACTTCATGCGGGCGCTCGGTCATGAGCCAGCACATCATCCATCTGCTGAGTCATGATCTGCGTGTCCGGTGTGAACTGGACCGTCTCATCATCCGCAACCGCGCCAGCGCGGAGGAGAAGGTCGTGCCATTGCAGGACATCGCCATCATCATCGCCGCCGCGCCGGATTTTTCTGTCACGGGCGTCTCGCTGCGGCGCATGGCGGAACTCGGTGTGCTGCTGCTGGTGTGCAATGAACGGTTTGAACCTGCCTGCCTGAACGTCCCCTACCATCGCGGCACGGACACCCACCTGCTGCGCAAGCAGGTGGAATGGTCGCATGAATGGAAGCGGGCGCAGTGGCGGCAGGTCATCACAACGAAGATCGAGCATCAAGCCAGGGTACTGATACCCATCGTGGAACGCGGATCGAATGTTCTCCAAGCCATTGCGGCGAGATGCGCGACAGGAAGTGATGATGCCGCGCCAGTGGACCTCTCCAAGGTCACGGTTTCCCGACGCGAGGGACTGCATGCCACCACACCGGAGGCCTGCGAGTCCAGGGCGGCGCGCAATTACTGGCAGATGCTCATTCCGAAACTTGCTGCCATGCAGGGAACGCAAGAACGCCGACGCGATCCAGGCACACGGGATGGCGTGAATGGCATGCTGGATTACGGGTATGCGATTGTCCGCACGGCAGTGCTTCGATCCTTGGCCGCCCATGGATTCATTGCGGCGCTCGGTGTCGCCCACACGGCCAAAGCGGGAAGTCATGCCCTGGCGGATGATCTTATGGAGCCCTTGCGGCCATTCATTGACCGAGCGCTCTGGCGTCTGCTGCAAACAGGGCCGCAGACCATGCAAACCTGGGTACCCAAGGCAGCCGCCGTGCTGACCGAGACCGTCAGGATGGGTGATGCCAATCTCAGGCTCATCAATGCCATTGATCTTTATGTGCAGTCATTTGCCAATGCCACGCTGCACGGCACCACGGGCATGCTGCGAATCCCGCCTTTGCCACCTCCCAGCGCATGAAGAAGGCGCGTGATCCCATCACCTGTAAATACCGCATGGCCTGGATTATTGTCATGTTTGACCTCCCCGTGGTGGGCGACAGCGAACGACGCGAGGCGACACGCTTCCGCACCGACCTGATCCGTGAAGGCTATTTCATGATGCAATTCAGCGTCTATGCCCGCCCCTGCGGAACGTCCGACAAAGTGGACACCCAAGTGCGGCGGCTCAAAAAGCTGATACCGCCGCGTGGCGAGGTCAGGGCCATGATCGTCACGGATGCTCAATGGGGTCGCATGATGGTTTTTCGAGGGCCGGACAAACCTGCACCCGAGGACATGCCGGAGCAGTTGATGTTCTTTTAAAACAGAAGCGCCCCAGTCAGATTGCTCTGACTGGGGCTAACCTCGTATCACCTGGGTGCAAAAGCAGTTTAACCAGGCGTTGGTTTACTTATTTGGGATGGTGCTGAAATCCGACCGGGGACTTCTAAACTCGAACGCATGCTAACTGAACTCTGAACTGCGTCAACCGAGTTTAGAAGGCCCCGGTCGGAGGGCAATCCCAAACTCATTCCATCGTCACAGTTGCCAGCTATAGAGTTTAGAAGGCCCCGGTCGGAGGGCAATCCCAAACATGCTGTTCCGGTTTGTAAAATCTTGGATTAGTTTAGAAGGCCCCGGTCGGAGGGCAATCCCAAACTACAGCAGGGATGACATCACCGGAAATGAAAGAATAGCAGTCCCAGGTCGGAGGGCAATACAAAACGGAGTCAAAAAGAAAG
>CAYQWE010000074.1:0-5819 GCA_964421275.1 uncultured Prosthecobacter sp.
GCGCTGCGAGACGCCGGAGTCGCCCTTCTACGGAGACAATGTGATGCGCGGCATCCTTTTCCTCATCGAGGCACAAAAGAAGAACCCCCACAAGATGTTCAGCCAGGCGACCAAGGGCAACGCGCCGGTGTATGAGCACGGCATCGGCACCTACGCGCTGGGGGAGATGTACACACTGGCGCGCCTGGGCAGCAAGAGCCTGCCAGGTATGCGAGAGGCTTTCGAGCAGGGTGTGAAGATCATCATCGACAACCAACAGAAGAGCGGGAGCTGGGTGTATGACGGAGAGACCGGCGGCTACTCGCCTGGTCGGGAGGACTTGTCCGTCACCGGCTGGCAGTTCCAGGCGTTGAAGGCGGCGAAGAACACCGGTTTGAAGATCGACGGCCTGCATTCGGCCATCAGCAAAATGACCGACTATCTCGAAAAGAAGCAGACGAAGGACGGCGGCTTCGGCACCACGAACCGCGACGCTGGCTACAATCAGTGGAGCCTCTCCGGCGTCGGCATTCTCGGCCTGCAGACCATGACCAAGGGCAAGACCACGCCGATCAAGAAAGGTATCAAATTCCTGCGTGAGTTCATCACCGAAGAGCCGCTTGACTGGAACAAGAACTGCAATCTCTACTGCTGGTACTACTACACGCAGGCGTTCTTCCAGCAGGGCGGAGATGACTGGAAGTTCTACAACCAGCAGTTCCTGCCGCAGGCGCTCAGCGCGCAGCAGTCTGACGGCTCCTTCAAGGCAGGCCGCCCGAACTGGCCCGCTGGAGATGCCTCTGATCCTATCTACCGCCAGTGCCTCTGCACCTTGCAGCTCGAGATCTACTACCGCTACCTCAAGGTGAGTGACCGCGAGGAGTCCTCCTTTTTCGACAAGTAATGGTGGCTCGCATCAGCCGCGCGGGCGTCCCACGATGATCCCCGCGTGGCTTTTGAAGGCTCCGAGGTACTCATGGATCGCACGATCCACGATCACTTTCTTCCGCGTGGCCGAGGCGTGCATGAAGCGACATACGCCGTCGCTCGTGCGCAATGCCAGCCCCACATGCGAGCAGAACACATGCTGCCGATTCGTCACGATGCCGAGGATGTCACCGCTCTGGATACGTGATTCGCACGTGGCCACCTCTCTCTTCGGGATGAAATCAAATGGCACGCGCTCCAGCCGCCGCTCGATCTGCGCTAGCGCGGGCACTAGTGCCGGATTCGCGCGCAGGTAGCGGTACAGTTTCGGGTTGAGAGACATCTCGTCATTGGCGCGGCCTGTCAGCCGCACTATCGGCCCCACGCTGCGCGTCACATTGCGGATGTTTCCACGCGCCGCATTGTCCGTGAACCATTCGTCCAGATAATGCAGGCGGTCGAGGTAGTGCCCATGGCAGATGCCACCGCGATAACGAGTAAGCTCGATCTGCCGCAGCAGATCAGACGGCGCATATGAGCGCTGCCGCTCCCCCGTCATCCGCGCCAGCCCCAGCGCTGTCTCGAAAAACGTCCAGCAGTCCAGCCCATGGAAGTTCACACTCGGGGATTCAATATGGTCGTCGATCTCCAGCGTCCAGCCGACATACTTCGTGCCCAGCATCGCCTGGCCGAACTGTGCCACCCGCGCCCCCATCGGCAGCGCCGCCCAGTTTTCCACCGCTGCCCGCGCCACGATCCGCTGGAACTTCTCCACGCCGATGAAGGCCACACTTTGTGGGAGAAATTCTGCCGCCCGCAGCAGCGTGCCGCCGCCGAGGAGGAAACTGTGATGAAGGAAGTCGCGTCGTTGCATAGGAGAAAATGAAGATTCAATACAGACTCTCCGCCAGCCCCACCGGCTCCTCGCCGGGAAGGCTCGCATCCAGCCACTGCTGCTCCTCTTTCAGTCCGAACTGCCTCAGCACTAGGTGGCAGAGCTCACGGAGTTGGCGCTCCAGCTCGCGGGTGAAGGACTCCGCCGCCTGCGCGTAGTGCCCGCGCCGCAGCGGCTGCTGCGCAGCCTGTAGGCAGCTTTGCAGGTGCGTCTCTTGGACGAACGGCTCCAATCCGTAACCCACCATCGCCACCGCGCGGTCAGAGTGGGTGTCCATGAGCAGCATCACCAGCCGATTGTCTCCGCCCTTCTCCACCGCGCTGTTGAGATGCCCGCGGTTGAAGATCCAGAACGCATACGCCGCCAGTGGTGCTTGCGGCGGCACCTCTAGCAACACCACGGCGATGCCCAGTTGAGGAAAGCGCCGCTCCACCTCCGCGATCACACCCTCCGCGCGTCTCCTCGCCAGCGTCCCCATGACCCGCTCCACATCCGCGATCGGGCGCTGCAAAGTCGGCGCGATGCCGAACGCGCGGTCCGCCGCCTCCAGGGAAAAGCCGCACTGCCGACAGGCAGCATCATTCTCAATCGCGGGAGCTCGGCAGGCAGGGCAGCGCACGCGTGGATAATAACCGCGCCCACTCCCTCCGCGCAACGATCATTCTCTCGCGTGACGACGGCGCAGCAGCACACGCATCACCCGCCGTGGTAGCAGGCGGAAAAGACGCGCAGCGGCAGACACCCCCACCCCTGGATACACGCACGCCGCCCCCTCACGCAACGCCCGCAGCGCCGCGCCCACCACCCGCTTCGGCGGAATGCGCAGCAGTCCCTGCCCCTCGCGGTTCGTGTCCTGTCCGTGCGCTCGCCGCGCCGTCTTGCTAAAATTCGTCGGCGTCGGTCCCGGACACACGCATGTCACCGTGACGCCCTGCGCCGCCAGCTCCACCGCCAGTGCCTCCGAAAAACTCGTCACATACGCTTTCGTCGCCGCATACACCGCTAGGTTCGGCATCGGCAGCGTCCCTGCCAGCGAGCTCACATTCAGCACCCCGCCAGGCTTCTTCAGTCGTGGGATCAGCGCATGCGTCAGCATCGTCAGCGCCGTGATGTTCAGTTCGATCTGCATGCGCGTCTTCTCCGCTGCCGAGCTCTCGAACGAGCCGTAATCCCCCATCCCTGCGTTGTTGACCAGCAGGTTCGGCCTCAGGCCGTTCAAGTCGAGAAACGCCGTCACCGCCGTGCGGCCCGCGTCCGTCGCCAGATCCGCCACGCAGCACTCGATCCGCGCCTTATGCCCCTCCAAGCTCTTTTTCACTTCCTCTAGCATCTCGGCACGCCGCGCCACCAGCACCAGAGTATCCGCCAGCGGTGCCAGTTGCCGTGCAAACTCCGCACCCAGACCAGAGGACGCACCGGTGATCACCGCGCAGCAGTTTTCGAGGGGAAATCCATTCGCCATAAGTCCCCCCAGCCGTAACACATCCTCCGCATGACCATCAACCAGCTTTCCGCACAGCAGCCCTTTACCACCAAGGACGGCAGCACCATCCGCAGCATCCTCGACCTCACGAACGCCCCCGTGCAGAACCAAAGCCTCGCAGAGGCCACCGTCCCCCTCGGCCAGCCCACCGCACGCCACTACCACAAGCTCAGCGAGGAGTTCTACTTCATCCTCGAAGGCACAGGAATCATGGAAATCGATGGCGCACAACGCAGCGTGGCACCCGGAGACGCCATCCTCATCCCACCCGGAGCCTGGCACCAGATCACCGCCACGCAGACGCTGCGCCTCCTCTGTTGCTGCGCCCCGCCGTATGCACATGAAGATACCTTCTTCACCTGAAGCGCGAGAGTTGGCACTGCTCCATGCCGCCATTCTTCCATGGGCAGCCCATGGGTATAAAATAAACCACCGCACAGCCCACACGCCCGCGCTACCGCCGTAGCGCGTTGTTCGCCGGTTTTGTTGGTTCGAAGGGCATCGTTGTAGCGCGAGTTTTCCCATCTCGCGGGGTAGGTTTGCGGTTTGAGAGATGGAATGACGAACGAGTTGGCGAAGAAGCTCTCCTCCATCGGAGAGGTCTCTTCGCCGAGGGACTTGGCGAACTCGTCGAGTTTCTCACGCTGCTCGGTGCTGAGTTTGGTGGGCACGGCGTTCTGCGCATGCACATAGAGATCGCCGCGGTGGTCGGAGCCGAGGGCGGCATAGCCGGACGAGACGATCACCTCGAATACCTCGGGTATTTCGAATAGCGTTAAAGATCAAACTCGGAGTTGATCTCGAAAAACTCAAAGTGGCCACCAACGCCAAAAACGAGATTGTTGTGTGCGGCATCGAACCCACGTTTCGGGTGTGGTGGTTTTTAGTGGTGAAAAATGGTCGATTTCACTGGGAAAAACGGGGTTTGTGCAGTATGTTTACTGCACAAACTGCACTGCAAAAATGGCTTCGCTCTACCGCAAAAAACAGTCTCCATATTGGTTCATTCAATACACTGATTCAGAGGGTGTCCGCCGCAATCGCTCCACTGAATTGAGGACCGATGATCCCGGCGAGACGGTCAAGGCTCGCACACTGCGGGCTGAAATGGAAGCCAAAGAACTGTCCCGGTCGGGAAGCACCGTCACCGGGGAGGCTTGGGATAGCTGGGTGCCGAAATACCTGGAGCGGCATTGTGACAGTGAAAAGACGCTGGTGCGCTACATGGGCATCTGGAAATGGGTCGCGCTCTGGCTTCAAGACAAGCACCTGCATTCGCCCCGTGCCATCACCTACCGGAACGCCATCGAATATCTCGACTGGCGGACGGGCTACAAAAAGAAGACCGGCAAGACGGTCGGACGGAACACCGCGATTCTGGAGCTGAAAATCTTCGCGATGATTATGGGCGAAGCGGTGCGGCTGGGGCACGCCGACGCCAACCCGCTCACGAGCCTCAAGCTCAAGCGGGACAAGTCGGCCAAAAAGCCGGAGCTGACGGATGACGAAATCCGCACGATTCGGGAGGCTCTGAAAGAGGAACCCGAATGGATGCAGACGGCTTTTGACATCGCTCTGCACACGGGCTGCCGTCTCCAAGAAACCCGCATCCCCCTGAGCTGCATCGACTTCGAGGAAAACAAGATCACCTTTCCCTCACCCAAGGGCGGTGAGGATCGGGCCTTTTCGATTCCGATGCCCTCGGCGCTGCATCCTCTGTTTGAGAAGCTGCGCCGCCTGAAAATGAAAGTCACGCTGGAGTTCCCCTTCCAGCCATCGCGCCGCTGGCAGCAGTTCTTCGCCAAGGTGAAGATGCCGCATCTTTGCTTTCACTGCCTGCGCGTGACCTACGTCAACCGGCTGCGACGTGCAGGCGTGCCGCGTGAAGTGTCCATGCGGCTCGTGAATCATGCTTCAGAGCTGATTCACAAGGTTTACCAGCGCGAGAAGGCGGAGGATGTCGCGCAGTGGCGAGATGCGGTAAAGTTTGAGCCAGCCTAGCTTGGCAGGCTCAACCCGGCTCCTTCTGTTTTGCCTGGAAGGCGGGAGTTGGACACCAGTTCAACGCCTTTCGCCTGCTCAACAAGCGCTGCAAAAGCGGCCTGAGTTTGCAGCTTCCTTTTCTCTTCATCGTTCAGTTCCAGCTTGGTCGAACCATCCTGGCCTTGATTGATGTTCTCAACTTTCACTTCGATCGGCTTGGGCAAGGGCTTGAAAGACGATCCTAGCAATTGGCCTAATCCCATGGCGCTTTCCACATTGTCCGGAACTGATACGCTTTCGGTCAGAGTCAGGCTTTTACCATCCATCCGGCCTTTGAACAGCACCGATTGCCCCTGCTCGTTGGTCAATATGACGAGGCGATAATCATCACCGGTTTCAGCCGTAACGCCGAGGCGTTCGGACAAGAATTTCTTCCGGCCCTCATGCGTGTCTACACCGGCAAGGTGCAGGGCGTTCGCTTTCTCTAGTTGAGAGGATTGATTGCCTTTGCTCCACATGCCGCCCTGGATGGCATCAAAGACGGGAGCAACC
>CAYQWE010000075.1:0-5787 GCA_964421275.1 uncultured Prosthecobacter sp.
GACGAACACATCCGGCCTACGACTTTCATGCCACATCATTCCGGCTACGCACCCGCTGGAGCTGGGGGGGGATGGTGTTTTTCCCATGAATGTGCGGCGGGGTGTGGTTAAGAGGCGGGAATGACGCCCACGGAACATCTCGACGAACTGCTCTCCCGGCCTGCGCCTTTGCTGGCGCTGGCACCGATGCAGGATGTGACGGATCTGCGCTTCTGGCGGCTGATGACACGCTATGGGGGAGCGGATGTGTATTACACGGAGTATTTCCGGGTGCATCCTGACTCGCACCTGGAGAAGGACATCCTGGCCTCGATCACTGAGAATCCGACGGGACGCCCGGTGGTGGCGCAGATGATCGGCAATGACATCCCCTCCCTCGTGCGCAGTGCGCGGGAGCTGCAACAGCATGCGGTGGCGGCAGTGGATCTGAATCTGGGCTGTCCGGCACCGATTGTTTATAAGAAGTGCGCCGGGGGCGGGCTGCTGCGTGATGTGCCGCGAGTGGAGGGCATCCTCGCTGCGTTGCGGGAGGCGGTGAGCGTGAAATTCACGGTGAAGACGCGTCTGGGTTTTGATGACACGGAGACCCTCGACGCACTGGTGCCGCTGTTTGCGAAGCACGGCGTTGATTTAGTGACGATCCACGGTCGTACGGTGACGCAGATGTACCGGGAAGGGGTGCGCTATGATTTGATCGCAAAGGCGCGCAGCGCCCTCCCCTGCCCTGTGCTGGCGAATGGCAACATCGGCTCCCATCTCGACGCGGCGGCGGTCACGCGAGAAACTGGCGTGCGGGGCCACATGCTCGGTCGCGGTGCGATCCGCAATCCGTGGCTCTTCGAGCAGATCCGCCAGCACTTTCGCGGCGAGAGAGTGCAACAGCCGTCCGCCGCTGAGAGGCTGGCCTATGTGGAGGAATTGTATGAGGCCGTGACAATGCCCAACACTCGCGAAATCGATCAGGTGAACCGGATCAAGAAACACCTGAACTTCTTCGGTGCAGGGATGAGGGATGCCGAGGGCTTTCTCAACGGGATGCGGCGCTGCACGACGCGGGCGGGGCTCATGGAAGTGTGCGCACGTCATTTGAATGCGTGATTCGGTCGTAATGCGCGGGTGTTTTTCCCGTATTGCACATCCCCCCAAAACTATGCTATCCAGACGCCTCATGTCCCCCGCCCGCCTCCTCGCCACCACCTTAGTAGCTCTGACTCCCGCACTTCTCGGTGCGGCAGAGAAGATTGATTTCAAAAAGCAGGTGAAGCCCCTGCTCGAAGGTGCCTGCACGCACTGCCACGGTGCGAAGGAGGACAAGGGTGACTTCCGCATGCACACGCTGGAGGACATGAAGAAAGGGAATGAGAATGGCCCCGGACTCACTCCTGGAGATCCGAAAAAGAGCTCGATCTACACCACCCTGCTGCTGGCGCAGGATGAGGATATGGCGATGCCGCCAAAAAAAGAAGGCGCACTGGAGAAAGGCCAGATCGAGGTGATCAAAGCCTGGATCGAGCAAGGGGCTGACTGGCCGACGGGTGTGGTGCTGGAACAGACGCCGCGCATCAAGTTCGAGAAGCACATCCAGCCGATCTTGGAGCAGAACTGCGTCTCCTGCCATAATGAGAAGAAGGCGAAGGGGGACTGGATCATCACAACCAAGAAGCAAGCCTTCGAGAGTGGGGAGAACGCGCCGAACATTGTGCCCTCCAACCTAAAGAGGAGCGCTGTTTATCAGCTTGTCGCACTGCCACCGGATGAGGACGAGCTGATGCCTCCGAAGAAGAGCGGCGGGCCGCTGAGCAAGGAGGACATCCTGCACATCAAACTATGGGTCGAGCAGGGAGCGCCTTGGCCAGACAACATCAAGCTGACAGCGAAGGAAAAGAAGGGCCCGGCAGGAAACAACCCGGACAACCTGGAGCTGGTGCGGAAGATCCACGCGTTCATCACGAAGACCTCGAAAGAGAAAAAAGAGGCCGAGATGAAGCCCTACGACACGAAGGTGCCGAAGACTGGCGCGCCCTTCAGCATGGTGGTGATCAAGAGCGGTGAATTCACCATGGGCAGCCCGGAGAGTGAGGCCAACCGTGGCGACGATGAAGGCCCGCAGGTGAAGAAGACCCTCAAGCCGTTCTGGATGGGCAAATACGAGGTCACCTGGGATGAATACGAGCCGTTCCAACTCACCAGCGTGGGGCGTAACAAAGATGGCTCGCGTCAGGTATGGAGCCCGACCGACAAGCCGGAAGATCTCATCTCACAGCCGACGCCGCCTTACCAGCCGATGGATTTCGGCATGGGCCGTGAGCGTTTTCCAGCCATCTGCATGACGCAGCACGCCGCGAACAAATACTGCCAGTGGCTGAGCGCGCAGACCGGGCACTTTTACCGGCTGCCGACAGAGGCCGAGTGGGAGTATGCGGCCCGCGCAGGCACGAAGACGGCGTATTTCTTCGGCAATGACGCTGGGCAGCTCAAGGAGTATGCCTGGTACTTCGAGAACGCGCCCAACTTCCAGTATGCCAAGGTCGGCGGCAGAAAGCCGAACCCGTGGGGTTTGTACGACATCTACGGCAATGTGTGTGAGTGGTGCCTGGACCAATACACCCCGACGACGCCAGCGGCGGCGATCCTGGGTAACGACTGGGTGCGCTCGAAGACGCCCTATCCGCATGTGGCACGCGGGGGCACCTATGACGACGATCCTGAACTGTGCCGCAGCGCGGCGCGTAAGGCGTCTGATCCGCTGTGGAAGCAGCAGGATCCACAGCTCCCGAAGAGCATCTGGTATCTGACGGATGCGACTTGGCTGGGATTCCGCATCGTGCGCCCGCTGGAAATCCCGACGGTGGAGGAAATGTACGCCGCCTGGAACAACGGGGTGGCGAAAGAGTGACGTAGAACATCTCCTCCCAAACTTAGCGGGCCGCTGATCATCGCGGCCCGTTTTTTTGATCCTCCTCCAAAGTAGAAGCCACGCCCTCTCTCAACCCGCAGTTTGCACCCACCTCTCTCATCATGACGCAATCCAAATCCTCCTCTCGCGGCGCAGTGGCCGCCTTGGTCGCCGCCTTCATGGGCTGGCTTTTCGATGGCTTCGAGATGGGCTTGTTCCCGTTGATTGGGAAACCGGCGCTGCAAGATCTACTGCCAGGCGCGAGTGCCAAGACGCATGTGGACTGGTTTACAGTGATCATCGCGGTCTTCCTTGTCGGTGCAGCGACTGGTGGGGTGCTCTTTGGTTGGCTGGGCGATAAACTAGGGCGCGTGAAGGCAATGACGCTGGCGATTTTCACCTACGCGATCTTTAGCGGCCTCTGCGCTTTTGTGACGGAAGCCTGGCACTTTGCGGGGCTGCGCTTCATCGCCTCACTCGGTATGGGCGGGGAGTGGGCACTGGGGGTCGCTTTGGTGAATGAAATATGGGGGGACAAAAATCGCGCATGGATCGCGGGCATGATCGGTGCCGCGTCAAACATCGGATTTCTGCTCACGGGCCTCATCAGTTGGCAACTCAACGCCAGCTTGGAGATCGTTACCGGCTGGATTCACGCGCTGGGATTGTCAGTGGAGAACACTGATTACCTGCTGCACAATCGCGCATGGCGCTTCATCGCGGTGAGCAGCGCCCTACCGGCCTTGATCAATTTTTTCATTCTCGTGTTCGTCCCGGAATCCCACAAATGGGAGGAGGAGAAAAAATCCGGCGGCACCTCGCACTGGGCCACGATGGATCTCATGGGAGTCTTGATCGCATGCCTTGCGGCTTTGGGGATCATCTATGTGTGGTCTCCCCTTTGTAGCTGGGGGAACGGCCCGGCTGCAATCGTGACGATCTGCGGCCTCGGCATCGCCCTGTGGGGGTATCTGCATCCTGTGCGCAAGTACATGCAACGCTCGGTGGCCGCAGGCAGCACGCATGCGGGGGAGCATGGCACCATCATGCGCAACTTGCTCGTCGGCGCCGGGCTTGCAGCGGTGGCGTTGCTGGGCACTTGGGGCTCCGCCCAGCAGGCGGCGCGCTGGTCTTCAGACCTCGCTCCCAAGGGCAGCTCCTTGCCGATCATCGACTATGTGGTCATATCGACAGCCTTGGGTGCCATTTTGGTGACGTTCATCACACCGATGATCGCCGACAAGCTAGGGCGGCGCGTGACCTATACACTTCTTTGCGCTGCCAGTCTGGCGGTCTCAGCCGGATTCTTCCAGATCAACGCGCCCTTCACAGGAGACAGCATCCCTTCCACCCTAATGATCAGCGCCTTCCTACTGGGAGGCATCACCGCCTCATTCTACGGCTTCTTTCCGCTCTACTTTCCTGAGCTATTCCCAACCAGTGTGCGTGCGACTGCGCAAGGCTTCTGTTTCAATTTTGGGCGTCTCATCGCTGCCATTGGAGCACTTCAACTGGGGAACCTGATGACGCTCTTCACTAGCGAAAAGACCACTGCGCTGCAATCTGCCGCCAACGCGTACTCCGCGCTCTCATGCGTCTATGTCATAGGCATGATCGTGGTGTGGCTAGCCCCCGAAACCAAGGGAAAAGCCCTGCAATAGCTTCGCACCACGTCGTTACGCTGGATTCTTTTCTTGCCACCGAATGTTTCATGGGTAATAATTCACCCATATTAATTTCTCACAAATAAGAAGTTCATGGATCACCGGCTTTAGAATTTATGATTTCTATGAAATTACCTTGATCGTGTGTTCAGAACTTGTTACATTACCTGCAATTCGAGATTTTATCGGAAACCAAAGCTCTAAGAACTCATGCCCATGATCACCGGAACCAAACAACCAGACAAAGACCACGCCAAGCTGGCAGACTTCATTCTGTTTAGTCAGCGTGAGTTCTTGCTGAATCTCTCGCGTGAGTTGAATCGGGATAACATCTCGTTCGCCCAGTTCTATCTGCTCAGCTACCTCGCCACATCCAAGGAGCTGACCATGACTGACATTGCCCGCAAGATGGGTCACTCAACCGCCGCAGCCACCGGTTTGGTGGACCGCTTGGAGAAGCTCGGCTACATGGAGCGCACACATGCCATCGACGACCGCCGCAAGGTGCTCGTCCGCATCACCTCCCGTGGGATTGAACTCGTCAGCCGTCTGCGCAATGAGCTGCAAAACCAGATCGCGGACGCGATGAACGAGACGTCTTCTGCGGACGCGGCCAGCTTCATGACCTCCTATCGTGCGCTGGATACAGCGGTCGCACGCTGAGGCCGACAAGACGATTTTTGCAAAGGCGTGCGGTTTAGCCGTGCGCCTTTTTGCTTTTAATGGCAGACAAGAAGGATGAAAGCGCCCATCTGGATGACATTTCCCGCCCTTGCAGCCCTCCCAGGATTCGCTCACCGCTTCACCCTGCGCCATCCAGACATCGACGTCGATGCAGAGCGCACGGTCGTGGTGGAAAGACTTTGGGCTTGGCACCGCGAGCAAGCCGACGAACTGGGATTCACCGCCAAAACTCTCTGCCTTGCACAACAGGTACATGGTGCGGAGGTCGCCGTGGTGAGCGATCCTCCAACCGGAATCATCCCAGGCGTTGATGGCATCGTGAGCGACTCGCGTGGCCTCGCCATTGGGATCTATGTGGCGGACTGCTGCGCCGTGTTTCTGGCAGATGCTAGGATAGGAGCCTTCGGCGTCGTGCATTCGGGAAAAAAGGGCTCCGAGCTTGGCATCACCGCGAATGCGATTGAGAAGATGCGGCGGCATTTCGGCTCCCATCCCGCCGATTTGCATGTGCAACTCAGCCCCTGTATCCGTCCACCGGCATAC
>CAYQWE010000076.1:0-4211 GCA_964421275.1 uncultured Prosthecobacter sp.
CGCACGTCCGGGTCTGTGAGGGAGCCAGCGGGCAACCGCTGGCTCTACTCGGCGGCGACATGACTACGAAGGAGAAACAAAGTTTTGAACTTGCTTGTCCGTAAAGGAAGGCTATTTGACAAGTATGTGCGCCATGAGCACACCATCGTCACCGAAGCCGGGGTCCACCTCATCACTCACTGCACGACTTCTCCGCCACACCTGAAGCACCATGAAAACGCTCATTCCACATATCCTTATCCTGAGTCTATTGCTGACTCTCAATCTCTCCGCTCAAGCCCCCGCTGCTGCCGGGGCACCACGGGAATTCAAAGACCTGCTCAAACACATCCCCTCCAAAGATTTCCTCAAGCTACGCGGCAACTCCAAAACCGAAACTGCGGCCGCGATGTCCAAAGACATCACCAGCCGTGAACTCAACAAGGAAAGCACCTTCGTCATCGAGGTCGGGAAGATGGATTCCTGGCCCTTCGCCAACGAAAACATCACGGGCTGGCGGGTACACTGCCAGGATGAGCGGGTCAAGCAAGGAAGCCTCTACATCACTGTCAGCGCTTGGGCCTACATCCGCACCGATCCAGATGGTGTGTTGAAAAACATTCGCCCTGGCAAGAAGATCACCGTGTCTGGCACATTGACCCGTGCTGACATCACAGCCGTCGCCGAGCCAGTGCTGAACATTGATCTTCGGGTTTCCAGCATCAAATCGGCAAAATGATGTGTCCTGGAGTTGCGTTATTGATGAAGGAAAACCCCCAGCTTTGCTGGGGGACTCCCAGAGTTTGACAGTTCCGGGAGCCCCCGGATGGCTGGTGATGTTGCGGCCATATTTGGGCGCGGTATTCCGGTCGCTTACGGAGCAGAAGGAATGTCGGGTGGAGGAGGGCATCTGATGCCTGATCATGTGCATATGCTGCTGAGTGTGCCGCCGAAGTATGCGGTGTCGCAGGTGGTGGGCTACATCAAGGGCAAGAGCGCGATCCATCTGGCACGGACCTATGGCGGGCGAAGACGCAACTTCGTGGGGCAGCACTTCTGGGCGAGGGGCTACTTCGTCTAAACGGTGGGTCGAGACGAGGCGACGGTGCGAGCGTACATCCAGCGCACAGAATGCCTGGCATCTTGACATCTTTGTTGCGCAGCCAGGGCAAGGCCGCCCAGCAGGGCAAGCAGCGAGCGCAAGACAGGACGAAGGCGGCGGATCAACACGGCGGCGATGCTGGCATCTGGCGCGGAGAATGCCAAGCGGCAAAACCACGCGCCACAGAGCCGCGTCGGGCTTGCCATGCAGGGCTTTGAGCCTCAATCACCAGCGTTCCGCATACGCACAGAATGCCTGGCATCTTTGTTCTGGCATCTTTGTTCGCACCATTTCATGGCGGCGTGAAACCAGTAATCATTCACTGAATCACAGTGCTTTAGCGCTTGCTCATGCCTGCATAATGCCGGGCATCATTTTTGTCTTTTTTGCGGCGGCAAGGCCACCGCCAGCGGCTAAGAAGGAAGCAGCGAAGCGGCTTCTACAAGATGCTAATTTTGAGCGACTTAGCCGCAGCGATAATTTCCTTGTCCTGCGTGGCTATCGGCACATCCAGCCGATACGCCAGCTCCACATAAGTGGCATCGTAAGAAGTCAGCCCATGATGCAGCATCAGCCGCTCAAGGTGCATCAGCGTTGAAACTGCCGTCGTGTGGGCATCCGTCACAATCGTGAGGCTCGCCAGACTGGCCAATGCTTGATGTGCCTCTCCAGCAGCCAGCTTCTTGGCCCGCTCCTTCAAAAACAACACGTTGCGTATTTCCAGATGCCAGAGCGAGGGCACATGCGCCGTGGCCCCACGGGCAAGGTGCTTCTGGAAAATGGCGTCCGCATAGGCCGACCCCTCCAGCAGCAGGAAGCTGAGCACCACATTGGCATCCAAAACAAACGGCTGCATTACCGCCTACCTTTCGAGATGAGCGACTTGATCGTTTCTCCCGCCTCCAATACCGCTCCCCGGCTCTTCACCTTCGAGCGCCATGCCAGCAGGTCAGCCACCGCCTGCGCGGCCTGCGCCATCGTCGCCCGCTGCGAAGGCCCAAGATAAGCCGCCCCCTTTCCGTGGCGGGTCAAAACAAACTCCTCCCCATGATCCACACGGTCAAGGATCGCGGAAAAATGGGCTTTCGCCTCAGTGGCTGGTATCGTGTTCATGGACGCGATTTGACCTGTCACAGGTCATTTTGCAAGAGATTTTATCGGGTGGGGGCAAGGAGAGTGCGCGTTGCGCTGCAGCGTCAAGTTGTCCGGCTGCCCGGACAACTATTAGCTCAGCCACGCGGGGTTGATCGCTCCGAATCGGGAGTTGGCGCGGCGAGATCGGCAAGCAGGTAACGCAGGGCATCACCTTCCCATTTACCGCTCTCAGAGAGCCGTTGAACCGCCGCGTGTAACTCACTGCGACGATCCCATCCAGCCAAAGCTTTACGGCTGAAGTGTGCCCAATTGAAGGGGAAGAGTTCATGCTCGGCCGATTCTACAAGGAAGCCGAGACCGACATAATCATCCGGGTCGGTGATGAGCTGGCCTGAGACTTTGCAGATTCTCGCGGGTGGACGATTCGAGGCTCGCCACTCTTCGTATCGCTGCTGCAAAGCAGCCGCCAACGGTTGCGCTTCAAGACATCGGCGGTGGAAGACGCCATCGCTAAACGGGTAGAGTGGATCACGCTTGTTGGCGATGAACGCGGGGAAGCCAGATACCTCAGCAGCGTCGCTCATAAGAAGCCCGCAAAGCGGGCATTTCATGCCATTGATGAACATCGCCATAGGTCAGGGATTGGGGCCAAAGCGAAGGACTTGCCCTCCTTCCAAGATGTAGGAATGGCGTTGGCCGAGAGTTTGAAGGGCTGCCCTATCGGCTGCCGACGCACCAGCGGACATTGTTCCGTATGGATGAGTGTGGCCGATGATTCTTGTGACCTGAGTTCCCATGTCGATGCCCCCGGGACCACCAGACACCAACGCCCGTTCTCCGGTCGCCAATCGAACGACAGCATGCTCGTTGCCCGTCGCAAACGTCAACGCTTTAGCTTCGTTTACGACGCCTCCGGCGGTTCCCGGCGGGAGCGTTCGGACAACCTGCATCGGCAAAACCTCACCGCCCATGCCACTCGCAACGCGGACTCCATTATTTGCGGCAACACTGGCCGTGTCGGCGATGTCATCGGCCTGTTTGATGATCTTCTTGGTGAACAGCGCCTTGATGCCGTCCTTGAGATCCTTGAGGCCCACCGGGAGGCCCGTGAACTCCGAGAGCGCTTCCTTGCTCATCGCGATAATCCTCGGAGCCGCGCCGGTGGCTCCTGCGCCGCCCGCCACGATGCTGGCGGCGGTGAGGTTCACCTCCACGAACGCGTCCAGGCTCGACTCCGCCTTCCGCATGCTGGGGGCTAGGTAGTCACTGACAAACCGCTCATCGGCGAACTTGCGGTACCGCTCCTGTTCCCCGCGCGGCTCCCACTCTCCCGCGCTGTTTTGCACGAAGTTGTCCGCCAGCTCCAGGTCCTTCGGCGTCGCCCACACGTCCTCCTCCTGACCGTCCGGCCCCGTGCGCCGCACCAGCATCAGCGGACGCCCGTTCTCATCCACCTTCACGATGGGCGTGAAGTTCTCCGTCAGCATCCGGTCGGCGTCCTGCCGTGCCAGTTCGGGATGGTAGAGCTCATATTCGCGCTGCGCTTCATGCTCGGCCTCCAGCGTGCGCTGCCAGGCCTCGGCCTCCAGCCGCAGGCGCTCGGCTTCCGCCGCCTGCCGCTCGGCCTGCCGCTCCGCGAAGGTCTTCGCCGCCTCAATGCGCTGGCGCTCCAGTTCGGCGAGTGCTGCCGCCGTGGGCGTGTTGCTGGCGTCGTCAGGATCGAAACCCGACTCATACTCATCCCAGTTGGAAACACCGTCATGGTCGGCATCTTGATCGCCATTTTGGTGCCAGGAAGGCGTGCCGTTTTGGTAAGGGTTGATGTCACCGCCGAGTCCCTGGTTTTCCACTGCTACTCCGACATCACCACCATTGATGCCCGCGCCCCCTGCGTCAGCGAAGCCCGCCGCCGCTCCTATGCCGCCTGCGAAGGCGGGCCGGTTGGCGAACACATTTCGCACCGGGGCCGTGGCTTTCGTCGGATCGTTGATGAGCGTGTCGATCTGATGGCTGAGCAGACCGGCTGCCTTGGCCG
>CAYQWE010000077.1:0-3956 GCA_964421275.1 uncultured Prosthecobacter sp.
GAAGACCGGAGGTCGATTGGCACACCCTGTCACCCGGCGGCGCGGGGATTTAACCTCGCCCACCTCCGCCATACTTCAGTCAAAAGCGGCGTTCGGGATGAGTACACCATCATCACGAAAGGAAACCACCTCGTTCACCAGATCGACGGAAAAACGACGATGGAGCTCACTGACTTCGAAGAAGCCAAACGCTCCCTCGAATGCCTCATCACCTTCCAAATCCACCGCGACCCCGCCATGGAGGTCCACATCAAGGACGTGATGCCCAAAGAACTACCCGAGAGCGGTGTGATCGACTTCGCCACGCATCGGATCCCGAGTGACGCGCAGATCATCGAGGCGAAGGCGAAAGCGCCGAAAGCAAAGGGCAAGGCCAAGGCTAAAAATGTGAAAGCCTAGTAGAGGGAGAAAGACGGCTGGAAGTGGCTAAAGGCTTGTTGAACCAGATGGCGGCCTGTAGAAGAATCGGGGTGCCCCATGGTCATCAAGAGCCGCCAGATTTCTGCATCCCATCTCGAACTCTTCGCTGCCGAAGAGTTTCTCGGCGATGCGCTGGACAGGCTTAAAGCCGCGCCAGCTGACGAACGCGGTGCCATTTTCACCCGGCCAGAGGTTGTGGACTTCATGCTCGACCTCATCGGTTACACCACAAATCGTTCGCTTTGGCAGTTTCGGCTGCTCGAGCCTTCGTTTGGCGGCGGTGAGTTTTTGTTTAAGGCAGTCGAGCGATTGCTGGAGGCATCTCAAAAAGCGAAAATCCAGGCCCGCGAGCTTTCCACGGCCATCCGAGCTGTGGAGCTGCATCGCGACACCTTTACGCAGACGCGTGAGCAGCTCGCCAGGCTGCTCAACTCGAAAAAGATGGATGCAAACACAGCTTCGATGCTTCTGGATGCCTGGCTGAAGAACGCAGACTTCCTTCTGGAGCCATATCGCGAGCAGTTTGACTTCGTGGTGGGAAATCCGCCATATGTGCGGCAGGAGCTTATCCCGGCAAATCTGCTCGCCGAGTATCGTCAGCGATTTGTCACCCTCTATGACCGTGCCGATTTGTATGTGCCTTTCATGGAGAAGTCGCTTGGGTTGCTGAGCTCCGAGGGCCAGATGAGCTTCATCTGCTCCGACCGCTGGATGAAGAACCGCTACGGTGGTCCACTTCGAGCGCTGATCTCCTCGGGTTATTCGCTCCGCTACTATGTGGACATGGTCGGCACAGAGGCGTTTCAGTCGGAGGTCACGGCCTATCCAGCCATCACAGTCATCCAACGCGGCCAGTCGGACACGAAACCACTGCTCGCGCATCGGCCAGAGGTTTCGAGAGATGCACTGAGCAACCTTCATCACCTTTTCACGGGGCCTGCCTCCAACTACAACGGAACGGTAAGCATGCTGGCCGCCAGCCCGCGTGGTGACGAACCCTGGCTGCTAGAGTCCGATGCCCAGCCTTCGCTGGAGCTTGTGCGCAGGCTGGAAGAGGCTTTTCCCACGCTGGAAGAAGCGGGATGCAGTGTCGGCATCGGTGTCGCCACCGGAGCGGACAAAGTGTACATCGCGCCGTATGATGAACTCGATGTCGAGAACGAGCGGAAGTTGCCGCTGGTCATGACAAAAGATATTCTCGAAGGTGAAGTGCGCTGGAAAGGGCTCGGCGTGGTCAATCCCTTCGAGGAGGATGGCTCTCTAGCGGATTTCGCAGATTACCCACGTTTTGCCCGCTACATCCAGAAGCACCGCGAGATGTTGATGAAGCGTCACTGCGCCCAAAAAGCCAACGGCTTGTGGTATCGCACCATTGATCGCATCACCCCCTCTCTCACTGCGAAACCAAAGCTGCTCGTTCCTGACATCAAAGGGGAGGCCAACATCGTGCTGGAGGAAGGGAAGCTCTACCCGCATCACAACCTCTACTACATCATCAGCGAGCACTGGCCTCTCAAAGCGCTGCAACGTGTGCTGCAATCCGGCATCGCCCGTCTTTTTGTCCGCGCCTACTCCACAAAGATGCGCGGTGGCTGCCTGCGTTTCCAAGCGCAGTATTTGCGCCGCATTCGCCTTCCTCGGTGGGACAGCATCCAGACATCATTGCAGAAGAAACTCTGTGATGAAAAGCAGCCCGTGGACTCCCTGATCGCCAACATCTATCACCTGGAAACGGAAGACCTCCCGCACCTTCAAGCCTGACATGCCGCTCTTTCTCGCCAATTACGAATCGAAGGCCCGCAAAGCCGTAAAAGCCTTTTGGAGCGGTCGTGACGAAGCCAGGCTCAAACAAGCTTCAACAGGGAAAAGCGACCAGGGTGAGAGAGCTGCTGTGACGGCTGGCAAGAACATGAACGGCTTTATTTCGCTCATGGAAGAACTGGTCCGCGGGAACGGCCTCAAGTCCGCTGACATTCACCTGAGCCGCCGTGTGCTCACACTGCCGGGCTTCTTCCGCCCCACCAAGCTTTGGGACATGATCATCATTCATCGCGGCATCTTGGTGGCCGCACTGGAGTTCAAATCGCAGGTGGGACCTTCTTTCGGAAACAATTGCAACAACCGCGCCGAGGAGGCCATCGGCACCGCTCATGATTTCTGGACTGCTTACCGCGAGAGAGCGTTTGGCGACGTGCCAAAGCCGTTTCTCGGCTGGTTGATGCTCGTGGAGGAGGCGGAGGCTTCGCGTTCACCAGTGCGTGATCACTCGCCCCACTTCCCGGTGTTCCCTGAGTTTCAAAATGCCTCATATCTGGATCGCTACCACCTGCTCTGCAAAAAGCTGATGCACGAGCAGCTTTACACTTCGGCGACCGTTCTGGCATCTCCTCGTTCTGCTGGCAAAGACGGGCGCTTCTCCTGTCACGATGACATGACAAGTCTGACCAGCTTCGTTTCCAGCTTTGCCGGGCACATTGCGGCGGCGGCAGCGAGGAAAGCTTGATTTGCCAGATCGGACACAGCTTTTGCTGGCATGTTGGGCGAGAGAGGCGCGTTTAACCATATGACCAACCATGAAACGACTGCCTTTCACCTCCCTGCTGCTCTCCGCCCAGACTTTGCCGTGCTCTTTGATGGCGCAAGACGCCAAGGCGAAAGAGCGGAGGCCAAGTTGAGGGATAAAGACGGAAAAGGGCGGCTAGAGGCGTGCTGAACCGTGAGGCTGCTTTCCTTCCTGGAGAAGGCTAAGCGAGCGATCACTCTTTCCACGCCGCCAGAATATCTCGTGAGTAAGGATCACCTTCCGCCTCGAACTCATGAAGGTAGCCCAGCACTAGCGCCCACACCTCGGGGTCGAGAAAGCGGACGAGCAGAGACTTCGCCTCGGCGAGATCACAGGCTGGCAAGCGTTCGCGGAAACGGGCGTTTATACTGCCGCGCATCACAAACTTTCATTTTGAGAAGAACTGAAAGTTGAGGGTGAGCAGGGAGTGGAGTTCCGCGTTGGCGGTGGTGGTGAGTTCGTGCAGGCAGTTGTCGATGGCATGACGAAAGTCGGCAAAATTCTGGTAGTGGCGATTGGTCAGGCAGCGCTTTTTCACCAGCTTCCACAGCCGCTCGATGAGGTTGAGATTGGGACTGTAGGCCGTCAGGAAGAGCAGCTCGATCCCCAGTTGGAGAGCCCGTGCGCTCACCGCGGCGCAGCGTTGGTAGCGTGCGTTGTCCATCACTAGGGTGATGGGGCGATGTCCGGGTGGCGGGCGCGGATCATCTCCAGCAGCTCACACACGCTTTGCGCATGGATGTTGCCCTCGGTGCGCAGGCTGATGATCTCCTTGCTGTGCGAGTGTCCACCGCGCCCAGCACGCTGTAGCGCTGCCGCCCTGGCGAGGTCTTGATGAACACGCGGGCGAAGCACCAGCGCATGCCCGAAAATGCCCCCAGCATATCAATCCTAGAAACGTGGGTTCGATTCCCATCACCCGCTCCACGCAAAATCAAGGGTTCCACAGCGTGTGCAGTAAAAGTGCAGTAAA
>CAYQWE010000078.1:0-3350 GCA_964421275.1 uncultured Prosthecobacter sp.
AAACAACGGGCGCTTAACCATCGTGCTCGGAGACGGCAAGGTCGTGAAGGGCGAGGACTACTTCAAAGGTAAGCGTTGAAGTCAGCGCACGGGCCTGATGCTTGATTTCATGCTACGGGGAGGTGATGCATCCACGACACATGCTCTCCAGCCTTCTCGAACTCAGCCAGCGCAAACAGCACGGCCCCAAAATCGCCGTGCTCACCGCCTACGATTACCCCACCGGGCGTATGCTTGATGACGCGGGCATTGATCTCATCCTCGTGGGCGACTCGCTCGGCATGGTCGTGCATGGTTTGCCGGACACCACCGGCGTCACGATGGAGATGATGCTCATGCACACCGCCTCCGTGTGTCGCGGGGTGAAACGCGCCCCGGTCATCGCCGATCTGCCATTTCAGAGCTACGGCACGCCGGAGCAGGCCGTCTCCAATTCCAAACGCCTCATGGACTGCGGTGCGTCCGCCGTGAAGCTCGAAGGCGGCATCGCCATGATCCCGCAGGTGCGCGCCATCATCGCCGCAGGCATCCCGTTCGTCGGCCACATCGGCATGCTGCCCCAGAGCGTGAAGGAGGAAGGCGGCTACAAGAAAAAAGGCAAGACCAGCGAGCAGATTGAACGCCTCATCGCCGACGCACGCGCCCTCGATGAAGCCGGAGCGGCAGCGATCGTGCTGGAAAGCATCGTGGCCGATGCCGCCACGCAAATCACTCAATCTGTCAGTGCCAGCACCATCGGCATCGGCGCGGGAAACGGCACCGACGGGCAGGTGCTCGTCACACCGGACATTCTCGGCAGTTTTCCATGGTTCCGTCCGCCCTTCGCAAAAGCACACGCCGATGTCGCCGGCGAGACGCTGCGCGCCGTGCGCGAGTACATCGCGGAGGTGCGCGGTTGAGGAGCGGCTGCTCAAAACGCCGCTTGTCATCCATTCCGCGCCACCATCTCCTCCACCATGAGCAGATACCTCGTCATCGTCGCATAAACGGTGCGCCGGGCGGACGCGCTGCCCGTGGAGTGGCGACGAGTCGTCGCCAAACAGAGAGAGGGAAGCCGACGACCCGCCAGGCACTCCATGGCCTGTCCATCACACACGGAACCTTTCCCTATCCTTCCGCGCTCGTCCCAGCGTCACGAGGCTTTCGAGAATCTCCTGCAAGTCCGCCGTTTTGGCGCGGGAGAAGTGCTGCGTGAGGTCTTCCGCCGTGACGGCATGGCCCGCCGCGTGCAGCGCCGCTTCCACGGCGCGGATGCGTTCGGCCAGCGGCTTCGGCCACGCTTGCTTGGCTCCGGCCCTCTTGACTTCTTGACCCTTGACCCCCCTTGACGCTGCTTCGGCTTCATCTCCAGCGTGTCCTGCGTCTCCGCTGTCTTTCCCTCCGCGTTCACCGGACAGGCCGCCACCGGCGTGGAACCATTCTGCATGAAGGCGAACACTCCGCTCTGGCTCGCGTCGAACGCGCCACTCAAGGTGCCGCCGCTGAGCGTGAAATGCTCCACGTCCGGCCCGTTGAAAAAGCTTATAAAGGACAGACAAAATGCTTTAGCGCCTGACATAATCTGTCAAGAATTGACTCCTTACCCTTTCATGCTGAGGTATTGTTTTTTGTTTTTGTCAAGGAGTTGCACCCTGACCCCGTTTCCTGGCCATCACACACTGAACCTTTCCCCATCCTTCCGAGCTCGTCCCAGCGTCACGAGGCTTTCGAGAATCTCCTGCAAGTCCGCCGCTTTGGCGCGGGCGCGGGAGAAGTGCTGCGTGAGGTCTTCCACCGTGACGGCATGCCCCGCCGCATGCAGCACCTGCTCGGTGGCGCGGATGCGTTCGGCCAGCGGCTTAGGCCACGCTTGCTTCGTGAATGGGACACGTGCATAAAAGTGCATAACGTTCCGGGTCAGTGACCCCGTGCCAGTGATGCACGATTGCAAACCACGACGCAATCGCTGGGTTCACTGCATCCGGTTTGTTCGACTTTGTTCATGTCAACTTGGCAACCTGAGCGTCCTTTGAAGTCGCTAGTTCACGAATGCGCGTGACGGCATGTGAGTAATCATCTGGATACGCGAAGGCCAACAGCGACAGTGCTTCGTCGTATCGTGAAAGCTCCCGCATCACTTCTGCCTTCATCAATCGTTGGTCGGCATCTGAATCCGAAAGCAGACTGCTGAACGCCTCCAGATTGTGGACATGCGACGCACTCAACTGCTGGGATTCGCCGCGCCGGATACGGTCGTTGCCTGTCCACCAAAGCCTCATGCGCAGATAACGCTTCTTTTCATCCGTATCTGCAATGCCTGAAGACAACGCAGTGAGATAGTCGGCTTCCGAAGGCTCCTCGGCATATTCCAAATTTCTCCACTCCTCGTTCTCCTCTTCCTCTCCGCGGAAAAAGTCTATCTGACCGATTTCCTTGCATTGGTCGGCCCAAAACAAGACTCCTTCCGATGGGCTCTTCCGTAGCCAGGGCTGGTCAGGCAGCATCGGGGCTTCTCGTTTGCCGTCGGTCCAGAAAGTCGCACCGAATGTATTGCCTGAAGCGATGGTTGAGAACTTCACCGGCATCGTGCAGCCGGGAGCCTTCATGATGAGCGTGGGGCCTGGTGTCATGTGTTCGTCGAACGTCTAAGCTGTGGCGACGGCAGGCGCAAGACGTTGCTGACACGACAGACAGCCTTCGAACCGTTGCCTGCATCCGCTTTGTTCGCCTTGATTAGGGCAAAATGGATGGTCATAACTCATGCAATCCAAGGTCTGTGATGAACTGCTTACCCTTCGGGGTAATGACCAAGTAATCTGGGTTGGTCTGCATCCCCATGATAAAAACTCCTCCCTGACTTCGATGAATCTGAATATACCCAGATTCCACAATGCGCTTGATGAGGATGTGCATAAACGGTGGCCACTCTACGTGTTTGCCGTCGCCAGCCTTGAAAAGTTCAAAAAGAATATCGACTTCAACCTGAGAGAACTTGTCGTGAGCAAAACGCAAGTTGGCTTTGTAGAGTCTCAATGCCTTCCTGTCGATCTCTCCGCGATCTGCTCTTCGATGGCAGTTGGGGCACAAAGCAATCAGGTTTTCGTATTCATGCTTCTGGCACTGTTCCCAAGGGATAATGTGATGTACGTCGATCTCAATGTATCGGCAAGTCGGGATAGCACAGCGATGTCCTGCCTCGACGAGGACTCTCCTTCGTGTTTCTGCCGGGGAAACGGGGTCAGTGTGCAAATACTTGACAAAATACTCAAGAGCTTGGGCCGCGTGAACCATTTGCCTATCCCTTTATCGTTGTACGCACACCTACGACGCGTCAGGCCGCCTGCTCAGCGTCACTGAACCCGCCAACGCCG
>CAYQWE010000079.1:0-3038 GCA_964421275.1 uncultured Prosthecobacter sp.
CCCAAAAGAAAGACGTTAATCCCCTGATAGGCTCTGCCGGTGGCAAAGTTTCGGGGAAAACCCACCTTTGAAAAATAAGGCGATTTCCACGGAATAACCCCGGCTTGTAGTTGGTCGATGATGCGGTCTGTAACCTGTGTGTAGATGTCTGATTTCATGATGATTCCTCCTGTTGCGGTTTTGCGCAAAGCACTGGCTCGCGCGCAAAACATGCGTGCCCACTGCCGGAGGATCGGGCGGGCAGTCAGAGGGAGGTCTCCGAAGGAGGGTGCCCTTTAGGGACAGCCTTTGGATGCCCTTGACGGCCCGAACGTCCGCGAGGCATCAAAGCCGCCCGATGATGAGGGCGGCGCACTTCACGCGCTGACTAGCGCGGTGTTGTTTGGCACGGAGGCGGTAGCGGCGTAGTCGCAGGGAACCGGAGCGAAGCCGATGCCGCCTTGGTGCGCAAAGGCGGTAGAACTGGCATGGTTCACGCAATGGCGCGGGTCGGCCCCTGCCGACGAAAAGCGGCGTTTCGTGAATGGTGCGAGGCGGCAGGATAAAACCACCTGCGCAGCATGGCGGGATTGGGAAAGCGCAGCGGCCAATGCTCGCCTTGCTGCCTGCCTGGCGGATGGGTAGCAAGCTGGCCTTGGGGACGGATGCGCCGCGAGTGACGAAGGAGGGAAAGCGGGCGCAGTCACGCCGCAAGGCTTCGGCCAAAAGGTGGGCTTGCTCGCGGTGGATGGTGCGAAGCCGAGGGCGTTACGGGACACCTCCCGTTAGAATGGGTAGCGCCGCACGCAGTAGGCGCGAGGGAAAGGCTTTTCCCCACAACAGGTCGGGATTGACAAATGTTCGCAAATTTGCTAACAATAGAGGCAAGGAGTATTTGTGCCGCAAACCAAAGTTGTTTTTTATCAAGAGAAGGACGGAACCGTTCCCGCGCTGGAATGGCTCGAAGGCATTCCAGTCAAAGCCCAGCTCAAGTGCCTCGCTAAAATTGAACGACTGAAACAAGAGGGACATGAACTGCGCCGCCCTGAAGCTGACCTACTGAGAGACAAGATTTATGAACTGAGATCGAGCCTGCAAGGTGTGCATTATCGCATTCTGTATTTCTTCCACGGAAACGTGGCTGCGGTGGTGTCACATGGCATCGTGAAGGAAGATCGAGTCCCACCGGTCGAAATCGCTCACGCGATAGAGCGCCGGAAGCGTTTTGAACAGAACCCCAAAGCCCACACATTTGAGGAGTGAGATTATGACCAAAGCAAAACACAAGCCCACAAGCGATGCAGCAGAAATTCTGCGCCGCCGTCTCGTGGATGGAAAGCCGGAAAGGCTCGCAGAATTGGAGCAGATTCGCGCTGATGACGCGGTGGCACGCAAAATCTACGAACTGCGCACAAAAGCCGGATTATCACAGCGTGCTTTTGCCAAGCTGGTAGGAACCACTGCCTCAGTGATCTGCCGACTGGAAGACGCTGATTATGAAGGACACTCGCTCGCCATGCTCAATCGCATTGCGGCGGCGCTCGACAAGCGCGTAGAGATTCGGTTTGTGCCGATTCGCACGGGAGCCAACCTGCGCCCTGCTCATGCTTGATGCCTGAGCGCAGAACCCTCACTCACTCGACGTTGTATTCATCGTCAGGATTGTGCGCCACCTCTGTGACGTAGTATTCGAGGCGGTTCACATAGCGACAGCCGTTGACGATGACGGCATCGCCTGAATCAGGACAATCAACCAGCGTCCAGATTTTATTGGGGGCCTGCGTCTTGAGGAATTGCCAATCGTCGTGCGTGTCGAAGGCAATGTGGTCAGTGCCGGGCTTCGTGATGGGCTTGAACTGGTCGAACCACGCACCGTATTCGAGTTGAATGAACGCCATAGGTTATCTCCTTTCAGTGTTGAGGCTGCGCCTTTCGCGGCCTGATGGCCTAGCCAGAAAGGCCCCATGAGGCGGGACGGAGTGAACCGATCACAGCGGAGAATTGGGGGCGACCTTCAGGGGGAGCCGATTGTCCGCTTGAACGGACTGGCGGGGTCTTTAGCGATGCCATAAACAGGCACGCGTGCGCAGGCGTTGACACAGGAGACGCCGATTGTCGCTTTCAACGATGAAGTGCTGGGCAGTGAGCTTGAAGCGCAGCGGAAAGAGAAGCTGCCGGGCAACCACTTCGGGAGGATTCGGAAAGCAAGCTGGCCGCTGGAACGGTAAAGCCGGAGGCCCGTCCAGCGGTGGGCTTGCTTGCGGCGGGCAGGCGCGGAGCCGAGGGCGTTACGGGACACTTCCCGTTAGAATGGGTAGCGCCGCACGCAGTAGGCGCAAGGGAAAGACTTTTCCCACCAAATGCAGGGATTCAGAAAAGAAGCCCCCCCTCCGGTGGATACCGGAGGGGGTATGCCGAGCTAATACTCGCTCGGCAACATCATCACGCTGTTCGTGAAGTAGAGGCATATTTCATCCAGCGGGAAATCGGTGTATTCGATTTCCTTGGAGAAGACGATTCGGCCATTGCCATCGTCGCAAGCCAGCGTGGCGGCGTGGTCAGAATTGACCTTGAGCCGCCACGTCTGAAACTCTTCGGCGGTGACGGCTGGGATGGATTGAGCGAAAGCGATCTCATCAACCAGCCAATAGGCACCGCCTGCCTCGGCGACGTGCTGAACACCATCGGTGTAAAGCACGTTGCGTGCGAGGCCGTGGCGATACCACTGGTCGGTTCCGGTGAATTGGCGAAGGTCGGCTTTGCTGAGTGTTTTCTGTGTCATGTTTGGCTCCTTGTTTTGTTGATTGCCCCATTGCGGGACAGCGGTTCAAGGAGCTGGGGTCATGAGGCTGGCGGTCATGCCCCGAACACGGGAGCGCAGCGAATGGAGCGGGCACGGGGTTGACGGCCAGACGGCCCCAGCCAAAACCGCGCCCCAGCCGCAGGGGCAAAAACGAGGAGCCGCACAGGAAGCACGGGCCGAACCGGAGCGTCACCGCGCCGACGAAGAG
This sequence comes from uncultured Prosthecobacter sp., assembly GCA_964421275.1. Classification (GTDB taxonomy): domain Bacteria; phylum Verrucomicrobiota; class Verrucomicrobiia; order Verrucomicrobiales; family Verrucomicrobiaceae; genus Prosthecobacter. The sequence goes on from CAYQWE010000079.1 coordinate 2,991, forward strand.
AGCCACGGAGGGCGTTACGGGACACCTCCCGTTAGAATGGGTAGCGCC
>CAYQWE010000080.1:0-2869 GCA_964421275.1 uncultured Prosthecobacter sp.
CTCCATCATCGACTGGCTCAGATATGGTCGTTGAGGGTTTTCAAACACGGCCTAGCGTGTTCGCGTCGATGCCGATGAGCTGGATGACCTTGAAGCTACCGGTCTCCAGCCGCACACGCTGGATACCCGAGTAAATCGGCGACGCCCACGCGACGCTGCTGACACTGCGCACACGCGCTACGTCGGTGTCGAGCAGCGGATTCGTCTCATTGACCTGTTCCACCTTCTCCTCCACCACCCAGATCGGGGCAGGGACGTTGCGCAGGGTCGCTTTAGTCCAGTTCATAAGCCCGCAGAAGACGGCTGTCTGTTGCGCCATCAAAAACGTCGCCACCGTCAGACCTGCAACGAGCATCAAGTACTTCGCCGTGTCGCCAAACAGCATCTTGAGCGCGAGGCGGAGCATCGGCGTGTCACGTTGGACTCAGCTCTTCCCGCCGAGCAGTCCACCTAGGCCGCCACTGAGCACACTGGCCAGCACGCTCTGTATCTGGGAGCCGCTGGGATGATTTTCATCAATCGCGCCCTTAGGGGTCAGCAAGTTGATCACCTGCGGCAGGTACTGGGCGAGCAATGGTAGCACCGTGTGCGCTTGCATGCCGAGCTGACCGGCGAGGCGCTGGATTTGATCTGCACCGACGGCGTTTTGTACCTGATCGGCATTGACGGATTGGTTCTCACCGGTGCCGACCCATGAGGCGAAGTGGTCGCCAAGTCCGGCGTTCTGAAACTTGCCCATCAGCCCCTGTAGGCCGCCTGCGTCACTCAGCAGGCCGGAGAGCATCGCTGCCGGATCTTGTTTGCCGCCGAGCAGGCCGCCCAGCGCGTTTTTGGCGAGTGAATCGAAGAGTCCCATAGGTGGGTGTGAGTGTGTGGGAGAGGAGGGCAAAGTCAAGCTGTGACCACGGCTCTTGACCGCGCTTTGCGCTCCGCTAATCTCCGCGCCCCCAACTCCAAAATACGTCACCATGAGCCAAACCCACGAATTCCAGGCCGAAGTCAAACAAGTCCTCGATATCGTCATCCACAGCCTCTACACCGACCGCGAGATCTTCCTCCGCGAGCTCGTCTCCAACGCGGCGGATGCGATGGAGAAGATGCGTCTCACGCAGTTGACGGAAAAGGATGTCTTTGATGCCAATGCCGAGCTGCAGATCAGCATCACGACCGATGAAACGGCGAAAACCATCACCATCGCCGATGCGGGCATCGGCATGACCCGCGCCGAGCTCGTCGAAAACCTCGGCACCATCGCCCACAGCGGCTCGAAGGCCTTCGCCGCCGCCTTGAAGAACGCGGGCAAGCAAAACGACGCCACGCTCATCGGCCAGTTCGGCGTCGGCTTCTACTCCGCCTTCATGGTGGCGGACAAAGTGCAGGTGTACACCCACTCGTGGAAAAACGACGGCGAGCACCTCGTGTGGACCAGCGACGGCCAGAGCAGCTACAGCATTGATGAAGCGCCGGATCAGGCCCGCGGCTGCAAGATCGTGCTGCATCTCAAGGAAGACGCCGCCGACTTCTGCAAGGCGAGCACGGTGCGCCAGATCATCGAGAAGCACTCGAACTTCGTCAGCTTCCCGCTCCTGCTCAATGGCGAGCGCGTCAACACCGTCGAGGCGCTGTGGCTGAAGTCGAAGGACAGCATCACCGACGAGCAATACAACGAGTTCTACAAGTTCACCGCGCACGCCTTCGATGATCCCAGCTACCGCATGCACTTCCAGGCGGACAGCCCCATCGTCATCAACGCGCTGCTCTTCACGCCGTCGCAAAACATGGAGTCCTTTGGCATGGGCCAGATGGAGCCCGGCGTGTCGCTCTATTGCAAAAAAGTCCTCATCGACCCGAAACCGAAGAAGCTGCTGCCGGAATGGATGCGCTTCGTCCGCGGTGTGATCGACAGCGAGGACCTGCCGCTGAACATTTCCCGCGAAAGCATGCAGGACAGCGCCCTCGTGCGCAAAATCGGGGACGTGGTGGTGAAACGCCTGCTCAAGCAGCTCGACAAGGAAGCCTCCGATGACGCGAAGAAGTGGGACGGCTTCTACAAGGACTTCAGCCGCTTCTTCAAAGAAGGCGTCGCCACCGATCACACGCACCGCGAGGCCATCGCGAAGCTCCTGCGCTTTGAATCCAGCATGACCCAGCCCGGCGAGACCATCGGCCTCGCGGATTATGTGAAGCGCATGGCCGCCGAGCAAAAAGCCATCTACTACCAGGTCGCCCCATCGCGTGACGCCATCGAAAGCGGCCCGTATCTCGAAGCCTTCAAGGCGAAGGGCATCGAGGTGCTCTACATGTTCGAGACCATCGACGAATACGTCGTTTCCAGCCTCAGCAAGTTCGACGACAAGGACCTCAAGGCCGTCAACGCCGACGACATCGACCTCGGCGACAGCGACGCCGGAGGCGAAGCCCTCCCCGAAGCCGAAACGACCACACTGTGCGACTGGATCAAGGAACGCCTCACCGCCGCCGTCGATACCGTCCGCCCCGGCAAACGCCTCGTCGGCTCACCCGCCCTCGTTTTGACCCCCGAAGGCGAAATGACCCCGCAGATGCGCCAGATGATGAAGGCTCTCGGCAAAGACGGCGGCATGCCCGGTCCGAAGGTCGTCTTCGAGATCAATCCGCGTCACCAGCTCGTCAAAGGCCTCGCCAAGCTCCATAAGAGCGATCCCGAAACCGCCGGCCTCATCATCGAGCAGATCCTCGACAACGCCCTCCTCAGCGCCGGCCTCCTCGACGAGCCCCAGCGCATCATCCAACGCACGCAGAAGCTGATGGAGAAGCTCGCGGTTGGTTGAACGCCAGGGCCTACGCATGAAATGAGCAACTGGCTATGATGATTTAGCGGCGAAGAAAT
>CAYQWE010000081.1:0-2717 GCA_964421275.1 uncultured Prosthecobacter sp.
GGGTACAACCACTATAACTCGCCACTCTGACTTTTATTGATGCGTCGGCCCTGCTAGGACACTACCGGATGACGGGGATGATTGAAAATTGCTTCAAAGCCGCCGAGGCTGTCATTTTTTCATTGTGATGCGTACAGGATGCTTTGTAGCATCCTGCACGACCGTTAAATTAGAAATCTCGTATGATCACTACAACAGGAACCAAGCTAGGCAGCTTGAGACAAGGATGCCGAAGCGCCTTCTTCCTCCTATTGTTTTTGTTCCCGCTGTCCTTGCATGCCGCCAGTCCGCTGAGGTCCATGGTGATTGTCGAAGGCGATGCAGGCCGCGGTTCAGGCTTCATCACAAAAATGAACGGCAAAACATATGTGGTGACCAACGCGCACGTCGTTCGTGGCAATACCAAGGTGACATTTAAAACAATGTCGAACCAGCCGTTGACCACTGGCCCGCTTGAAATCGCCGAGTCTGCCGACCTTGTGCGAGCCGATGTACCGGAGGCCCCGGATGCGCTGGACATCCTCAAAAATATCGAGGACGTAACCAAGATCGGTGAGGCGGTGGTGGTCATGGGCAACTCCGAAGGCGAAGGAGTGGTACGCGAGCTCGAGGGCCGGGTGATGGGCATTGGTCCTGATCGCGTCGAGGTGGACGCGCCATTCGTTCCGGGCAACAGCGGCAGCCCCATCTTGCTCAAAGCCTCGGGTGCTGTCATCGGCGTGGCGACCTATCTCCTCATTCCTCGTGCGCTCCAGGAACAAGACAAGGGAAATGCAGGCACGGGCAAGGCACCAGTGGTCACCAGCCTAAACGAAGTTCGGCGCTTCGGTTTCCGTCTGGATGTCGTGGACAAATGGCTGACACCTGAGCCTGACCGGCTGGTACGCGAGGGCCTCAAGCTTGCTGACATCGAACTTGCCACCGAGGTGATCATGGCAGCCGCCCAGGACGTTGTTCTCAATCCCGGAGCGCGGACTGCAGAGAGCTACATGCCACGGACACGCATGCAGACCAGTCCCGCACTGTCTTCCTTGGGCACGGCCATCAATGAATTCTCAAACACCTACAGGAACGCCGCCACCAGGTTGGAGAAGATCGCGGCGGCAAATGTGCTGTTTCAAAAGCTGCGTGATGCGGCTGCAGCCGATGTGAAAAGCTATAAGCCGGAACATTTCAGCGGATGCAACAGCGGCTTTTTCCAGAAGAACCTGGATAAAAGAAAGCACATCTACCAGCAGATGGAGGAGATCAAAGCGGAGTTTAATCTATTAGTTTCCAAGCCGATCGCTCCAGCGCGAACTGTCGCACCTGCGGCGGCTGCTCCAGCCCCGGCACCAGCACCCGGTGAATACACGGTGGTTCCTGGCAATGGCCCCTTTCTGCTTAGCTCGAGCAAGATAAACAGCGGCGGGGACGAGGCGGTCGTTGCTGAAGTTTTCAGGTTTGATGTGTTTGCCACAGGCCGAGAAAACTACTGTTGGGTTGTGCAACTCGATGGACAGGTGATCAATCGCTATAAATTCACGAGTGGCAAACTGACCGTGCCAACACCAAGGGCGGGCGACTACAAGGTCTTTGTGGCAAGGAAAAGCGCTGACGGCAGGACCCTCACAATTTCGAGCACCGTGCTCACATTCAAAGCCACGGGCAATCCCAACTCGATTAATATCCGCTAGCGCCATTGTGTGAGCCCCATGAACAGGAAGGCTGGGGCTTTCCATTCAGCTCAAGGTCGTGAGAGGTTGAAGCCGCCCAGCCATCCGTGCGGCCTGCATCTGAGGTGATCTCATCATCCGCTAAGGCACACGTTCCCCGACCATTTTCCCCGAACCGGTGTCATTGCCTTCGAATGTGTTATCTGACGTCAGGTTGATCTTCCAATAACCTAGTGCCCTGAACACAACATATTGCCCATTTAGCTCAAGGTTACAGAGCCCTACTCTCTTCCCATCACTAACATCAAAGTATTTTTTCATATTCATATGTTGTTTGAAGCTCCAAGTCGCCTCCTTTCGGTCATTGAAGTACACTTTCCAATTTCCGACGATCCTGTACTGTCCGGGATAAACAGCCGGATAGAGCGCTCTCATGGTGCTTTGGAGTTGCTGGGCCTCGGCTCTTTGTCCGCTCTTGAGAAGGTCGGTGATGAGCCTGCGACGTGCCGAAGAATGCTCATGGATGATCGGACTCATCTTGCGGTCCCGCTCACGCTCGATGAGCTTGAGAGAAGCCCGATAGGTTTGCCGGGTGGTGGCAACGGTGGAATGAGTTCCTTGATAATCAATCTTCGGGACCGGTTTGCCCGCCTGAATGCTGTCCCGTTCCTGCTCCACTGCCAGCACCTCTGCCGCATTCCTCCTGCCTCTAGCTGTTGTCAGCGCACGCTCCAAAGCTGCCAGATACTGGCGGTTCAACTCACTGACTGCTTTCAGATAAGGAGACAACGCCAAGCTGACAGAATCCCTCTCGAACTTCGCGTCGATCTCGGCCAGGTCGGGCGCGGCCTGTGCCAGCAAGTCCGTCTTCAGAAGGCACAGCAGAAACAAAGTCACGAAACAGGAAATCTTCATCGGGAACGATTGGTTGTCTGAGAATGGATGGAAGCAAGCCGGGCGCAAGTGGCTGATGGCCCCATCACGGACCAGATGAAGCCAGAACGACCATCAGGGACTACGCATGAACAAGCACGCGAGTCATTATGGAAATTGCTGTGCAAA
>CAYQWE010000082.1:0-2454 GCA_964421275.1 uncultured Prosthecobacter sp.
GATCTCGGTGGAGTGTCCTTGCGCCATGCAAACCTCAGTCATGCCAAGGTGCGGGGGGCTGATCTCTCCGGAGCGAATCTCGAAGGTGCGGACCTCAGTGGCGCTGATTTCACCGATGCGGATCTCATCGCCGCAAACCTCAGTGGCACTCGGCAGGAGGGCTTAATCACCCAGGGGGCGAAGCTCGCCGACACGCGTGGATTGCAGTCGTGAGGTGTCGGCGTGGCCGCCGCTCGTGCTTACAGGACATTCACTGCCGCGCCGCCATCGACGACGATGCCCTGGCCGGTGATGTAGCTGCCAGCCTCGCTAGCGAGCATCAAGGCGGGGCCAGCCAGCTCTCGCGGCGCAGCCCAGCGCTTCACCGCCGTGCGGTCGGCAAAGTATTTTTTCTCCTCATCGTTGAGCAGCTTGCCGGGCATGTCGGTCAGGAAGGGGCCGGGGCAGAGGCAGTTCACCGTGATGCCGTGTGGGCCGAGATCGAGCGCACTGGCGCGGGCCAAGCCGATGAGCGCTGCCTTGCACGCGCAATACACATTCCTTTTCAAACGACCGCCCACGCCGAGCACGCTGGAGATGTGGATGACACGGCCCCATTTGCGCGCCTTCATGCCGGGCACGACAGCACGGGTGAGGCTCATCACCGCAGTGAGATCGACCTCCACATTGCGGTCCCACACCTCATCGGTGATTTCATCAATGGCCTGCGGGTTGTTGATACCCGCGTTGTTGACGAGGATGTCGATTTTGCCGAGTCGCAGCTCCGCCTCTGCCGCCAGCGCCTTCACAGCGGCTCGGTCGGCCATGTCGGCCACCATCCATTCGACTTTCACACTCAAACCTTTGCCGATTTCCGCAGCAGCAGCCTTCAATTCAACCGCGCTACGGCTGGAGATGAACACATCGGCTCCGGCTTCGGCGAAACCACGAGCCATGGCTTTGCCGAGGCCCTTGCTGCCGCCAGTGATGAGCGCACACTTGCCAGAGAGATCAAAAAGCGGGGAAGACATGCGCGTCGTTTAGCATGCACTCACGAAATGCGCGAGGGGGAAAGCGGGTTCACGCCCTGAAACCCAGTTCGTCGGCGAGCTTGAGGCATTCGGCGACCGGCTTGAGCCCCTGCGACGGCGTCGGATGCGTTAGGCACATGGCAGCGGTGCAGACGGCGAGTTTGAGACGATCAGCGACGGGCCATTCCTCGTGCGTGCCGTGCAGATAACCGGCGGCGAAGGCATCCCCAGCGCCGGTGGCTCCGGCGATGAAGCCGACGGGCAGCTTGAGCGAGCGTTGCTGATGCACGGCCCCGTTTTTTTCCGCCACGACGGCACCGGCCTCGAAATGGATGATGACCTCCCGCTGCACGCCCTGCTGGAGCAGTAGGCACGCCGCTGTGATCATCTTGTCGAAGTCAGGCGGTGATGTCTTGAGGTCCATGCCGGTCGCGTTGCCCGCCTCGATCTCATTCAGCACGAGAAAATCAGTGAAGGGCAGGGAGGCTGCCGTGATCTCCCGGAACTGCGGATGCGTCGAGCTGACGAGATCCACGCTGGTGAGCAGCCCGGCCCGCCGCGCGGCCTCCAGCACATGGCTGGCGATGCTGCGACCGTCTTCCAGCAGGCGATCCATCTCCGTGAGTAGCATCAAGTAGCCGAGGTGGAAGATTTTCGCCCGCGTGCGGCTGAAGTCGAAGTGCTGCCTGCCCAGTACCGCGTTCGCCCCGAGCTGGTGGAAGAACGTGCGCCTGCCAGTGCCGCCCGCCGTCATCGCGTCTGTGTAGCTCGTCGGCGCGGCGTCGGTTTGATGCAGTTGCGTCGTGTCGATGCCTGAGTCTTTGCAGTCGCGCAGAATCCAGTCCCCGTTCACGTCCTTGCCGACGAGTCCGACGGCAGCGAGGGGATACCCGGCTCGCATCGCTGCGAGATCCTTGAGCACATTGTAGGGCCCTCCGCCGTTTGAGGAGGTTTCGCTGCGGATGAAGGCTAGCATGTCCTGCTCCGGCCAGGCGTCGATGATCTTGACGTGGTCGATGATGAAATTGCCTCCGGCGAGGATCCCTGTGCGGTTCATGCGCCAGTGATGAGGCCAAAGAATCCCGAGTCAAGAAATTGGACGCCAGGGATGAAGGAATCCCGCCTCAAGCTCGCTGGAATCATCAAGACCGAAGCAGTCTCAGACTGTCTCGCTATTCCTAAGAGGGAGCCGCCTCAAGCTCGCTGTAATCATCAAGACCGAAGCCTACGACGACGCGAATCCGTCGGCGATCATTTTCCCGCCTCAAGCTCGCTGGAATCATCAAGACCGAAGCCGAGTATGGATGATTGGTGGAACCGAGATGCGTACAACCGCCTCAAGCTCGCTGGAATCATCAAGACCGAAGCCCAGAAAAGAACTCCCCAAACTCAAAATAACAAAACGCCTCAAACTCGAAGAAATCATCAAAAAAGAAAAAAAAGA
>CAYQWE010000082.1:2464-2695 GCA_964421275.1 uncultured Prosthecobacter sp.
CCTCTTGTTCCTTTCCGTCCTGGGTTTCTTGCTTTCCGCCTCAAGCTCGCTGGAATCCTCAATACCTCAGCAGCGGCGTGCGGGCACCGAGAGCTTTCAGCGAGCCCCGCCTCAAGCTCGCTGGAATCATCAAGACCGAAGCCGAAGAGCGTCTTGCCAACGCGGGCGCTGGCGCACCGCCTCAAGCTCGCTGGAATCATCAAGACCGAAGCGCTGCAGCTAACTGGCCAT
>CAYQWE010000083.1:0-276 GCA_964421275.1 uncultured Prosthecobacter sp.
TTTCGTACTTTCTTTTGTGAGTTTTAGTCTTTATTGCGCCGGTCGGAGCGCAATCCCAAACTACTCTTTAATTTGATTGCAAGTGAATGATAGTTTAGAAGGCCCCGGTCGGAGGGCAATCCCAAACAAGAGAGAGAACGAGAATAACAAGCAAGCCAGTTTAGAAGGCCCCGGTCGGAGGGCAATCCCAAACTCAAGCCGCGAAAGGGCGGAGGCGACTCCAAGTATAGAAGGCCCCGGTCGGAGGGCCATCCCTCCCGACAAGCACCACACGCC
>CAYQWE010000083.1:286-2636 GCA_964421275.1 uncultured Prosthecobacter sp.
TTTTCTTTGTTTTCTTTTGGCTTTTATATTTTTGATGGCTTCGGTCGTAGGGCAATCCCAAACTTTTGTGTCGTTTGTGTGTATGTCAATGATAGTTTAGAAGGCCCCGGTCGGAGGGCAATCCCAAACCGCAACCTCGCCGAGCGCGTCGCCTATTTCAGTTTAGAAGGCCCCGGTCGGAGGGCAATCCCAAACCCTCAGCCCCAAAGAGCAGAAACAAATCCTCGGCCAACCGGTGGCGAAGACGTTGGAAAAAGGAGAAGCGGTGCAGCGGCTAAGTGCTCAGACGAATGTCGGAGCAACACGGCAGTTCTGGCGTGACCAAGGAGATTGATCACACGGCCAGGGCCGCCGTGTGCCGGACGCACAGGCGCTCTTCCTGGCGGGGCGCTTCGATTTGGGATTCCCGCACGGTGACGACGGCGACGGTTTGTCCGAGGGCGTTGAACACCTCCAGTTCGTAACCAGGTTCCTGACCGGCGGCACCTTCATACTGCTCGACCACGGTGGCGATGTCTCCGCGGCACAGGCCGTGCGCGGGAATGTCCTCGGCAAGGATGACGTGAGTGAAGAGCTCGTGTTTCATGAGAAAGCCGGGTAAAGGGTGACAAAGCGGACCTCGCCAGTGGTGTGAAGTCTGGCCCAAATGGAGCGGACGCGCAACTGCCGCCCATTGGGGCCGGTGAGCGCACCGTGAATCGCGAACTTCTCGGCGTACTCAGAGACTTCGACGGGCGAGGCGTCCAGCAGAAGCAGGGCGCGTATGTCGTCCACCAAACGCGAGGCGTGGTGCGGCTCATAGCCCGCAAGCCGGAGGAAACCCGATTTGTCATCCGCATCCTGCCGGACGAGCAGGTAGTGGGTGGCCTTTCGAGGATCAATGAAGCTGTCCGCAGGGAGTTTCATGGGCTGCCGCGCAGGCTGGTGGTGATCTGGCGCAGATGGGCGAGAACGACTTCGATTTCGGCCTTTTTCAATGCAGCGCCCAAAGACAACCGCACGCACTGCCGCGCGGCCTTGCCCTTCTTCATGGCGGCGATGACATGGGAGGGATCGGGTGAGTCCGCGAGGCAGGCGGAGCCACTGCTGGCGCAGATGCCGACCTGATCGAGCAATAACAGCAGGGCCTCGGACTCGATGCCGTGGAAGGTGATGTTGGTGGTGTTGGCGAGGCGCTGGGTGGCGTGGCCGTTGCGCTCGGTGTCGGGGATGGTGGAAAGAATGCCTTCCTCCAAGGCATCGCGCAGCGGGCGGACGGTGCTCTCATACTTGGGTAGCTTCTTCTGAGCGATGGCAGCGGCGATGCCGAGACCGACGATGCTGGCGACGTTCTCCGTGCCGCCGCGGCGGGAGCGCTCCTGATGCCCGCCTTGCACGAAGGGAACATACTCGGTCTTCCTCTGCACATAGAGTGCCCCGATGCCCTTCGGAGCGCCGATTTTGTGACCGGTGAGGGAGAGGTAGTCGATGGGCAGGTCTTTGAGCTTCATGGGCAGCTTGCCAACGGCCTGTGCGGCATCGCAATGATAAGGCACTCCTTTGCTGTGGCAGAGCTGGCCGATTTCCTCGACTGGGAAGAGCACGCCAGTCTCATTGTTCGCCCACATCAATGAAACCAACGCTGTGCCGGACTCAATGGCCTCGTCGAGGTCCGACATGGAGATCAAACCGTCGCGGTCCACCGGCAGGTAGGTGACGCGAAAGCCCCGGAACTCCCTCAAGAAACGGCAGTAACTCAGCACCGAGGAATGCTCGACCTGCGAGGTGATGATGTGTTCCCTTCCGCTGCTGTGAATGGCCGAATGGATGGCGGCGTTGTTGCTCTCCGTGCCACCACTGGTGAAGAGCACCTCCCGCGGCGACTTCGCCCCGATCAAGGCCGCCACTTGCTCGCGAGCATCCTCGATCTTCACTTTCAAATGCGATCCAAAGCGGTAGCTGCTCGACGGATTGCCCCATTCTTCGCTGAGGTAAGGCAGCATGGCCTCACGAACCTCCGGCAGGACAGGGGTGGTGGCATTGTGGTCGAGGTAGATCACGCCATAGCTTGGCGGAGATCGAAAGCGGAAGCAAGTTCGTGGGGGCGTTCGCTTCGCGGCTTGTCCGCTGATTGGAAATGAAGCGGACGGGGGGCGTCTGCAGCCCCGTCCTGAAGGCCGATGGAACATCGGCTCTCCGTGCCGGAAGAACGGCGGATGGCGGAGTGTCCCGGGCCTGTCTCCCAACCACCGCAAACCACTGCCAACAGGGAGTAGGAGGAGGAGGACGAGTAGGAGGACGAGTAGGAGGAGGAGTAGGAGGAGGAGTTGGAGGAGGATTCAGATCATAACTTTTTGGATACATATCGAAA
>CAYQWE010000084.1:0-2051 GCA_964421275.1 uncultured Prosthecobacter sp.
AACAAACCGCAGCGGGATCACTATTCGGCGGGCCTTTAGCCAGCGGAATCTTCAGGCGCTCAGCCCAGACGGCGAGCTGTTCCACCGCAGCGGCACGGAACGTGTCAGCAGCAGCCAGCACAACCTTGTGGCCGCGCTGATGCAGCTCATGCGCGAGTTTCGCACTGCTGGTGGTCTTGCCGGTGCCGTTCACGCCGACCATGAGCAGCACCTTCGGCCTGCCCAGGATCGGATCGAGCGGCGGCACGGCCCCCGGTAAAATCTGGCGCACATGCTCACGCGCCACCTGCACGATGTCGGCTCCGTGCAGTTTGCGCTGCTGGGATTTGAGATCAGCGATGATTTGCAGCGCGAGACGCGGCCCGAGATCACCCGCGATCAATGACGCCTCCAACTCGTCCCAGTCGATGTCGGGCTTGGTGAAGCGCTGCAGAAGAGATTTGAAGAAACCGGCCATGCTTAATCCCCGCCGACGGTCCCCACATTCTGTTTTGGCCCGGCTTTGCGCAGCGCCTTCGCTAGCTTATCGAGCACGCCATTCACAAAGGAGCCGGACTCACCCGCGCTGAGAGCCTTGGCGATGTCGATGGCCTCATTGAGGATGACCGGCGCGGGCACCTCCGGGCAATGGAGCAGCTCATAAGCAGCCACGCGCAGCACATTGCGGTCCACCACGGCTAGGCGCTCGAAGCGGAAGTTTTGCAGCAACGCGGTGATGCGGGCGTCGATGTCCGCCTGGTTTTGCAGCACGCCCTTGATGAGGCTCTCGGCAAAGGCGCGGGTGGAAGTCTTCGCGCTGTGCAGCGTCCAGAAGACCTCGGGAGATTCGGGTTTCTCCGTGCCCTGCATATCGCGGGCAAAGAGGAACTGGATGGCGGCCTCGCGGCCTTCGCGGCGTTTTCCCATGATGTTACGCGTGGTCAATGAGTTCGCCGGCAAAGCTGGCCTTCATCTTGCCGAACAGGTTGATCATCTTCACACAAGTCTGTGCCGCTTCCGTGCCGCGATTGATCGTGGCACCGAGGCAGCGCTCCTCCGCCTGCTCCTCATTTTCCACCAGCAGCACCTCATGGATGACCGGGATGCAGTGCTTCACCGCCATCTGCTGCAACGCATCCGTGACAGACGCACCGACGAGATCCGCATGCTCCGTGGAGCCACGGATGATGACCCCGAGCGCAATGACCGCGTCCGGCGCGCTGCCACGCAGCACCAGCTCCGCGCACACAGGGATCTCAAACGCACCCGGCACACGATACACGTCCACCGATGCGTTCGGGGCGATGACTTCGATCTCCTCCTTCGCCGCATTGAGCAGGCCTTGGACGAACGGGTTGTTATAAAGGGAGGCGACGATCGCGATGCTGATCGGCTCCTGGGTAGGGCGTGGGCGGCTGGAAGCGTAATTCGACATGAGGGCGGGAGAAGCATTGTCCTTACCGCTAATTGCACGTCTGGCAACGCCCGCTTGCCGTTTGCTGCCATCTCCCCGGCTCAGCTCTCCCCCCCCCTGTAGGCCGGATGTGTCCGGCGCGCAGGACGCAGCAAAGCACCAGAGGCACCTCCGCCGGACTATCCGGCAGGGCTTGGGAGCGTCCGCACCTCATGCCGCACTCGCCACCCCCCACAGCCGGATAGTCGGGCGTAGTGAGTCAGGCACGAGGCGGCATTGCTCTCCGCCCGACACATCCGGCCTACGACCCGGCACCACCCCCCGCATGGAGTGGCGACGACCGGTCGCCATCGAGAGAAAAAAGCCGCCGACTCATCGGCCCTCCCAACCATGGAGTGGCGACGACCCGTCGCCATAGAGAGAAAAAAGCCGACGACTCGTCGGCCCTCCCAACCATGGAGTGGCGACGATCCGTCGCCATCGCACGGGGAAACGGGGTCAGGCTGCAACTGCTTGACAGAATGACACTCCGACACATACGCGTCGCACGTCAGCATCCATGACGGCGGCCTGATCACGACGATGGAGTATGGAGAGAACTCGGGCGGCGGTGTGTTTGATTCCAGCGCGTTCAAGCCCACGCGCATCACCGACCCGC
>CAYQWE010000085.1:0-2029 GCA_964421275.1 uncultured Prosthecobacter sp.
ATCTACACAAGTGCTTCTTCTACTTCGACGGCTCCGGCAAGCGTCGCGAGAAGCCGCTGCGCTATCTGACCATCGTCGATGGCATCATCGGCGGTGATGGCGACGGCCCCATGTCCTGCGACCCCGTCGAAAGCGCCGTCATCATGGCCGGCACACACCCCGTCGCCGTCGATTGCGTCAGCGCCCAGCTCATGGGCTTCAACTGGAAGAAAACCCGCCTCCTGAATGACGCTTTCACGTTGGAACGCCTTCCCATCACCGGCTTCGCGCCTTCAGACATCACCGTTTCATCCAACAAGTCCGAATGGAACGGCCCCTTCGAGCAGATGCGTGACTGCTACGAGTTTCGCTGCCACTTCGGCTGGGCCGGGCATCTGGAAAGCGCTGCGCGCTTGGAGAAGATACAGCCATGAGTGCTATACTTCGCGCCATCATGATTTGTGATTTCAGAAATGGGTGGCCCCGGCTTTTACCGCTGACATGACGCTAATTTGACGCTGATAAATCACACCCATTAGCGTCTCGTCAGCGTCACATTAGCGGTCGATGAATTTCACAAAAAGTGATGACGCGAGGTATAAATGGCAGCTTAGTGATGCCCCGACCGCCTGAAGCCGCCCCACCGCACCTAGGACACGCGAATAGCTGATTGCCTATCACAGTCACACCTTTCCCAAGGCCCGCAGCAGAGAAGGCGGCAGCCCCACCCTGCTCCATTCGCGCGTCATTTCATGGCGGTGTGAAACCAGCAATCATTCACTGAACCACAGTGCTTTTCGCTTACTCATGCCTGCATAATGCCTGGCATCTTTTCTCACGCCGGGCACTTCGGCGGCATACGCCGCGTAGTCCTGCCGCCGCGTCTCGTGGATGCAGAAGAGCACCTCCGTGCCTTTCACGGGGAGGAACTTCATGCCCAGCGTGTTCGTGATGCCGTCCTTGAGCGCGAGGATGGCGGCGGTGTTGACCGTAGAACGGACATTCCTGTCCGCTTCCCCCATCTTCGCGGCTTCGCCGCCTGGAGAAGGGGCACGAGTTGGAAAACTCGTGCTACTTTCCAGCACCTCGCGATACCCGCGCACGGTCTTCGCATCGGCCAGGCGGTCGGCCTTGGTGAAGTCCGTCTCCATCTGCGCGAGGCGTTTGTCCAGCGGGTCAGTCAGCGCTTGCAGATTTGCGGCGCGTGTGGCGCTGAGTTTGGCGAACTGCTCCCGGTAGATCGCGCGCAGGGCTTTGAGGCTGGCGGGGGTCTTTTCGTCGTCTTCATCCGGCACGGGTGACGTAGAGCGAGTTTTCAACTCGTTCCCTGCCGTTGCGCCTCCGGCGCTCAACGAGTTGAAAACTCGTTCTACGTTCTTCTTCTCCGCCTCCAGCGCGAGGATGGCATCCAGATGACCCGCCGCCTTTTCTTCCGCGATCTTTTTGCCGATGCCGCCGAGGTAGCTGGTGTTCAGCTTTGCCACATCGGCTTCAAAGGGTGCGGTGACGCGCTCGGACTGGAGCTTGATGAACTGGGCGTCGAGTGCGGCGAGTTCCGGAGGAAGACTCGGAGACGAGGAGATGCGGAGACTGGGAGCAGGTGCGGGTGGAGACGGTTCGACTTTCGGTGCCGTTGGTGCTTGCGCCACGACGACAGGCTTCACCGGTGCTGCCATGGCTGGCGCGGCGGCGGGCTTGGGTTCCTCTTTCTTCGGCTCCACTTTTGGCGGCTCCGTTTTGACTGGCTCGGGTGCCTTGGCCACGACGACGGGCTTTGGCTCCGGCTTCGGCGACTCGATGACTTTGATCGGGGTGGGCGTTGGCGTAGTCCGAACTTCCAAGTTCGGAGCTGTGGCGGTTGGCGGCGCTGCGGACCCGACTTTGGAAAGTCGGGCTACGTCCTGCTTCCCGCCGCCGCTGAACATCACGAACGCGCCGATGCCGATCGCCGCCGCGACTCCGATGCCGATGAAGAGCGGCGTTTTGGACGTAGAGCGGACATTCCTGTCCGCTTCATTCTTCTTCGCGGCGACGCCGCCTGGAGAAGGAG
>CAYQWE010000086.1:0-1673 GCA_964421275.1 uncultured Prosthecobacter sp.
CGCAGCGCCTCGCCTTTGCCTTCCACCAGCACGCTCTTGAAGCGGTCCATCCACAACGTGCCTTTGCGCCCGCGCCGTTTGTTGAACCAGCGGCTGAAGCGTTCCTTCACCTCCTTGACGAAGAGGGAGAGGTCGCAGAAGCGGCGCTTGAGGGCGGCGATGCGCTGATCGGCCAGCGCAGCCATCCCACGCTGGCGTAGGTCACTGAGTTCATCGCGCAGTAGGCCGACATAGGCGTGGCTGTAGAGGATGCGCAGGTGCTCCAGCAGCTTCGCCTCGCCCTGCTGGCCCTCGAAGCGTTGCAGCCAGGTGTCGCGGTGCGGCACCTCGGCTAGGAGGTGGAAGTGGTTGCCCATGAGGCAGTAGGTGAGGACTTTGATGCCGCAGAACTCGGCTAAGCGCCAGATCACGCGGCGCAGTGCTTCTTTTTCGACGTCGTCGAAGAACACCTCACCGCCGCAGGTGCGGGACATGACATGGTAGCAATAGGACTCGAGCGGCCCCTTGCCGAGGATGCGCCGCCTGCCCCCGGACCAGGAGCGCGCGCCGGGATAGAGGCCGGTTTTGGCGTTTACACCGAGGAGCTGATCTTCGATGGGGAGGGATTGAGGATCAAGGACAGAGGAGGCATTCATGGGGCTGAAAGTGGAGGATGATTACACAAGAGAAACAACTAAATGCCTGGCATCTTTTCTACAGTTTTCAGTTCCTCCCTTCTCAGCCCTTCCATTTCATTCGCGCACGATGCCTTCCATCGCAGTCAGATGATCGAGGACGAGTTCGAGTAGGAGGCCGAGGACGATTTCAAGCATCTCATGAACTGGCTTTTCCCACTCTACCTCGCCGGAGCCGCCGCGATCATCGCGCCGATCCTGCTGCATCTGCGTGCCGACCGCCGCAGGATCGCGTCGAATTCAGCTCGCTGCTCTTTCTCAAAAAACGTGCATAAAGGGACAGACACTTTGTTTTGTCGATGATCGCGGCGCTGGGCGCGGCGTTTTTTTTAGCCCCACGCGCCGCCGCTCGCGCAACGCGGTGTTGATACGCTCCCATAAGCCGTTGTTGGTCCAGCGCGTGAAGGCGTCATGCACCGTGGTGCGCGGCGGATACTCCTTGGGCAACATGCGCCACTGGCAGCCGGTCTTGAGCAAGTAGCGCATCGCGTTCAATGAGCGCCGTGCAAGCTCGGGCGTCTCACAGCGGCCTCGCTTGCGCGGCGCGTTGGGGTCAATAATGAAGGGTTCGAGCAACGCCCACTCGGCATCGCTCACATCGCTGGGATAGTCTCGCTCCATCCTTCCCTCTTCGCACGGTTATGGAAATTTGCATCTTTTAACGGACAGGCTCTTAACAGCTTCCTGCCCACCTTCGCCATCGTGAACACCGCAGGAGAGCATGACAACAAACGCGCTCGCGAGGCGTGCGCCGGGCTCCAAGAAGGAGAAGTCGTCGTCTTCGACAAAGCCTATGTGGACTTCGCCCACCTGCACGATCTCGACCAGCGCGGCGTGCAGTGGGTCACCCGTGCCAAGGACAACATGCGCTACCGCACCCTTCGTAACCTGCCGGTGGTCAAAGGCTGCAGCATCGTCAGGATGGGGTGCATAAAGGGACAGACACGAATGGCACGGGATTAAGCCGCTTTGCGGTATCTTGAGCGGTGGGGGATTTCG